>CAYXIH010000001.1:0-1850 GCA_964465155.1 uncultured Sphaerochaeta sp.
TGGGCAGCGGGACCGATCCTGTGGAAGGGGCTGCGATAGCCAGGGCCGTGATGGAATACAGTGTACAGCATGCACGCCTTACGTTGGTGACCAGCCACCACGGTGTGCTCAAGCAGTACGCATATGCCTCTGAAAACGTGCTCAACGCTTCAATGGAATTTGATGAACGGACCCATGCCCCTACGTTCCATGTGATCAGCGGGGTGCCCGGTGAGAGCCATGCCGTTGATACGGCAAAGCGGATGCATCTTCCCGAATCTGTCATACGCGCAGCCCAAGGGTATCTTGGCGATGAGAGCGTGCAGATCTCGGTAATCATCAAGGGGCTTGAGCAGCGGAGGATTGAAGCCGAGGAACGTGAGCAGCAATTGCAGCAGCGGTACATGGATCTCCAGAAGCAGGTGAAGGAAGTGGAGCTCAAGCGGCTGAAGGTCGACCAGCAGGAGAATCTGGTCCGCAAGGAACAGCTGGGTGACCTGCGCTCGTTCATCTCCCAAAAGAGGAGCGAGCTGGAGAACCTGGTTGCAGACCTCCGCCAGGGGGAGATCACCCGCGAGAAGACCAAGAAAGTACAGGCGTTCATCTCCTCGATGCAGGAGAAGGAGGCCGAGGCCGCCCGCCGTCAGGATGAGAAAGAGCAGATAGTCGCACGCGCCGAACTTGCCAAGGTGGGGAAGATTGTCTTTGCCCCGAACATGGATGTGCTGTGCGGCAACTCCAAGCGTGAGGGCCGGATTCTCCGAGCCGATGGAAAGGGGAAGTGGATCGTCGCCATCGGGCCGATGAAGTTCTCACTCAAGGAGAGCGAACTCTCCCTTCCCAAGCGGGGACAGGAGTCCCAGCGGGTTTCAGTGTCCTACCAGAGCTCGGCACCCCGTCCCAAGTTGACGCTCGATGTGCGGGGTATGAACCTGGAGCAGGCACTGCAGGAGGTCGCCGTGCAGGTGGAAGCCTGCATTGTCCACGACATTGGCTCTTTCTCGATCATCCATGGGTATGGTGATGGGATCCTCTCCCGTGGGATTTGCCAATACCTGGATTCGTTGCCTGCTGTCACAGGACGGCACTTTGCCCTCCCCGAAGATGGTGGAATGGGAAAAACCTACGTAGATCTCACATAACATTGCCAGTTTCTGTTGGCGCCATGGGATGTCCTTGACAATTTATAAATTTAGTAATTTACTAAATGAGTAAATAGGAGGTCCCAATGGACGACCAAGAGATGCGTATCCCTACCACGCTGAAGCACAAGCCTGTGATAGTGGTGGAGAACTATGGGAATGTAGATGGAAAGAAGGCATATCATTCGGATGCCGTCGGTCTGTCGATGGGCCTTGCCCAATGGAACGAACGGGATGTGCTGGACATC
The DNA here is from genome assembly GCA_964465155.1 of uncultured Sphaerochaeta sp. GTDB lineage: Bacteria > Spirochaetota > Spirochaetia > Sphaerochaetales > Sphaerochaetaceae > Spiro-02. The sequence goes on from CAYXIH010000001.1 coordinate 1,370, forward strand.
TCGGCGAAGGTGTGGCGGCACACCGGCAACAAATGGTCACGCCAGAGCGAGGAGCTGCCACTCAACCGAGTGCTGGACCTTGCCATCTTGGTCTGCAGGACCTGCAGGTATTTCCAAGATGCCTACCGGTATGACGGGTACTATGACAAGGAGCATCCGGTTGTAGACAGGGTTGGCCTCCAAGGCGATGCCATGACTGTTGCGGTGGCAACGGACAACCCCATGATCGATACCGACATCAAGCTCTTTGCCGATGTGATCGGGCAAGAAGGGGAGATGCTTGGCGAACGTTTCTCCGTGTTGGCGTCATTGTTGGCCGACATGGGGTATGAGAAGCATTAGGCTATTTACGGCGCAACAGGTATCCGTACCCAGCTTCCTGCATGTGGGAGGCTGGGATGAACTGGAGCGCCGCTCCGTTGATGCAATACCGAAGGCCACCTTGGTCTTTGGGCCCATCCTCAAACACATGTCCCAGATG
>CAYXIH010000001.1:1950-31194 GCA_964465155.1 uncultured Sphaerochaeta sp.
TGGTGGTATTCCTCGGCAGGGACATAGGAGCTCAGCATGCTAGCTTGTGTTGCAATTGGCCGATGCAGCCGCTTGTGCAGCTGTGACAGATACTCCTGTGCTATCTGCAAGGTCGCACCGTCGGTGCAGAAAATGCCTGAGCGGTATTGGTTGCCCCTGTCGTTTCCTTGCTGGTCAACCGATAGGGGGTCCACGACCATGAAGAAGGCATCCAGCAGCTTCTGCATGGTGAGGATGTCCGTCTCATAGGTGGCTTTGACGGTCTCGGCATACCCTGTGTTGCCCGTGCAGACTTGTTGGTAGGTGGGATTGGCTGTCGTGCCATTTGCATAGCCCACTTCCGTACTGACGATTCCTGGGAGCAAGTCCAAGAATGCCTGGAGTCCCCAAAAGCACCCTCCTGCGAGATATAAGGTAGCAAGCATTGTCACCCTCCTGTTCAATCCAAATGATATATCAACAGAGGTGTTGGGGACAATGGAAATGCTTCAGTTTGACAGGCACGCAGTCAAATGGTATTTTTACAGATACACATCCTACAAGGGATGAGGAGGAATTATGTCCGATTATATGAACGGTACCGGTATCCAATACCATTTGCATATCAAGCCAGGCGACGTTGGCCGCTATGTGATTCTCCCCGGAGATCCCAAGCGTTGTGAGAAGATCGCATCATACTTTGACAATCCACAGTTCGTGGCCGATAGCCGCGAGTACGTGACCTATACCGGCTACCTTGATGGTGAGAAGGTGAGCGTCACCTCGACGGGCATCGGTGGCCCCTCTGCGTCGATTGCCATGGAGGAACTGTACAAGTGTGGTGCAGACACCTTCCTGCGCATGGGTACTTGCGGTGGTATCGCATTGGATGTGATGGGTGGAGATGTCGTCATCGCAACTGGTGCCGTTCGCATGGAGGGTACCTCCCGCGAATATGCCCCGATCGAATTCCCTGCAGTTGCGAACTATGATGTGGTGACTGCGATCAAGCAGGCTGCACAGCAGTTGGACAAACGGCATCACCTGGGCATCGTGCAGTGCAAGGACTCTTTCTATGGGCAGCATGATCCTTCGGTCATGCCAGTCTCGTATGAGCTGCAGAACAAGTGGGAGGCGTGGAAGCGCCTGGGTGTCCTTGCCTCGGAGATGGAGAGCGCTGCCTTGTTCGTGGTGGCCTCACGTCTGGGGGCTCGTTGTGGAAGCGAATTCTTTGTAGTCGGAAACCAAGAGCGTGAGGCGCTTGGGATGGACAACCCCAAGTTCCACGATACGGAATCTGCCATAGAGGTTGCGGTGCAGGCACTTCGCAACCTCATTGCCTCAGACCGCGCCAGATAGGGCACGGAACGACCAAGGCCCCTCTGTGCTGCTGGCATGGGGGGCTATTTCTTTTTCTCCCCGTGATGGGCGTACCGGCGTGAGGATGTCATGCTCCGACCAACATGGAAACATGAGGTTCAAGAATGAGCGGGAGAGGGGACTGTCCATACTGCTTTTGGTAGAACGCCTCCTATCCTGCAGCCCGCTTCTATACGTGCCGTAGGGGAGCGTGCAAAGTTGCTCGTACGCCTGCTGCAGCTGCTGCAGGAACGCTGAAGGTGCGTGGGCCTGGCAATGGGTGACGTGGTAGGTGCGGTGCATCGTGGCACTCCTGCGCTGCAGTTCCTCCATGGTCTTGCGGACGAGCGTGCATGCGTGCTTGCCCCGCTTCAATGCGAAGAACAGCGTTGCCTCATGCTGGGCAAGGCAATACTCGACAAGATATGCATCTGATTCTGCCAAGATGGTTCCGAGGCAATCGAGAAAGACATCCAATTCCCTTCTGCTCTTCAGTGGTGGTGTCCCTTCCGCCGACAGCAGCTTTGTAGCAATGATATTCATGTGTTCCATGGTGTTCCCCTTTGGAGGGGACAGGAACAGAAGCTCTGTTGCGATTCAGTCGTAGAATTGAATTCCTTGCTCTGCCAACGAGTGGCGTGTCGTGCGGTAGAGGTTTTGCAGGTCGTCATCCGCTTGCAACGTTGCAATAGGATCTATCATGAACAGCTCCAGCCCAATGGATGCATAGTCATCCTGGAGGGCTGGACACTGGTGCATGCCAAGATCGAGGTCAAAGCGTTGTCTCACTGCATCGGATTCCATGTCAGAGGAGGATACCAGCAGGCACCGGTCTGTCGTGAGGTTCCTGATGCAGAGGATGCCTGCTTGGGGCTGGGAGATTGTATTCATGGCAGATATACTATCGTTCTGGTAGGGTGAGGTCAATGAATGTGGAGGTTTCTGGATTTGTGAGTTTTGTATTTATTTCCTGTCTTCAAGGAATAATGTCGAAGTTGGTGCAACAAACCGTTTGAAGCTTTCATCATTTCAGTGTATAGTACATCTGGTCGTGAATCGTCCTTGGGTATATACATGCTCATGCGCTGAGATAGCGGTCATTTGATATATGTATATGAGATATCATGTTGTTGGATATTTCAAATATCGACTCCATGTATGCGGCATATACGTTTTTCTTTCATCTTCATAAGGTAGGAACGCAAATGGAACTACAGATTCAAGATTTGGTCGAGTCAATCAAGCGTGATGGCATTGACGAAGCATCGAAGAAGTCCGCTCAAATCATTGCGGATGCAAAAGATCAGGCTGCTGAAATAGTCGCGACGGCTAAGAAAGAAGCAACCAAGATTGTCGAAGATGCAAAGAAGGACATCGATGTCCGTGACCAGAGTGCCCGTGCGTCGTTGCAGCAGGCTGCCCGCGACGTGGAGCTTTCGCTGAAAAACGTCATATCCGCACAGATGGATAGGCTGTTGCAGAAGGCTGTCCATGATTCACTTGACTCGAAGCAGTTGGTCGACCTCATTGCAAAGGTTGTGACTTCCGACGGTTCCGATTCCTCCAAGAAGGCTATCGAGCTCTCCGAACCGCAATTCAAGTCCCTCGCTTCCAGCTTGCAGGCCAAGCTTGCAGCCGAGGTCAAGGCTGGTTTGGTGATCAGGCCCGTAGTCGGCGTCGACACCGGATTCAGGATCGCAGACAAGGATGGTTCTGGTTTCTATGACTTCAGTGCCGAGGAGATTGCCTCCATGATGGAGCCGTTCCTGAGCCCTGCGATTGCACAGCTCGTCTTTGTCCCGGCTTCCAAATAAGGAGTATCCCAGTGGCTTCCTATTATTATCTGGTGGCTTCGTTGCCGACCCTGCGGTATGACGCCGAAGCACCGATGAGCTTTGACCAATTCCTGCAGGCGTGCAAGGGCAATGTTGGACCACACCATATGGCCTTGCTGGAGGCAGCAACCCTCGCCGACACTGGCAAGCCGGTGCCCCACAACTCATTCCTGGCAGCATGGGTCTCGTACCGGACCATGGTAGCCAAGGAGCTGAGTGATCAGCGTGCGCGCAAGCTGGACATCGTTGGCGATCGATATCGGAACACCGGAGACAAGGAATATAGGATTATCGAGACCGTACGGTCGGCGCTCAATGCACCCGATCCCCTGCAGGGGGAGCTGATGCTCATGCGCTTGTATTGGGACTTCCTTGATGAGCAGGCTGGGCTTCATACGTTCGACATGACGGCGTTGATGGCGTATGCAGTAAAGCTGCAAATCCTTGAAAGGCGTGGACGCTTCGCCCAGCAGGCAGGAAACACGGAGTTCAAGCACCTGTTCTCGAACCTGCAGAGTAAAATTCAGAGTATTTAGTGGAGAGTAGATATGGTAAATAAAACAGGACATGTAACCGGCGTCAACGGGAACATGGTAACGGTGGAGTTTGACGACGCCATCTCCAAGAACGAAGTAGGGTACATCCTCGTTGGCGATACCCGCCTCAAGAGTGAAGTCATCCGCGTCAACGGCAACACTGCAAGCCTGCAGGTGTTCGAGATGACCAACGGCGTCGCCGTAGGTGACAAAGTAGAGTTTACCCAGGAGATGCTCAGCGTTGAACTGGGGCCTGGACTTCTTACGCAGATCTATGACGGACTTCAGAACCCACTTCCCGAGCTTGCGGCTCAGTGTGGCTTCTTCCTCCAGCGTGGCGTCTACCTCGACCCAATTCCCAACCAGGACTGGAAGTTCACACCGGTTGTCAAAGCCGGCGATGTCGTCCGTCCTGCCGATACCCTGGGAACAGTGCCCGAGGGGTTGTTCACCCACAAGATCATGGTGCCGTTCTCCTTTGCAGACGTACCTTGGACAGTTGTCTCGATCAAGGCCGAAGGGACATACAATGTCCGTGACGTCATTGCTGTCCTCAAGGACCCCAAGGGAAATGAGAAGCAGGTGACGATGGTGTTCTCCTGGCCTGTCAAGAAGGCTATCACGAACTATGAGGAGCGCATGCGCCCCGATGAGACGATGGTTACCAAAGTCCGTATCATCGACACCTTCCTTCCCGTAGCCAAGGGTGGTACATATTGTGTGCCCGGACCCTTTGGCGCTGGCAAGACGGTCCTGCAGCACCTGACAAGCCGCAATGCAGCGGTCGACATCGTCATCATTGCAGCTTGTGGTGAACGCGCTGGCGAAGTCGTTGAAGTGCTCAAGGAGTTCCCCGAGCTGATCGACCCCCGTACCGGCAGGTCCCTGATGGAACGGACGATCATCATCTGCAACACATCTTCGATGCCCGTTGCAGCGCGTGAAGCTTCTGTATATACCGCAGTAACCATGGCTGAGTATTACCGCCAGATGGGCTTGGACGTCCTGCTTCTCGCAGACTCCACAAGCCGCTGGGCACAGGCCATGCGTGAGATGAGCGGACGCCTGGAAGAAATCCCGGGTGAAGAGGCATTCCCAGCCTACCTGGAAAGCCGTATCGCCGAATTCTATGAACGTGCTGGCAAAGTGCGCCTCAAAGGTGGAGCAGTTGGTTCGGTCACGATCGGAGGAACTGTCAGCCCCGCAGGCGGCAACTTCGAGGAACCGGTGACCCAGGCAACTTTGAAGGTTGTAGGTGCATTCCATGGACTGTCGCGCGAACGCTCAGACGCCCGTAAGTATCCCGCAATCGACCCCATGGAGTCATGGTCCAAATACCAGGGGATCATCGATTCCGACAAGGTCGAATATGCCCGCGCCATCCTCTTCAGGAGTGCCGAGATCAACCAGATGATGAAGGTCGTCGGTGAAGAAGGAACTTCCGTCGAGGACTATGTGGTCTACCAAAAGGGTGAGTTGCTCGATAGCGTATACCTGCAGCAGAACTCCTTTGACCCAGTTGACTCATCGGTCGTACCCGAGCGCCAGCGCCACACGTTCGACCTGCTGTTCAGGATCCTTGGGGCAATCTACAACCTCGAGGACAAGAAAGCCGTCCGCCTGTTCTTCAATGAAGTACGCCAGAAGTTCCTTGACTGGAACAACGTGGAGCAGGCAGATGAACGCTTTGCCATGATCGAGAATGAATTGAACGAATTGTACCGCAGCAAGACCATCGGCTATGACAAGGCCGCTGAGAAGCTCTTCTAAGGTGGTGATGTGATGATGCAGAAAGTATATACAAAGATTGAATCTATCGTCGGCAACGTCATTACCGTCAGAGCCGAAGGGGTCAAGAACGGTGACCTTGCAATCGTGACTACCGCACACGGCAACTCCTATGCGAACGTCATCAAGCTCGACAAGGACTTGGTCTCCTTGCAGGTGTTTGCAGGTGCACAGGGCATCTCCACCGGGGACCAGGTCCGCTTCCTCGGAGTCCCCATGCGTGTCTCCTACAGCGACGACTTGCTTGGCCGCGTGTTCTCCGGCAGTGGCGCTCCCCGTGACAAGGGACCGGTGCTCACCGATAATATGATTGACATCGGTGGCCCCTCGGTCAACCCTGCCAAGAGAATCATCCCCCGCAACATGATCAGGACTGGTATCCCGATGATCGACGTGTTCAATACGCTTGTCGAGAGCCAGAAGCTTCCTATCTTCTCCGTATCCGGTGAACCCTACAACCAGTTGCTGGCGCGCATTGCCATGCAGGCGGAAGTCGACCTGATCATCCTCGGTGGAATGGGCTTGAAATACGACGACTACCTCTTCTTCAAGGAGACCCTTGAAAAAAGTGGTGCAATGAGCAGGACCATCATGTTCATCCATACTGCCAGTGACCCGACAGTAGAATGCATGCTGGTTCCCGACATGGCCCTCGCAGTCGCAGAACGCTTTGCAATCGATGGCAAGAAGGTGCTGGTGCTCCTTACCGACATGACCAACTTTGCAGACGCAATGAAGGAAATGGCCATTACCATGGACCAGGTACCTTCCAACCGAGGCTATCCTGGTGACCTCTATAGTGCATTGGCCTCCCGCTATGAGAAGGCAGTTGACTTCGAAGGTGCAGGTTCCGTCACCATCCTGGCAGTCACAACGATGCCTGGCGACGACGTGACCCACCCGGTCCCGGACAACACTGGGTATATCACAGAAGGTCAGTATTACCTCAAGGGTGGGCGCATCGAACCCTTTGGCTCATTGTCCCGCCTGAAGCAGCAGGTCAACAAGGATACTCGTCCTGACCACCGTGCACTGATGGACGGCATGATCAAGCTGTACAGCGCCTATAAAGAGTCCCTGGAAAAGAAGTCGATGGGCTTCCAGATGTCCGAATGGGACGAGAAGTTGTTGAAATATGGTGAGCTGTTCGAGAAGGAGTTGATGGACTTGTCGGTCAACATCCCGTTGGAACAGGCCCTCGACCTTGGTTGGGAGATCCTTGCTCAGTGCTTCGAACCCAATGAAACTGGATTGAAGAGTGATCTGATCCTGCAGTATTGGCCGAAGAACGTTCGGTGAGTTGGAGGATTGCATGGCCGTCAAACTGACGAAGAATGAACAGAAGAAGCAGAAAGACCAGCTTAAACAGTTCCAACGCTATCTTCCCACGCTGCAGCTGAAGAAACAGCAGCTGCAGATGGTCATTCGACAGATCGAGTCTGAAGTGCAGCGCTACCGCGAGGCACAGCAGGCCGTGGTCGAAGGGCTGCAGCAGTGGGTAGGGGTGTACCATGAGAACGAGTTCTTCGATGCTGGGAAGCAGCTTCAGAACCTGGTTCAGGTCGAGAGGGTGGTGAAGGCACGTGGCAATATTGCCGGTGTTTCAATTCCTGTGTTCAAGGAACTGACTTTCAAGCCCATCGTCTATGACTTGGACCAATACCCCCTGTGGGTGGACAAGGGAATCGAGAGCCTGCGCGACGTAGCTCGCTACGATGCACTGATCGCTACCCTTGAGCAGCAGGTCACCCTGCTGGAGCGTGAGCTTCGTACCACGAGCCAACGGGTCAACCTATTCGAAAAGGTGAAGATTCCCGAAGCCAAGGAGAATATCCGGCGCATCGGGATCTACCTGGGCGACCAGCAGACAGCAGCTGTCGTCAGGGGCAAGATTGCCAAGAAGAAGCTTGTGAAGGAGCCTGCCTGATGATAGTCAAGATGAAGAAAGTGTCTGTCATCGTCCAGGCACACGACAAGAAGGAGATGCTCCGTAGCCTCCGCAAGGCTGGCCTGATGCATATTTCTGGGGAGCGGGTACAAACCACCACGATCGATGAACTGCACAATGAGCGGGAGAACATCGAGAAGGTAATGTCCCTGATCAAGGAATGTGCCGACGAACGAGCCAAAGCTCAGAAGCTGAAGGGAACGGTCGAGCAGCTTGCCTGCACCGACGACGAGTTCCATAGGATGCAGGTACAGCTGATGGGTATGATGGGCGAGCGCAAGGACCTCATGGAGCATATTGCCAAGGAAGGGATGCTGGTCGAGCAACTTCGCAGCTGGGGCAACTTCACCCCGGACGAGGTCTCCAACCTTGCAATGCATGGGATTCACCTCCGTTTCTATACGATGGGCAAGAAGGAACTCTCCCTGATTCCCCAAGAGATCAAGTACGTCCGTCTTGCCTCAATGGGAAAAATGGAGACGATTGCCACGGTGGGGGATGCACTTCCTCCATCAGTTCCCGCAACCCGTTTCCATCTGCCGGAGAAGGGGCTTGACGAGCTTGAGCTCGACCTTGCAACCAGCAAGGAACGGTTGGCAACCATCAACGATACCTTTGCTTCTGATGGGCGCTTCCTTGATGCATACAGGCAGCGGCTTGGTCGTACCGAACAGCAGGCCCGTTTTGAGGAGATAGCCGCTGCAATGGGTGATGGCGAGCAGATTACCTGGGTTACCGGATATGTTCCTGTCACCGAGATGGATGCTTTCCGCAAGCTTGCCTCGGGCCAGGGGTGGGGCTTCATGATCGAAGATCCCGGTCCGGACGACAACCCGCCGACCTTGGTGAAATACCCCAAGGGCGTTGGGATCATCAAACCAGTGTTCGATATCCTGGGAACTGTCCCCGGGTACCATGAATACGACATCAGCATGTGGTTCCTGCTGTTCTTCACATTGTTCTTCGCCATGATCATGGGCGATGGTGGATATGGCTTCATATTCCTCATTGCCGCGATTGGGATGAATATCAAGGACAAGAAGGCAACGAACCTGACGGTACTGTTGTATGTGCTGAGCATCGCGACGATTGTATGGGGATCCTTGACAGGTACCTGGTTCGGATCGGAACGGATCCTTGCCTCCTCCAAGTTCCTCCAAGCCCTCGTGATACCAGAGATATCCAACTATCCCGAGATGTTCGGACTGACTGCCGTGAGCGCCCAGAACAGCGTGATGAAGTTCTGCTTCATGATCGGTACTGTGCAGCTCTCGCTGGCGTGTATCCTCAATGTGATCCACAAGATACCCAAGAAGGACCTCAGTGCTGTAGCCGACATCGGTTGGATGATCGACGTGCTGGCGCTCTACTTCATGGTCCTGCAGTTGGTCATCGGTGCTCAGACGAACGTGGTTGCGGTATTCGTGGCAGTAGGAATTGGATTTGTGCTGGTCTGCCTCTTTGGGAGCCAAGCACCCGGAGTCCCATTCATACAGGGCGTCAAGGCAGGTCTGGGGGGCTTCTTTACGACGTTCCTCAATACGATCAGCTGCTTCTCGAATATCATGAGCTACATCCGTCTCTTCGCGGTAGGTATGGCTTCACTGGCAATTGCCCAGAGTTTCAACAACATGGCTTCGGGCATGCTGAGTGGATGGGCACTTCCTGCAGGACTCCTGGTCTTGATCGTGGGGCATGCCTTGAACTTGGTCATGGGTCTTTTGTCGGTCGTCGTACATGGCGTCCGTCTGAACCTCCTGGAATTTTCAGGTCAGCTTGGCATGGAATGGACAGGATATGCATATGAGCCGTTCAGCGAGACGGTCAAGGAAACTGTATAAACGTTGTTGGTCAAGACAACTAAGGAGTAAAAAATGGTAAGTAGTATTGCGTACATCGGTATGGCGTGTGCACTGTGTCTGTCCGCGTTGGGTTCTGGGTTTGGTGCTGGTGTTGCCGCACAGGCAGCAGTCGGTGGCTGGAAGAAGTGTTATGTGAACGGCAAGCCGGCCCCCTTCATCATGGTCGCCTTTGCAGGTGCTCCTCTGACCCAGACGATTTATGGCTTCCTGCTGATGAACTTCATCAACAGTGCAGTGCAGAAGGGCGCTTCCGGAATGCTCGCACTTGGTTGTGGTGTGTTCGGTGGCCTGGCAATTGGTCTCTCTGCATGGATGCAGGGCAAGTGTGCAGCTTGTGCATGTGACGCTCTTGCTGAAACAGGAAAGGGTACGGCCAACTACTTCATCGTCATCGGTATCGTAGAAACCGTCGCACTGTTCACGCTCGTGTTCTGTCTGTTGCTGCTCCAGTAATAGCGGATTCTCTGGCCAACAGCGAGAAGCACCGAGGGATATTCCCTTGGTGCTTTTAATTTGTCTAAGCATAATAAAATAATTAAATTCATGTTTTTCTTGCCTGCTGGTGTATGTGATGATAGGATGTAATTGTCCGACAAATAGACCAAAAGGGGAGAGACGCATGCGTATTGTTGCAGTACGGTCCGAGAGACTGTCTGACAAAGTAGTGAAGCAGTTGCTGGATATGATTCGCGATGGCCAGCTCAATGCTGGGGAGAAACTTCCCAACGAGATGCTGTTCGCCGAGCAGTTTGGTGTCAGCAGGGGAGTCATCCGTGAAGCGCTGACCAGGCTTGAGGCGATGGGGTATGTTCGGCGCAAACCGAAGGACGGCACCTATATCCAAGAAGTGAAACCCGACTCCATTGCCAAGCCCGTCCAGGACACCCTCAAGAAGGCAACCTACCTCGATCTGTTGGACTTCCGTGAATCCTTGGAGACCAGGATGGTGGAGATAGTCGTCCAGCGTGCCAGTGATGAGGAGATACAGGAGATCCTTGAGAGCCTTGACCCCCACAAGGAACGTGAGCTGGATACTTCCATGGACCACTACTTCCACTACAAGCTTGCCCAGGCTTCCAAGAATGTCTTCTACATGAATTTTATCGATACATACTACGACCTGATCGAGGAAATGGCTCAGCAACATATGCAGGACCATGACCGTAGCAATCGAGTCGGAGCCGAGCATGAGCAGATTGCCCATGCAATTGCCCGCCGGGATGCAGCGGCTGCCCATGAAGCCATGGCATACCATCTGAGGATGGTCCGCAAGGTCCGTGAAGAGCTGGAGGAGCAGAAATGAGTTTTCGCATACTCTCCCCCTGTGGGATCCTCGGCTATGGGTTTCCCGATGCATCGTTCCAAGCAGGGCTTCGGATGCATCCCGATGCAATCGTGGTGGATGCAGGGTCTACGGATGCTGGTCCTCATAAGCTGGGTGCCAATACAGCAATTGTCAGCAGGATGGCAGCCAAGCAAGACCTTGAGCGCCTCATTCTCGCAGGCATTGAGCTGGATATCCCGGTAGTCATTGGATCTGCTGGTGGTAGCGGTGGAAAAAGCCATGTGCAATGGACCCAGTCGATCATTGCTGAGATATTCAGGGAGCATCGGCTGCCCAATATTCCCACAGCCGTAATCTGGGCAGACATAGACCATGAGGTTGTCCGTGCCAGCATGCATGATGGTACGTTGGAGCCCCTTGGCAGGACAGTACCGCAGCTCACCGATGAACGTCTTGACCAGACAACTGGTATCGTAGCCCAGATGGGGATAGAACCGATTATCCATGCGTTGGACCAAGGTGCCATGCTCATCATCTGTGGTCGTGCATATGACCCGTCTCCCTTTGCCGCAGTTGCAGTGCATGCTGGCTATAATGCCGCCTTGGCGTATCACCTGGGAAAAGTACTTGAGTGCGGTGCACTCTGCTGTGACCCTGGGACGACCAAGGATTGTATGATGGGTGAGCTCTTCGAGGATTGTTTCGAGGTGTATCCGTGTGATGAAAAACGGCATTGTACGACCCTCAGCGTGGCTGCCCATACGTTCTATGAGAAGGACCATCCCTACATCCTCCATGGACCGGGCATTGCAATGGACCTCAGCAGATGCTCGTTCACGCAAGTCGGAGACAACCGGGTGCGGGTGGCTGGCAGCAAGATGGAGGCCACCAATCCCTATTTCATCAAGCTGGAAGGGGCTCGCAAGGTAGCCTACCGGACATTTGTAGTTGCTGGTATCCGTGACCCTTTGCTGATAGAGAAACTTGAGGATGTCGAGCAACTGGTCAAACAGAGCGTGCAGGTGCAGTACCACCATGTAGATCCTGCATCATACACGGTGAACTTCATCAACTATGGAAAGAATGGAGTGATGGGTGAACTGGAACCCTCCAAGCAGGTTCCCCACGAGGTCTGTGTGTTGTTCGAAGTCCTTGCCCAGACACAGGGACTTGCCTCTGCAATCTGTGCCTCGCTGCGGTCGACGTTCATGCATTATGGCTATGAGGGGAGGAAATCGACTGCTGGGAACCTGGCGTTCCCATATGCCCCCAGCGATGTTGAGTTCGGACCGGTGTTCGAGTTCTCAGTCTACCACCTGATGCCAGTAGCTGACCCCAGCTCCATGTTTCCCATGCAGTGGTGGGACCCCACGAAGGAGGCTTCAGATGGATCGGCTCGTTGATTTGGCCAAGATGCTGCGCAGCAAGAATAGCGGGCCTTTTTTGATTACGCTGGATGTTTTGTTCGACGACCCACAGAAATACCGTCGGGTCAAGCAGAGCAATGTGATCACAGCTGAGAACATATGCAGGATCTACCAGCTGAAGCCTGAAGACCTGGAGAGCATTGTGTTCTTCGATTCGGCATTGGGGATCAAGATTACCTATGACCGGCATGTCTCCTCGGGCACATGTGGTGAACGGGATGTATATGGTGCCCAACAGCATGCTCCGTTGATGGAACTGCTGATACCCTAGGAAAGGAGGAAGTGCGGATGCAAATGAACTCGATTGCTGGAACACCGGCGACACCCAAGAAACTGACGTTGGGCAAGACCAAGGCACAGCTTTTGTACAGGAAACTCTGGGACGAGCGGGTATTGTACTTGCTGTTGCTCCCAACGCTGTTGTTTTTCCTCCTCTTCCGGGTGTGGCCGATCCTCAACATGCGCCTTGCCTTCTTCCAGTTCAAGGCACGTGGTGACTGGCCGTTCGTGGGCCTGCGGTATTTCAAGATGATTTTCAAAAGCCCTGCGTTTTTCCAGATACTCGGCAATACATTGATTATCAGCTGCATGAAGTACATCCTGTTGTTCCCATGCTTCGTCATATTTGCAATCCTGCTCACCGAGCTGCGCAGCCAGCGGTTCCGCAAGTATGTCCAGGTCGTATCCTATCTTCCCCACTTCCTCTCATGGGTAGTCATCGGAGGTATTTGGATCAGTGCCCTCTCCCTTACAGGAAGCGTAAACCAGATAGCTGGCTTGTTTGGAGCCGAGGCTGTGGACTTCATGACCGACCGCAACGTGATACGCTGGATCTTGATGCTCAGCGAAGGGTGGCGGAGCTTGGGATGGGACTCGATCATTTTCTTCACTGCCATTATATCGATCAACCCATCCTTGTATGAGGCTGCGGACATCGACGGTGCCAATCGCTGGAATGTCATCAGGTATATCGTGTTGCCGGCATTGGTAACCCCGATGGTCACCATGTTCATCCTCAACCTGGGATTCTTCCTCAATGCAGGATTCGACCAAGTCCTGAACTTCTCAAATACGGCGGTGGAAAGCACCGTTGACATCCTGGATACCTACATCTACAGGATTGGTATCGAAGGTGGGCAATATTCGTTGGCCACCGCTGTCAGCCTGATCAAGGGTATCGTGGGGATATTCCTGGTCCTGGGCACCCACCTGGTATCCAAGCGCCTGACGGGCGAGGGGGTGTGGTGATGGCACTCGTAAAGAAACGGTTTACCATCGGCCAGGCACTCCTGATGCTGATGCTCCTTGCACTGACGCTGACGATGCTGGTGCCGATGCTCAACATCTTGGCAAAGTCGTTCTCCGACCCGCTCAAGTCTCCTTCGATGGGGGGCTTGCGGATGATTCCCATGGGGTTTGACCTGATCAACTACAAGGTGGTGTTCAGCAACCCCATCCTGGTTCCCTCCTTGTGGAACTCGATCATCATCACCACAGTGGGGACGGCTCTGAACATCCTGTTGACTGCTACGGCAGCATATGTGCTCACCCGGCCACACCTGATGCTGAAAAAACCGATCATGGTGTTCCTGATCTTCATGATGCTCTTTGACCCTGGGATGGTTCCTGAGTATCTGGTGATCCAGAAGATGGGGATCATGGGCAGCAAGTGGTCGGTAATCCTGTGCTCCGCGGTGAATGTCTACTACCTGATCATCATGATGCGGTATTTCGAGAAAGTGCCGCAGTCTATCGTTGAGGCAGGCGTCATTGACGGAGCTGGGCATATCCGGATGCTCTTCTCGATCTTCTTCCCCCTGGCAAAGGCTGGTGTGGCTACGATCACGATGTTCTATGCCGTTGTCCGGTGGAATGAATTCTTCAAGGCAAGTATCTACCTGACGAGAAAGTCGACCGATACTGTCCTGCAGGTTGTCCTGCGCCAGTTCGTTGTGTTGGGCGATACCGTCTCAATCCTCGGCCAGCAAAATGTCTACGACTACAACGAGCTTGCCCGCATAGACTACGGTGCCCTCAAGTGCGCGACGATCGTTGTCGCAATTGTCCCGATCCTCATCCTCTATCCCTTGGTGCTCAAGTTCTACAACAAGGACGTCATGGGAGGGGGGATCAAAGAATAGTTGTTCATCGAAACATAGGAGGTTTCATATGAAAAAAGGTTTGATCGTGCTCTTGGTCGTTCTCCTGGCATGTTCTGTCAGCCTGTTTGCAAAAGGCTCACAGGAGCAGGCCCCGGAAGTCGTCTCAGCTGCAAGTGGTATCGGAAGTGCTTCCGCACCCGTGAAAGTTACCTATCTGTGCAAGGACGTAGACCCCATCACTGATGCAGAGATCCTTGGCAAGATGGTCAGTGCCATCGAGGAAGGTATGGCTGCAGAGGGAAACTACGTTGACCTGCAGATCCTCAGTGCCCCTACCGGATCCTACAAGACGGTAGTACCCATTGCGTTCCGCACCGGCCAGATTTCCCCTGACTTGGTCTATTTCCAGGGTGGAGACCTTCCTATCGCACAGGAAGGGATGTTGGTGGACATGACCGACTACATCGCCGGATCGACCAACATCAAGGAGATCATGCCAGAGCATTCAAAGGCAGCAATGGCAAACTACCCGTACCTGATGTGGCTTGCCCCTGCACGCGTGCAGATTCCCGTGATGCGCTCTGACTGGTTCAATTCGCTCAAGTCGAGCAAGGCATTGCTTGAGAACCCGACCGTCGACAACTACTATGCCCTCTTCAAGGAAATGAAGGACAGCGGCATGTGCAAGTGGCCCATCACCACCGACGGTACCATTGCAAAGCTCGACTCCGTGTTCAACCATGCATTTGGCGTGACTGCTACCCTGGTCAAGGAAAACGGCAACTGGGTCTATTCCTCCGCAACACAAGCCAACAAGGACAAGCTAGCATTCTATGCCAAGCTGTATGCTGACGGCCTGCTGGACAAAGAGTATGTGACCAAGGCATGGGACACCATGGAACAGGCTTTCTATGAAGGGACAGCTGGTTTCGTAGCTGGTACCGCTGGGGACGTCATCAATGTATACAACAACAAGATGAAGGAAGTGCAGGGTGTCGAGCTTGTCGTACTTCCCCCTGCTACGGGTGTCAGCCAGGCATACCAGAGCATCGACGTCACCAAGGAATCCCGTGGCTTCGCGATCAATGCAGATTCCGACGTCAAGGATGCAGCTTGGGCTGTGCTTGAGTTCATGGCTGGTCCCGAAGGCCGCAAGATCGACAAGCTGGGCATCGAGGGAGTGCACTACAACATGGTCGACGGCAAAGCTGTCCTCACCTCCGCCTTCCCCTCATGGTGGGCAAAGTTCTGGCCGACGATGAATGGCTTGGATACCTCCAAGGTCGTTGGAGAGGTCCTGACCCAGCCTGCTCTCACATCCATGGACATGGCTGCCCAGTACTTTGCTCCTGACACCAACGTCATTCTTCCTGAGGAACTGCTCCCGCTGCAGGATGCGATGGACAAGCTCTACCGTGAGTACTCCACCGACATCATCCGTGGCGTACGCCCGGTCTCCGACTTCGATGAGTTCGTCAAGAAGTGGAATACCGCCGGTGGTACCGAAATCAGCAAGTACCTCGCGACCGTCCTGAACTAACCAATTGACAATGCCGCCGCCTCCAATACCAGGAGGCGGCTTCAGGCACTGTCCCAACCATTTCGGCGAAAGGGCTGGGGCAGAACCTGAAAGGGAGCCAATACTATGAAAACAAATGATCAACTGCACAAGATATATGCCGGATTCCTGGGGATGAACATCGGGATCCGTCTGGGTGCACCAGTCGAACCCACGGTGTGGACCAGCGAACGCATAGAACGTTTCTATGGGGACATTACATCGTACGTGAAGCCGTTTCGAAACTTTGCTGCCGACGACGATGCAAACGGACCGGTCTTCTTCCTCCGTGCCCTGGACGACGGAGCCTTGGGAAGGGAACTCACGCCCCAGGATGTAGCCCAAGCATGGCTGAACTACTGCCGCGAGGGGGTAGGGATGTTCTGGTGGGGAGGATATGGCGTCAGCACCGAGCATACGGCGTATCTCAATCTCATCAATGGCATCGAGGCTCCAAGAAGTGGCTCTGCACAAGTCAATGGGACCTTGATGTCGGAGCAGATCGGGGGACAGATCTTCATAGACACCTGGGGCTTGGTATGCCCCTCCGATCCCAAGCGTGCCGCCTCCTTGGCGGTGACGGCGGCAAGCGTGAGCCATGATGGGGAAGGGTTGCATGGGGCTGCTTTCATTGCCGCATGCATTGCCCATGCATTCGATACCGATGATATCGATGAGATCGTACAAGTCGGATTGTCTGTCATCCCTACTGGGAGCCTCTATGCCCAAGTGGTATCGGCAGTAGTCGACCACCATGCTCAGCATCCGGATGACTGGCGTTCATGTCTTGCCTTCCTGCAGAAGAACTGGGGGTATGACCGCTATGGCGGAGTGTGCCACATCATCCCCAATGCAGGTGTGTGCGCCATGGCACTCGTCTATGGCCGTTCATTTGCACGAGGTGTGGAGATTGCTACGATGGCAGGTTGGGATACCGACTGCAATGCAGGCAATGTTGGGACAATCTTGGGCGTTGCCGGAGGACTTGCTTCTATTCCAAGGCACTATCGCGATCCCATCAACGACTCAATCGTCTTGTCCGGCATCAGCGGGTACCTCAATATCCTGGATATTCCTACCTACGCACGCAAACTTGCCACGTTTGCCCACCAGCTTGCAGGGACGTCTGTCCCAGAGGGATTGCCTGTTCCAGAAGGCATTGTCGATTTTGATTTCCTCCTGGAAGGATCCACACATTGCATGAGGCTCTCCGACCCCACCAAATGCTCGATGCGCAACGTTGCTGGAGCTGGCATGGATGAGACAAATGCACTGGAGGTCTTGTTCGACAGGATGGTGAGGGGACAGACGTGCAGGGTCTACTACAAGCCGTTCTACCGTAGGGAAGACTTTGACGACGAACGGTACATGCCCGTCTTTTCTCCGACTGCATATCCTGGGCAACGGGTGAGCATGCGCGTACGGCTGGACCGTTTTGGAGGTGAGAGCGTGATCCTGACTCCCTATGTGCGCAACACAAGCACCAAGGAGATCATCCCTATCGGTGGCAAGGTATATACCGATGGATACTGGCATGACCTGTCGTGGGTGATACCCACTGACGATCCCCGTCTACAAGGGTGCATGGTGGATGAAGTTGGCCTGTTGCTGGAGGCCAATTCCCCTGCGAAGAACAGGGACTTTGGATGTTTGTATATCGATCGCTATGTCATTGATGGGAAAGGCGACTACTCCATTGCGATTGGGAAACAGAAGAAGGAGTTTGCATCGGTTACCCTCTTCAGCCATAACCATGGATCGTGGGAGATCGTGGACGGCATGATGGAGGCTATGTGCCTGGACCATTGCGAGGCCATGACGGGCAACTATTTCATGAATGATGTTGTCGTGGAAGGCTCTGTTACCCCCCACAGTGGGAACAGCCACCTGATGAGCCTGTGTGTCCAAGGTGCCATGAAAGGGTACTATGGTGGTCTTGTAGCGGGAGGTGTCGCAATCTTTGAACATGACGGGACACTGCGGCAACTTGCCGTTGCCCCGTTTGATTGGAAGCATGAACGGCGATATGGCATTCAGTTTGCAAAGAGAGGTGATACCCTCCAGCTGAAAGTCGAAGGTGCACCTGTCCTTGAATGCGACGGTGCCACCTTGGATCATGGAATGGTTGGGTATGCTATGTATGCAACAGGTCGCTGTGGATTTGGCGACCTCTCGGTGGTAGAACTGTAAGGAGAGAGAATATGTTAACTAGAAAGGAATTGGCAGCAGACCGCAAGATGGTCGAGGACAAAGCCTGTGGCGCACTCATTGGATTGGCCATCGGAGACTCTTTTGGCGATGCAGCCAGGATGCAGGACAACCGCGTCAACTACGGGATCACCACCGACTTCAATGCAGGTGCCACCTGGAGTACCGATGACACAGAATTTGCCTTGCTGACCGCCAAGACTCTGATTGGCTGTGGAGGAAACCTGACATCGGATGATGTGGTGAAAGCCTGGTTCGAGGATGTCGTGGTGCAAGATGAATACAAGCGTGGCGGGGCAAGTGAAAAAGCAGCGGCTGACAATCTGCGCGCTGGATTGCGCCCACCCTTGAGCGGGAAGTTCAGCACGTTCCATATGAGCGACGGTACCGCCATGCGCATTCCTCCCGTGGGAATCATCTGTGCCGGTGATCCTTCCAGGGCAATCGAGCTGGCTGAAGTCGATGCATCAATCAGTCATTGGGGTGATGGAATTTGGGGAGCACAGGCAGTCGCTGCCGCAGTATCTGTTGCAATGGTCGACGCTTCGTTTGATCAGATCATTGAAGCCGCAATGCTTCCAATTCCCACCGACAGCTGGCTGTATTACAATATGAACATGGCTTTGGACTTGGTGGAGCAGGCAAATGGGAACATCTTGGATTGTTGGATGCCGTTGCACGACAAGCTGCGTGCAAGCACATGGGCAACAACAGCAGAGGCAATCCCTGCAGCGTTTGCATGCTTGAAGCTGATGCACAATGACTTCAGGAGCGCAGTTGTGCTGGCTGGCAACTTTGCCCGTGATGCTGATACCATCGGGGCTGTGGCCGGTGCGATCGCAGGTGCAAGATATGGACTGCACAGTATTCCTCAGCGGTGGGTTGCCAAAGTGCAGCATCCCAGCGGGACCTGCCTCCAGTTTACCAAAGGCTTGGACATCCTGCAGATGGGCAGGCAGTTGGGCGACTTGATCAAATAGGAGCGTGTGATGATCATCAGTGCAAGCAGGCGGTGCGACATTCCAAGCACCTATGCACAATGGCTTGCCAACCGGTTCGAGCAGGGGTTCGTGCAAGTGCGCAACCCCTACAACCACCATGCCATCCGCACTGTGGACCTGACGGCCGACAGTGTGGATGCTGTTGTCCTGTGGACCAAGGATGCGTCTGCGCTGTTTGACCTGATGGGACCTATCGAACGCTTTCCCTTCTATGTGCAATGGACGATCAATGGGTATCCGTCCTTGTACGAACAGCACATTGCACCACTGCAGGACCGTCTTGATTCATTCCGATCTTGGGCAAGGCGGTATTCTCCATTGCACTTGGTTTGGAGGTATGACCCCATATTCCTTGCTCCCGGATGTGACGTTTCCTGGCACAAACGGACCTTTTCACAGATAGCCAGCTCATTGTCGGGCTGTACCGACACGGTGGTGATAAGTTTTCTTGACCTCTACCGCAACATCATCAGGACTTGTGCAGCTTTGGATATCCAAGTCCCGACACAGGATCAAATGCTGGAGATAGCAGGCAATTGCTCTG
Organism: uncultured Sphaerochaeta sp.; assembly: GCA_964465155.1. Taxonomy (GTDB): domain Bacteria; phylum Spirochaetota; class Spirochaetia; order Sphaerochaetales; family Sphaerochaetaceae; genus Spiro-02. The sequence continues at coordinate 21,383 of CAYXIH010000001.1, forward strand.
AGATTGCATCCCAACATGGGATGCAGGTGGTAACATGTAGCGAGGCGATAGACCTCCAGCAGGTAGGGATACTCCATGGTGCTTGTATCGATGCACATCGTTTGGAACGCCTTGGAGTTGCCCCCAGTATTCTCCATAGGGACCCCCACCAGCGTCCATTGTGCGGCTGCATGGCCAGTGTCGATATCGGACAATATGGGACATGCCCCAATGGGTGTGTCTACTGCTATGCGAACACCCATGGTTCACAAAAAGCAATGGCGCATGATCCTGTACGCCCCTGTATCTTGGAATGACTGACAAATTCCATCCAATGCCATAATTTCCTTGACGACTGTAGAAGTCGTCAGTAGCTTTCGCTTCGAAGACGTTGATTGAAACACGTTGTAGGAGGAACATAGAATGCCAGAATTTGCTAATCCGTTTGGGGAAGAAGTCCCAAGAAAACTTACTGATGGCGAGCTGCTGCAGGCACTTCGCATCGATTTGGCTGGTGAGCTTGAAGCAGCATATCTGTATGAAGCACACATCCAGGCTACTGACAATCCTGCGGCTATCCGCGTATTGTCGGACATCCGCGACGATGAGCGCGCACACTTTGCTGGTTTGATTACCCTCATGCGTGCTCTTGACCCGACCGAGACCGAGCACTTCCTCAAGGGACAGAACGAGTCCGGAAACATGATCAGGGCACTTGGCATCGACGTTGAATCTCTGATGCCGTCCAAGAACTGATTCCCGTTGTGCGGTGACGCATCTGTTGGCGTCACCGCAACAATTCCTGCACGAGGAAATTGGAAAAAGTACTTAACACATGTATACCATGGTCTATTCATTCGTGCGCAGGTGATGTATACTGCACATTCACCAATAGAGACAGACCGGAGGCTATGCATGGGTTCCATAAAAACAGTTCAAATCGGAAATCTCACGGTAGGCGGGGGCTCTCCCGTGCTTGTCCAGACAATGTGGGACAGACCGTTTCCAAAAGCAAATGACGACAAGGCTATAGCCTCAGTGTTGCATGAGCTCTCAATCCTCAAGGCCATGGGATGCGACATCATTCGTTTTTCATACCCCACAGATGACGACCATGCTGTTTTCTCACGCATATGCCATGAAAGCCCGATGCCGGTCGTCGCCGATATTCATTTTGACTACAAGATGGCGCTTGCCGCCTTGGAATGTGGGGCTCAGAAGATACGGATCAACCCAGGCAACATTGGCGCACGGTGGAAAGTCGACGAGGTCGTCAAGAGTGCCCTCGACCATGGAGCTGCCATACGCATTGGCCTCAATAGCGGTTCCCTCCCACGCCATGAGACGGGCACTGACATCCCCACGCTCATGGTAGAGACTGCATTGGAGTATATCGGATGGTTCGAAGCCTTGGGCTTTGACAATACGGTGGTGTCCCTCAAGGCGTCCGATTGTGATATAACCTTGCGGGCAAACCTGCTGCTTTCCCAGTCATGCCCCTATCCGATCCACCTGGGTGTCACTGAAGCTGGTGGCGTCGTCACGGCGGTGGTCCGCAGTACCTGGACGCTGGGCCAGCTCCTATCCCAGGGCATAGGTGACACGATCCGAATATCTATCACTGACAACATTGCGACCGAAGTACAGGCGGGATGTGAGATCCTGCGAACCTTGGGGCTGAAGAAGGGTGGTATCCATATCGTGAGTTGCCCGCGTTGCGGACGACATACCTTTGACTCCCAGGGGTTCCTCAAGCAAGTGGAACCCGACTTGCTGCAGATAGACAAGCCGCTGACAGTAGCCATCATGGGCTGTCAGGTCAACGGTCCTGGCGAGGCTGCCCATGCAGATGTTGCAGTGACTGGCATCGGCAATGCCGTATGCCTATACAAGAGGGGAACTCTTGTCTCTCGTGTGGAGGCAGCCAACGCCAAGGCGGCGTTGCTTGCTGCCCTGGAGGAATTTTAGATGGCAAGCAGCGAGCTGATCATCAAGGGTGCCAGAGAGCACAATCTCAAGAATATTGACCTTGTCCTTCCGAAGGACAAGTTGGTCGTCATATCTGGTCTGAGTGGATCTGGAAAGAGTTCCCTCGCATTCGATACAATTTTTGCAGAAGGGCAGCGCAGGTATGTTGAAAGCCTCTCTGCCTATGCACGGCAATTCCTTGGTCGCCTGGAGAAGCCCGACGTGGACTATATGGAAGGGCTCTCCCCGGCAATTGCGATCGAGCAGAAGTCGACCCACAAGAACCCCCGCTCGATCGTGGGGACCATCACGGAAATCTACGACTACTATCGCTTGTTGTGGGCGAGGGTCGGACATCCCCATTGTCCTCAGTGTGGCAGGGAGATCAGCGAACAATCCGTTGACCAGATCATCGATGCTGTGTACCGGCTCCCGGAGGGGACGAAACTGATGGTCATGGCCCCCGTGGTCATGGGGCGCAAGGGTGAATACAAGAAAGTTTTTGATGATGCAAAGAATGCTGGCTTCCAGCGCGTACGCGTCGACAAGCAGATGCATGAGCTAGATGAGCAGTTCAACCTTGACAAGCAGTTCAAGCATACCATCGAGGTCGTCATCGACCGAATGGTCTTGCGCACGGATATCCGCCAGCGCCTTGCCGACAGCATCGAGACTGCAATCGAGATGACCAATGGCTTGGTCGAGATAGTCTCGTTCGACGAAGGTGGCCAAGAGCACTCCGAGATTTTCAGCGAACGCAACAGTTGTCCCCATTGTGGAATCACCATCCCGGAGCTCCAGCCCCGGTTGTTCTCGTTCAACAACCCCTTCGGTGCTTGCCCGCAATGCAATGGACTTGGGTTCAAAAGTGAGTTCGATCCAGACAAGATCATCCCCGACAGGAGCCTGTCGTTCAACCAAGGTGCCATTGCGACCCAAAACCCCGAGGCAACCTGGGGAAAATCCATGTTCGAGGCACTTGCCCAGCATTTGGGTTTTACCCTTGATACCCCATTCAACGAGCTGTCGGAAGAGACCATCAACATCATTCTCTATGGTACCAAGGAGAAGATCACACGGACCTACAACAATGGCTCCAAGGGTTCTTCCTACAATATTGACAAGACATATGCTGGAGTCATCCCCGACTTGCAGCGGCGGTTGTACGAGACCAACTCAATGCAGATCCGCATGTGGCTCGACAATTACCAGACGGCTCGCGAATGCACCACGTGCCATGGTGCGCGCCTGCGCCCCGAGGCCATGACTGTCTTTGTCGGTGGGAAGAACATCATGGATGTGACACGGTTGTCGGTAAAGAAGTCGATAGAGTTCTTCGACTCGCTGCAGCTGACGCAGACGGAACAGGAAATCAGCGTACAGATCCTCAAGGAAATCCATGCACGGCTTGGGTTCCTGAAGAATGTGGGGCTTGAATACCTGACCCTTGACCGGTCCTCTGCCACCCTCAGTGGCGGAGAGGCACAGCGTATCCGCCTTGCTACCCAGATTGGAAGTGCATTGTCCGGTGTCATGTATGTCCTGGATGAACCTTCGATCGGATTGCACCAGCGTGACAACCAGAAGCTGATAGATACCCTGAAGAACCTGCGTGACCTGGGCAATACCCTGATTGTTGTCGAACATGACGAGGCTACGATCAGGGAGGCTGACTATGTGGTCGACCTCGGACCAGGGGCAGGTGTCCAAGGTGGGTATATCACGGCACAGGGTACACCCGACCAAATCATCCATGATCCAAATAGCCCCACAGGTCAGTTCTTGGCCCGTAAGATCATCATCCCCGTTCCTCCCCAGAGGAGGAAAGGCAATGGCAGCTCGATACGTCTCACCGGTGCCCACAAGAACAACCTCAAGAGCATAGATGTTGAACTGCCCTTGGGGAAGCTGGTGGTTCTGACTGGTGTCTCTGGATCTGGCAAGAGTACACTGCTCAACGAGGTGCTGCTTCCTGCGGTCAAACGCCATCTCAACAAGCAACCCGATGATCTTGATGGCTATTCGACAATTGAAGGGGTAGAGAATATCGACAAGGTCATCAACATCGACCAAAGCCCGATAGGCCGTACCCCCAGGAGCAATCCAGCTACCTATGTCGGGGCATTCACTCCCATCCGCGAGTTGTTTGCATCGCTGCCGGAAAGCAAGGCGCGCGGCTACAAGGCGAGCCGGTTCTCCTTCAACGTCGCAGGTGGACGCTGTGAGAACTGCCAGGGTGACGGAAACCTCAAGATTGAGATGCATTTTCTCCCGGACGTATACGTCACATGTGATGTCTGTCGTGGCAAGCGGTTCAACCAGGAGACCCTTGCGGTTCACTACAAGGGAAAGAACATCTATGACGTGTTGGACATGACCATGGCAGAGGCTTCCGAGTTCTTCTCCGCGATACCTTCGATCAAGCGGAAGATTGATACCCTCATCTCTGTTGGACTGGACTATATCAAGCTGGGGCAGAGCGCATTGACCCTCAGCGGAGGGGAAGCGCAGCGTGTGAAGCTCTCCTTGGAACTCTCCAAGCGTGGAACCGGTAGGACGTTGTATGTGTTGGATGAACCTACGACTGGCCTCCATTTCGCCGACGTCAAGAAGTTGATGGAGGTGATCAACCGACTCGTTGATGCGGGAAACACAGTGGTGCTCATTGAACACAACCTCGATGTCATCAAGCAAGCCGACTATCTCATCGATTTGGGTCCCGAGGGGGGCGACAACGGTGGAATGGTCGTGGCGACTGGGACACCCGAAGAAGTCGCACTATGCAAATCGAGCTATACAGGGTATTATTTGGCCCAAGCGCTCGATGAACAGAAAACGTCCGACTGACCATTCGGAAACACTTCCGATCCCTCGATTGTTGCTCTTGATCTTGCTCCTGCTCTTTGCAGGGGCAATCTTCTCGTATGCAGCCACCATGGAGGACCTGGTTGCCAGCTCGGTGAGCCTGGCAACAGAGACCGAGCTCCAGCAGATGCTCGCCATCCGAGGATTGTCGACCGAGGGCTCCATTGAGCAACAGCGCCAACGACTGCTACAGGCATTCGCCGCCTCTTCGACCGAAGTGGTTGCCGTTGTCCAAGACGATGACAAGCAGGCATATGCATTGGAAATCCTTGGAGCCCAGAAGATGACCAACATGGGCGGTGAGGATGGGCTTGTGCTGCTTGAGGGGGGAGTGCAAATCAGTTTCACTCCTGAGGGGAGGGCCGATACCATGTCCCTCTCAGCCGACAGGATGATCGTCGACCTCATCAACACCCGACTTACTGCAATGGGGAACGTGAAGTTCCATGACAACGCCAAAGACAGCGTAGTACAGGAAGTAGGGGGTGATATCGTCAGCATTGACTGGCATACCGGCAACCTGGAAGTTTCTGGGGGAATGACCTCCTCGAAGAAGAAGAACAGCGAAGACAAGGAAGTTGAGATCTTCACCAGCGGCATGCAGATCAATTACCGGGGGGAAGACGGGGGCATCGGCATTGAAGATGGGTTGATCACCACCAATCCCAAGACTGCCTACTCCTCCATTACCGCCAAGTCCTTGTCGATGCTCCCCGGTGGGGACATGTTCGTCACCAATGCATACCTGTCCATTGGCCGCGTGCCAGTATTCTGGGTCCCGTTTTTCTTCTACCCCGGTTCCACCATGGTCTTCAATCCAGCATTCGGATTTACCAGCGACAGGGGAATGTTCCTCAATACGACCTATGAGATGTATGGAACCTACCCCAAGATTAAATCGGCCAAGCAGAGCAGCTTTTCCTCGTTCCTTGCCTCCGATGACCAAGGCAGCAGCAAGCAAGGGCTGATATATGGGACATCCGATGCAGAGCCGACAAGCTTTGAATCATGGGCTTCCTCAAGTGGTTCCTACCTGGCTGTCATGGCAGATGCCTATCAGAAGGCAGGAATATATCTCGGGATAGACTCCCTGACCAATCTTTGGAACAAGAAGCTGAAGATTGAAGCGGGTGCCGGATTTGGCCTGACACCCCCTACCTGGGGCTCTGGTGGTACATCCAGCTTGGGCACGGCCTACCATACTCCTTTCAGATACCTGGGAAATGTGTCAGTTGCACTGGATACCTCCTATGTGGACCTTACGCTTGCCATGCCGTTCTACAGCGACCCCACAGTCCAACGATTGTATGGTAACCGGCTTACCTCCTTCAGCATGGATGCCCTGTTTGGTTCTTCCCAGGATTTCCCCACTGATTTTTCATCTACGATCTCTTCCTTCACGTGGAAAGGGTCTGGCTCGATCACAGTGCCTACAAAGGCGGTAGAACCGTATATCTCCAGCTTGAAGATCTCGAAGCTGGAGGCATCGGTGGTCTTCCAATGGTTGCAGGATCCGAACAACAGCAGTGCCTATACGTATCGGATCAACTCCATGACGCTTCCCAACCTCACTGCATCCATGGGAGGCACGTTGTTTTCGTTCGAGTCGAAAGCTGTCACGACCTCTGCATCACAAGCAAAAGACCTGACGGCGTTGGAGTCGCAGCTGCTGCAGCTCAAGGAGACCCCTCAGCAAGAAACAGCATCTGCAAAGGCTTCGGAATCTGAGGTGTTGCCCAGTTATCTGCCGAAACCCTATGAGGTTGCAAAAGCCAAGGATTCAAATGCGAGTGCATCTGGGTGCCACAAGCTCTCGTTGGGCTATACCATTGACCAGACATTGACGAACAAATATGCCGACAACAGTACTACATCTTCCTCTGGATATACAGTTGGCCCACAAACCCTCTATTCGGCGACCAAGGGAACCCTGACATTCTCCGGTGCCATTGCCCCTTCGTGGTTCACGTTCACCCAGAAGTTCTTGCCATCCTACATATATACGTTGGAAGAGTCGAACAAGAACTACCAGCTCTCTAACATGCAGTTCCTCTCGTCGACTACAGCCACGGTCCCCATCATCGGGCTTACCTATGAGTTGGTTTCGGCGTTGTATACCTATAAATCGGAGGAGAGCGACAACGAGGCGCAGACGACAACAGAGCAATGGGCTGCATGGAACAACCAGAGCATCACCACCCACCGGCTCTCCCTGTCAAAGTCATGGACAACAACAGCAGGTACGTTTACACCATCGGTAACAACCGTGCTGCCTCCGCTGAATCTCTCGGTGACCCCTGCCTTTGCATGGGCTCTTGGCAACCTGAGTGCAAAGGCGTCGTACAAGTTTGCACAGCAAAGCAGTGGGGCACTTGTGAGCGACTTGATCTCATTGACGTTCGCCTACAATGGACAATACTTTGCTACATCTGTTACCAGTGGGTATCAGACGGCGAATATCGGAGCAACACAGGGATTGCTGGATCCCCTTACCATAGAAGGATATGCTGCGCTTCAGTTCTTCAGCAAGAGACTGGTGATACGCCAAGGTGTCGACTATGCTGTCCTTTCCAAGAACCAGCAGCATTTGTTCGAGTCACTGGAAACCAAGATTGCATGGAGGGATGCGGTGAAGAACAAGGACCGGGCAAGCGTTGCTCTGACCTTTGCCGGGCCAGCGGCCGACTTGCAGCTCTCTTCCTTCGACTTGGTATCAGATGTAGCGGACGTGTCGTTCTCCTGGTGGAAGCGGCGCATCACCCTTGGGTTTGGGCTGGTTGGCAAATTCCACTTCGATTTCCAGGACAGGTATGCCACCAACTTGTCAATTACGGCAAACCTCTCTTTCTCGATAGCGGAGTTCTTGTCCCTGAAGATGTCGGTCACCTCCTCAAATAGCGGTTTCTACAGCTATTACGTGGATGATGTGTTCCAATGGGACCTGATGTTCAAGGACCTGATGCGTTCGTTTGACTTCTTTGGAAATGGGAGAACCTCCACCTATTTCAACATGGAGGGGTTCTCGATAGACCTCATACACTACATGGAGGATTGGGACCTCCATTGCAAATACAGTGGAAGCGTTGTATTATCGGGGAACAATTGGTCTTGGGTACCAAAGTTCTCGATCTTCCTCCAGTGGAAGACCATTCCCGAGTTGAAGGTGGATGAGAAATGGACCCAGAGTGGTTCCACTTGGACAAAAGGTTCGTGAGGTACGATGGCACGACGTGTAGTATTTGATTCTGAAGACATCATGCGCGGCATTTGCGGCATCAACGACCGGAACCTTCCGTATCTCGAGACACTCCTTGGCACAGACTTGTTCGTCAAGGGCAATGCAATAGAGACATCGGGTGGGGAAGAAGGTGTGCGCTTCACATCCCTCATGCAACGGCTGAAGGTCTTGGCCCAACGGGGACAAGAGATAACCGAGCCCGAGATTTTCATGGAATATCAGGCAGTCGTCAGCGATCCTACCATGGAACAGCTCTTGGATGATCCCCAGGGGCAATTTGCAACACATCCTTCGGCGCCTCCCCAGAACACGAACAATGGTGTGATCATGGTATCGGGCAAGAGCGTATATCCCAAGAGCATCACCCAGCGACAATATATCGAGGCAATGGACAACAACCAGATTGTCTTTGGGATCGGTCCTGCTGGAACAGGCAAGACGTTCCTTGCCGTTGCCCATGCCCTTGCCCAGATCATCTCGGGCAAGAAGCAAAAGCTCATCCTCACGAGGCCTGTGGTGGAAGCGGGGGAGAGCCTTGGGTTCCTACCCGGTGACCTCTCACAGAAACTCAACCCATACCTCAGGCCGCTGTATGATGCAATGGAATGGTTGCTGACTCCCAGTGCCATCAGAAGGCTCGAGGAGAATGGTTCCATAGAAATAGCACCGCTGGCCTATATGCGCGGCCGTTCGATACACAATGCCTGCATCATCCTCGACGAGGCGCAGAACACCACCCGTGAGCAGATGCAGATGTTCCTCACCCGTATTGGCGAGAACTCAATGGCTGTCATCACAGGAGATATTTCCCAGGTAGACCTTCCCAGGAGCAAAGGGAGCGGATTGATACATGCAAACCAAATCCTCCAAGGAATCGATGGCATGGAGTTTATCCGGTTTGGTTCTGCCGATGTGGTACGTAGTAGGATTGTGCAGCGGATCATCGATGCGTATGCGCGTAATACCGAAAGTAGGGAAGGGGAACGCCGATGAAGCGTCGCTTAGCAGGACAAGACGAACAAGACACACGGCTCATGATTCTCAAGATCAGTGTCATTGTGATGATAGTCGTCATGGTCTTCACAGCCTTGGCTGTCCCGTTCCTGCTCTCACGGGACTCGAGCATGCCAAGTGCTCCGCTTGTTGATTATCCTGTTGGCTCCCTCACTGATGACGATGTGATCGCACGCCAATCATTTTCATTTATTGACGAGGAGGCTACACAGCAACTGGTCCAGGAAGCTTCCAAGGCCGTGCTCCCCCTTTTCTCGTTCTCATTGAACAAGACACTCTCCAATCTTTCCCGCACGGACGCATTCATCGACTTGGTATATGACTATTCGGATGATCCCCAGGCAACATATGACCAAGCGATAGCTTTCTTCCAGAATGAAGGGATTGAAGAATCGATGGTCCTCCTCAAGCAATATGCACAGATGAGCGATGCCGTCCGCACGAGGATGCTCAAGCTCCTGCGGGAAAGCATCCGTGAGATGCTGAGCCTTGGATTGTACTCCTCCAGTGATTTCGAGCATATCGAGCAGCAGGGGTACCATTCGTTCTTGCTGGAGAACAATATCGAGTTGCAGGACTATGAAACCCCCATCGAGAAGAGCATAGCAGGGGCCCTGACGGAGAACGGATTGGAAAAGGTCATGTTCAAATGGATGAGCACCTATAGCCAGTCGTTGATGGATGTCGACCCCGCCATGCTGCTGCAGTCGCTGAGGTTGCTTGCAACTCCCAATATCCAATATGACGA
>CAYXIH010000001.1:31294-74909 GCA_964465155.1 uncultured Sphaerochaeta sp.
TATTTCGTGGTACGGCTCACCAGGACCCTGGTAGTCCCCTCGTTGGATCCGTTCCTGCCTGTCCTGCTTGCACCCGTGTTCATCTCGTTGGCCTGCAGCAACAAGAAGTTGGGCATCATAGCTGCTTTCTTCATGGCCGTCTATTCCATGCTCCTGCCTGAGAGCAATCCCATGACATTCTTCAGCATCATGGTCGAGGCAAGCTGCTGCATCTACTTCATCAAGTTCGTCGGCAAGCGGATCGACATGGTCTACCAATGGTTCTTCTCCTGCCTTTCCTGTGCATTCGTCACATTGGTGGTGAACCTGTTCCTTGGGTATGCGTTCGATGGAATCTGGCCAATGATCGTCGGGCTCCTGTTGAATATCTCCGCAACCTATGTCTTGGTCTCGGCATGCATGCCGTTGCTGGAGCAGGCGTTGAATCTGCCAACTGCGTTCCGCCTGCATGAGTTGGCATATGCCGACAGCCCCTCGCTGACACGCCTCAGCCAGGTTGCCCAGGGTACCTACAACCATAGCAGGATGGTTGCAGACCTTGCATACAACGCTGCAACTGCCATTGGTGCAAATGCATTGTTGGCCAGGGTCGGTGGGTTGTACCATGATATTGGCAAGAGTGACCACCCTGAATATTTTGTTGAGAACCAGGTAGCCGACAACAAGCATGACGATATCAAGCCATCCCTGTCCGCGGCGATCATCAAGAGCCATGTGAAGCTGGGCATGGAGAAGGGAAGGGATGCTCGGTTGCCGGAGGAGGTCCTGGATATCATTGGTGAACACCATGGCAACGATGTCATCTACTTCTTCTTCAATGAGGCGAAGCAAGAGGCTATTGCCAGCGACCGGGACATTGCAGTAAGCCAGGAAGACTATTCCTACAATGGGAATATCCCCAATTCTCCCGAAGCTGCCATTGTGATGCTCAGCGATTGCGCTGAGGCTGCAACCCGTACGATCAAACGGCCCACCACCACCAAATACCAGAAACTGATCCATCAGATCATCATGGGAAAGATTACCCGCCACCAGTTGGATGATTCGACCCTGTCCCTGACGGACTTGGAGGAGATTGCGAATTCCTTTGTCGGAATCCTCATTGGCCGTGACCACCATCGGATAGAATATCCGGAAGAAAAGACACCTGCACAGACTATAGACAGTACTACAAGGAGCAAAGGATGAGCGTGCACACAATTGACATTGAGTATGATGACCCGGCATTTGAACTGAGGGCACCGGAGGATGCGGTACGTTCCCAGCTGCTCGCCATCTTGGACAAGACGGTGGACGAGGATGTGGAATTCTCTGTCTCGTTTGTATCGGACGACGCTATCAGGGGACTGAACAAGCAGTGGCGCAACAAGGACGAGAGCACCGACATCCTCTCCTTCGTACAGGAGGAAGGGGACGACCAATGGCCGGAAAACTTCATGCTGGATGATGATGACGACTCGGAGGATGAGATCGCCGGGGAGCCGCGTGTGCTTGGTGACATCGTCATCAGCCTTGACTCCATGGCCCGCAACGCCCAAGAGTTCAACGTCTCCGAGGATGAGGAGCTCAAGCGGCTGCTCGTCCATGGGGTGCTCCATCTCTTGGGGTGGGACCATGCTACCAACGATGCGGAAGAACCAATGCTCGTCGAGCAGGAACGGTTGATCGGCTTACTATGGGGAGGACAGCATTGAGCCTCAAGGATTTGTTTTCAAGCAAGAAGAAGTCCCAGGCGCCTATAGAGCAGCAGGCGGAGATTGAAGAGCGTAGGGATATGATCGAGGGAATTGGCGAACTTGACGAGAAGACCGTCAAGGAAGTCATGGTTCCCCGTATCGATGTGGCCTTCATCTCCGTGGATATCAGCTTGAACGATTTCTATGATGTGATAGGGGACCAAGGGTATTCTCGATATCCGGTATATGATGAGACGATCGACAATGTGATTGGAGTCCTCTATGCAAAAGATCTCCTGCAGCCAGGAATCGAGAAGGACTTCAATGTTCGTTCGTTGATGCGCAAGGTATACTTTGTCCCGGAAAGCAAGCATCTTGATGACCTGTTGCGGGAGTTCAAGCTCCGCAAGGTCCACATTGCCGTCGCCATCGATGAATATGGTGGCGTCTCGGGGATCATCTGCATGGAGGATATCCTTGAAGTCATCGTTGGAGAGATCCAGGATGAGTTTGACGAGGATGAAGGGGAGGATATCAGCAAGATGGCCGACGGCTCGTTCTTCTGTGACGCCCGTACTCCGATTGACGTGTTCAATGAGGAAGTCGGCATTGAGTTGCCAGCGGATGACTATGAGACGTTGGGCGGATATGTCTTCGAGAAATTTGGCAGGATCCCGGATGCCGGGGAGTCCATCGAGGACAATCGCGCGACGTATAGAATCGAGGATATTGACGGTCACAAGATCAATCATGTGAAAGTGTCGCTCAAAGATACTGAGAATTAATCGGACCGTGCACCTGTTTCGTTGACCCTCTTGGCTCATTTCGTTATATTGTTATCGATACATACTACCATCTATAGGTACGGAGGAATATTCCATGAAAATTGGTATTAATGGTTTTGGAAGAATCGGTCGCTTCGTGTTTCGCGCAGCAGTGTCCCGCCCCGGGTTTGAAGTAGTCGGCATCAACGACATGTTCCCCGTTGACTACCTTGCATACATGCTCAAGTATGACACGATGCATGGTCATTTCGAGGGTACTGTCGAAGCTGATGTCGAGAAGTCCCTGCTGATCGTCAATGGCAAGCCCATCCGCGTCACAGCAATCAAAGACCCCAACGAACTCGCTTGGGACAAGGTCGGCGCTGAGTACGTCGTCGAGTCCACCGGTCTGTTCCTCTCCAAGGACAAGGCACAGGGCCACATCAATGCAGGTGCAAAGTATGTCGTCATGTCCGCTCCTTCCAAGGACGACACCCCGATGTTCGTCTGTGGCGTAAACGAGAACTCCTATGTAAAGGGCACTCAGTTCGTCTCCAATGCATCCTGCACCACGAACTGCCTTGCACCTATTGCAAAGGTCCTCAATGACAAGTTCGGAATCGTCGATGGCCTGATGACCACCGTCCACTCCACCACTGCAACCCAGAAGACCGTTGACGGTCCTTCCCTCAAGGACTGGAGAGGTGGACGTGCTGCTTCCGGCAACATCATTCCTTCCTCCACCGGTGCTGCTAAGGCTGTTGGCAAGGTTATTCCTTCCCTCAATGGCAAGCTGACTGGTATGTCCATGCGCGTTCCTACCCTTGACGTCTCCGTCGTTGACCTCACCGTCAACCTCGCAAAGCCCGCCAAGTACGAGGAAATCTGCAAGGCAATGAAGGAAGCTTCCGAAGGCGAGCTCAAGGGCATCCTCGGTTACACCGAAGACGCAGTTGTCTCTTCCGACTTCCTCGGTGATGCCCGCACTTCCATCTTTGATGCAACTGCAGGTATCGCTCTGACTGACACCTTCGTGAAAGTCATTTCCTGGTACGACAACGAGATCGGGTACTCCAACAAGGTTCTTGACCTCATTGCCTACATGAAGAAAGTCAACGGCTAATTCCCGTTGCGTCGTAATCCGGCTTTAAGCTCGGAGATCGCGAGCCTGCCGAAAGGCAGGCTTTATTTTTCCCCCAGGAGGGTACCTATGCAGCTCAATACCATTCAAGATGCGGATTTGGCAGGAAAGAGAGTACTGATCCGCGTTGACTTCAACGTCCCCGTAAAGAACGGCGTCGTCACCGATGCCACCAGAATCAAGGCCGCTCTGCCGACCATTGAATACATCCTTTCCCAGCCGGGAACCAGCGTAGTGGTGATGTCCCACTTTGGTCGCCCCAAGGGTGAGAAGAATCCTGAATTCAGCATGAAGCCGATCGCTGACGAGTTTGCAAAGCTCCTCGGCCGCCCTGTCCAGCTCGCCCCGGACGTAATTGGTCCCGAGGTGGAGAAAGAAGTCAAGGCACTGAAACCCGGTCAGGTCCTGCTGCTTGAGAACGTCCGCTTCTACAAGCAGGAAGAGGCTAATGATCCCGCATTTGCAAAAGAACTTGCCTCGTATGGCGATGTGTATGTCAACGATGCATTTGGCACCGCACACCGCGCCCACGCTTCCACCGAAGGTGTTGCACACTTCCTGCCTTCATATGCAGGCCTGCTCATTGAGAAGGAAGTCAAGTTCATGGCTCCTCTTCTTGAGAATCCTGCAAAGCCGTTTGTTGCAATCATCGGTGGCTCGAAGGTTTCCTCGAAGATCACGGTCCTCGAGTCGTTGGTCAAGACCTGTGATACCATCGTTATCGGTGGTGGCATGGCCTATACCTTCCTGAAAGTCCAGGGTCATGAAATTGGCAAGAGCCTTGTGGAGCCCGACTTCTACGACACTGCAGCTTCCTTCCTGAAGTCTGCTGCTGCAAAGGGTGTAAAAGTCATTCTTCCCGTCGACCATGTCAACGCCATTGAATTCAATGAGAATGCAAAGCCTATTGCTGATCCAAACGTAGACATCCCCGCTGACGAGATTGGCATGGATATCGGTCCCAAGACCGTCAAGCTGATCACCGATGCACTCAAGGATGCCAAGAGCGTCGTCTGGAATGGCCCAATGGGTGTCTTCGAGTTCCCTCAGTTCGCCACTGGTACCCTGGAAGTAGCTCAGGCTCTTGCAGCTTGCCATGGAACAACTGTCGTCGGTGGTGGTGACTCCGTCGCAGCCATCAACAAGTTCAACCTCGCCGACAAGGTGAGCCACGTATCAACCGGTGGTGGTGCTTCCCTCGAGTTCCTCGAAGGCAAAGACCTGCCTGGTATCAAAGCATTGGAGAAATAAGTAGATGAGAAAGAAATATATTGCTGGCAACTGGAAAATGAACATGACTCCGTCCGCAGGGGCTGCATATGCAGCCTCCCTGGCCCAGGCCCTCAAGGAGGCTGGTGCCGACGTGAAGGTCATGATTGCACCTCCGTTCGTGACCATCCCTGCAGTCGTCGAGGCTGTGAAGGGCACACCCATCATTGTCGCCGCCCAGAACATGAACGACCATCTCAGTGGTGCATACACCGGCGAGGTAGCTGCCGACATGCTCAAGGACCTGGGGGTCACCAATGTGATCCTTGGCCACAGCGAGCGCCGTGCAATCTACGGTGAGACCGATGAGTTGATCAACGCAAAGGTCCTCACTGCACTTGCCCAGGGTATGGATGTTGACCTGTGCGTCGGTGAAACCCTTGCCGAACGCGAGGGTGGCAAGCTTGAGGAAGTCCTGACCCGCCAGGTCACCGAAGGCCTCAAGGGAGTCAAGCCGGAAGAGATGAGCCGCGTGACCATTGCGTATGAGCCGGTCTGGGCAATTGGTACTGGAAAGACCGCTACACCAGAGGATGCTGACGCTGCACATGCATTTATTCGTGGCCTTGTAGAGAAACTCTACGGGAAAAGTGTTGCAGAAGAGCTGATTATACAGTATGGTGGTTCAGTGAAACCAAGCAATGTGAAGGCCTTGATGGCTAAAGAACACATTGATGGTGCGCTGGTCGGAGGAGCCTCGCTCACCCTTGAGCAGTTCGTCCCCATCGTGACTTTCGATAAGTAACTATCTGGAGTAGAGAAATGGGTGTTTTGAGTATTATCTTGTTGGTGTTGTTCGTGATTGCATGCCTACTGCTGGTCTTCATCGTGGCTATTCAGGATGAGGAGAGCTCCGGTCTGGGCGGCATCTTCGGTGGTGGAAGCGAATCCACGTTTGGTTCCCGCGCAAGCAGCGTCGTGACACGTGCAACCGCCATCTTGGGTGCAACGTTCATGATTCTGGCCCTTGTTGTCGCGCTGATCAACAAGAGCCCTTCGCAGGCTTCCCTGCTTGACTCGGTGAAGACCGAAGAAGTGCAGCAGGTGGAGAACTGGTGGAGTGCTCCTGCTACAAACGCCTAACTTTCCAAGCACCATGACATACAGGAATTCCGGCCGCAATGGTATTGTGGTCGGAATTCTTCAATGAGAGGGTATCGATGAGAGTGTGCGTATTGTATTGTGGGAAGGGCAGCAATAGCCCAAAGCTGAAGGAAATTTCCTCAGCTCTTTCCAAAGGTATCGAGAATCAGGGTGCAAACCATACGATCGATATCTTCGACATGCGTCTGGAAATGGGAAAGAAAGTATCAATGTATGACTACATCATCGTTGGTACCGAGAATGAATCTCTTTGGGGTGGGACAATACCCGACATGGTGAACAAGTTCCTGGAGCAGGCTGGTTCCATATCGGGCAAGCGCTGTATGGCGTTCATCACGAGTGGAGGAATCCGTTCGTCAAAGACGCTTCAGCGCTTGATGAAGACGATGGAGTCTCAGGGTATGTACCTCAAGACTTCTGATATTCTGAAGAAGCCGGATTATGCCACCGCAGTTGGCAAACGGCTCCACATTTCCTGAACTGAGGAGTAATTCAATGAACAAGAATAGTATCCGTGGTATTTTCGCCCTGACAGTTTTCATGGTCGTAGGCAGCATTGCCTTCGGTGCCGTCATTAGCTCACCTGCAGCAACAGTGAATTTGACCAAGAACGTGGTGATCACGACCGATGAGCTCAATAAGGAAGTCGAGAACTACAAGGCAGTTGCAACACAGCAGGGTGCTGACCCCGCTACCATCAACGCACTGAATATTCTCAATATCATGATCAATGATGAGTTGTGGAGACAGGGCGCTGCCCGTGACGGCGTTGTCATCTCCGACGCTCAGATCAACCAATACATCAAGGAATGGCGTTCACAGATGGAGCAGCAGGTTGGCCGCGCCATGACTGATGCCGAATACAAGACCCTGGTCGAAGGGTATTATGGTACCGAGGATGCTTTCAAGCAGACTGTCCGTGACCAGATGCTCGTCTCCGGGTATGTTGCCAAAGTCCGGCCGAATCTTGCATTGGACGTTAAACAGCCTTCCACTGCAGAGGTCAACTCGTTCTATCGCCAGAACAAGAGCCAGTTCGTCAATCCTGAGAACGTGAAGATCAACCACATCTTCATTCCGTTTGCCACAGGTGACAACGCAGAAGCTGAGAATGCTAAGAACAAGGCACTGCTTGAGCAGGTTGCAAGATACATCAACTACGGTACTACTACGTTTGAGAAGGCAGTCCAGGAGTATTCCCAGGATGCTTCCAGCAAGAACATCGGTGGTGCAATCGGTTGGCTTACCATGGACGACACGACCACCCGCGATGGTTTGGGCGAGGAGTTCTTCAATACTGCTTTTGATACGGAAGTAGGAAAGATTTCTCCAGTGGTGACCTCCAACAGTGGTTACCATATCCTGAAGGTCATGGTCCACAATGACTTCAAGCTCCTGGGTATCGACGATACCATCAATCCTGAGAGCACGGTAACCGTCCGCCAGTACATCACCAGCGGACTGCTGAGCCAGAATCAAGAGACTGCATACGCCAACGCTATCCAGAGTATCATCAGCGACCTTCGCGACCAAGCGACCGTTCGCATCATGTACAAGTGACGGGGCTGAGGTTTTTTAGTATTATTCCCCATGATGGGGACGGCTTGTGGGCCCGCACGTCGAACGTGCGGGTCTGCTTATTTGAGGAGCATAGAAATGAAATCAAGACATAGGGCCAGGGAACTGGCATTGCAGACATTGTATGCATTGGACTTCAACAACGAACTTGCCACCGCAGTGGTGCCCGAAGTTATTCCTGGTCTTACCGAGGCCGAACAAGGCGAGCTTGAGCCAGAAGTAGTTTTGTTTGCCAAATACCTTGTCACTGGTACGATGCAGAACCTTGCCGAGATTGACGAGATGATCTCCAAGTTCTCTACCAATCGTCCCATTGAACGTATTGATGTGGTAGACCGCAATATCCTGCGCATGAGCGTTTACACGTTGCTCTATGCCAAGGACATCCATCCGCATATTGTCATCGATGAGGCTGTAAAGCTCTCGCAGGACTTCAGTAGCGATGTGAACTACAAGTATATCAATGGTCTGCTCGACTCAATGCAGCGAAAGCTGCAGGAAGGCGGGGAGAGCGACAAATGATCCAGCTGAAGAACAAAGAGCAGATAGACAGGATCCGTGAATCCTGCCATCTGCTTTCAAGATTGCTCGATTCCTTCGATGGCTATATCGAACCTGGTATGTCCACACGTGACATTGACCAACATGCCCACAGCTTCATCATCAAGCACCATGGGACACCGGCCTTCCTCAACTATATGGGATTTCCAGCCTCTGCATGTGTCTCTGTGAATGAGGAGATCATCCACGGCATCCCTTCGCGCCATCACCTGATCAAGGAGGGTGACTTGGTCAGCATTGACCTGGGGATCAACCTTGGTGGGTATTTCAGCGACAGTGCCAGGACCTATATTGTTGGTGGCCATTCCACTCCTGAGAATGAGATGTTGGTAAAGGTCACCCGCGAATGTCTTGGCTACGGGATCGAGGCTGCAGGAAAGAGCGGAGCAAGGATCCATGATATTGGTGCTGCTGTCTATCGACATGCGAACCGCCATGGGTTTGGAGTTGTCCGTGACTACTGTGGACATGGCGTAGGACTGGCAGTACATGAGGAACCGGAGATTGCCAACTACGTAAATCCCATGTCTCCCAATCCACGTCTTCGTCCTGGGATGGTCTTGGCCATCGAGCCAATGATCAACTTGGGAACCAAGAACATCAAAGAACTTGATGATGGATGGACTGTCGTAACAGCAGATGGTAAGCCGTCTGCCCATTTTGAGCATACAGTAGCTATCACAGAAGATGGTGTGGAAATCCTCACCGTCTCAGAATAATGCAATAGGGAGAACCACATGGCCAAAGAATTCATCAGCTCAGATACGATCAGGGACAGTGCCCTGAAGCTTGCGCACAAGATGTACATGGAGGACGGATTCATCCCCGACATCATCTACGCATCCCTTCGCGGAGGTGCTTACATGGCCAACGTGTTCAGCGAATACTACAAGATGGTCCGCAAGAGAAATCATGGGCGTCCTGTATTCTACGCAGCGGTCGTGGCTCGTTCATATTCTGATATTCGTTGCCAGACCCGTGTGATGGTCGATGGCTGGACCTATTCCCCAGAGCATCTGCGAGCTGGTGACAAGATCCTCATCGTCGACGACATCTTCGATACTGGCAAGACCGTCAATGAGCTTACTGACATCATCCTCAAGAAGGGAATTCCCCGCGAGGATATCAAGATTGCCGTGTATGATTACAAAGTCCCTCTGTTCAAGGAAGAGACACCGTTGCCGATCCAGCCTGACTATTACTGCCGCAAGCATGTGCTCAACTGCCCGGAAGACGAGAAGTGGATCCACTACATGTGCCATGAATTCGTTGGACTGAGCAGCGAGGAGATCGACGAGCAGTATACTGACCCAGAGGTTCGCGAGATTCTTCATGAAGTACGTGGCGACAACGTCAAATAGCTTGTAGGTTGAAACACATAGGGACTGGTTCAATTGCTGGTGCAGTTGAGATCCAGTCCCTTTTTTTGTGTTCAGGATTGTCTATTATCATATTCTGGCTGGCGCCATTTGTTTCTTGATTCGTTTGGCTTTGTACATGCGGGTATCTGCCTCCTTGACCAACGATTCAATTGTCACGCCCCTGAGATCTTCAGTGACGCATACACCGGTACTAATGGACACTGGGAAGGGGAGGACATGTTGTTCATACAGGTGCCCGACATTCTCTTCCAGTTGGATTTGAAATTGTTCGATCTCAACCATTCTCATGCTTGTACCGATAATGATGAATTCATCTCCTCCATATCTGCCCACACAATAATCATTGTCTGTGGTTTCTTGGAAAACCCGATGTATCTCCCGAAGTGTTGTATCACCCGCAACATGCCCGTACTTGTCGTTGATCTTCTTGAAATTGTCTACGTCCACCATCATGATGAAGAGAAATCGTTTTTGGCCGGAGCTGACTTTCCTGAAGGATATCCAGAATTGGTTGACCATGTATTTGATATTGTACGCACCTGTGAGCGGATCGATGTACATCCCTTTGTTTTGGATATTGACATATATCAGGAACAACGAGATTACGATACCCATCCAAATCAAAGACAACCCAAATTTCAAATACTGGAGAATTGAACAGATAATCGGCATCAGCGGAAACAGGAAGAAGTATCTGATAGCCTCCTTCTTCACTTGCTGGGACACATTCCTGGATTTGACGGCTACCAATATGCCGGAGTAGGCCAAGTAGGACATGCATGCAAAGATTACGATGAATAACATGGGGCCACGGGTATAGATGTTGGCAGCTGAGATGTTGAATAGCCAGCCTGTCCAACTCGAAGCAATGACGATTGCACAGTAGATGAAATAGGGAATCGCATATACCCATGTCCTTCGGCATACTCCATGCCAGTCATTGGACATCTTGTAGTCTGCATAGCACAACCATGCCAGGCTTGGGACAGACAGGATTGAAGAGAAAGTACAAGATAGTAACCAGGATGTAGAGATTGTGTGCGTTGTAGAACTGTCGGCCATCGAGGACCCACATGGTGGAATCGAATATGATAGCCAGCATGGTAGCTATGATGATGAGGTTGAAGAGGAAGATGCTACGGTCTTCACGCATCGTCCGGTCATGCCTTGACCCATGAAGCATGATGGCCAATATGATGAGTGAAAATATATTGAGCTGGAGATATAGTACTGTCTGCATGTGTTGTTTCCTGAAAGTCATTGTACAGCATGAACATGCATGTGTCTAGAAATGTATGTGAAGCAAATTCATCCCAAGATGGACACAAAAAAGGGAGCCAGCTGGCTCCCTCGTAGTACAGAAATACATTTTCAGTGGGGTTAGAAACTGACTGTATATCCACCATCGTTGCGTGACCCACGATCAGTATCACTTCCAATTGTCCCTGGAAGCTTGATCGTATAGATACCACTGCTGACAGTTGCTACGATAAAGTTGGTCGTTGAGTTGGGAACTGGTTCGATGTCGATGATGTTGCTGGATGTCAGTCCCTTGGAGAACGAAGTTGATGAGGAAGATGCATAGGTGTACTGCGCTGCATCGATTGCACTTGTCTTGATTGAAGCAGAATCTGTCAAATCGATCAGGATGATGCCCGAGATATAGGGGAGCATCATGTACTGGGTGGAACCAATGGTCACTATCTTGCTTGGCACCGAGTAGGTCGAGTTGTAGTTCAGGGTGAAGGCGGACTTGCCCAAGTATGTCAGTGTCGTTGAACCAGTATCCTGTACGAAGATATATGAGCTGTAGTTGTCGTTGGCAATCTTGGCAATCGCGATTCCTTGGCTACTGGCGGTAGGCGCCTGATACGCCTGGATGCGCATGAAGTTGGTGCTGCCGGTGGTCGTGGGATCATCTGTAAACATACTGGGAACCAATTTCTTGAAATCACCTGCAGCATTGTCGGCAATCGTAAGAGGAGCTCCATTCCAATAGTAGGTGTACTTATAGGCAACCTTGTTGCTGGTATTCCGGTATTCCTGGACCATGGTCAACATTGCATTGTCCGTGAACCCGAAGAGGATACCTGCACCTTGGTTGGCGGAGATAACATCATGGGTGTTGGTCGTGCCACTGTCGGTCAATTGCCCAAGGGTGTAGGAACCGGTGGTTCCCGTAAGCACAATGCCGTTGTTCATCGCCTTCACATTGTCCAAGGTGATGGGGCTGGCCGCTGCAGACTTTGTTGCAATGTCATATACCTTGTAATTGTTGTCGGCCTCTTGGTAGATGAACTTGTTGTTGAGCGAGGCTTGGCCGATCGAAGAAGCAAATCCGTTGGTCGTGACAGCCAAGGACAACGGTGCAGCCGTTGAGTTTTTATTGCCATAGGTATAGATGCCATCTTGGGTGCGGACATACACCAGGTTGTCAGAGAATCCCAGGATGCTTTGGTTGATGGAATTGTTGGTAAGTTCGGAAGAGCCAATTGCACTGAAGATACCTTGGTTTGCATCGAGGTTGCAGGAGAGGAGCATTGCCAATAGTGCGGTGGCTCCGATAAGGGTAGCTATTTTCTTGTTCATCTGATTGCTCCTAGTTGCGGTACGTCACCGACAAGGTGATCGGGAGGAAGTTGCCCAAAGCGGTTTGGTCTTTCATGGCCTGTGTGGAGTAGAGCTCTGGAATGAGCCAATAGCCACAGTTGACTCCCATACCCCAATTGTCATTGAAGAAAAAGGAGAGTCCGACTTCCACTGAAGCGAACATGGTGAAGATGCTTCCATCATATCCTTGGGAAACGTCGGTGTACCGGTTGTACGCACCACCAAACCCAAGGGAGATTGGGATCTCGAAAGTCCCCTGCACGGGATAGAAGGTAGCCTTTGCCTGGATGGGAACCATGGTGTAGAGGCTCTTGCTCAAGCTGTAGGCAAAGGAATAGCCGATTTCACCACCCAAGGCGACATAGGGGTTCACGAACGCCTGGTAGCTGATCGAACCATAGCCACCTACGTTGAGGTGAGTACCCTGGCTGCCAATGCCGGAGACCAACTGGTCACTGGTCCTGTTGGGGTAATAGAAGAACAAGGGGAGGGTTGGACCTGCCTTGAAGGAGAATGTCTGGCTGCCCAGCTCATATCTGGTGGTACCAGCCACCAACAACATTGGGGCAAGAAGCGCCAATGCTACGATCAATGTAATTTTCTTTCTCATGTGTACCTCATCAGGTTATTATGCGCATCTCCAGCAGAAGTGCTCGTTGAGAGAACAATCAACCTTCAACAACGTTACCCCATCATAGCTGATTATTCTTACGATGAAAACTATTGTCGCTTTCCAATATATGTTTTTGCCGTGGTGCGGACAAGTTGACTCTGTGCAGTGAGTATGACGCGGTTGTCCATCTGGTCAATTTTGCGGTATAAGAATGGAACAGGAGCAAGCTTATGAAGGTGATGTCAGGAATAGAAGTAGCCAAGTCAATACGAGAGAAAATTCAACAGCAGCGCGTCAGGTATGAAGCAACTTACGGGTGTGCTCCGATGTTGTGTGTCGTGCTGGTTGGCAATAACGGCCCCAGTGAGACCTATGTACGAAACAAGCTTGCAGCATGCACCGATCTTGGGATTGCTTGCCGCGATATTCATCTTCCTGAGGATACGACCCAGCAGCAGCTCCTTGAGGTCATCCGACAACAGAACGAGGATCCTCAGGTCAATGGCTTGCTCGTGCAACTGCCATTGCCACCAGCTATTGATGAAGATGCAATCATCGACGCAATAGATCCCGCCAAGGATGTCGACGGCTTCCATCCGATCAACGTAGGCAATCTACTGATCGGCAAGAAGAGTTTTGTCAGCTGCACTCCCCAGGGAGTGCTGGCAATGCTCGACTATTATGATATTCCCACAGCATGCAAGCATGTCTGCGTAGTAGGACGAAGCAATATCGTGGGAAAGCCAATGGCCGCTCTGCTGATGCAACAAGGTCGCGATGCGACGGTTACCGTCTGCAACAGCAAGACTCCCGACCTGCAGGGCATCCTGAAGCAGGCCGACATCATCATCAGCGCCATGGGAAGGCCCCATACGATCACCAGCGCCATGGTCAAGCCCGGTGCGGTGGTAGTGGATGTAGGAACAACACGTGTTGCCGATGCAACGAAGAAGAAAGGATGGCGCCTGTGTGGCGACGTCGATTACGAGCATGTATGCCCGATCTGCCAGGCTATCTCCCCAGTCCCCGGAGGAGTAGGTCCCATGACGATCACCATGCTCATGAACAACACCATGCTTGCCGCACGGCGCCAGGCTGGAGAGGATTGCTGATGCCCAACAATATTTGCTTGGATCCCAAGACCTATTGGATCGAGACATATGGATGCCAGATGAATACGGCAGAATCGAATGCCCTTGAGCTGCAGCTCAAGGGTGCTGGACTGACCCCCGCCAAGAGTGCCGAGGAGGCAGACTGTGCCATCCTCAATACCTGTTCTGTACGCAAGACGGCAGAAAGCCGAATCTGGGGACGGTTGGGCTTCTTCCAGTATATCAAGAAACAACATCCCCAGACCCTGATCGTCACCGGTTGCATGGCCCAGCGGCTTCTCGAGGAACTGCAGGCCGAAGCTCCGGCGGTCGACTACGTGGTGGGCACCAATGACAAGCAGCAGATCGTCGACCTGTTGACAGGCGGCCGCTCTGCGCGCATGGAACATGATGCAGCCTATTCGTTCACCGGTTCCTACTACAAGGAGGGTGACTATGCCTCCTTCGTCCCCATCATGAACGGATGCAACAACTTCTGTTCGTACTGCATTGTCCCCTATGTCCGTGGGCGGGAAGTATCACGTCCCGTTGATGAGATCTTGGATGAAGTCCGGCGCCTGGATGCGCTGGGTGTCAGGGAGATTACCTTGCTGGGGCAGAACGTCAACAGCTATAGTTATGAGGCAGCAACTAGCAATGTGACGTTCCCACAGCTGCTGAGCCAAATCTGCCGGGAGTTGGACAACATTGTATGGGTGCGCTTCGAAAGTCCCCATCCCAAGGATTTCTCCCCAGAGCTCATAGATGTCATTGCACGTGAACCACGCGTAGCGAAGCATCTGCATATCCCCATGCAGAGCGGGAGCACCAGGATTCTCCAACTCATGAACCGTAGGTATACCCAGGAACGTTTCCTTGCGCTGTGCAATGATATCAAGGAGAAGATTCCTGGTATCACGTTCGCAACCGATGTGATGGTTGGGTTCCCCTCCGAGACGGAAGAGGAATTCCAGCAGACAATGGATGTCATGCGCCACGTCCGCTTCATCGAGGCGTTCATGTATTATTGGAATCCCCGCGAGGGCACCAGGGCAACCACCATGAAAGGCCAGTTGCCCGACGAGGTCAAAGGGGACCGCCTCAGCCGCCTGATAGCGGAACAGCATCAGATCATGTCGCAGGAGAAGGGCAAGCGTGCTACGGGTGATGTCCTGGTGCTGGTCACAGGACGGACACGCAATGACGGCGACCAATACTTGGGAAGGACCGAACATGGTGAGATGGTGGCATTTGAACCCATCCAATCCCAC
The DNA here is from genome assembly GCA_964465155.1 of uncultured Sphaerochaeta sp. Lineage (GTDB taxonomy): Bacteria > Spirochaetota > Spirochaetia > Sphaerochaetales > Sphaerochaetaceae > Spiro-02. The sequence continues at coordinate 46,355 of CAYXIH010000001.1, forward strand.
CAAGAAGGTGATTTGGTGAAGGTTTCATTGTCATCTCTGTCAGGCAATACGTATATTGGTAAGGAACAAGCATAATTCGCAGAGGCAGGACGGGTAGGTGATGGATGGACAAGTAGGATTGGTCTTGGAAGGTGGGGGCATGCGTGGCGTCTATACTTCCGGGGTTCTGGATGTATTGTTGGAGCAAGGTATCCATGTTCCATATTGCATAGGGGTGTCGGCTGGTGCATGCAACCTCACATCCTATCTCTCGGGTCAAATTGGACGCAGCTACCATGTAAATGTCGATTATGCAGATGATCCTGACTATATCTCCTGGGGCAACCTGCTGCACGAGCATTCCATGATCAACATGGATATGTTGTTCCACAAGATGCCCCAGAGCCTGATCCCATTCGACTTTGCCGCCTTTGCCGCTAACCCGACCAAGATGGTAGTTGGCACTACCGACTGCGTGACTGGCAAAGCGGTGTACTTTGAAGAACAAGACATATCAGGCCAAGACGGTACGAAACACCTCCAAGCTTCATCTTCTTTGCCACTGGCCTGTCTTCCTGTCGAGGTGGACGGCATGACCTTGATGGACGGAGGCATCAGCGATCCAATTCCCCTGGCAAAGGCGTTCAGCGACGGATGTACCAAGGCGATAGTGGTCCTGACACGCCCACAAGGGTATGTGAAGGAACCCAGCAAGACCTATCCCCTGATCAAGCTCAAATATGGAAAAGAATACAAAGGCATGGTGGAGGCTATGAAACACCGCCATACGGTGTATAATCAACAAGTACAGGAGATAGAGCGTCTGGCGAAAGAACATACGGTCCTGGTACTCAGGCCAAGCGTTGATTTGCAGTTGGACCTGCTCTCCCGTGAGCCAGAGAAACTCAGGCAGCTCTATCGGTTGGGAATCAATGACACCCAGTCGAAGCTTGCCGACATCCGTGACTTTATTGGAGCAGCCTCATGAGACTTGGCGTTATTGCCGATGATTTTACAGGTGCAGTTGATATCGCAGGATTCCTCAATACCGTCGGCATGCGGACGGTGTTGTGCTTTGGCGTGGACGAACAAGTCCCATCCTGGGCACAAGCAATTGTCATTTGCCTGAAGATACGGTCTATTGACCCCAAGGATGCTGTCGCACAAGCCCTGGATGCCTACTCGACGCTCCATGAGCTGGGATGCGACAAGTTCTATTACAAATATTGCTCGACATTCGACAGCACCCACAATGGGAACATCGGGCAGGTCTGTGATGCCCTGCGCCATATTGCCAATGCAACTACCACCGTCATCTGCCCGGCGCTTCCGGTCAACGGAAGGACTGTCTACAACGGCTATCTGTTTGTGAAGGACCAGCTGCTGGGAGAATCTCCCATGCGCCTGCATCCGGTCAACCCGATGACCGAATCAAAGATAGAGCGGATACTCCGCAGCCAGACCAGCGCAAGCATCAGGAACCTTCCCTTGCCAATCGTACGGGCAGGCAAGGAGGTATTGGGCAATTGGATCAACCGCGCCATCGCAGATGAGATTGCTTACATCATCTGCGATGCAATAGACGACTGCGACATTGCATCCATTGCCCAAGCCACCACAGAAATGCCGCTTTGTACCGGTGGGTCAGCCCTTGGTGCAGCAATAGCTGCAACGCAGATACACCCTGTGAAGGTGGAACTTCCTCCAAAGCCCACATATTGTTCCAATGGTGCCATACTCGCAGGTTCCTGCTCCCAGGCGACGCTGGCCCAGATACACCACTACCAACATGTCGCACCATGTCTGCATGTAGATCTCATGCAGATCCTTTCGGACACACTTGGGTATGCACGGACTGTCGCGGATTGGGTTGAAAACAACCAGGGCGGAACCTATTGGCCGTTGGTATTCTCATCTTCCGAGCGTTCATGCATGGATGTGGTTCCCGAGCTTGCCTTGGATATTGAACACTTCTTTGCAGAACTTGCACGGATATTGGATTTGCCCGCTTTGATTGTCGCAGGCGGGGAGACCAGCAGTGCCGTCGTTCAGGCATTGCACCTCGGACCATGTGAGGTCGTGATGCAGATTGATCCAGGTGTCAGCTGGATCTGGACGTTGGACAAGCAGCATCTGCTTGCCCTCAAATCGGGCAACTTTGGATCTGAACAGTTTTTTACCCATGCACAGCGGTTGTTGGGAGACAGGGGGGGAGATGAATGAGTGAAGGGAAACTTGCAGGAAAGGTGGCCGTCGTAACTGGCGGATCAATGGGGATTGGAAATGCAATAGCAGAGCTGTTTGCCCGTGAGGGAGCCAAGGTCGCAATCTTGGACATTGACGAGCAATTTGGAAAGTCGGCCGTGCGCAGGATCAGCGAGGCCGGGGGCACCGCATTGCTGCTCCCATGCGATGTGTCGCGCGAACAAGCCGTGCAGGTGGCTTTGTCTGTGGTCATGGATCAGTTTGGCACTATCGACATACTCGTCAACAATGCAGGGTGGCAGTTGAACAAACCCCTGTTGGATACCTCCTATGAAGAGTTCCAGGAAGTCATGTCGATCAACATGGGTGGAACGTTCCTGCTGACTCGTGATGTCTCTCGCCTGATGATCGCCCAAGGAAAGGGTGGGGTCATCGTCAACGTCAGCAGCAGCTTTGCACTTGTCGGCTCCGACGGATATAGTGCCTACCATGCTAGCAAAGGTGCTGTATCGGCATTTACACGCAGTACCGCCGTTGCCCTGATGGGCCATGGGATCCGAGTCAATGCAGTTGTCCCTGGAACTGTCTTGACCCCAGGCCTGAGAGTCGGAGCCAGGTGGACTGGCAATGAGGAAGAGGCCATGAAATCATTCCTTGCAAAGCAACCCCTCGGACGCTATGGGCAGAGCGATGAGATAGCGAAGGTGGTGCTGATGCTTGCAAGCGACGACACCTCGTTTGTTTACGGTGCCAACTGGGTCGTCGATGGTGGATACACCATCGTATAGGAGAACAGACCATGGCAGACTATTCAGAGCGTTCGGATCTCTTCTCAAAGAAATTCCAACAGTTCGTACAACTGCTGACCGATAGTAGGCGCATCCGTGTATTCACAGGAGCTGGCGTCTCCACCTTGTCCGGCATTCCTGACTTCCGTGGTGCCCATGGCATCTATACCGACCCTTGGCATGGGATGGACGTGGAGCAGATCCTCTCCATAGACTTCTTTGCAGAACACCCCGATGTGTTCTACAAATGGGCCAAGGACGTCTGGTATGGGCTTGAGAACTACCAGCCCAATATCGTACACAAGACAGTAGCTGACCTGGAATCCAAGCACTATATCGACGGCGTCTATACCCAGAACATCGACATGCTGCACCAGCGTGCCGGAAGCAAGGTGGTGTATGAGGTGCATGGCAGTCCCATGCATCACTATTGCCGCACCTGCGGTGCCCATTATTCATATGAAGAGATAGCACCAATAGTCAGGTCGGGAAAGGTACCGACTTGCAAGCGTTGTGGGGGAGTGATCAAGCCCGATATCGTGTTCTATGGGGAAAACCTCAATGAGTCGATCCTGCATAGGGCATGGGAGGAGTTCTCCCATGCAGACTTATGCCTGGTGTTTGGTTCGAGTCTCACGGTACAGCCAGCCGCCTCGTTCCCTCGTATTGCTGTGGAAAGCGGTGCAAAGCTGGTGATCGTAAATGCACAGAGGACATACCTTGACCAACTTGCCTCCCTGCGGTTTACTGACTTGCAGCAGTTCTGCGAAGCGCTGGACCTGTGGATAGAATCCAACCCACCGCGCAAGGGCTGAGAAGATACGCACGCTACGGAGGTTTGCCATGGATACGGTTGTCTGCAGCATCACGGAAAACGCCAATGAGGAACTTGTCAGGTTGTTTTCTGAACAATTTGCTTCCACCTTCCATCCTATCATCATTGCAGATGGGAATACCTGGCAAGTTGCCGGAAGCCAGCTGCAGGACCTGTTCGTGGCAAAGGGGATCATTGTAGAAGCCCCCTATCTGTTTCCGGCCGACCCAATGCCCTATGCAGATGAATATTCGATAGCTGCGGTACACGAGGTGCTTGAGGGAACCGATTACTTCCCGATAGCCGTTGGATCTGGAACGATCAATGACATTGTCAAACGTGCATCATTTGAATGTGACCGCAGGTACATGGTGCTTGCAACGGCTCCTTCTGTGGATGGCTATACATCCTATGGCGCCGCCGTCTCAATCGGAGGGTTCAAGCAGACATTGCCATGTACTGCCCCATATGGGGTATTTGCAACTCCATCTGTGCTGAGGAATGCCCCAATGCCTATGATCGGAGCAGGCTATGGGGACTTGGCAGCCAAAATCCCAGCTGGAGCTGACTGGATAATTGCCGATGCCTTGGGACTTCAGCCGATACAAGCCGATATATGGGATATGATCCAGCCACAGCTCCGTTCTGAGATTGGCTGTCCTGAGGCAGTTGCCCAGCGGGATGCCAAGGCCATTGCAGCCTTGTTCGACGGACTGTGCCAGACGGGCTTTGCAATGCAGGTTATGGAAGACTCCCGCCCAGCTAGTGGCGCTGAGCATCTGATCAGCCACATCTGGGAGATGGACCATCTCTGTTTCAATGATGTTCCGGTTTCCCATGGCTACAAGGTTGCATTGGGTACCCTGATCTCTACTGCGTTCATGGAGGAATTGTGCCGCCATGATGCAAAGTCGCTGCAAGAGTCCATGGCACTTGCACCAAATGTGGATTTGGTCCAGAGAGAGGCGCAAGTCCGCTCCTGCGCAGGTGATTCTCCTGCTCAAGAGAGCATCCTGCAGATAGTGAGACAGAAATTTCTCCAAGGAACAGCGCTGCACGAACGAAGGATGCTCATTATCAAGGAATGGCCAAGCATGCGTGAAAACATCCTTGAGCAACTCATTCCGTTCGCAACGCTGCGTGATATGTTCACGATCGTAGGGTGTCCCACCACCCCGTCTCAGATTGGGGTGGGGCTGGAACAGCTTCGCCGAGGCATTACCATGGCACAGATGATCCGTACCCGCTATACCATATTGGACTTGGCGTATGATTGTGGCCTGTTCGATACCATCATGCATACTGTCTGTGATACAGAAACCTATTTCAAGCAAGGTTGATGTTCAAGCAATAGTTCCTTTATGAACGTAGCTTTTCCATTTTCTGACCAAATACCGAATAGTGTACCTGTAAAAGACATGTACATAATTGCTTCTGTGCATACACATGCAATTGGTGCAGAATCGATATACATGCCATTCGCATAGAATCTATAGGCTTCGTTGTCGGATTCAATAGTGAGAACAATTTGGTCATGGTAGTTTTCTAGAATGCAACTTGAGCTTTCACTGCTGTATCCATGTACGGTTCGAATCAAATAAGCTTGAAGTTCTTGCCCGATAGTACGTATCCCGAATTTTAGGTTATAATCATGTGCATACCAAACAACAATACCAGCTGTACCCTGAAGTGTATTAGGCAATAATGTTGCTGTAAATTTGCTTTTGAACTGTGCCTGTCTCAGGCACAACACAGTGGGGGAACCCTGTGGCGTTGTTAACGCATCAGACCCAATGAGGGTGAGTGAATGTTGGTGAATATCAAGAAGGTAATTTCCTACGTTTGGCTGGCGTATTCGCAGAAATGGAAAAGAGCATATTGGCGAATCGAATTGGTATCTGATAGATTCGGAGATAGAAGCTTCCCCCAATTCAATATGCCCATTTAGTCCAATAATAGGTTCATCATTGTTCCATGATACAGGTGAAATAAAGGTCTCTCTCCCCAAATTATGAAGATGTGCTTTTCCTGGTAGTCTGAATGCAAGGAATACAGCCATCCACTGATCATTACCTACATCAATTAAATCGGCATGCCCAGTTGCTTGGATTGGATGATCCTTTCTGTCAGTATGAGATAGGATGGAGTTCACAATGCAAGGTGTATAAGGTCCATCAATGTGGATGCTGCTCATAGCACAGCAATGATGACCATATTCTGTACCACCTTCTGAAAATATCAGGAAATATCTTCCATTTCGTTTATAAATATGAGGACCTTCGGTTGCATAACCACTGATTCCTACAGTAAGCAACTTGAGTGGTGCGAGAAGCTTGCCTGAATCTGGATCAATGGGAGCGCCGAGAATGCCACGTACTCCATCAACAACACCATTTGAGCAATAGTAACAAGAGTTGTCATCATCAAAAAAGAGAGAGGGGTCAATACCCATGTTGTTGATAGGCTTTCTATCACTCCAATTCAAAGAATGAATATCATCAGTAAGCACAATAAAGTTCTCTTTAATATGCTTGTTGGTTGTTACAACATACCATCTCCCGTTATTATATCGGATTGTAGCAGCATAGATTCCGCTACTATTGCGACACCCTTTCAACGGAAGCAATTCTTCTGTGCCGAGGGCAGAATTGCAATAACTCCAATGCATCAAATCCCTGCTTTCATAGATTGTAACACCGGGGAAAAACTCAAAGGTAGAAACTGCAAGGTAAAATGTATCACCTGCCTTACAGATTGACGGGTCAGGATTAAATCCACCGATGATGGGATTATAATTCATTGAAGTACCTCCATTGTTGCTGGCAAAGATATTTTGTCGTCATGGAACCAGCGGGTCAAGAGACAAAATTCGTGTATGATGACATTGTCAAATTCCTCGTTAGAGCGACAAATAAAAGCAAAAAATCGGTCATGTGACAATTATTACAATCATCACGTTTTTTGATTCAATTTGCTGGAAATTCGAACAAATATAAAAGGATAAAGAAGATAGAACTGCTGGAAGGTTTGTTCTATTGAAGATGAACGTATCAGTCAAATCAAAAATTGTCATGCAAATATTCATACTGACAATTTACAGATTTCAGTTTCGGATTGAAGAATCTAAGGTGTCCACGGGGCATTGGGAGGTTTCATGAAGAAACATGTTCGTGCAGCGGCAGACAAAGGCTATACGATAGTCGATGATTTGCCACTCTCTGTAAAATTCAAAAAAGACTGGTCGAGGAACAAAATGTTGTACCTATTGTTTGTTCCTGTGCTTGTGTACTATCTCATTTTTCAATATGGCCCTATGTTTGGGTTGACCATAGCTTTTCAGAACTACAAGCCCAGCACTGGTTTTTTCCATAGCAAATGGGTTGGTTTCCAGAATTTTAAAGACTTCTTTACCGATTTCTATTTTCAGAGAGTATTGTTCAATACCTTGAAGATAAGTTTTTTCACGTTGGTGTGTACCTTTCCTATGCCAATTATCCTGGCATTGTTGATTAGTGAACTCCGAAGTAAAAGCTATTCTCGTGTTGTCCAGACAATATCATACATTCCCCATTTTATTTCTATCGTCGTAATTGTTTCCATTATGATGGACCTTACAAATAAGAATGGTGCAATAACACAGTTTATGGCTCACTTTGGATTCAAACCTGTCACGATGCTGAATGAAAAGCAATTCTTTTTACCTCTATATATTATCTCTGGAATTTGGCAAAACATAGGATGGAACTCCATTATCTATCTCTCAGCTCTTTTGGCTATTGATGCCGAACTATATGAAGCAGCAAAGATAGATGGTGCAGGTAAGTTCAGACAGTTGATAGCAATAACGCTTCCTTGCTTGTTGCCGACAATCATAGTAATGCTGATCCTCCAAGTCGGCAAAATGTTCAATGTTGGTTATGAGAAAATACTATTGATGTACAATCCTTTGACCCGTGAAGTAGCGGATGTAATCTCTACATATGTTTACAGAAAAGGTCTTTTGGAAATGGACTGGAGCTATTCAGCAGCCGTAGGAATGTTCAATTCGATCGTGAGTTTTGTTTTGGTATGGTGCACGAATAAGCTCAGTCGCAAAGTTAGCGGCAATGGACTATGGTGAGGAGTTTCCCATGAAGATACAACAAACTGGGGGCGAACGCCTCTTCAATATCGCAAATATAATCGTATGTACTTTGCTTTCTCTCAGCATTCTTATACCCATCCTGAATATTGTTTTCGCTTCTCTCAGCGATCCAATTGAGGTCATGAAATCTAGTGGTATTTTCTTATATCCGAAGAAATTTACAACCCAAGCCTATGCGGCTGTTTTTAGGAATCCAAATATTCTTTCTGGATATTTGAATACTATCTTCATAGTTGTAGTAGGAACGGCATTAAACATTGTGCTGACGTTAATTGCAGCATATGTATTGTCAAGAAAAGGTGTGCTTCTGAATAAATTCCTTACCTTGTTTGTAGTATTTACCATGTATTTCCAAGGGGGGACAATCCCGTTCTACCTGACGGTTCAGGCAGTGGGTCTCACTAATTCTACATGGTCTCTCATCATTCCTGTCGCAATCAATACGTTTAATCTGATAGTAATGAGAACTGCAATGGCTTCTGTTCCAGATAGTCTTCCTGAATCAGCAATGATGGACGGCGCTGGTCACATTAGGATACTTGTCAGCATCATGGCACCGCTTACAAAAGCAACGACAGCAGTCATTACTTTGTATTATGCAGTCTACCATTGGAATGCATGGTTCAATGCAATGATTTTCCTTCATAAGAAATCTATGTATCCATTGCAGCTGATATTGCGAGAGATTCTCATCCAAGATGAAACATCCATCATGTCAGCCGGTGGTGCAGATGCCCTTGCAATGGCAAGTGACACAATCAAGTATGCAACGATTATTGTCGCAACTGTGCCAATCCTCTGCATCTATCCATTCTTGCAAAAATATTTCGTCAAAGGCGTTATGGTTGGCGCCGTTAAGGGGTAACACATGAGAGTTCCATATCAACAAATGATCAAAGAATTTGAACGCGTGCTTGAAAAATATGGCATCGGCGGAGAAGATGGCCGTTTGTGTGCTTCCTTGTTCGCTGATGCATCAAGAGATGGTGTATATACGCATGGGTTGAACCGTTTCCCTAAATTTATATCTTCCATCAAGAATGGATCTGTTGATGTTACCGCACGTGCGGTTTGTGTTGGGCAGTTTGGTCCTTTGGAGAGGTGGGATGGGAAGAAGGGTCCTGGCAACCTCAATGCCTGGGTATGCATGAATAGGGCAATTGAACTCGCTAAACAAAATACTGTCGGAATCGTTGCACTGCGAAATACAAACCATTGGATGCGTCCTGGAAATTATGGGATCCAAGCAGTGGATAATGATTGTATTGGAATACTTTGGACAAATACTGTTCCCAACATGCCTGCTTGGGGAGGAAAGGATGCAAAACTTGGGAATAATCCCATGGTATTGGCCATACCTTTTTCAGATACTCCAGTTGTACTTGATGTGGCCATGTCAATGTTTAGTTATGGGAAACTAGAGAAATATAAGCGTGAAGGGGTTATGTGTCCTGTCGATGGGGGAATCAACTCCCTTGGAGAGATAACGAGAAATCCATCAGAAATTCTTGAGACTCATCAAGTACTTCCAATCGGCTATTGGAAAGGCTCTGGCTTGTCGCTTGCACTTGATCTTATTGCTTCCTCGCTCGCTGGTGGAACCACTACCCGAGGTGTTGGACAACTGCCTACCGAGACAGAACTATCGCAGTTCTTCATGGCGGTCAACCTAGGAGCTTTTCCAGATAGGGGTTCAATAGAATTGGAAATCGGAAAAACCTTAGCAGACTTACAGCAATCAGAACCGAGAATTGAAGGACAATCAATATACTATCCTGGTCAAGGTATGGAACAAGTGCGTAAACAAAGCATGGAGCTTGGTGTAATTGTAGACGAAGGCATCTGGAATGATGTCTTGGGGATGTAACTATGCTCAGAGCTGGCTTGGTATCTGCAACATTCAAACAACTTACACATGATCAGATAATTGAGTTGATATTGGATAACAAACTTCATTCAGTTGAATGGAGCGAAAACTGGCATATTCCAGAAAATGAGGTATCTGTTGCAAATACCATACGCCAAGCTTGTGCACGAGCCGGAATAGAGATTGCAGCTCTTGGGTCATATTATCGTCTTGGAGAAGAAGATGATTTTAATAAACGGATAGAGCTAGCAAAGTCATTGGGTGCGCCTTTGATACGAATTTGGGGAGGAAGATTGGCATCTAGCCAAATTGAAAAGGAGCTATGGGATTCCATGGTGGATGAGGCTAGGAGGTGCTCTCAGGAAGCAGCACAGGAAGGTCTGAAGGTTGCTTTGGAATGGCATAAAATGACTATCACCGATACTAACGAATCAGCCATGGCTTTCTTGCAAGAAGTCAATAGATCCAATTTCCTGACACTCTGGCAACCTACACAAGCGTTGAGTATTGAACAGAGATTAACTGGTCTTTCTGAGCTCAAAGGACATTTTGCGAACATCCACATATACCATTGGGATACCCGTGGTAGGCGCCCGTTGTCTGAAGGTAAGGAAGAATGGATGAAATATCTGCAGATAGCCAATGATATGAATGACCATGAAGTGCTTCTTGAATTTGTACGTGATGATTCAGTAAGCCAATTTGAAGAAGATTGTAGAACACTCCATGGGTGGCTACAGAATTTTGATGAAAAACGAAATAGGAGAACTATATAATGGCAAACTTATATGTCGATGATTTTCAGATGATTAATCCTTTTGTTATTGCTTCCAGCCCAGCTACACAAGGAGCAAAGAATGTGTTGAAGAGCTCTGCTTGTAGGCCAGGTGCTATTGTTCTCCGAAACTATGGACATGGAACAGGTGGCGGAAGTTTTATTTATCCGAATGCTCAGGCCATGCTTTCAGGAAACCAGGCCTTTCACAGCCATGCGGTTGGAACACAACTCCCAGACCCTGTCGATACGTTGGAAAAATATTGTGAAGAAGTACAGGAAATCAAGCGCAGTATGGATTCCGATATTAAGCTATGGGTTTCCATTGGACACTATAGCGATATCGTGAAAGGTGGAAATTGGGAGTCTGAATGGAAACGGCAAGCGAAAGAACTTGCTTTAGCAGGGGCAGATGCTTTTGAGCTTCATTTCAATACACCGGGTGTTGCTGTTGCGAAGAACCGCCAGTTCAATTACAACCAGCTTGTCTATTCTTGCACTAAGATGATTCGGGAAACAGTCCCAACTATTCCTGTGATGGTGAAGCTGGCTGTCGAATCGACCGATGCTTTGACTGCCATGCGCCATGCAGTCATGGGTGGTGCATCTGCCGTCGGTCCTACAGCACGCTGGAAAGGCTTCTATTTTGACCTTGATTGGAAGACCACCCAGGCTAGACCAGGAGCTGGATATGGTGGGACGCAGGCAAACCCAATTGTTGCATATGTGGTTGCTGAGGCACGTTCAAATGGTATCGACCTTCCAATGTTTGCCGGAGGTGGTGTTTTTAGTTATGATCAAGCTCTGAGATTGGTTATGGCTGGAAGCAATATGGTCCAACTAGGGGCCCTTGCATGTGCTGGTGGTACAAAGGCATGTTCAAATCTCATAAGAAATTTCAACAAATGGATGGATGACAATGGATATGACGATATGGCCTCGCTCAGAGGTGATGCTCTATCGTTGTTCAATATGAATCCAGAGCTGGCAAAGGCAAGGCAGTATGCTTTAGGGGAAGCCTATCGTACTGCTCCAGTAGAGACGAAATCCTGCATCGGGTGTGGCAAATGTATTGATGTATGTTGGCATGAAGGAATCAAGCTCGTAGATGGAAAAGCCAGCAAGACAGATAATTGTATCGGGTGTGGATATTGTTTCCAAGTTTGTCCGGTACAAGCATTGTCGGTACCAGCTTCAGAAATTCTCTCAGCTCCTTTTGCGGAGGCACATGCATGAATGAGATGCGCGTGTTGCTTGTGGGCATTGGTGGATATGGCGAGAACTACCTGAAAGAATTTCTTACTCGGGAGATTCCAAATGTCCATCTTGTTGCGATTGTAGATCCATTTGCAATCAAGAGCCCAATGTACCAACAAGTCATTGATGCCAAAATCCCAATATATTCAGAAATGGATGAGTTTTTCGATGAAAAGTTTGACTGTGAACTTGTGATAATTTCATCGCCAATTCATACCCATTTTGATTATATCATGTGCGCCCTCGATCATGGATGCGATGTGCTTTGCGAGAAGCCAGTCTGTCTTGACCTTGCATTGATGCAACAGTTGCTCGAGAAAGAGAAAGCAAGTGGCCATGTTGTAGCTGTTGGATACCAATTGTGCTTCTCATCCTCAGTGATTGCTCTCAAGAAAGATATTCTTGCAGGGGATTTTGGCAAACCTGTACGTATGAAGTCATTGCGACTCATGCGGCGTACCGATTCATATTACCGTCGCAATGGGTGGGCAGGTAAAATCAGTTGTCATGGACAACCGATCTTTGATAGTCCTCTGTCTAATGCCTGTGCACATCAAGTGCAATTGATGCTGTATTTATTGGGAGACTCTCTTGAGGCTACAGGTACGCCTATTCATGTGGACGGAACATTGTTGCGTGCTCGTAAAGAAATAGAAAACTTTGATGCAGCGTCTCTTGCTATTGCTACTTCTGAGGGTATCCCGTTGTTGTATTATACCGCTCATTGTATTGAGGAGAAGAAGGTGGGTCCCATTGGTGTGTATGAATTTGAAAAGGGAACAATTACGGAAACAGATGATGATTTTACTGCAATCATGCTTGATGGTACCCAGAGAAGATACGAACAAGGTAAACAAGATAACCGCTTGCAGAAGTTATATTCAACAATCGATGCAGTACGCAAACATGAAAGAGTACCTTGTTCTCTGGTGACTTCTGTTGCTCATGCGAAATGCGTTCTTCTCGCTCAACAACTCGGAATCACAGATATTCCAAATGCACTCTATCATCAGGAAGAGGAAGATAGTTACTGGTCCATTCCAGGACTTACCGAACAATACCTTGCTGCGTATGATCGATGGGAATTACCCAGTTCAAATTTAGGATGATTCATGGAAAACCATGATCATATATAGAGCTTTTTCATGATGTACATACAAAATAGGAGGAAATGATGAAAAAGAAATTTTTGATTGGATTGCTTGCTCTGCTAGCAATTGCATCGCCTTTGATGGCAAATGGTTCCAAGGAGTCGACGGGATCAAAGACAAGTTCCGGTGCTACCAAACTGACCTATTGGGCTCCCCTTAACCCAAATATCTCATCAGTGGTACAGGACTTTGGTCAAACAGAATACTTCAAAGAATTGATGAAGCGTACGAACACCGCTATTGAATTCCAGCATGTATCTGCAGGAAATGATTCAGTTATGTCCGAGGGATTCAATATCCTCATTGCTTCAGGGAACTATCCAGATATCATCGAATACAAGTGGATTGATTATCCTGGTGGGCCACAAGCTGCAATTGATGACAATGTAATTATTCCTCTGAATGATGTTTTTGAGAAATACTGCCCAAATATCACAAAGTTCCTCTCAGAACATCCAGATATTGCCAAAATGATAAGCACCGATGATGGTACTTATTATGTATTCCCGTTCCTTCGTGGAGATAGCTATGAGAACAACAACCTTATCTTCACTGAAGGTTGGGTCTGGAGAACAGATCTTCTCAAGAAGGCTGGAATTGATTTCATCCCCTCGACCCCAGATCAACTGTATACAGCACTCAAGGCTTTGCAAAAGATTGGCGTGGATATCCCGATGTCTTTGCGCAAAGATCATGTGAGCCGTGTTCTTTCTCCTGGTTTTGACAGCTGGGATGACTTCTACGTTCTTGATGGGGTTGTTCACAATGGATTGCTTGAACCCACAAGGAAAGACTATCTCGCTTACACCAATAAACTTTATAAAGAAGGGTTGTTGGACAACGACTATTTGTCAGTGGATAAGAAAAGCCAAGCAGTAAAAGTTCTCAACAATCTTACAGCCGCAACGTATGCACCCGGTGGATCTGGCATTGGTACGTGGTTGCCTGCAATGCAGCAGACTGATCCCAGTGTTGAAATGATTTCAGCACGTCCAATATCTCCCGATCCAAACCAGTATTCAAAGTTTGCCAAGATGTCTACGATTTATTCGAACTCTGGTACATCTGCTGCAATTTCATCTTCTAGTAAGAATGTTGAGGCTGCTGCAAGGTTGCTTGACTATAACTTCTCACCTGAAGGGCATATGCTGGCAAACTTTGGTATTGAGGGCGTATCCTACGAAATGGTTGATGGATATCCGACATATACTGACTTGATCCTTGAAAACCCTAATGGTCTTCCTATCAGTCAGGCTATGGCAATGTATGTTCGTTCTACAGTCAGTGGACCATTTGTTCAGGATCCGCGCTATCTCGAACAGTACTACAGCATTCCTGAACTCAAGCAAGCCATCAATCTTTGGGCCGAAACTGATTATGGTAAATACGTGCTTCCTCCAGTGAGTGCCACATCTGATGAAGCTTCAGAATTGGCGAAGATCATGAACAACGTAAATACTTTCTCAGAGGAGATGGAGTCAAAGTTCATTACTGGAGCTGTTTCAATTGATGAGTTTGATGCATATGTAGCCCAATTGAAGAAATTTGGTTTGGAGCGTGCTATTGAAATCAAACAGAACTGTTACGACAGATACCTGGCGAAATAAAGAATCTTTCAAAGCGGACGGCATAGTGCCGTCCGCATATCACTATCGAAGGAACAAAACACGAAATGAGCATTTGTACGGATAAATTGCTGACGATATTAGATTTTTCCAATCCTTCTCTCATAGAGGCAAAAAGACTATTGGAACAGGGAAATAGAGAAGGTGCACTTGAAGCAGTTGCAACTCATTTCCGAAATAGAACAAATCCCAAATATTTGTTTGAGGTTTCGGAATTTTCTCAAATTGATGACGATCAGATCATCAACGATGCTCAAGCTGTGATGCGACATGAGATTTATGGACATTCCTTCAATGGGCCAATAGATTGGCTTTTCAATCCAACTATTGATACTTCAAGAGACAATGAATGGAGTTGGTCATTGTTTCGAACTATTTTTTGGCAACCCCTTGCTCGCGCATATGCAATTACTGGTGATGATGCGTATGTGCAAGAAATCATCGACCAGATGAAAAGTTTTCGTCAAGCTTGGCCAGCACAACCCTTTATCGACGCGGACGACGAAAAGCCTCAAAAAACTCCATTCCCAGGGCACGCATGGCGTACTATCGAAACAGGAATCAGAATCTATACTACATGGTTGCCAGTTTTTCAGATTATTCGAACCAGCAAGGCGATGGATGTTGAAGCCTTGGCAATGTTCTTATGTTCAATGCATGATAGCGGAACATTTCTTCAGCGGCATTATAGCAACCATACACATTCAAGCAACTGGCTTTCTATGGAAGCAAGTTCATTGCTTCAATTAGGCATCATGTTCCCAGAAATGTCAGATGCAGCTGTATGGAAGCATGACGGATATCAACGTATCATGCATGAAGTTGCCTATTGCTTTGACAATGACGGCGTTCATATGGAACATACACCGATTTATCATCTTGTAGCTTCCATTGCATTTCTTCAGGCAGTACGTATGTGCCAGCTCAATGGCATTGTGGTCGCACCCTACGCCATGACCCTATTGGAAAGAAGTGCGGAATACCTCATGAGAATCATGAAACCTGACTTTTCAACTCCTATGATTGGAGATGCCGATAGAACAACTATTGAGGGACGAAGATGCGATACTTCTTTGTATGAGGGGATGAACCTTTCATTTTATCCTCACGATATCAATGAGCTGAGGGCGTATTTCAACCAGATGGCAGATCTCACCGGGAGAAATGATTTCCGGTATATTGCATCAGCGGGAAGAGAGGGGACGCAACCACAACATTTAGATTTTGCAATGCAGGAAACTGGTTTGTATGTGATGCGTACTGGTTGGGGACGAACAGACAATTACATGCATGTGCATGGTGTACAGCTGGAGCGTGGAGAAAAAAGCACTCATTCACATAATGACGTTGGGCATCTTGAACTCATGCTGCAAGGTGAAGATATTCTCATCGACAGTGGAAGATACATTTATAATAGTTCTTGTTGGAAGGATTGGAGACATTATTTCACTGGTTCTCTTGCTCATAATACGCTATATGTTGATGACCATTGCATGGGCGATGTACCAGGTGTTACTCGTGTTCGTGGAGTTCGAATGGTGATTCATTCGTTTAAGCGTGACAAGGACTATTTTTTGATTGATGTTTCTCATAATGGTTATGCATTCATGGACGATCCAGTTTTCCATCGTCGCAAGGTAGTCATGCTTCCAAGAAAAAATGTAGTAATCATTTTTGATTCTATTAGCGGAATTTGTTCAGAAAAACATGATATGAGACTCTCTTGGAATTTTGCAGGTACGAACTTAGAACGCACTTCTCATCAAACTTACCGCTTCATTACCAAAACTGGGAAGCAGTATGACATTATGGGCACTGGCGTGTATCAAGGAAGACCAGAAGCGACAGAATGGGTTTCTCAGCTCTATTGTGGAAGTGAAGACCCTCAGGCTGGATGGGTTTCCTATGGCTATCCTGTTCGTGAACCTATTGCTCAAATTCAGACGTGTTTACAAGGTTTTGCTGATGCAACTTATACAACAGTAATTGCACCTTCTGGCACAGCTGTTTCCATTCAGAATGATAATGGCCAAACCACAATTCAAGTGGATACTGCATCAGTTTCCCTAAATCAGGATACGGTGGAGGTACGACAATGAAGTTTGGTGTATGTACAGACTTGCAAAACATGCAACTTGCTCAAGATGTAGGCTTTGATTATGTCGAAGCAAAACTCAATTCATTGGCTGCAATGGAACAAAATGAATTTGATAGACTTTATTCATCTATTTGTGATCTTCCAATACAGGCTGAAAGATGTTGTCTGCTACTTCCAAAGAGCATGCAAGTTATTGGGTCCTCGTATGATGAGCTTGAAATGGTACGATATCTTCAAGGTGCTTTTTCTCGCATGAACCAGCTAGGTGCCTCAATAGCAGTTTTTGGAAGTGGGAAATCCAGGGACATACCGAATGGAATGAATTACCAATCTGCATTTTCGCAACTTGTTCAGGTAACCCAGGTAATTGGTAATGTAGCTTCTGACTATGGTATTTCGATAGCTATTGAACCCTTGAATCGCAAAGAAACACATCTGATCAATTCTCTTGCCGAAGGTGCTGCCCTACAGGCAATGGTCGATATGCCGAATGTAGGACTTCTTGTTGATTCCTTCCATTTGAATTCAGAAGGGGAAAGTTTGGAGCGCATTTCTGAAACTGCCCCATTGATGCATGCTCATATTGCTACGGTTGTAGGACGACGATTCCCATTGGAAGCAGATGATGAGACACAGTCATTTTTAACTGCCTTGTGCAAAACTGGGTATGATGGTAGCGTCAGCATCGAAGGAAAGACGGATGATTTTGAACATGACTCACGTATTGCTTTGCAAGTAATGCGTTCAATCTGCAAGGAGCAAAACAATGGATAAGGTACGAATAGGTATCATTGGATACGGGAAAATGGGGTCACAACATGTCAAATCATTCTTAGACAAAAAGATCCCGAATGCAGTCTTGACAGCTATTGCAGATATTGACCCCAAAAGAATTGAACTAGCCCAAAAGGCGTGTGGAAAAGACGTATTGTATTTTCAGGATGCATCAGCATTGATTCAGAGTGGTGCGTGTGATGCCATCATTCCCACAGTTCCTCATTATTATCATCCAGTATATGCAATTGAAGCATTCAATGCAGGTTTGAACGTTCTATGTGAGAAGCCTGCCGGCGTCTATACAGAACAAGTTCTTGAGATGAACCGTGTAGCAAAGAAGAGTGGGAAGGTTTTTGGGGTAATGTTCAACCAACGCACAAATCCTCTCTATCAGAAAGCCCGTGAATTAGTACAAAGCGGAGAGATAGGGAGAATAGTTCACACCAATTGGATTATCACAAGCTGGTTCCGGGCTCAAAGCTATTACGACAATAGTTCTTGGAGGGCAACTTGGAAGGGTGAGGGTGGTGGTGTCCTCTTAAATCAGAATCCCCATAACCTTGATCTTTGGCAGTGGATTTGTGGGATGCCTTCTCGTGTCAGAGCTGATGTCTATTATGGTAAACATAGGAATATTGAAGTTGAAGACGATGTCTTTGCTCTGTTTGAATATCCCAATGGTGCAGTAGGAAGCTATACGACCACCATTGCGGATGCACCTGGAACGAATCGGCTTGAGATTACTGGAACAATGGGAAAACTCGTCATCGAAAATGATACGATTACTTTCTGGCGATTACGAGAATCAACTGATTCGTTCAATGAGCATTTTACTGGTGAAATTGGTCAGCCTGAATGTTGGAAATGCGAAATACCCGTTAAAGGTACATATACCTCTCACCCAGGGGTGATTACAAACTTCTGTGATGCAATCCTTACAGGAAAGCCACTCTTGGCTCCTGGTGAAGACGGTATACTGGGTCTGTCGATATCCAATGCTATTCACCTTTCTTCTTGGACTGGTGGAGGATGGGTAGATCTTCCTGTTGATGGAAAACTATTCAAACAATTGTTAACAGAAAAGTGTGGAGGAACGTTACCCGTTTAATTATGGGAATCTAGATATGGGAATACATGAACGCAACATATTCAAGAAATCTCTCTTCTTGCAATGGGGTACATCCTATCTTGTCATGTGCTTTATTCCGCTAGTCTTGCTTCTTGTATTTTCTATAGTCTGTGTTTCTATTATCTCCAAGAATGCATCTGAGACGAATTCATTGTCTGTCCAATATGTTGCTCGAGAATTTGATGCAACATTTGGACAGGTCAATTCTATTTGTGAGGATGTTCTTGTCTCAAGCCAATTCCAACAATTCAATAACATTGATTCATCCAAAGAATTAGCACCTCTATATCTATTTGATACGGCAATGGCACTCAGGCATATGATCAATGGTGATGATTCCATTATAGATTGTATGCTCTATAGCCCATCCTTGGATCTGTATGTCACAACAGAAAGGTGGGGAACCCTTGATGACCTGTATCTGCGTGATGACTTTGACCTTGGATATTCTCAGGAACAAGTCAATGAAAGTTTCAGAACGCGAAAAATGGTTATGTCTATTGTAGATGCCTCATATCAGCTTCCACTAGGTGCTATGAATCGAAGGATTATGGTCATTCGACCAATTAGCTATGCCAAATCTAGTAATATCAATGAGATGTATATTGCATTTCTGATTGATGTCTCTAAACTATTTCCTCCTATTTTGGAAGAATATCAAGATATGATCATTGCAAATGATGTCTCTCATCAGATCGTATTTGACTTTTCTAACTTGTCAATTTCTGGTGAGACTGTAGACAAGGTAATTGAAATGCCAAGTGGGCAAACCTTGCGCGTCAACGGTAAAATTGCAACAGCTTTAGATTCACAAGTAACAAACTTCAAATATATATCTTTGATGAACCCAGGCGTCTATTTCAAGGCTTTGTATTTAGCTATTGGTATAGCAATAATTTGTTTTGTAACCGCAGTTGCATTTGGCATCTTGTTTGCATGGAGGCGTCTTTCAAGGGATTGGAATACATATGAAATGGCAATGGATGCAACGGGGATGGACATCAACCCAAACGTAATCCCAGAAAATCCATATGTACCGTTTGTTGCAAACGCCTCAAAACTTCGAGAAGAGCAGGAGGGAATGAGCCTGATGATTCGTCAACAAACAGAGTCGTTGAAGGAACATATGATGGCGAAGCTTATTGAAAGATCTAACGAACCAGTAAGTCCCCAAGCTCTGAGTGAATGTGGCATACATCTCATTTCCGATAAGTTCCTTGTGTTGATAGTCATTCCTAAACAAGATGTTGAAGTTCAAGCAATAGAAACAATGGTGTTGCAAACAATTGCAAGCGAAGAAATGGCAATATTTCCTTTTATTTCTTCCTATGGAGCGGCGTATATCCTCAATCCAAAGTATGATGATGCATCTCAATTTCTTTCCAAATTTGCCATGAATATGAGAACGATGGTAATGAATTCAATGAGTGGTATAGCATTCGCTGCATGCTCTTCCATTGGAACGGGCATCACATCATTGGGTAATTCCTATTTGGAAGCAATCAATGTCATGGAATACCTGCGTACAAATGGTAACAGTGAATTCCTCTTTCACAACGATGTTGTTGCAATGACCAGTCGCATTGGTTTCCAGTATACGACTGAGCATGAGATGAGGATTTCTCAGGCCATGGAGAAAGGCGATGGTGCCCAGGTCGTGCAAATCATTGACTCTCTTGTTGACGAGAATCGTCAAGCTGGGGTTTCACCACGAAACCTGAGATATTTGCTTTTTGGTATTACCAGTACAATCTTGAGGACAGCAAATAAACTTGATGAACGCTATGGTGGAGTTTTGCCGGAAGTATCTTTCTCTCCAATCCTTCAGTCGGATAATTTTGAACGTTCAAAGTCCGAGGTTTCACAAGTTGTTTTGGTTCTTTGTTCAGCTGTGTTGCAAATAAATTCCCAATATGAAGTAGATGGGAAAAATGAATTTGGATGTTATAGAAAGGCTTTACAGATAATACAAGACAAATATATGGATGCCTCCCTGAATGTATCACAAGTTGCTGATGACCTTGGAGTTTCTGTTTCACATCTGTCGCGTGTTTTCAAAAAATATCACAATCAGAATATTTCCGAATATTTGACATCCTATCGGATAGGAATGTCAAAACAACTGTTAAGCGATGGTGTGATGGTGACAGAGGTCGCCACAATGTGTGGTTTTGGAAGTCTGAGAACGTATTTACGTGTTTTCAAAAATTATGAAAGAGTGACACCCGGACAATTCCGGGCAATGAGTAAGGAGAATACTGATGCGTGAGCCGTTACGAGTAGCCGTCATTGGTTGTGGAGCAGTTTCGAAAAATCATGGTAAAGCCTTGGCCAAAAGCGAGTTGGCTACCTTGGTATATGGAATTGATATAGATGAAGGAAAAGCAATTTCATTTTGTAATCAATTTGGTGGTATCCCCCTGACGGATTACACTCAAATATTCGAAAAGAAAGATATTGATTTGGTGCATATTGTAACCCCGCATAATACGCATCCTCAGATTGCCATTGATTGTATGGAACATGGAATTCATGTGTTCTGTGAGAAGCCACTTGCAATGCGTGCGTATGACGCAAAACACATGATTGAAGTTTCTCACTCCACAGGAAGTCGTCTCGGGGTTTGCTTTCAAAATCGTATGAATCCATCAACTCAAGAGTCAAAACAAATTCTCGCTTCGAATGAATATGGGAAGCTGGTCTCCGCGATGGCTCTTGTAACATGGGACAGGCACGGTGATTACTATTCAAAAAGTCCTTGGAGAGGAACCTATGAAGGTGAGGGTGGCGGCTGTATCATAAACCAAGCCATCCACACAATTGATTTGTTGAATTACCTGACTGACGGAGTTCATTCAGTTTCGGCTTGTGATATGAAACTTCGAGATACAGACGATTATGAAGTTGAAGATTCTGCAATGGCTTTGTTTACGTTTAAAAATGGGAGTACAGGAGTAGGATACTTTACGAATTGCTACCCGTTAAGCAAAGTTTGCAATGTGGAATTACACCTTGAACATGCTGTATTGACTGTCAAACAAAATGGCTTATTGATTGAAACTGAAAACGGAAACAATTGGCACCCTTGTGAATCAGCATCTGGTGAAAAATCTGAATGGGGACTCTCTCATGGTGCATTGATAAATGAATTTCATTCTGCTGTCATAACGGGAAGTCCTAGTATTTGTGATTGTGAAACAGGACTAGCTGCCGTGAGAATCGTCAATGCAATTCAACATTCTCATGGAAAGAAAATGATTGTGGATAAGGATTAAATTTCAAGAATTAAGGGAAAATATGTACGAAACAAAATCATATCTCGGGCTTCGCGCTTTTTCGTCTGAAACTATAATTGTAGGTTGTGGAGCCGCAGGGCTCAATGCACTAGATGTCCTGATGAGTCAGGGAAATACAAATGTTGTACTTGTGTGCGAACATCATAATGCTGGTACAAGCCGTAATACGGGTTCTGATAAACAAACGTATTACAAACTCTCTTTAGGAGGGGATGAGAACGATAGTGTATTGGCCATGGCGATTGATTTGTTTGCGGGTGGCTGTGTAGATGGGGATATTGCCTTGTGTGAAGCTGCAAACTCAGCACCCGCGTTTCTCAAGCTTGCTTCTCTGGGAGTTCCCTTCCCGCGAAATAGATTCGGAGAATATATCGGATATAAGACAGATCATGATCCAAGAAGAAGGGCAACAAGTGCTGGCCCGTATACCTCTCGTTTCATGACTGAACGTTTGGAAGAGCATCTCCACACCATGGATGCAGAAATCCTTGAATATCTTCAGGTAATTAGGATTCTCACAGATGAACATAGCGTTGTTGGAATACTCTGCCTGGATATCAGGAATAACGAGATGCTTGTTATTTGGTGTCGAAACCTTGTATGGGCAACTGGAGGTCCCTCCGGAATGTATTCTGACAATGTGTATCCACAAAGTCAGCATGGTTCGTCAGGTATTGCCTTTGAAGCTGGTGCATTGGGAAAGAATCTCACTGAATGGCAATTTGGACTGGCAAGCAGGAATCCCCGTTGGAATGTGAGTGGCACATATATGCAAGTACTACCGAGATTCCTCAGTGAAAGTGCAGATGGAATTCGAAGAGAGTTTCTTGCAGAGCGTTTTGGATCAGTATCAGACATGTTGAACAATGTATTTCTCAAAGGGTATCAATGGCCATTTGATGTACGCAAATTAAGTTCAGGTTCTTCTTTGGTTGATATTTTTGTGTTCGAGGAATTATTGGCCGGGAATCGAGTTTTTTTGGACTATACTCAAAATCCTAGCGGACAAGAAATTCCGTTTGGAGATCTTTCAAGCGAGGTGTATTCCTATCTTTCGAAGGCTGGTGCTTGCATGGGGACACCAATCAAACGGTTACGCATAATGAATGAACCTGCCTATCAATTTTTCAAAGAGCATGGAATTGATTTAGAAGAACAGCAACTTGAGATATCAATTTGTGCTCAACATAATAATGGTGGACTAGCAATGGATGCCTGGTGGCGAAGTCCTACATTGCAAGGTTTCTTTCCTATTGGTGAGGCAGCTGGATCTCATGGGGTGTATCGTCCAGGAGGGAGTGCCTTGAATGCTGGACAAGTTGGTTCTTTGCGAGCTTCCACTTGGATACATGCCCATTGTCATGATGAAGATTGGAAACCCGTTGCCTGTGATGTTCACCAACAAGTTCAAGAGATGATTGAATTGTCCAACAATCATGGAGAAATGGATTTTATGCCTATCTGGGCAGAAAACCAGAAACGAATGACAAGTTGTTGTGGAATTATCAGAGATCAATCCCTCATTTCAGATTTCTTAGCATCTTTGAAACGCCAACTAGCTTCATTTCGACAATATGGTCCCAGAACTTCATCTGCCTTGCCAAAGTATTTTCAGTACCGCGATAGTTTGATTTCACAGATTACATATGTATCATCAATGCTTGATTATTGCATCGAATATGGACTGAGCCGAGGAAGTGCATTATATGTGCGTAATGAAGGATCCCTTCCTGATGATCGAATGCCAAGGAATCTTGAATGTTCAATAGAAGATAATCCCAAATTGTCATCGATACAGGAAACAATGTTTGATAAAGTAATGCAATGCACTCATGCATGGCGTCCTGTCGTTCCCCTCCCCGTGACGCAAGATTTCTTTGAATTGACTTGGTCACGGTTCAGGGAGACAGGGTGCATCGAATAGAATTACATTGATTTGGTAGGATCAGTTGTCGTCTGGTCGTCTTTCTTTTTCTTCCAGTTGTGGGTGATCAGCTTGATCGCTGCATACAGCAACAGCATCACGATGAAGATGGCGGCGACCCCTTCTCCCATGAGCAACAATGAAGCGCGTACAGTTTCAGTCATGTCGTCCTCCTTACATCATCATCAGCGTCGGTGCCATGGAGAGGATGATACCTCCGGCAACGACCGATCCGATCTGTCCAGCTACGTTAGCACCAATGGCATGCATCAGCAGATGGTTCTGGGGGTCTTCCTTCATACCCATCTTCTGGATAGTCCTGGCGGACATTGGGAATGCAGAAATACCTGCGGCACCAACCATCGGGTTGACCTTATGCTTGGTGAAGAGATTCAACAGCTTAGCGAACAGGCAACCTGCCATAGTGTCGAACACGAATGCCAGCAAGCCCAAGCCAAGGATCATCAGCGTCTGCCAGTTGATGAACGCTTCCGCCTTCATCGTGGAGGCAATGGTGATTCCCAACAACAAGGTGATGATGTTCGAGAAAGCATGCTGGGCAGTATCAGACAAGGAAGAGAGTACGCCACATTCGCGCAGGAGGTTGCCGAACATCAGCATACCGACCAACGACACGGAAGCGGGAGCAACATATCCAGCGACAAACGTACAGATGATGGGGAACATGATCCTTGCCATCTTGCTTACGGCTGCAGGGGAGTAGGGCATCTTGATGCAACGTTCCTTGCGGGTGGTGCAGAGCCTGATGGCCATAGGTTGTATGATTGGAACCAAGGCCATATACGAGTAGGCGGCAACAGTGATTGGTCCTATGTAGTCACTCTTGAGTACCTGGCTTACCAAAATGGCAGTCGGGCCATCCGCGGCACCGATGATACCAATAGAAGCTGCATTGTTGAGTGAGAAACCCATCAAAGCTGCAAGGCTGATAGTCGCGAAGATACCGAACTGTGCGGCTGCTCCGAACAAGATCAATTTCGGGGACGAGAGCAACGGTCCGAAATCGATCATGGCTCCAATTCCTATGAACAGGAGCAACGGCATGGCCTCAGCGGCATGGATGCCGACTTGGAACAACCAGTCTAGGATGCCCTGTACCTCACCAAGTCCTGCAATATACTGTGTGACAGCACCGGAGAAGGGTAGGTTGACCAAGATGGCACCAAACCCCATGGGGAGTATCAGCGCAGGCTCCACCCCTTTCTTGATAGCAAGCCAGATCAACAGGATGCCTACTGCATACATGACGAGATCCATCCACGTCGTAGCCAGCAGGCCATTGAACAATGAACTCATTGGTTCCTCCTCAAAATTGTGTTTCCCATAGACACCGAGATGTTGATGCCCCAAACTCAATATACAGAATCATTCCTACACCGACAAACAACAACCAATGTCCGGCTCGATAATATCATCAAAGCAACTCATTTCATATTGGTATGCCCATTGTTTTGGGGGATTCTGCGGGATACCGCATGTTGACCAATACCTATCGAACAACTATCATGACTAGTAGCTAGGTCATGAAAAACGGAATGAAGTGAGATTCTTCAGCGGACCCGCCACTGTAAGCGACATGAACCCGGAAATGCCATTGTCACGGTTGTGATGAGAAGGCCCGGAAGTAAGAACATCGTAAGCCAGGAGACGTTTCATGATTGCGTACCCCGAGGATTGGGCGATAGCTTTGTGCGTCCAATTGCTCAATTGGGGTGCATTCTGAGATCCAATCCGATGGTACAGGCAATACAACTCTTGGGAGGCCCAAATGAAGAAGCGGGGCATCTTCTCGTTGGTTCTGTCGCTTGTTGCCGCAACGGCAATCTTTGCTGCTGAACCGTACATGTATCTCGGAACTGCTGGTGAGCTGGTCATCACCGATACTACCCTGACCGAGGCATCAGTCAATACCTCATCCGTTGTCTCGGAGATCACACAACAGACTATCTCGACATTGCAGCCTGCATCAACGGCTACGGTGGTCAATACTGTCACAGGAATTTCATTCAATTCCTATGGTGCCAACGGAGCTCTGCAGAATGCTACGATGCGAGGCTCAAATTCCAGCCAAGTGGACATCTACTTCGATGGGTTCAAGCTCAACAGTGCACATGATGGAAACTTTGACCTCTCCCTGATTCCCGTCTCTTCCTTTGACAGTATTCAGGTCATCCACTCTGGAACTGGCTCACGGAACACCAGTTCCGCGATCGGTGGTGGCGTGCTCATCAATGCAAAGGTGGGTACGGCAACTGACAAGCCGTTCGCAGTGAGCATAGAGAACGGTAGCTATCTGCCTCTCACATACACCGACAGTTCCAATACCAAGCAGAACAACTGGCTGAGCCTCGTCGATGGTCAGAAGATAGGCCTGTCGTATGCAGATGCATTTGACAATGGCCTGAGCATTGCTGCAAATGTATCTGGCCAGCATGCTTTCAATGCATATACCTATGCAGACAATTCGGATGTCGTGCGTCTGCGTGAGAATAGTGCCTTCTGGATGGTCCAAGGTGGCCTGAACGTCGGCTATTCATTCTCCGAGGATTCTCAATTGTCTTTCTCCAATATCACAGCATACAAGCTCCTGCAGCTTCCCGGGTCACTCTCATATGTTACTCCCAAAGACTACCAGAATGATTTGTTGACCCTCACCACCTTGGGCTATCAGCTGGCAGGCGCATTGGATGGACTGCTTGACCTGGACATCACCAACGGCTTTGTCTACAACCAGACAAAATACCATTCTGAATATTCCGATTCCCAGCATGACAAGATGGGAAGCCAAACAGATGTTGCTGCAACATGGCTGTTCACAGATACAGTAAGCCTCAAGACTGGTTTGGCGTTTGACTGGGGTATGTCCAAGAGCACCGATAGTGGAACGCACAATAGATATACTCCAAAAGCATACCTCAATGGCTCGTTCTTCCTCTTCGACGGCCTGTTCTCCCTGCATCCGTTCCTCAGTGGCTCTTGGTCCAATGACTTTGGGTTTGCACCCAATATTTCAATGGGCGTAAGCGTCTATCCGATTGAGGGAATGACATTGTCACTACAAGCTTCCTATGCTACAAATGCACCTTCGTTCAGTGATCTGTATTGGGTGGACAATTCTGGCTATGGTATGGTCGGTAACCCCAATCTCCGTGCAGAAAATGCCACTGGTGCTGAATTCGCCATTTCCTATGGAAATGACTTCTTCTCCTATGAAGGAACTGCATTCATGCGTTCGGTCAAGGATCAGATTGCATGGGTATATGATTCCACCACATTTGTCAGCAAGCCGGAGAATATACAAAGTGCATTCTTCACCGGGACTGAGCAGACAATTGCCGTACGCCCTGTTGATGGATTGTCGTTGAGCGCATCATATCTGCTCAACTATACTTGGAATCTCTCTGCTGGCAATACGTTCGCCTCCAACGTCAGGTTGCCCAATGTCCGCATGCATACAGTGAAATTCACCACGGCCTACGAGTTCGGCTTTGGATCGGCTGCCCTCACGGGATCCTACCAGAGCAAGAATGCTTCGACCAAGGGCTTCTTCCTGCTGGATGCAGTGGTCAACTTCACCATTGCAGAGGATTATGAGGTGTATGTCGCAGTGGACAATCTGCTCAATACCTCCTATCAAGTGGTAAGTGGATATCCAATGCCGGGAACTCAACTGCGCATTGGTGCCAAGGCACAGTTCTAAGCCAACATCCAGCGGGACAGCTGTCCCGCTGGATACTCTCAACCCATGAGTCGCTGCCGGCGTTCCAATCCATCCAGCACCACATATCTCAGTGATCTTGCCTTCCTCCTGATCGTATTCTTTGTCCTGCTCGCAGGCTCCACCACGGTCAAGGTACTGCAAGTACAGGTCCCTCCTGCAGCACAGTCTGCAGCTGTGTTGGAACCGACACAACGGATGTCCGTGTTGTCCTGTAGGGACGGTTCATATATGGTGGGTGATACGATAGCCACACCAGAGGGTTTGCGGCCTATGCTGCAGGGTATGCAGGCACTGGATATCATGGTGGAGCAGGGGACTGCATGGGAGCATGTCACCACCCTCATTGCCCTCTGCTCAGAACTGGATGTGCCCCTCTCCCTGAGGATGGTGCCATGAAACACAAGCACACATCCCTGTCATTGGGTTCCATGACAGACATTGCATTCCTGTTGTTGCTCTTTTTCATGGTGCTTTCGATCCAGGCTTTCCAAATGCCAGCGGACATACAACTTCCCCAGGAACAGGCAACCATTGCTTCAGAAGAACCTGCTGTATTCCGAATATTTGTCACACAAGATGGAGTCTGGCTTGATGAAATGGGAAATAAACTCGATATCGAGCAACTACAGTTGCAGTCGGACACGGCGATATGCGTGAGTGCTGATGCACAAGCTCGCATTGAACAGGTATATCCGATGATCCAACTCTTGGGTGAACAAGGAATCAGCAACGTGAGCTTTGCCGTGGAGAGCCCTGCACCATGAACAGGACCACCTTTGCCATTGCCATATTGCTGAGCTTGCTCATTGTCGTAGGGACCTTTTTCATCCCAGTTGCCTGGGAGAAGCTGCAGATGGGTACAGAAGTCCAATATCAAGTGGTGCTGATCCAACCACCTGCAGAGACTGAGCAACCCAAGGAATCACCTGTTGCCGAGAAAGAGGTTGTTACCGAGGTTTCGACAGAAGCACCTGTTGTCGAGAA
>CAYXIH010000001.1:75009-152656 GCA_964465155.1 uncultured Sphaerochaeta sp.
TTGCCGAGAAAGAGGTTGTTACCGAGGTTTCGACAGAAGCACCTGTTGTCGAGAAAGATGTTGTGCCCCAGGTTCCGACAGAAGAACCAATGATTGAAGAAACAGTTGACGAGAAAGAGGTTGAACACGAGGTTCCGAAAGAACCGTTGCAAGAAGAAACTGTCCCTTTGGTGATTGATGAGCCAGCGCCACAAATTGCCCAAGTATCCGAATTGCCACCATTGCCAATGGCTGCACAAGGTGGTGTCTCTGTAACGTTTGGGCCGCGCCAACCTGTTGTACAAGCAACGATAGAATGGACCGACTTGGAGGTTGCCCCTGTAGCCGTGGAACAAGTTGCTGTGCCCCAGGTTCAGCAATTGCCTGTGTATGTGGAGGTCGCTGGAGACGTGACCCCTCCTGTATTTGACCTTGCGTTGATTCAAAAGAACATCGTGTATCCACAACTTGCCAAGAAGCAGGGGAGGGATGGAACCGTATTGCTGGAGCTGTGTATCAGCTTGACTGGAGTTATCGACTCCATCAGCGTCCTTATGGACCCTGGGTATGGAATGGCGAAGGCGGCCGTAGCCGCCTTCGAAGGGATTATCTGCACGCCTGCAAAACTCAATGGCACACCCATTGCCGTGCGGATGGAGTTTCCCATACGCTTTGCATCTCAACGATGACCGAATGGATGTCAGCCTTTCACAGCACCAGCGGTAACACCCTTGATGAACTGCTTTGACATGCACAGGTAGAGGGCAAGCACAGGTATTGCCGACAAGGTGAGGACTGCCAGGACCTTTGACCAGTCTGTCTGATATTGGCCGAACAACCGTGTCACACCCAGCAGGAGTGTCTTGGACTTCTCGTCATTGATGAAGATCAAGGGGAACCAGAGGTCATTCCAAAAGGGTACCAGGTTGTAGATAGCCACAGTGGCCAATGCGGGCCTGATCAACGGCATGATGATGATCCAGAAGACTTTCCACCAGCCAGCTCCGTCCATGATCCCAGCCTCGGTGAGTTCCCGTGGAATTTCACGGATGAACTCGGTAAGGATGAAGATTCCTATGGGAATGCCCATGGCCACATAGATTGGGACCAACGACCAGATGGTATTGAGCAACCCGATGCCCCGCATGATCTGCAGCAACTTGATCGATGCTATCTTGATGGGGAGCATCATGCCTGCAATGAGGAACAAGAACATGGCGTTGGACCACTTCCCCTTCCAGTTGGCAAGTGCATAGGCACCCAATGCCGATACCAAGATGACCAGTATCAGGGAAATGACGACAACGATGAAGCTGTTCTTGAAATAGAGGAGGAAGTCTCCGTCCTTGAACACCGTGACATAGTTCTGGAAGTTCCATTTTTCTGGCAACCAGAACGGATTGGTATAGATGGTCAGTCGTGTCTTGAACGAGTTGATCACCAATACCCAGAGGGGGAACAGGACCACCAGCGTCCATATGACCATGGTTATGTGCGATCCAATGTGCATCCGTTGCCGCTTGAGGGATCTGTTTGCCATGTCACACCTTCCTTTGGGTTGCCCTGAGCGTAGGTATGACGAACACCACCAGCACGAGGAATGTAATTGTCGCTATCGCTGCACCCATACCGACATTGGGTATTCCAATGGGGTGTTGCCCTGCGATTCCAATCCGATAGAAGAGCGTACCGATCAAGTCGGTAGAGTAGTTTGGTGCACCATTGACGTTCTCCATTGCATAGACAATGTCGAACGCGTTGAAGTTGTTGACGAACGTCAATATCCCAATCATGCCGACCACCGGCAAGATCAAGGGGAATTTGATCTTCCAGAAGACTTGCCATGGGTTTGCCCCTTCTATGGAGGCAACTTCAAGACAATCCTCTGGTACATTGCGCAAAGCCGATACGAACATCATCGTAGGGATACCCATCCATTGCCAGCAGGACACCAGGGCAACGCATGTCAGGGCAGTCTGGGATTCTCCCAACCAAGGCTTTGCCAAGATTCCCAGTCCTATCTTTGTCAGTATCTCGCCACTCCATACAGGGTTGAGCAGCAGTTTCCACAGATAGCCTGTGACCAATACTGCAAAAGTCGTTGGGATGAATATGACTGTCTGGTAGAAATTCCGCCCCTTCATGCTGTTCTCGGTGAGGATGACTGCAAACAAGAGGCCCAGGCAATTCTGGAATATCAAGTGGATGAGGAAAAAGTAGAAGGTATGTCCGAAAGCACCCCAATATCTCGTTGAGTACTGCTTGTCAGTGAACAGCTGGATGTAGTTCTGCAATCCGACGAACTCAGAGCTCTTTGCAGAATTGCCCGTATAGAAGCTCAGACGCATGGAATCCAACAAAGGATACGCCATGAATAGAATATAGATGAGCAGGCACGGAAGAAGGTACAGCAACCAATACCATGGTGAAGGTTCCGTCCCGAGCCTACGTTGATGCGAGTTCAATTTCATTGTGGACTCCGAGTTCGTTCATACTTCGGTAAAGAAATGACGCCGGCAATACATTGCCGGCGCCACACTCTCAAGCAAGTTATTTCTTCACGGCAGCTACAGAATCTGCAGCCTGCTGAGCAGTCATATTGCCTTTCATGACTTGGATCACAGCCTGGTTCATCGGGGCATAGAGGTCCATCAGTGCAGGCCATACGAAACGTGCATCAGTCTCCTTGCCTTGGTTGAGGGCAAGGAATTCGTTTGCATGGGGGTCTTCGAGAACGATGTTCGCATTGATCATCGGGAAATATCCGACAGGGAGGTTCTGCGATGCAATGGTTGCGCCTTCGGGGGTGCTGAGCCAAGCAAGGAATGCCTCTGCTTCCTTCGGATGTGTTGTTGCGGTATTCATCGTGATAGCCATGTCAGGATGGAAGCAAATGACCGTATTTCTTCCGGCAGGGGCGGGAAGTGCGAACAAGCCCCACTGGAACGTAGCGTCGGCATATACACCAGCGGTCCAAGAACCATCGACGAACATTGCAGCCTTCTGGGTGTTGAAGAGCACCTGGCTGTCATTGTACGTTACAGATTCAAATCCCTTGGGCAGATACTTGGCCACATCAGCCATTGCCTGATACGCTGCGACGAATGCTGCATCGTTGATTTTCTTTTCACCTGATTCGTACTTCACGCGCTCTGATGCACCACCGATATAGTTGGGCAGCACTGCGAAGAAGAAGCATTCCAGGATGTCCCACTCATCTGCGACACCGTTGGCAAGGGGAGTATATCCCTTGTCCTTGAGGGTCTGGCAAACTTTGAGGAAGTCTTCCCATGTGGTTGGAATCTTGATCCCTTCCTTGGCAAAGATGTCCTTGTTGTAATATACAGCATGGGATACTGCGGCGAACGGTACTGCAAACATGGTTCCGTCAGGCATCTGCCATGGGGCCAGGTTGGAAGCGGAGAAGTTCGTCATCAAACCGGGGATGTTGGTACAATTGTAGAAATATCCAGCATCATACAACTGCTGTCCAGCTGCATAGGAGCGGGCATACATCAGGTCCGGACCGGTCTTGCTGTCAAGCTGGAGCCTGAGCGTGGCATTGTAGTCGGGAGGATTGGTAGGTTTGAAGTCAATCTGCACATTGGGTGCAACTTTCTTGTACTCATTGAGTAGCCGGTTCATCTGCTCAACGTCGTCGGTTCTCCATGAACCCATCGTCAATACAGCTTTTTCACCCGAATCTTTTGCACCCTGTGCAAACATGGGCATTGCAACAGCAACGAGCAACGCCAGGACAAGCAAGCAAGTCAAGTTTCTTTTCATTCGGTCTCTCCTTTTGCGTGATCTTGTTCAATCATGCTGCAGGTGATTCCTACATGCGAGTTTGTTTGACTATAGGTGACACTCCCTCTTGATACGATCACAAACAACCCGCATACAAGTCTTCCCCACAGTGACTACGTCTTGTGTATACCATGAACCTGAGCCCAATGCAACGAAATAATTGTTTGAAGCAAATGCCTAACTGCTTATATAGTGGAATATAGTGCCAAAAAAGAAGCATATAATATACATGGTGTTCAAAAGTATGGGAATCAATGATTTCCTGAAGGGTTTTGCTGATGTGAAGGATTTTATACAATTTTGAGAAGATTATTTTGAAACAGGGTGGGAATCTGTGGAATTGCATGCGTACCTGTATTCAGCTTTCTTTGATTCATTCATACTTTTTAAACAAATTTGTTGTAATGTGTGAATTGATTTTTGCAAGAAAATGAGTATCCTATTTGAATGAAGATTGCAATTTGTGAAGACGACCAGAAGTCTGCCGTGAAGCTGCATGGTGATATCCGGCATTATTTTGAGGAACATGCCAAGAATCAACCGGTAGAGATCTCATTGTTCTACAGTGGCGAGGAATTGCTGGCATGCAAGCACTATGACACCTTTGATGCATATTTTTTGGACATCTACATGTTGGATATCGATGGCTTGACCGTTGCAAGGAAGATCCGCCTGACCAACACCGCTGCCCAAGTTGTATTTTGCACTTCAAGTCCTGACTTTGCGATCGATGGTTACTCTGTGCGCGCCCTCTCGTATTTGCTCAAACCATATACACCAGAATCATTGTCCCAGACATTGCAAACCCTATTGGATGTCAGCAAGCCAACCAAAAGGCGGCTGGTTCTTCAGAATGGAAGGAATGCGACATCGATCTATTTCGATGAGATAGTCTATGTGGAAAGTGAAGGGCATTCGTTGAGATTGCACCTCTTTGGTCAAGAACCTGTTGTCATCCGTGAGAAACTAGGAACCATCCTGCAGGAACTAGCAACCGACCAGAGGTTCTTGCGCTGTCATCAAAGCTATGTCGTGAACATGGACTACATCAAGACAGTCCGCGACAAATGCTTCATCCTCTACAACGGCCTGTTGATACCCGTCAAGGCAAAGCAGGCGACCCAGTTCATCAACTCATTCATCGACTACGCAAAGGCACAGGCATTTCCTACCCAACCGTTCTAATACTCAGGGAGTATCCATCTCCAAATAGAGGGTGAATGTCATCTCATTGAAGGTGTAGTGAACCCATCCGTTGTGCTTTTCAACAACGGACCGGATATTTCTCGTACCCATTCCAATCGTCCCTGTCTTCTTGCTTGATATGAAGTTGTTGTTAGCAGCTTGCCTGAGCTTCCCGTTGAACGTGTTTGTGATCGATACGGCAATGCGGTTGAACTGACGGGTCGCGCATGTGACGGAAATGCTCTTGTGTTTCCCCTCATACCGCAGGTTTGCTTCCAAGGCGTTGTCCAACGCATTTCCCAAGATGATGATGAAGTCCGAGAGGTTGCTGATCTTCGGCGATTCCATCCGACAGGAGAACTCAATGCCATTGTTGTTTGCTTGCTCCTCATAATACGAAAGGAAGAGGTTCAGCTGTGGGTTGTCGGTATAGGTGATATGAGGTGGCTTTGGTATGTTGTCCATGATCCCGGTGAGGTAGATCTCAGCTTGCTCGTATTCATGCTGGTATAGCAAGCCTAGGGCCATCCGCAAGTGCTTTTGTTCATCATGGCTCAATGCCCGCTGTTGCTCATACATGTTCATGATCTTGTTGTAGAGATGGTTTGAAGCCTGGGAAATGGATGTATGATACTCATGTTCGAGCAATTGCATGTTCATTTGCATCTGCTTTTTGTTGTGCATCATATTCTTCCATGCATAGTGTATGAAGAAGAGCATGAAGCCTGCACTGAGGGATGTGACCAAGATCGTCAGGGGAAATGCATACGGGCGTTGCGTCAGCGGGGTAGGGACATTGTAGACTATCCTGGAGAGAATAAAGAGTCCTGTTGAGAAACATGTCAGGGAAGTCCATTGGGTATCTGGATCCTCAATGATTTGGATCAGCTTGTCCTTGAAGAAGAACTGAATGATCAGAATGCTCACCGCTGCAGTTGCTATGGCCTTGAGGAGGTTCATGATTGGAAAATCGATCCCTTCGAACCGTATGTCGAAGAAGAAGTAACGGATGATGGATACCGCGTTGACATACAATGACGTGAACGTCAGGAAGAAGACAAAATGCCGTTTGAGGTGGATACAGTAGAATATGAGGAATACCATGAAGGGGAAGGTGGTCTGGGATAAAATCACTTCCCATCTTCCAAGGTTGATGATCCCTACATTGGTGAAATATTGAAATATCTCATAGAGCAAGATGCATGGGATAGCAAAGTAGAAGCAGTTTCTCCGTTGCTTGGTATGATAGTACACCATGAACGGGATGGCACATTTCGTCAGTGCGACTATCGTGTCGGTGAGTATCAATGTGAGGTAGAACTGCTTGTCATACATGTGGGACAGTCTACTACATACGTCATGAAATATATAGGGAAATCATCCAAAAAGAAGAGCTGCCGGAGTTGTTCCGACAGCCCTGTCTTGGGTGCTTTGGAGGTGGGGGGATTCGAACCCCCGTCCTAACGGGCCACCCAGTGGCCTCTACAAGCTTAGTCGATGTTCTGGTGTTTCCAGTGCGCGTAGGTGTATCGACAAACGGCAACGCACCGTATCCTGCTTGATTGTCCCCCCATGCCACAGGCATTCATGGAAGTAAGCCCCTATTGTTACAGGCACCCGGTGGTTAAGAGCGGCACCAACCGGACCTGTACGTTCACACTACCTTAGGCAGCGAGAGCGTATGCTTCGTCAGAGACGTATTCGTCTTCTTTCTTGGCATTTAAAAGCTTTTGCTAGTTTTTGGAGTTGGCGCTCCGCTTGCAACCGCTGGCCTGACTATCCGCCAGTCGAAACCGAAACACCCCCGTATGACTACCGTCCTACGGAGTTCATACCTATCATACGAATTTTTTTGCTTACTGGCAAGATGGGGGACGGAATGATTTGTCAGGGGTGCCCACATTGGAGTATGTTGTACACAGAGAGGAGACGCAACGAATGGTATGGTTTTGGATAGCCATTGGGCTCGTGGCATTGCTTGTGTTTGCAGGATACATGATGTACCGCATGGTGTTCATCAGGAAGGCTAACCCTGAACCACCAGTACCAGGATCGGGGAAAACTGCGCCCAGAAGATATTTCACCACCCATTTTGCCCAATCAATGCAGCGGCTGGAGGATGTCGGATATGAAACAGTCACAATCCGGAATGCCGATGGACAGCAATTGGTCGGGTATCTTCTCAGATGTGGAGCACCGGATGCAGATGTTGCGCTGTGCATCCATGGATACCGGTATTGTGGCTTGTATGAATATACGTTCTTTGCTCCGATGTACCTGCAGGATATCGGGATGGACATGTTGATCGTGGATGACCGGGCGCATGGGATGAGCGAGGGCAAGCGCATCGGTTTCTCATGGAACGACCGGACAGACTGCATCCAATGGGTCAACTGGATTGCCGAGCACCTGGGGCCCCAGCGGAGGGTGCTGTTGCAGGGCATCAGCATGGGGGCTGCGACAGTCCTCAACGCCAGTGGAGACCCCACGTTGCCAGCCAGTGTCCGGTGGGTCGTGGCGGACTGTTCATATTCCAGTCTCCGCGCAGAGCTTGTGCATGAGATGCACCGTTCGTTCCACCTGCCACCGTTTCCCCTGTACCAGCTGACAAGCCTGTGGTGCAGGTTGCTCAATGGCTTCTTCATAGGGGAGTGTGACGTTGCAAAATTGGTATCAAGGAGCAACGTCCCAACCTTGTTCATCCATGGAGCGGATGATTCCTATGTCCCCACATCTATGGTCTATACCCTGTTTGAGGCATGTCACGCACCCAAGGACCTGATGGTTGTGCCTGGGGCGCAGCATGCTGAATCATTCTATGAGAATCCAAGCCGGTATAGTCTCACTGTCAGGGAGTTCCTGCAGAGACCAGATGTCGTCTCTTGGAATACGAGGTAGGAAATCATGTCCGCTATGACGATCTTCTGGATTGTGCTGGGAAGCGTGCTGGGGTTCCTCCTGATCTTTGGATATGCAAGTTACCACGCCATGTTCCTGCGTGCCGGAAATCCCCGGGCTCCACACCCTGGAAAACGCAAGCGCACTGTTGCCAAGCAACTGTTTGCGGACAACTATGCCCATGCGATCGAGTACCTGGAGCAGTGGGGATATGAAACCGTCTCGATCCTCAACTTCCAGGGCAAGCACCTGATCGGATACTACTTCAAGGCAAAGCATCCCACCGACACAATCGCATTGTGCTTCCATGGGTTCCGCAATACCGCGTTCAATGAATTCCTGTACCACACGCGGATGTACCTGGAGCACTTTGGCTTTGATGTCCTGATCGTCGACAACAAGGCCCATGGGGCCAGCGACGGGACACGCATAGGTTTTTCCTGGAATGACCGCCGCGACTGCATCCAGTGGTGCCATTGGATTGCTGACAACATGGGACCTGACAAGAAAGTCTTGCTGCAGGGGATCAGCATGGGGGCCGCAACCGTGCTTAGTGCAGCTGGGGAACCCTATTGCCCTTCAAATGTCAGGTGGATAGTCTCGGACTGCTCGTTCTCCACGCTGAAGGAGGAGTTGCTGCACGTGATGCACAAAAGCGTATGGCTGCCTACGTTCCCATTCTATTATATCCTCTCGCTCTATTGCAGGATCTTCAATGGATTCTGGGTCAAGGTAGTGGATGTCAGGCGCCAGGTCTCGAACATCAAGGTGCCTGTCCTCTTTATCCATGGTGGGGCAGACAAGTTTGTCCCGACCCGAATGGCCTTCTCGTTGTATGAGGCATGCAATTCCCCCAAGGACATCATCATCGTCGATGGTGCACAACATGGCCAGAGCTATCTCCTGGGTTCGGTGAAATACATCGCTGGGATAGAGGAGCTTGTGGAGAAATAGAAACAAACCGAAACAACCAGTTTCGTTGTGTTTCGTTATTGACCTGATATTACTCTTTCCATAACATGTTATTAAACTTGGTTTAATAAGTAGGGGTGGTATGGATACGACGTTTCGGCAATCGCACTTGAAGCGGGTGCGAGATGTGTTGCTGGGAACAGATGGAATGAGTGTCAGGCAGATTGCCATGGCAACAGGCCTGAGCTTGGTGACCATCGGGAAGATACTCCAGGACATGGAGCGTATGGGGCTCCTGCAGGAAACGCTCAAGGAATCCTCTTCTCTGGGAAGACCCAGTTCCATCTATTCGTACAATCCAGAAAGTGCGGTTGCCATACTTCTCAATGCCTCCATCGTAGCAGGAGGTAAGAGCAACGTCGTTACCAGCGTGGTGAATCTCCTGGGTGAGACAACCAGTTCAAGTTCCGTGGTTGCCGACGACGTTGACATGCCATTGCTCCGGTCGTTGGTGGACACTGCTTTGGATGCATACCCACAAGCCCAAGCAATTGGGCTTGTGCTTCCCTCTGTCGTGAAAGAGGGTACGGTCACCACTGGTGACTATGGGAAACTCAATGGGGTGGCACTTGTCACCGAACTGCAGGATGCAACATCGTTGCCTGTGTTCTGCAGCAATGATGTCAATGCTGCGGTAAAGGGTCTCTCAGTCTGGTCATCCGAACCGACACCCTGTTGCGTGTACCTCTACTTTCCCCCGGCGTATCCTCCTGGGGCTGGAATATTGATCGGTGATGAAGTGTTGCTGGGTGCGAACAACCTTGCAGGGGAAGTGGGACAGCTTCCCTTCGAGCTTGACTGGAAGGAAATTCCCCAAGGAGCATTCCAGTGGTATCTGCGTAGGACCACCAGGGTGCTATGCAGCATACTCAACCCATCCATGATTGCATTTAGCGGAAGCAATATCGATGCAGAGGTCCTGGAGGATGTGCATCAGTATTTGCTTGAAACGATTTTGGCTGAAGCGGTTCCCTCATTGGTCGTCCGTGAAAACTTCATCACAGACGTAGACATGGGCTTGAAGGCAATGGCCTTGGATGTCCTTCGCAATGGAGATTTCTCATAATGGCGACCTTGTTTCTGATTATCATCTACCTGACGTTCATCTCACTTGGACTTCCTGACAGCCTGTTTGGTGCGGCATGGCCGGCGATGAGGATCCAATTCGGACTTCCATTCTCATATGCCGGGTACCTGTCGGTGGTCATCAGCGGATGTACCATCATCTCATCGCTGTGCAGCGGATGGATTCTGAGGCGGTTCAAGACCGGGCCTGTGACGCTGGTGAGCGTTGTCATGACTGCCGTGGCCTTGATGGGGTTCTCACTGAGCAACTCGTTTGGATGGTTGTTCCTGCTGGCACTTCCACTGGGCCTGGGAGCTGGTACGATCGACTCGGCGCTGAACAACTACGTGGCGACACATTACCAGGCAAGGCACATGAATTGGTTGCATTGCTGCTGGGGGATCGGGGCAACAGTCGGTCCCTTGATCATGGGGGCATGCATTGCCAGGACAGGAAGGTGGCAGGCAGGATACCTGACCATTTCCCTGATCCAGTGTGGTATTGCACTGCTGTTGGCGTTGACACTGAGGTTGTGGAAGCAAGTCGGGCAACGGAACCTCCATGAAAGCGAGCTTTCGCAGCAGGTTCGCATGGACGCTCAGCCTGTCTCCATAGTTCCTGCATTGCTGGCGTTCTTCTGCTACTGCACCATCGAAAGCACCACCGGACTGTGGGGAGCAACCTACTTGGCATCGATGCGGGGCCTTTCTGCAGCCGACGCAGCATTTTGGGTCTCCATGTTCTTCCTTGGAATTACCGTGGGACGCTTTCTCAGCGGATTCCTGACTTTCAGGTTTTCCAACAACCAGCTCATCACATTTGGAATTGGCATCTGTGCCATTGGAATTGTCCTCATGGCGATCAAGAGTGCAGTATGGACCGCCATGGCCGGCTTGATGCTCATCGGGTTGGGATTGGCTCCGATGTTCCCTGCCATGCTTCAGGAGACACCCAGGAGGTTTGGGTTGGAAAAGGCCCAGCAAGCAATGGGCTTCCAGATGGCTGCGGCATATTGTGGTGCCTCGTTCATGCCCCCTGTGTTTGGGGTGCTTGCCCAACAGACATCCCTGGGCTTGCTCCCTCTCTGGCAAGCAAGTGCATTGGTGGGGCTGGCCGTATGTTTCGCTATTACGACCCACAGTATGGCTAGGCGTGCCAAATAGGTTTTGGCAGGTGCACAACAACGGTGCAAACATGCTAAGATGCCCGGTATCCAAGGAGATTCTATGACAATGCACCGTTCCATCATGATCAAGCCTGCCTCAAGTGCCTGCAACCTGGCATGCGACTATTGTTTCTACAAGGATGAGGCCGCCCACCGCCAGCAGGCGTGTTGGAAGCCGATGGACATAGATGTTGCAAGAGCGTTGGTGTCAGCTGCCATGGCAGATGCACAACATGTCACCTTTGCATTCCAAGGGGGGGAACCTACACTGGTAGGACTGCCGTGGTTCGAACAATTCGTCCAGCTGGTCAACGAGCAGGCTCATACGGGTTGCAAGGTCTCCTACGCCTTGCAGACCAACGCCACGTTGTTGGATGATGCTTGGGGCGCCTTTCTCCATGAACATGATTTCTTGGTGGGTGTGTCGTTCGACGGATATCCCATGCTCAACAACTTGCACCGCCAGACAACTGCTGGCTCCAAAAGCAGTGCCATGGTCAAGGCAGGTATCCAATGCCTGCAGCACAACCAGGTGCAGTACAATATCCTGTCGGTCGTAACAGACGAGATGTGCTCGAACTTTGGTGCAATGTGGGGGTCGGTGCTCAGGGAAGGTCATACGTACCTGCAGTTCATCCCGTGCCTTGATCCACTGCAGGGGGAGATGAACCGGTTTCTCTCACCCCAGAACTATGGCAAGTTCCTCTGTGACCTGTTTGGAGCCTGGGAACGATCGTATTACCACGGACCGTACATCTACATCAGGTTCTTTGAGAATATCATCATGCAGCTTGCAGGGGTGCCAGCCGAAGAGTGTGACATGCGCGGTGCCTGTTCGGTACAGTATGTCGTGGAGAGCAACGGGAATGTCTACCCATGCGATTTCTACTGCCTGGACAGCCATGTGCTTGGCAATGTCGTGGACCATACGTTTGCCCAGCTGGACCAACGAAGGGAAGAGATCAAATTCCTGGATGTGCCACAGCTCCCAGCGCAATGCTTGGAATGTGCGTGTGTCGGTGTTTGCCACAATGGCTGTCCGCGCAACCGGGATACAGCAGGAGTGTTCAGGTATTGCAGCAGCTATCGGAAGCTCTTTGCAGAATATGGGAGCCATATGCAGGCAATTGCGGCTGATGTCATTCAGAGGCGGAAGTCTGAGGGATTGACCCCATAGCATTTCCTGAATGCCCTGCGGAACGTTTGCGCATTTGCATATCCGCATTGCATCGCCACCTCGTTGATCGGAGGGTGGTGGGAATCGCTGAGCATGTCCTTTGCCTGCTGGAGCCGGTATGCCTCCAGGTAGGATGCAAAACTGTTGTTCAGGCGGGCATACATGAAATGGTAGAGGTAGCTCTCCTTGAGCTTGAGATCCTGGGCCATCGTGGTCAATGTCAGAGCAGGTTCCTGGTAATGGCCTGCAATGTAGTTGCCGATCTCGTCTGCAAGGACAACCTCGCGCTCGTTCCGGGCAGGAGATGTCCGCCGTGCCTGTTCTTCAAAGAAAGAGAGCGCATCCTCGAACAGTGTGAAGTGGGTGGGCACTACAGTCCGTCCCTGTTTCTGGCAATAGGAGAAAGCAGTCCGGTACAGGGCATTGAGCAACTCATGTTCCTGCTCGCTGCTCAGCTTGCGGACATGGTAGTTTTGCTCGTACAACGCTTCGAGCACACTGTTGGTCTGGTCGAGGTCTTGTTTCATGCAAGCTGCGATCAGGGCTTTCTCCTCATCCTTGCCATAGCAGAAGCTATCGATTCTCTTCTCTATCTCATCATATTTTCGCAAGATGTTCTCAAGCCGTTCGTTGCGGAGGCTCCACTCGACCCTGTCGCATTGCCTGGGGGCAAAGGCGATGTCAGCGACTGTGACATCATTACCGCTCACCGCGACTGAGGTTTCATCAGATGTGTATTTCTTGAACGCTTTCCAAAACGCATCTACGCAGGTGTTCAATCTGCTACGGGCACTTGCCCATGCCAAGACCCAGATGTTGTATGAATAGTCCATGTAGAGATAGCAAGAACTTCCGAATTGGTCATGCGCTTCATGCTCCGCGGCAAGGCGGGTAAAGTCGGCCACATCCATTG
Source organism: uncultured Sphaerochaeta sp. (assembly GCA_964465155.1). Classification (GTDB taxonomy): domain Bacteria; phylum Spirochaetota; class Spirochaetia; order Sphaerochaetales; family Sphaerochaetaceae; genus Spiro-02. The sequence goes on from CAYXIH010000001.1 coordinate 88,172, forward strand.
GCATGTTCGGCATTTGCCTGTTCCAAAAGATCTTGAGCATCACAACCGGGGTTGCAGGGCTGACCATTACCGTCTTGTGCATCTGCTGCATCAGGTGTATCAGTGCCGTGTTGTCGATCTCCTTGCCATGTATCAGCCTCCTGAACAAGGTCTCCACCATGTAGGGGGCCATGCCACTTTGGATGTCCTCCTTGTTCCGATCTGCAGTGATGGACCTGATGGAATCGGCAATTTGTTCATACGAGGCTGGATTGGTGCCATTGCGGGTGTCGAGCAACTGCTTGAGCCGATTCCAGTCTCTCTGGCTTCCATATGCATTGCCCCCCAAGATGAGGAAGCAGACGCACAATGCGATGGCACATACCAGAGAAATGACGGTGAGCACTGGGTTGAACATCAGTTTCCCATAGGAGTAGGGGACTGCCGAGAAGAAACGCAGGCCACTTGTTTCACTGGACTCGACCGATACGATGAATCGTTTCCCATCGGAGTCCTTGAGCAGGTGATGGCCGTCGGAGAGCTTGGGGACAGTCCAGGTGGAAGCCCCGCTGGAAAGGATCACCGAGTCTTTGAAATCGGTGACGCAATATGCACCCCCTGTTCCCAAGTCCAGGTTGTCCAGCATGTCGAAGAAGAGCTGGGCATCCAGCAGCAGCATGACCTTGCCAGCGTTTTCCGATGGATTGAGGAGGGGGTAGGTAGAGACATAGGGAAGTACTTTGCGTTGCTGTCCGTCCACAATAGCATCGGTTACAGGGAACCAGCGGTTGCTGGTGCTGCTCCACAGATATTTGCTTTGCCATTGCCGGGCGTTCATTCCCTCGAAGGCGAACAACGGGTACATGGCATCTATGTCGAAGAATGCATTGCTGCTGGTCAACAGGCTATCGCTTGCACGTGAATAGACGAACAGCTCCAAGATCATGGGGTCGACGTACCTTGCCGTGGGAAGCTGTGCCTGTGCATCGATGACTTCCTGTATCTCGCTCGATCCCTCTGGTATGGGGGGAAGATACATGAACCTGCTGACGTTCTTGTTGAGCAGCAACATCTTGGACAACTTGATCGCCTGCCCAATGTCACCCTCCACAGAAGCCTGGGTCATGGCGAGCATGGCAAGGTTCTGTTCAATTGCCTTCTGACGTTCCTGTGTCACTTGGATCATCTGGGAGATGATGAGGGCACTGAAGCATATGATGAATACGCTGGAGAGAAGGACGATCATGTTGGAGGACAAGGTGTCTATACGTCGGTGCTTGTTGGTCATCGACGGCAGTATAGCATGGTTTTTGCTGGCACAAAACAAAGAGTGACTATATAATTCATCCTATGAAAAAAATAGTGACCGTCATGTCCATCATATGTGCACTGATGCTCTCTTCGTGTGCTACACAGCCCAAGCAAGAGCAGTCCCTGATACATAATCTCCAGGGAAAGGTGCTTACTGCCCAAGGAGTTCCTGTCGTGTTGGACAGTGAATACTATTTGGTGTACTACGCGGCGAACTGGTGTCCGTACTGTACTGAGTTCACTGAAGAGCTTCGGGGTACATACGACCGGATTCGGCGGATGTACGGCAATGTGCAGATAGTGTTTGCCGGACATGTGCGCGACATATCCGATGCAGACATGGTGGACTATCTTGCCAAAGGCAATTTTGACTTTGGGTACGTCCCGATGGCATATAGGGAGGCAACTGGGATCATGCAGCTTGTCGATGTCCCAAAGTTCTATATTCCTGGCTTTGTGCTGGTGGATGCCAACGGCAATGTCCTGTCATCTTCCAATGGGAATACCAAGGAATCATATGACTGCCGCAGGCCCCTGCAGTACTACGAGTCACTGCAGATGTGCGACTGCCTCACTTCTCAATGATGTTCCAACATCCATGATATGGTCTCCCATACTTCCTGTCCTTCGTTCTTCTGACGCGGGCCGGGTGTGCTTCTTCCGTCCCTGACAATCTGTGCAAGGCGTTGCTGCATGGATGCTGCTATTTCCTCATGTTCTTCAATGACGTTGTGCTGCTCCGAGATATCGCTGCTGAGGTCGTACAGTTGCCTGGTGGGGAGGTGGGACGTGTCATCCACCCCTGGGCGTGGGAACGACCAGCCACCTGAGCCCGGGCACATCTCCAATTTCCATTGCCCACGCCGCAGCGACAGAGAGCCATCAATGCTCTGGTGAACCAAGTCTTCCCGCACGTGCCCAATTCCTGTGTTGAGCCACAACGGGAGGTTGCTGATGCTATCTTCACCCATGTCCGGGGCAAGGGGAATCTGGGTGATATCCGACACGGTTGCCATGAGGTCGGACAGGCACACCAGTGCATTGCAGGTGGTGCCTCCGTCGATATGACCGTTCCATTGCACGATCAGGGGGATATGGTGCCCACCTTCGTAGATATCGGCTTTGGTACCCCTGAACACATAGCTTGGGTTGTGCCCATGCTGTGCAAGTTCCGGATAATTGGCCATGGGGGAGCATCCATTGTCGGATGTGAAAATAACTATTGTGTCCTGTTTTGATTCCTGCACTGCATCCAATACTCTTCCTACGACAGAGTCGCAGTGCAGCACGAAGTCTCCATATGCATTGGTATGTGATCTTCCGATGAATTCCTTTGCTGGCAATATGGGGGTATGGGGAGCTGGCATGGGGAAGTAGATGAATTTTGGGTTGTCTGAATTGGATTGGATTTCTTGGACCACGCAGTCGGCCAGGTTGTCCAATACTTCGCTATGGACAAATCCCGGTGCAGTGGGTCCACTGCGCCAGAACTCCTTGCCTGTGGATTTCTCGATGGTATGGTCGGGAATGGCGGTGAACCGGTCATCCTTGATGTAGACGTACGGACTCATGTCCAACGATGCGCTGATCCCGTAGAACGTGTCGAACCCATTGCTGGTGGGACCGCGCCTGATGGGCTGTGCATAGTCTACGCCAGGGCATGCATCGAAATCTGGTTGTTCATGGAACGTCTTGTCTGTTGCAAACTCCATTCCCAGGTGCCATTTGCCAAATATGCAGGTGCGGTACCCTGCCATCTTGAGCAAGTCGGCGACCGTCTTCCTCCCTTCGCTTATGATGGGCTTGGAGTACCCACCGGTAACCGATGACTTGAGGGTGCTCCTCCAGTTGTACCGTCCGGTGAGGATGGAGTAGCGCGAGGGGGTGCACACCGCCGAGGAGGCATGGGCATCGGTGAAGCGCATTCCATCATTGCACATTCGGTCAAAGGATGGGGTTTCGAAGGGACAACCGGGATTGTTGTGTTTGATATCGCCATAGCCCATGTCGTCAGCGAGGATGTAGATGATGTTTGGTAGTGTGTGCATCGGGTGCTCCATGAAAGGAAGAGGCCGCCATGGCTTTCACCATGGCGGCAATTTTGAAAAGCTAAGGATGTATTACTTGTACTGTCTGTTGTAGGCGGTCTGCATCATGTCCAATACCTTGGTCATCTGCAGCTTCTCGAGGTTGGCGACATACTCGTTCCAAACCTTGTCGTTGTTGACGTCAAGGGAACCGACCATGAACTTCACTGCGCTTTGGCGGATGTAGTTGGCAAGCTCTCTCTTGATGGTGGAGAACTGTTCGTTCTCCTCTGCCGTGTACTTGAGGGTAGGAACCTCCAAATCGGTATTTGCATACGGCTTGTAGAGGTTGGCTGTCTCATCATACAGAGTCTTCTCGTTGTTCTCTGGTGCATAGTATGCAGGGTTGTCTACGGTCATTGGCTTTGACACGAGGCCGTTCTTCAGGTCGAAGGTCATTGCACCGACGAGTACCTGGATCCATGTGTCGTTCTGTGGGTCTTTGTCGTTCCACAGCTTCAGCTGGTTCCAAATTGCTGGCTTTCCATCCAGGCCAACTTGATCCGCTGTTGCCCATTCCCATGCGTCGCCTTCAAATCCGTTACGCTGCAACAGGGTTCCTTCCTGTGAGTACATGAAGTCGAAGTACCGGATGATTGCATCTGCATACTTGCTGTCTGCGCTGATGACCAGCTTGCCGACTTCCGGGGTTGCCAGGAAGTTGGGGGTTGTCTGCACACCCTTGGGTCCCTTCAACGGTGCAATTGCATGGAAGTTGTTGAAGCGTTCGCCACCGATCGTGGAGAACTGTCCTCTCCAGCCACCGGTTGCAAAACCGACTACTGGCTGGGCGGAACTCTCGACCAGCTGTGTCAGCTGGGAAGAATCCTGGGTGAATGAACCGTTGTAGATCAGGCCCTCGGAATAGAGCTTGTTGATGTACTTCAGCCCTTCACGGTAGGCATCCTTGTTCATGGCGGTGTCAACCTTCTTGCCATCCATCATGTAGCCAACGTTGTCTTCTGCATTGGCGTTGATGTTGGTTGTCAGGTCACAATAGATGAAGGAGTTGAGCAGGAAGCGTTCTACTTCATCCGCCCAGCCAATGATTGAGCCGGCGAGGGGGATCTCGTCTGCCTTGCCGTTGCCGTTGGGATCCTTGGTCTTGATCGCCTTGAGTACGGTATACAGCTCATCGGTGGTTGTGGGGACGGCAAGGCCGAGCTTGTCCAGGAACGGCTGGTACACAAACATCTTTGCCATGTTGGTGCAATGGAAGCAGCCTTCCAGACGGGGCAGTGAGTAGATGTTCCCGTCGATGTTGGTCATGTAGCCAACGCCACCGGGATAGCCAGCCAGTGCATTCATCAGGTTGGGCATCCACTGCTGTGAATAGTACTGGTTGAGGGGAAGGAACAGATGCTCTTGTGCACCATAGGTCGCCTCAAGGTCATCCTTGATGTTGAAGCCAAGGAATGCATCAGGATAGTCTCCAGAGGCAAGGGTCAGTGCGAGCTTCTCGGAAGCGGCCTGCTCGGGGACCATGATGAAGTTCACCTTGACACCAGTCATCTCTTCCATGTACTTGGAGAAGCGGTTGGTGTTGTAGTTCTCAACGCAGGGTGGCTGAGATATCATGATGTCCACGGTAATCGGGGTGGTGACGATCGGGTACGTTCCGTTGGGTGTGTACTCGATGGTAGTTGCCTGCTTCTGGTCCTTTGCGCCCTGGGCGATGAGCAGCGCTGGTACCATCAGTGCGAGCAATAACAGTGTAACGACTCTCTTTTTCATAATTCCTCCAATGTATGTCCACACGGCCTATATGGCCGTGGTTCAACCCTTTACGGAGCCAATCATGACTCCCGTGACAAAGAACTTCTGTACAAATGGATAGATGATCAGCAAGGGGGCACTGGCAACGACGATCAAGGCATAGCGGATGGTCTCCGACAATCCCTGGGCACGTGCCGCGGCCGCGACGTCCGTCATCATGGAAGGGGTGTTCTTGTTGATGATGAGGATATTGCGCAGCACGATCTGCAATGGATACAGTTCCTGTTTCTGCAGGTAGATCAAGGCATCGAAGTATTTGTTCCACTGTCCAACTGCATAGAAGAGGGCCAGAACCGCTATGATCGCTTGTGAGAGGGGGAATACCATCTGGAACATGAAGCGGATATCGGAGCAGCCATCTATCTCCGCGGCCTCATATAGCTCGTCAGAGATATTCTCCTGCAAGAATGTCCGGCAGATGATGATGTTCCACACCGTCAGGGCATTGGGAAGGACCATTGCCCAGACCGTGTCGAAGATTCCAGTCTTGCGCACCACCAAGTACAAGGGGATCATTCCTCCGGAAAACAGCATGGTGAACATGATGAAGACCGTCAGGAACTTCCTGCCATAGAATTCCTTGCGTGACAAGGGATAGGCGATGAACATCGTCAGCAAGACCGAAATAGTGGTCCCCAATACTACATACAACAGGGAGTTCATGTATCCCGTTCCAATCTGCTTGTTGGTGAAGACGCTCTTGTATGCGGTCAGGTCAAAGTCCACTGGCCACAGCCATACCTTATGTGCCATCACTGCCCGTGCGTTGCTGAAGGAGCTGGACACGATATATACCAGCGGATAGAGAACCACCAGGAAACAGAATGCTAGGAATATGTTGTTGATAATGTCAAATGCCGTATCTGCCTTGAGTTGTTTGTTTCGGGTCCTGATCTTCTTTACCATAGCCCACCGTCCTTGTCGCGCAGCTTCGCTACCTTGTTGAACAGGAGTATCAGGCAGATGTTGATCACGGAGTTGATCAGGTCGATTGCCGTGGAGTAGCTGAAGTCGCTGTTGATGAGTCCCATCTTGTAGACGTATGTCGACATGATCTCCGAAGTCTCCAGGTTCAAGGCATTCTGCATGAGGAATGCTTTCTCAAATCCGAGGCTCATCACATATCCCATGTTCATGATGAACATGATGATGATGGTGCTCTTGATGCAGGGGAGGTCGACATGACGTATCTTTTGCCATTTGTTGACTCCATCGACCCTTGCTGCCTCATACAGCTCAGGATTGATGCCTGTCAGAGCGGCTAAGTAGATGATCGCGTTGTAGCCGGTGTTCTGCCAGAGTGCCGACCAGACATAGATGTTGCGGAATTGGCTTGCCTCACCCATGTAGTTCTTTGACTCAAGGCCGAATATTCCACGAATAGTGTTGATCAGTCCCATCGAGGGGTCGAGAAACTGCATCAGAATGGCAACCAGGACTACCGTAGATATGAAGTATGGTGCGTATGTGATCAGCTGTACCGATTTTTTCCAAGCCCTGCTGCGGCATTCGTTCAATGCAATCGCCATGATCACGGCCAGGGGGATTGAGGCGACCAATGCATACATGCTAAGTATGAATGTGTTCCACATGATCCTCAATGACGAGGGGTTTGCAAAAAACTTCTGGAATTGGTAGAGTCCTACCCATGGGCTTCCCCATATTCCCTTTGAGACACGGTACTTCTTGAAAGCCAGCAGGATTCCATACATCGGTACATATTTGTAGACGATGAAATAGAGGACTGGCAATGCGACTATGACATAGAACTGCCAGTGCTTCGTTACCTTCTGGATGAATGTCCGTGGCCTATTGATGACGAGTTGGTCCGTTTGATCTTTCTTCATACCCATGACTTTACTCTGTACCATGGGCGATTTGGGGCAAAGAGTAGAATTCATCAGCAAACACCATTTGACCAGTTGTCATGCGTCAAAAATTGAACATAGGTGCTATACGTTGTAAAAAATGACGCATGCTCCACTGTTTTGGTACTCCCGTATATGGTTTGTACCCTGTCAAACACTAATGGGTGGGGATATAGTGGCCATATGGGGGATTCAATATGAGAAAGCAATGGGAATCATTGGAGCACAAGCATGCTACAGCGGCTTGGAGCAACCTTGGATATGGCATGTTCATCCACTTTGGCCTGTATTCCGTATGTGGTGGGGTATGGGACGGCAAAGAGGTCCATAGGGGGTATAGCGAGCAAATCCTCTCCCATGGGGAAGTGCCACAAAGAGACTATGAGGCTCTTGCCGACACATTCTCGTTTCCTTGCTTTGACGCTGATGCCATTGCACGCTTGGCCAAGGACAGTGGCATGCGCTATATCGTGATGGTCTCCAAGCACCATGATGGGTTTTGCATGTTCCATACCGATACTACCGACTACTGTACGACAGCCAGTGCCAGCAAGAGGGATCCGTTGATGGAACTCTCCCAGGCATGTTCCCGCCATGGCCTTGGCTTTGGTATCTATTTCTCTTGGATCGACTGGCATTATGAGAACGCCCTTCCGATAAGCGACCACAACAGCGACCCGATCCCTCCTGACCATATGCAGTACAATCTTGCCCAGCTGGCCGAGTTGCTGACCAACTATGGGCCAGTCTGCGAGTTGTGGATGGACATGGGTGCCCCCACGGCGGAGCAATCCCAGGCTGTCTATGAGCTTGCGCATGCATTGCAGCCGACGATCATGGTAAATGGTCGTGTCTGGAACGACTATGGCGACTTCCTGACCATGGGGGACAATCTCTTTCCGGAGCACGCATTGGACCTTCCATGGCAGACTCCTGCTACAATCTACCATGCTACGTGGGGATACCGGTCATGGCAGGAACGTTCCGACATGGAAAAGCGCATAGAAGATATCACCCATGGGTTGTTTGCGACACTGGATGGGGGAGGCAACTACTTGCTGAACATTGGCCCTGCCGGGGATGGTTCGGTTGTCCCATTTGAACGAGATGTGCTGTTGCAAGTGGGCAAGAACCTGCAGCAGCGTGGCGATTCCCTGCGTCAACCGATGAAATCACAACAACGTATTCAGAAGCCAGATGGGCAGGGGGTGTTCCTCCTGCAGGAGGGGACACCCGTCTACAGGTACACGGGTAGCGAATACTACTCGTTCAGGCCGATTGTGACGGGGAGGAAATGGAACTTGCAGATTCCCAGGAAGGGTGAGTACACCGTTGAATGCCAGGCAGCTGCGCCTCTTGCCCATGAACAGAAGCTCTGCCTGGATATTGGTGACGAAACGATCATCTTCACGTTCAAAAATGGGAAAGCCCATGTTCCTGTAGCACAAGCAGTGACCCTGGAAAAGGGTGCTCAGGATGTGGTGCTCTATACAGTCGGTGAGGCTCGGCGTCGGCCGGAACTTGCAGATCTTGGATTCTCCCTGAGGCTGTGCCCAGAGGATGCAAGATGAACCAGAAGCCGAATATCCTGATGCTGGTCACCGATGACCAACGCTTTGATGCAATACATGCATTGGGTAACAACCAGATTATCACACCCAACATGGACAGGCTGGTACAAGGTGGCTGTGCATGTGCTGAAGCTCATATCCAAGGAGGGCTGACAGGTGCGGTTTGTATGCCGTCGCGTGCGATGATCAACACCGGCCGTAGCCTGTTCTCAATCGACGGCCATGGACAAACCATAGATGCAACCCATACAACCATAGGAGAACTGCTTCGTGCCAATGGGTACAAGAGCTTTGGGACTGGGAAATGGCACAATGGTCCTCCTGCCTATAGCCGGAGCTTTGATAGTGGCGAAAATGCTTTTTTCTCAGGGATGTGGGACCATTGGAATGTTCCTGTGTGTGGATATGATCCGACAGGGGCCTATGACAATGTAGTGAATTTCGTTGTCGATTTTTACCATGGCAACCGGGTGCTGCGCCTGCCATGCGACGCTATCCATCCGGGAGTCCATTCTTCGGACTTGATCGCGGACTCGACGGTACGTTTCCTTGATTCTCAGCAAGATGCCCAGCAGCCGTTCTTCTGCTATAGCGCGTTCCTTGCCCCTCATGACCCTAGGACAATGCCAAGCCAATACCTGGACATGTATGATGTCGATTCGATTGAACTGCCTCCCAACTGTAGAAATACCTATCCATTTGCATATGCCGAATGTGATATCCGCGACGAACGGCTCATTCCATATCCTCGGACTGAAGAGGCCATGCGCCATGAACTGAGGGGCTATTATGCAATGGTGACCCATCTGGACCATGCGATTGGAAGAATCCTAGCAGCATTGGAGAACAATGGTCAGCTTGAGAATACCCTCGTTGTGCTCATGGGCGACAATGGGTTGTCCATGGGGTGCCATGGATTCATGGGAAAACAGAATGTCTACGAACATGCTGTTCGTGTTCCGTTGGTCCTCATGGGACCTGGGATTCCAAGGGGAACTACCAACGATTCTTTGTTGTATCTGTATGATGTCTATCCGACATTGTGCGAATATCTGGGTATTGAAGTACCTGCCAGCGTTGAAGGAAAGAGTTTCCTGCAACAGTGCCTGGGGAGCACTGCCCCACACAGAGAGACGTTGTACCATGCCTATGGTGCAAGCAGCAGGGCCTATCGTGAAGGTGATGACAAGGTGCTCGTGAATATTGCTCCGGATGGGGAACAGACGAGTATGTTGTTCGACCTTGCCCATGATCCACTGGAGATGCATCCAGTCAAGGATGACCAGAAGAGGGAATATCTGCTGCAGCAGATGCGCAAAGAAGCAGTACCTATGGGAGATTTTGGACGTACACAAGGAAAAGAGTTCTGGGATCGGTTCTGAATAGCTCTTCCAATGTGGCAAAACAATGCTTTTGGGGTATACTGTCCATATGAGCTATACAAAACACAATATTCCCTTTGATGACATTCTCAATTTGTCCAATCTGCTCACTGACGTTGAGGATACACACATGTATCTTCGCCGGTTCTATCATGCTTTCATGGAACGGATGGATGACCCTATATGCCAGAAAGAAGATCTGAAGCGGATTGGGAACGTTGTGGACAAGATAGAAGAAATTCCTGGGACGGCTCATCAGAAGTTGGAACTGTTGTCAGTGTGCTATGGTCTTGATTCGTTTGCCCAACGTCATGGTCATCCGCTGAAAGATGAGTGGAAGAAGCTATACGAACGGATGACTGATTTGTATTGGAAATACATCCCTGCCTGTGATGACCCTGCATGGACCAGCAGGCTCTTGTGCGAGCAATTGCGTTTTGATCCCAGTACCTGGCATTCGATGCTGCTTCCCAGGATGCGGGAATGGTATGATGAACAGAGCTTGAGAAATGTCTGCAATTGCTTGGTGGAGTGGGCTATCACAGCTGATGAGCAGCAGCGGGATACCTACCTCAAGACAGCCTTCTACCTCTCCGCACCCAAGGTTGGGGTACCACCAGAGTTCCCGCAATACGAACCACAGTACTTCGAGCCGGAGTACGACTTCATGAGACCTCTCTAGAAGATATGGCTTCTTTGGTATGCCCGGGGTGATGTGCCAGCAATAGACTCATGTATAGACATCGGAGAAACTGAGCGATCTTGGTTGTATCTCTTACCGTAACTTTGATTTCATCTTTCTCTAGCGCTTCTGTATTTCTGGAACGATCAATGGAGCTGTGAAAGGCTAGAGAAGGTTGCAGTTTTCCAATCAGCTGCCAGTTGCTGCATCCAACCCTGGTATGAACGGAAGGATGTTGTTGCGTTGAGCTTGTTCGACGGCATGCCGTGATTGTTCGGTCATATGGGTATAGACATCGCTCATCTCAGATGATGAGTGTCCGATCGTCAATCGGAGCAAGTGCTCGTCAATGCTTCCACGCAACATTGAGTTTGCCATATGCCTGAGGGAGTGGAACGTAACGTTACGCCTCTCAAGTTCCTCTACATCCATTACATGTGAAGCAATGATCGCCTCCTGGAATTTCCGGGAAAAGTAGTGGCTGGAAACTGCACCGCCACCTTTGTTGCTCCAAAACACTAGTGTTTCTTTGCAACGATACGGATTGGTGTAGCAGTAGGCACGAAGTGCATTGCAAAGTGCCAGGGGACATGGAACTTCCCTGATCCGTTTTCCTTTTGGAGCCTTTTTGCCTGCAATGTTGGACAATGCCTGGTCAACGATGATCAGGCCATCTTGTATCTGGGAGGGCTCCAAGGCACGTAGCTCTCCACTACGCATCCCAGTGACAACTGCAACAGCACACGCGAGGTATGGACCTTGGTCAGAAAGAGCCTGCATGTACGTCAATACACGGGTGAGTTCTACTTCGGTAAGGATTCCCCTGCAATGTTGGTCATTGCGGAGGGTAGGGAGCTTTCCTATTGTGGACTGTGGTATCACACCTTCTTCCTGGGCATTGCGCAAGGGGATCATGACAGTAGACATCGCGATGTTGATCGTCGCATTGGCAAGTGTCCCACTCTTGATCAACGCATATTGTAAATCCTTCAAGTGGTGCATTTTGACTGTAGAGAGCCTCAATGAGGCAGGAAGATATGGCAGCACATGCCGAGTCAGAACAATACTTCTTGTATACGCATAGTCTTTTCCAATGGCCCCAGGGTTCACTGCATTCTTCTGTGCGATATACCTGCTGGTATCGAAGTTCCAGAATTCTTGGAGATACGAGCGGAGGTCCTGGTCCTTGAAGGTATTGAACACAATGTTGCGGTCCAGTGCCTCTTGGCAAATCCGCATTGCTTCATCCCGGCGACGGATTGGTTTGTCACAAGGATGGCCTAGTTGCTTCTTGAGTACTTCTACACTTTTCTTGTTACTACGCTCACCGCTTTCTGGGTTGCGGAACAGTGCATACCAATAGGTCTTTTCCCCCCGTTCCAGCCTGCATAATGTGAATGGAGCTCTTCTGTTCATGTGTAGTTGACTCCTTAGTCAAAATTGTAATTGTTCAAACAAGTGTTCAAAACAATAGAATACTGAATATGAAAATCGTCTATTAATGGCTTAAAACATATTACATTATAAAGAATAAATCGGTTATCAACTTTTTTCAAGTACCTACCGTAGTAAAGTAGGTACAAAAAACGCTATGCAACAAAATTGATATGCATAAAAAAGGTATATGCGTAGAATATGCAACTAAACTAAGATAAAATATCTTATGAGAAATGTTATATAAACGCCTTATAAATACTAGAAAACCCTTCAATAATTGCTTGTAAAGTGTAAAAGAAAGCAGAAAATTATGAAAAAAAATGATTATTTAACAATAAAAACAAGAAAAATACGGTTTAGTATTAAAACAATATCCAAGCAAGAAACATGCGATAGAAATAAAAAATATGTATATGCAAAAAAATATACAAAACTACGATAGAACAAAAATGATATCATGCAAACAGAATTTGTTATGAGAACAAAAGAGGCTATTTAGTAGACATTGTTTTGATGGGATAAAAAAAGAGCCACATCGCAGGGATGTGGCCAAAAGCTGGGAGTTGTGGGAAACTAGGTTGCTATTGGTTGTCGTTCACATATTTGAAAGCAGCCATCAGTCGTCCATCTGTTCCTGATTCAAATTCTTGTTTGTTGAATGGAATTTCGATAGTTGCTGGGATGCCTTTTCCTTCATAGGAGGTTCCATCCATGGCAAACGTCTGCTTGTAGGGCGTATAGACCAAGGTAATGTAACTGCCAACGCTGAATTGGCCTGCATTTCCAATATTGTTGTCAGTTTGCAATGAACCTTGTGCACCATGCGTGGTTGATCCGATGGATACACCCTTTGGGAGTGTTTGTACGAACATGGCAGTCATCTCTGCATTCGAAATTGAATTGATATTGGTCAGGGCAACCACTGGCTTGTTGAACAAGTGGGAGGGATGGTAATTTGGTTCGCTTGCATCTGGTTTGTATGGAGGTACTGTCATCGTGAGCATTGGGCTGTAGTCAAGACGGTTGTCTCCAGTTTTTTGGATGGTCCATCCGAACTGGTAGGTTTCGGAAAGGAGATCGGAGAAGAGCAACTGACGGTCGATATTAAACCCGCCATAGTTGCTTCGGACGTCAAATATCAGGCCAGTAGTATCGTCACGTTGCTTGTATTGTCCGAACAATTCCAACAATGCCATGATATCGGCTTGTTGCTTTTGCAATGCCTTTGTGAAGTTGAAGGAGGTGAAACCTAGGTAGATGCAGTTGTCTGGAATCCCAGAGGTATTCCCATTGGTCAATCCAAGCAGAATTGGCATGTAGTCATCTTCTAATTTGGTATCAATGATCATCCATTCTTTGAAATATGAGTCAAGTGTAGTCCTGTCGATGGAATCTGGGAGGGTAGCCGTCGCTTTTGTTGTTGCTTTGATATCGTCTGGCAACCTCTCCTTGAGGTTATCGCTGGACCAGTAAGCTGGCTTGTCTGCCTCTGTTGGGGGTGTGAAATTGAAGATGGTTGTCAGGCGTTGTTTCATATCTTCCATGATGAGTTCTTCTGGAAATAGGTTGTAGTAATTATCGAAAGCTTCTTGTGAGGAAAGATGATAATAGCAGTAGTCCATGAGTTGTGTATCGCTCAATTCAGGGTGATGTTGCCTGATGATCTGGTATTCCCGTGGAGAAAAACTGAAAAATGCTTTCGGTGTTGGCAGCTGCATTGTGAAGTGACCATCGCTGATGTCCTTCACGCTCTCCATGAGCATGGTGATAGCTGACTTAGTTGCAACTTGATCTGCGTAATCAACTTCACCCAACTGTTCGAATTTGCCGATGTATGCTTCATATACCTTGTCCCACTCATTGGTAGGGGAGTCGAGGTTCCAAAAGACATAGTTGTTGTTCATGCCTGTCCAAAACCCCTGGAATACTCCCTTCCAGGTATTGTCCTTGGCGTAGGATATTGGAGGCTTGGGGGTGTTGAAGTTGCATGAGAACATCAATGTGAGAGAGATAGCAAATATGAGTGTTGTAACAAGCTTTCTCATTTTCCACCTCCTAGCTTGACAAGGATTCCAGCTTCAACACTAAGCGTGTTGTTGTATCGGCTCACCTGGTCTTTCTGGTAGCTGTTGCTCAGATCGGTAAGTCCAAGGGAGAACGATCCCCTGAGGTACAGGACCACCGGGTCTATGATGAACAGGAGGCCTGTACGAGCAAGCAGGCCAGCTTCAAAGCGGTTGTCCCTGGTTGGATTGAACTGAACCATCTCGTCAAATGCATCGAACGTCGGATTGGTGACACCATTTTCGAGGATTTCTCCGTTTCTCATGCGTCCATTCCGGCGCGACGCCCCCCACAAGCCGACATATCCTCCAACTGAGAACATGCTCTGAACCAATTCGTTGCCAAAGATGAAATTGACGGTCATTGGTATTTCTATGAAGTGGTTTTGATACTGCTCTATGTCGGTATAGGCAGCTGCTGTTTGCATATAGAGGGAATGGCGCCAGGTATAGTTCTTCTGCACATAGCGCAACCCGCTCTCCAGTCCTAGCCAGTCGGTAAACTGGTAGGCGACAGGGAGAGAAATGGCAAAGCCATGTCCATTATCGTAGTAGGTGTTCTCACGATAGCCGGTGTTGGTCTCTATGATGTTGTAGACATAGTCGGCCGAGGCACCGACATACCAGTGGTTGGCATCCAGTGCAAAGGCCGTTTGGGGGACAATGGACAGAAGCATGAGTGCAAGCAACAGTCTGGTGTGTTTCATGGTAACTCCGTATGGTACTATCTTGTAAAGAAATATGCTTATGTAGCTACTGGTACTGGCGGCAACCAGGGCCAGTGATGGTACTCCTTCCTCCTGATCCCTTTACGATATCTATCCGGACGGGGATCCTCTCCTTGAGGGAGTCTACATGGCTGATTACCCCGATAAGCTTGCCGCTTGACTGCAACGTTGCCAGGGTGTCGAGCGTCATCTCCAACGATTGTGGGTCCAATGTGCCAAATCCTTCGTCAAGGAACAGGGAATCAATCTGCACGTTCTGGCTCGACATCTGGGACAAGCCAAGTGCCAATGCCATGGATATGATGAAGCTTTCGCCACCTGAGAGATTTGCAGCTGAACGTTCATCTCCACCTTGGCAGGCATCAAGGATCACCACATCCAGCTGGCCTGATGAACCACGGGCTAGGAGATAGCGGTCGCTCATGAGGGCCAGCTTTTTGTTGGCATGGGACAGGAGCATGTCGAACGTGATTCCTTGGGCATACGTGCGGAACTTCTTGCCGTCGCTTGATCCTATCAGGTCGTTGAGGCTTGCCCAAACATCATATCGAGCCTGCTGTGATTCCATCTTCGACTTGAGTTCCACTTGTTGTTCCTGGTTCTCTGAATCTTGCTTGAGCTGCGAATTGATTTCGCCTTGCTCAGTGAGGATTTCATCATAGGCGTCTTGCTGTTCCTGCAGGTGTAGTTCCAGTTCCTGTTGTGGCATGTCTGATTGCTTGGGTGCACCTTGTTCCAATTCCTTGGCTTTGGAATGGAGATCCTGTTGGTGAACCTCAAGCGCCAGCCGCTGGTCGTGAAGTTCCTTCCTCACCAAGGAGTATTGTCGGATCGTATCTTCAGTGAGGAGGAGGGAATTGAATTCCTGTTCTCCTGCAAGGCCTATCTGCTTCAGGGCTGTATCGAAGTTTTGTTGATGCTGCTCTAACAAGCATTGGTGCTCGAGCAGTGACGCTTCATGATCCTTCCTGGCGCGCTTGTTTGCCTCATAGTCAGTATTGGCAGAATCGGCAGATGTTCTGGCTTCTTCCAGTGCCATGTTTGCCGATTCCATGGATTGCTGCATCTGCTGTTCTGCCTCATCGCAATCTTCCTCACCAAACAGCTCTTTCCTTGCTGTCTGAATGGAGTTCATGTCAGATGTGCATGCGTGTGCTTCCTCTGTTGCGTCAGCAAGGTCTTGTTGTACTGTCTGCACCGATGTGTGTTGTGCTTCACAGCGTGTCCGGAGGTTTGCGAGTGTAGCCTCCGAAGTACTGGTTGTGCTCACGGCTTCTGTCAGCAATGCAGCTAGCGAGTCAATTTGGTCGTTGAGATCCGAATCATCCAGAACAATGCCGTAGAGTGTGAGATCGTCATACAATTGACCATGCATCTCATCCGCTTGCTTGGTGAGTGAGGCAGTCTGTTCTGTTGCATGTACGAGAGAAGTGTTGGCACGCAGGAGCTGGTTGTCCAATTCTTGTATTTTGGTATTGAGTGTCTCTTGTTGGTTGTCGATGCTGTCGAGCTTCTCTCGTGTTTCTGATTGCTGTAAAGAGAGTGCCTTCAGAGAGGAATGAGCTGTTTCAAGACTTGTTAATTCTTGTTTTGCAAGTTCTTGTTGTGTGATGGTCGTTGCATGGAATGTCTCGATGCTCATGCCTGGTGGCAGTTGCGACTCCTCAAATTGCTTGATATGTCCTTCGATCTCCGAGATCGTTGCAATACTCCTGCGCAAGGATTCCTTGGATGTGGCCAGTTGCTCCTTTGTCGAATCTATCTGTGATTGCAGTGCTTCAATTTGCTGGTGTGTCTGAGCTAGTTCATCTTGCTCCTTTCCGTTGGTATAGGAGAGGGGAGCAGGATGTGTCGTCGAGCCACACAACGGGCAGGGTTCATCCTCCTTCAGGCACGGGATAAACTGGGCGAGTCCGATAGTCTGCTCAAGACGAGTCTTTGATTGCAGGAGGGACTGGGTTATTCCTTGCTTGAATTGGAGGTCTTTTTGGAGTTGGTCCATGGTGGCTTGATGGGTATCACGTTGTTGTTGCTCAAGTGTAAGGTTGCCAATGTGCTCCTTGATGGAATCGATGGATGCAAGAGTTTCCTGCAGGCGCTGTTGGTGTTGCTGTGCTTCCAAGATACAGGTAGTAATCTCCTTGCCGTGCAGGATGCTGGCAATACCTGTTTCTTGTTCTGCGAGCAATTGCAGGGTGTGCTGCAGCTTCTTGTGTTCGAGGTCCAATATTGAGGCTTCTTCTCGCTTGGGCTTGAGCAATTTGTTTGTGGAGGCAATGGTCTCTTGAAGCTGTTCCTCCGTAGCTTTGGATTGTACAGCTGCTCCCCGTAGGCGTTGCATGTCCATGGCCAGGTTGTTCAGGCGTGAGGCTTCTTTGAGAAAGCGTGCATGGTGTGGATATTGCTTGAGCAACTCCGCCGCCTGCTTGCTGTCGAAGGTGCATTGCTCGATATTGGAGTGTATCAGCGCAATGTCATTGTTGATGGAAGCGACTCTGGTTGAGAGTGTTTCCTGCTTTTTGGTCAATTGAGTCTGCAGTTCTGCTTTGTTCTTGAGTTCCAGGTCGAGCACACGGACGTTCTTGAGGAGTTTCTGTTGCTCAAGTTGCTTGTCCAAGGCTTGCTTGTGCTCTTGGGTTCTTGTTTGCATCAGCAGCTTGGCTTGTTGTGAACGCTCTTCCAACGTTGCTTGTTCTTCCTGCAGGGCTGCCCCTTTTGCTACGAGGCTTTCCTGCTGGACGCGCCCCTTGACCAAGTCGTTGTACGTGCTTGCATACGGGTCGATACGTTCCCATTGCGTGAGTGCCTGCAGTTGTGGTTGGGCTTCAGTCTCTTTGTGTGCAAGGATGCTTGCATCTGTATCGAGCTGGAGCAATTCGCTGTCGATCTTCTGTCGCTGTTGGTGCCAGGTAATTGCAAAGCGGATGTCTTGCAGCTGGGTCTGTTTGGCCGACGCTTGTTGTGAGAGCTCAAGGGTCCTGTCCTGCAGTTGTTGGCGTTGCTCGTCGGTGAGGAGGTTCAATGAACTACAACGGATCTTGAGGTTGGAAAGGGCATCGCCTTCAGTCTTGTAGCGCTGATAGACGCTTTTGGATATCTCCGAATAGATCTCAGTACCGGTGATATGTTCTAGCATTGGGGCACGTTCGTCACCCTTGCATTGCAGGAACTTGGAGAACTGGCCCTGGGCAAGCATCACGGAACGGAGGAACTGGTCAAACGTCATGCCCGTGATCTCTACGATCTTGCTGGCGCATTCCTTGATTTTGTCGCAGAGCACTTGATGGGTGTCTTCACATGTGATTCTCCACTTCGCAGCCTGGAGTTTCCCATCTGCTTTGCCCCGTGCACGCGACTGGGAGTAGGAGCATCTGTACGTACTGCCATGGATCCTGAATGTCAGGTCGCTATAGAAATCGGCAGTTCCCTTGCTCATTACTTCGTTTGAGTTTGCATTGATCGAGTCGATTCTCGGAGTTTGTCCGTACAGCGCAAGGGAAATGGCATCGAGGATCGTCGTCTTGCCACTTCCTGTCGGGCCACTGATGAGGAACAGGCCGCTGTCGAGAAACTGGGGGTTTGAAAAATCTATCTCCCATTGCCCATACAACGAATTGATATTCGAGAACTTCAGCGTCAGCATCCTCATGGCGTCTCCTCCAATACATCCTGTATGGAGAGCTGCTCCATGGTCTCGTCAAATGCCCCCAGCAGTTGTTCCTGCTGTTGCTGGGAGAGTTGTTCTTCATCAAGCCTCCGCATGAAAATCTGCCGGGGCGTCATGTCCCGTAGGTCCTCCGAGGCCTCTTGCTGGCGGAGTATCTCGCTGGTCTTCCGTTCGTTGCGCAAGGAGAGTACTTCAACTTCCACAGGGAGGACTTGTAATATTTCCTGGACACGCTCGCGCAAGTCATTGATGAAATCGTCACCGGTATATGAGATTTCTGCCCAGATGCTTCTGCCTTCGATGATATGTTCCTCAGTTGCCTCAGCATGTAGTTGGGCCTCTATGGTAGGAAGGTCTCCTGCTATCCGAACGATATGTCGTTGCTTTGGGATTGGGAGGAGGGTGACATTGGTATCTCCAGCGGATGTGATGTCGATGATGCATGCCTCTTTTTGCTGATGTGCCTCCGAGAAGCTCATGGGAATCGGAGACCCACAGTATCTGATATTGGGGTTGCCTCCTACTATCTGTGGGACATGGATATGGCCCAGAGCCACATAGCAGCAATTCGGCAGGGATGCCGGATTGACATGGGAGAGGGTACCTACCTCCAAATCCATGCGTTGGTTGTCTTCGCTGGTTGTCGCACCTGCGGTGAAGAGGTGGGCCATCGTGACAAAGGGGAGATGGTGTTTCTCCATTTCGAGTGCTGCTTGTGCTATATGCTCTGCTATTGCCTCTGAAATGGCTTGTGAACGTTCTGTAGGAGTCTCAAACCCGCCGCTGATCCGTACATCCCGTTCCCTGAGGAACGGGATGGCCAGGATTCCGATCTCCTGAGTCTTGTCAGCGTTGGACAGCACCAGGCACTCATGCTCGGCGTCGGCTTCTGCCACGACATGGATTTCCATGGTCTCAAGTAGTGGTGCAGTCACTGCAAGGAGGGACGGGCTGTCGTGGTTGCCAGATGTGACGACCACCTGGACACCACCGATCTTGGAGACTTCATGGAGGAAGCTGAAGTAGAGTTTCTGTGCACTGGAGGAAGGGGTAGTGGTGTCATAGATGTCACCACTGACCAGGAGGATATCTATATGCTGGTTCCTGACAACATCCAACAGCCACGCAAGGAATGACTCGTGCTCCTCGTGCCTACGACGGCCGTTGAGCTGTTTGCCGAGATGCCAGTCAGATGTATGCAGTAACCGCATGGTCCTCCCTAGTAGTTGAGCTGCTTCAGCTCCCTGCGGGCGTCACGGTTCATGTCACGCTCCTTGATCGCATTGCGCTTGTCATGCAACTGCTTGCCCCTGCACAAAGATACTTGCACCTTGACGAGGTTTCCCCTCAGATACACCTTGGTCGGGATCAAGGTAAACCCTTTCTCCTCTACTTTCCTGCGGAACTTCTTGATCTCCTGCTTGTGGGCAAGGAGCCTCCGTTCTTGGTCGCTCTTGTGGTTGAACAGGCCTGCATGCGAGTAGGGCTGGATGGTGAATGCAACGAGCACCAACCCTTTTGGAGTGACTTTTACATAGCTATCTACAAAACTGAACCGGCTTTCACGGATTGACTTGACCTCTGTGCCTACCAATGAGATACCGCACTCAAGGTCTTCGATCACTTCATAGTTGAAGTACGCCTTTTTATTTGTTTGGAGGACCTTCACGTCATCCTTTGAAAACTTTGCCATTTCTACTCCCAAGCTATCCGGAAGCCAGTGTATTCCGAACAGGTTGCCTTTGCGGCGGTTCCGACTGTATTGATGGTAATGTCGGTCGGTATGTTGATGTATGAACCACCTTTGACGATAATCTCCGTCTGCACATCAAGCAAGTCTATTGTTTGCACCAAATCCGTCAGATTGCCGCTGAGCCTGCCAAGGGGGATGAACGGGCTGCTGGTCATCTCCCAGACACCACCGAGCAAGCCAAGGGGGGCAACTGTCTCATCGCCGACAGATACCAGCGTCCGTGAGTATGTGGATGCTTCTGTTGCAGCAACGCTCCACATCTGCTGGGTCGGGACAAACACATGCCTTCCTGTCTTGTCGCTCAGCCATTGGCAGTAGGCCTGGGCCGCATGGTAGCTGATATTGCGGATGGGTCTGCCGCTTTGCACGACGGTAGTCGGAGAAATTCCGGCAAGGTAATACTCATCGACCAATCCCTCGGCTACCAAGGCAGTTGTGTTTGCCTTGGCCCACTTGGGATTCTCTTCGATAAAGCGTGCCCATTGGTATTCTGTTACTTCTTGGGAAGCAAGTGAGAAGCTTCCGGTATCGACCTCAACGCCAGCCATGGTTACTGCTGGCCAGATGTCAAGGACAGTGGTGCCCATGACAAACTGTGCCGGTTGGTACGTGAATCCCTTGATAGCCATGTCATCTACGGCCAAGGTAGCTGGAGTCTTCACGACTTGGGGTGGATTTGCCGCAAGCCCGACATCTGTTGTGGATGTCTCATTGGAAAAGAGGTCTGTGGCTGCCTGCATCAACTGACTGGACGTCACTGTCTCAAAAGATACTCCTGCACGAGACAGGATGCCTGAGGCCTCGGTGGCGTCTTCCAAGATGGTCTTGCTGGTGATATGTGCTACAGCCAGTTGCCATGCCTGCCCGAGCAATTCCTGTAGCTGGGGTGATGGGATGTCCTGGGAAGCAACCACCATGTCCGATGCCCAGTTGGAGAACAGGGGAGGGTAATGGTAGCGGTCATCGAAGTCAGTCACGCGTGACCATGCGGCAACCTTGTCCAGGAAACTCCTTGTGATGGTCTGTGCCAGCTGCATGTCTACGTTGAGGCTGGTGTTGGAGATGGTCATCCGCCTGGGTGCGAGCCATGTGAAGAACACTGGATGGCCGACTTTGACATCCACAGTCTGGAGGACAACACCGTCCTTGGTGAACTGTACCTCATGGGTGCCACTGTCTATCCACGTCTCGCTGGGTGTTCCTCCCTTGTATGTTCCGTCAACGGTTACCGCAACGTTGGAGAGTGGGCTGGTGAAGGTGACGTTCTTGCCCCCCTTGAGAATCCCGGGAAGAAATCCGACCAGGAATACCACCAGGAGGATGGCGAGTATCATGAGTATCAATATAAAGATGCCAGGGCGCATGCCCATGACCGTTGGCAACTTGACTGGTGGTACCTCGGGGAGGTTCACGATCGGTTTTTTCATGTGGGTAAAGGTATCCTCCATGCACGAACTTGTCAACTTGCTGTGATTGTGATACGTTGCTTGACATGGACGAATTCTTCACGAGCATCGAGAGGCACACAGAAGCGTTCCTGACCCTCCGCAAAGCCAAGAAGGCGGCACAACTTGCTGCCCGCAAGCCCCGTACATTCTGGGGAGAAGTTCGCGGTTGGATAGACGCGATCGTATTTGCTGTGTTTGCAGTCCTGCTGATCAACCAATACCTCTTCCAACTGTTTGTGATACCCACTCCCTCCATGGTTCCAACCTTGCTTGTCGGAGACAGGGTATTCGTCAACAAAACCTCATATGGCATAGAGCTGTATCCTACTGGTCCGAAGATATGGGCAAAACACCGGACACCCCAGCGCGACCAGATCATCACATTCTACAACCCCGATTATGATTCACGTGGTCCTTTCTATGATATCCTGACGCAAGTGCTCTACATGGGGACCTTCTCGTTGGTCAACATAGATGTGGATGCCGATGGCAATCCCCGTGAACGGCTGTATGTAAAGCGTGCAGTGGGCATGAGTGGCGACGTGGTCCGCCTGGAGGACGGCAATGTGCTGATCAACCCAGCGGGAACCACCAGCTTCATCAAGGAGTCCCAGTTCAGGGCCGACAATACGTTGGTACAGACCCAGCAGCGCCTGCTCGAAGAGGATATCTATCCTGGCATCCGGGCATGGGGGACATTGGCTGCGTATCAGGAGAAGGGGCTTGCTTCCCAAGTTCCTGCGCATGTCAGTGCCGACTTCAAGTCGATCTCAGGATACAACTCACCTCCTGATGCATACCAGGCTTACCAGAGCATGAACCGGACCTTGCGGCAACTCGACCCCTCGGATTTTGCGGCACGCAGCGCTTCTGCCCATTATGAGAATGGCATATATGTTCCCAAGGGGTATGTGCTTCCGATGGGTGACAACCGTGACAACTCCTACGATGGGAGATACTTTGGACCAGTGCCCGACACCGACGTCAATGGCCGTGTGGTCTTCCGCTTCTGGCCGTTGAACAGGATGAAGAACCTTGCCAATTCCTGACCGTTTCATGAATCCCGGATTCCCTGTATCGTTGTATGTCCATGTTCCATTCTGCAACGCCAAGTGCGACTATTGTGCGTTCCATTCGTTGGGGCGGAAAGCATGGGACAGCAGTGGAATGCCCGAACTCTTTGTGCAGCGGTGCGAGCAGGAGATATTGGCCTGCGCCAATGCATTGGGCAAACCATTTGAGACAGTGTTCTTTGGAGGTGGAAATCCCGGGTGCCTCTCGGTGTCACAGTTGCAGCGCCTGCTGCATGCAAGCTCTGTATATGGGCGGAGCAAGGAATGCACCATTGAGATGAATCCAGAGTCCCTGACACCGGCATATGCGCCGCTGTTCGGCCAATATATTGACCGGCTGAGCATGGGGATCCAATCCCTGAACCCAACGGTGCTTGCCACCTTGGGCCGGAACGTGTCGGAACAACAGGTATTGCGCGGGATAGAGATGGCGAAATCCATGCGGGACGCCTATGGTACCCGCCTGAGCTTTGACTTGATGACCTGCATCCCAGGCCAAAGCATTGACATGGCCCAAGATGACATCCGCAAGTTGGTTGGGCTTGCAGATCCCCAGCATATCTCGTTGTATTGCCTGACGATTGAAGATACTACCCCCCTTGCGGCACGGGCATCTTCGATAGATGAAGGCATGCAGGAGCAGATGTTGCGCTCCTGTTGGAAGACACTGGGTGAACTTGGGTATTCCCAGTATGAAGTATCGAACTTCTGCCGCTTTGGAGGGGAGTGCCTGCACAACAGCGTCTATTGGGACTTGGGCCAGTACATCGGGCTGGGGCCAACGGCAGCAGGCACTGCTTTTGACGGGCCGTCCATCTGCCGGTGGGAATGCCAGCAGGATGCCCATGCCTATTGCTCGACCAGCCTGTTCGAAGGGTATGTGTATGAACATTTGGAAAGCGCCCAGGAACTGGAAGAGTATCTCTTGGTTGCATTGCGTACCACACGAGGAATCGACAAGGCAAAGTTCCTGAAACGGTTTGGCAGGTCCTTCGACTCGTTGCTCCACGCAGGTGGTGACAAGCACCTCAATCCAGGCGATGCAGTGGATACAAAAGACAATTTCCATCTCACCCAAGACGGCCTGATGGTGATGGATACGATATTGCTGGATCTTGCAATGGCGGCAGATTGATTGAACAAGCAGGCATGAATCACCTGTAGCCCCTTGACACCACTTTTTTCACTATGGTAACGTTACGAGGTTCACATAACAAAGCATTCTATTTCATCAATATAAAGAGGTTCAACATGTCCGGCCACAGTAAATGGGCAACGATCAAACACAAGAAGGGTGCCGCGGATGCAAAACGCGGGCAAATGTTCACAAAGCTGATCAAGGAAATCATGGTCGCAACGAAGATGGGTGGAGCAGAGCCCGATAGCAATGCACGCCTGCGCACCGCCATCCTCAAGGCCCGTGCCGAGAATATGCCCAAGGACAATATCGACAGGGCAATCAAGAAAGGTTCCGGCGAACTTGGCAACTCCGTATACTATGAGCTTACCTACGAAGGATATGCACCTGGTGGTGTCGCCATCATCATCGACACCCTTACCGACAACAAGAACCGTACCGCAGCAGACGTGCGCAGCACGCTGACAAAGCTTGGTGGTTCCCTGGGTGCAACGGGTTGTGTCTCCTACATGTTCCAGACAAAGGGTGTCATCACCTATGATGCAACCAAATATGCAGAGGACATGATCTTTGAAGTCGCATTGGAAAACGGTGCCGAGGACGTGAATACCGATGATGGTATCATTGAAGTGACCACCGCTGCCTCCGATTTCGCAAACGTGCTGGAAGCTATGCAGGCTGCTGGTTTCGAGCAGGAGAGCGCTGAGGTCGACAAGATTGCCGATACCACCGTCTCCCTCGATGCCGAGAAGGCCCGCAAGGTCATGAAGATCGTTGACAAGCTCGAGGAACTCGAGGATGTACAGCAGGTCTCCACGAACCTTGACCTTCCAGACGACTACGAAGACGAAGAATAACAATATGCGTATCCTGGGGGTCGATCCAGGTTTTGCACAGACAGGCTGGGGTGTCGTCGACGTGGTCGGCGGTCGTTTCCGGCCTGTTTCTTTTGGTGTGGTCAAGACAACGACGGCACAGGAGCAGGGCCAACGGATTCATGAGATAGCTGTGAAGCTGGGAGAGGTTGCACTGCAGCACAATGTCCAATGTGTCTCGATGGAGGATATTTTCTTTGCGAAGAATGTATCCAGTGCCATTACGGTGGCGAAAGTTATCGGGGCAATTACACACCAATTCGTGGGGATGGGACTTGCTGTGAGGATGTTCTCCCCCATGCAGATCAAGACGACCGTCAGTGGGTATGGGCTTGCGGACAAGCATCAGGTGCAGGAGATGATCCGTCTGATGCTTGGCCTGCAGGAGATTCCCAAGCCTGACCATGCGGCGGATGCCCTGGCAGCCGCCATTTGCCTTGGTACCTTTGGTGCCACCGAGTTGAAGTTCCGGACGTAGGAGGTCCATATGATCAACGCAGTCATAGGAGATATTGTCTATGTTGGTGCCCAGGAGCTGGTCCTGCGCTGCGGCCACATGGAGTATACCTTGCTCATCTCCTCTCAGTCCGCAAGCAGGCTCTCCAACCTACAAGGGGATTCGCGCAAGAATGTCAGGATGCTGACGTACCTGCAGCACCGTGAGGATGCGATGACCCTCTTTGGATTCTCCGACGAAGCCGAGCGGTCGGTCTTCATGCAGCTGCAGACGGTACAGGGAATTGGAAGCAAACAGGCGCTGAAGATCCTCAGTGGTGTCTCAGTCAAGAACCTGATCTGTGCCTTGGATGAGGGTGACCTGAAGACCCTCTCCCGGATCCCGGGAATAGGGAACAAGACGGGCCAGAAACTCATCCTTGCCCTGCGCAACAAACTGGTACTGGACGAAGAGGGTTCGGGTACGGCAGTCCGACAGGAAGTGAGGCCAGACAACCGGTTCAGTGAATTGGAAGAGGCCCTTTCCGATATGGGATATGATAAGAAGAAAGTTTCCTTGGTGATTGCCCGGCTTGCCGCTGAACAAGCCGCTGCAATGGAAGGAATGGGACAGCACGAGTCGGAGGAACTTCTGTTCCGCTTGGCTATCGTAGCATTGGGGTAAGGCATGGATGAGCAAGATGGATTCGATTTCGATAATTCTCTGAAGGATTTGGATGAACTCCAGAGGCAGTCCGTCATGTCCACTGCGTTCCAGCAGGAGGCTGACGTTCAGGAAAACGTCCTGCGTCCCAAGATGCTCTGTGACTTCCAAGGCCAGCAACGGCTGAAGGAGAACCTCGCCGTGTTCATACAAGCCGCCCGCGAGCGACATGAGGCATTGGACCACACCTTCCTCATCGGCCCTCCCGGACTGGGCAAGACTACACTGGCTTCTATCATAGCCAACGAGATGGGGGCGGAGATCCGCATGACCAGCGCACCTGCGCTGGACAAGCCCAAGGACCTTGCCGGTATCCTGACAAACGTCACCGAGGGAAGTGTCTTCTTCATCGATGAGATCCATCGTCTCAAGCCTGCGTTGGAGGAGATGCTCTACATTGCCATGGAAGACTTTGAGATCGACTGGGTCATCGGCCAAGGGCCGGCTGCCCGTACCATGCGCATCCCATTGCCTCGTTTCACGCTGGTGGGAGCTACCACCAAGGCAGGGCAAGTCTCATCGCCGCTGCATAGCCGTTTTGGCATCACGTGCCACATCGAGTTCTACAACGAGCAGGAGCTTGCAAGCATCATCACACGCAGCGCATCGATCATCGATACGCAGATTGAGACCGATGCGGTGCTCCTTTTGGCAAAGTGTGCGAGGGGAACGCCCCGCATCGCCAACAGGCTCCTGCGGCGCCTGCGGGACTTTGCATTGGTGATGGGTGATGGTTGTATTACTACCGATATCGTGCACCATGGTATCGACCGCCTGGGCATAGACCTCAATGGGCTTGAGGAACAGGACCGCAACATCCTCAGGACCATCATCAATTTCTATGGAGGTGGTCCCGTCGGGGCAGAAACACTCTCCATCTCAGTAGGGGAGGCAATCGAGTCCCTTGAGGATTTCTACGAACCCTACCTCATCCAAAAAGGATATCTCAAACGGACACCCCGTGGCCGCATGGTCACGCTCAAAGCCTACGAGTTGTTGGGTATCCCTTGTACAAGGAACGACATACATGAAAACCAAGGACTTCTCTTTTGAGCTTCCAGATTCTCAGATAGCACAGACTCCCGCTGACAAGCGCGGTGGGGACCGCCTGCTGGTCATAGATCGCAACACCGGTGCTTGGACTGACTCCCAGATGGTCCAGTTCCCTTCATTCCTCGAGCCAGGTTCCCTGTTGGTCGTCAACGACAGCAAGGTCCGCAAGGCACGTGTCTATGGACAGAGTGAGACTGGTGGGATAGTTGAATTCCTCTTCTTGGAGGAGAACCTTGACCATAGCTGGCAGGCAATGGTCACAAAGAGCAAGAAGCAGGTCCCAGGAAAGCGGTTTGCCTTCCTCGACCCGCAGGGGAATGTGCTCCGAAGTGGAGTAATCCTCTCTGCCAATGAGGATGGGACCCGCACAGTTGGCTTCGACGCTCCCCTTGACGAGGAGTTCTTCCATGTATGTGGCCATGTTCCATTGCCCCCCTACATCAAGCGTGACGACACGTTCTCCGACGAATCGCGCTACCAGACTGTCTATGCCCATGAGGAGGGGTCCGTTGCAGCTCCGACTGCAGGCCTGCACTTCACCCAGCAGATTCTTGATGAGATACAAGCAAAGGGGATCGAGACTGTCCGTGTGACGTTGCATGTCGGTCCTGGTACATTCCTCCCAGTCAGAAGCGAGCGGGTGGAAGACCACCATATGCATTACGAGCGGTATGAAGTGAGCCCGGAGACTGCCGATGCCATCAATCGTGCAAAGCGCGAGGGCCGCAAGATTGTCGCGACGGGCACCACGAGCGTACGGACGCTGGAGTCAGCTTGGGATCCCCAGCTGAAGCAGGTGCGCAGCGGTGTAGGACGTACAAATATCTTTATTGTCCCAGGCTATACATTCCAGGTAGTGGACCAGTTGCTGACCAACTTCCACACCCCTGAATCGACATTGCTGATGCTCGTCAGTGCATTTGCGGGACGAGAGCATATGCTTGCGGCCTACAACCATGCAGTCGAGGCCGGCTATCGTTTCTTCTCGTATGGAGATGCTACGTTCCTGAAATAACCATCATCTTGCGATGGCGCCACTGTCCGAAAGAATATTGCAGACCATGGCGCTGATTTCCTCTCGGCTGAGCGTTCCGTCTATGCGGACGAATTTTGTCCCTTCCGGCAACGCACTGAAAATGCGTTCATAGTTGGAACGGACCTTCAGCAGGAAATCCCGATGCTCGAAGAGTTCGCGTTCGTTGCCACGGCTTGCGATGCGCTGCATGCAGACATCCACCGGTGTATCGATGTAGAACAGAAACTGCGGGGCAGGGTAGTCATTCAACCGTTGGACCGTATCAAAGCCACATTCAACCGACTGGTACGCCAAGGAAGAGTAGAGGTACCGGTCACAGATGACCAGGTGACCTTCGTCAAGTTTCCTGTTGATTCCATGCACTGGATTGTTCAGATGGTCTTCCCTGTCTGCCGCATAGAGCATTGCCAGCGCCAAGGGGGTGGTGACAGTTTGCTTTTGCAACACGCCACGGACAACACGGCCGATCGCATTGGAAGTAGGCTCGAACGTTGCATGGCACAAGCGGTCTTGCTTGTCGCACGCCTCTGCAAGCAAACGCATCTGCGTGGTGGTTCCTGCACCATCAAGTCCTTCAAAAACGACAAAATTCTTCAAAACTGTATCCATGTTCCGACTGTTCCTCCCACTAGAACATAGCATACACAAAAAAAGAGAGCAGGACAATTGAAACTCTTTGGAGAAACTCTGTTCAAGATACTGTCAAACGGCATGTTTTGAAGATATACTCAATACAGAAGGCACCTTGTCAACGCAGGGTGAAATTGCCACATGCTGAGGAACTGAGTGTCAGAATGAAGTATCATACGACGCCATCTACGGTAATCATCTCTTTTCTCCTGCTCCTGCTCTCAGTAACGCTGGTGTGGGGTGGCATGACGTTCCTTGGACTCAAGGATCCTACTACGGTCATGGCCTCCGACTTGGTCTCCTCGCTTGATACCGATGGTCCGGTCCGTGTCTCGATATCTTCAATCGAGAGAGACCTGTTTCGGCAAGTGGTGGTCAAGGACCTCTCGGTATCCGTCAAGAACCCAGCGGGAACCTATGATACGGTGGCGACAATAGAATCGGTGAGCATCCACAAGTCGCTGCAGCATGTCCTGGCTTCGTTGTTTGGCGGCGATACACAGTTTGTTGTAGATATCGACGGACTCACCGCTGTCGTGGATGATGCACTGCTGGCATCCCTTGGGGCACTCGCCCCTGCTTCGGCGACAGGATCTTCTCCATCCAAGCTTATCGAATCATGGCTCAAGCGCAGCTCGTTCGAAGTGCATCTCAACCAAGCCTCCGCAAAGCTCGACTTGCAGGCTCTCCAGCTGCAGGTCTCGGGGATCAACGGGAATCTTCTGTTGGGTCCAGACCTCGCCATTGGCAACAGCAACCTCAAGATTGATGCAGTGGAAGGGAATATCAACATTGGCAATGACATGCTCAAGCCCCGGCTTTCAAACCTTTCGGCATCTATCCAGCGCAATGCGTCGGGGACCCTGCGCCTCTCGGCCTCAATGGTCAACAACCATCTGTCGTTCCCCGGCGGTTCGGCGTCCGTTGGCAACATCAACATCTGGACCGATGTCAGCGACCTGCAATTTACATCCCTCTCTAAAGGAATTGCACTCTATTCCCTGGATTCGATCATAGCCACGTACGGCCTGTATACGATTGACATGGCGAAGATCACGGGGTCCGTGGCACTCTCTGGAGATGGATCGGTCGAAGCTACCGTAGCCCCAGCCGCAGTCAATGCCATAGCTGAAATTGACGGCCAACACTACCAAGTCTCCATTCCGACATCCAAGCTGGCAGGGAAGTTCAGTGCTGACGGTACTGTGTCCGCTACGTTCAGCCTGAGCACCAATTCCCCGGTGTCGGCCATCGTCAATGATGCCGATATCCTCAACCTCAGCAATATCTCTGCCAACATCCAAGGGGGAGGGACCAGCTACAACGGAAGCATCCGGTGGAAGAACCTCTGGATAGCCGATGCAAACGCCTTTGAGGACCTGTTGTCTGGCCTGCTGGATGTGAAGCAGCTTCCGTTGCAGAAGTTTGGGAGTACCGATGGGCAAGTCAATATAGGCATCACACCAGGAACATTCATCGCAGAGCTGTACAGCAAGCTCGATATCGGCTTGGAGGACATGGTTCCATCGCAACTCACTGGTATCCTCACGGCGTCTGCTGATTATGACCGGGCGACCCATGCAATGAACATCTATGGCCAGATAGAAGATTTCACCATGGATTCAGTGCCTGGTACCACCAAGGTGCTGGTGACATTTGGTACCGACGCTGACAACCTGACGGACCTTACCCTGCAAGTTGAAAATAGCGAAGCGGGAATCTCCCTTGATGCACAAGCCACGCTTCCCGAACAGGCCATCAACGCCCAGTTGCGGTTGACTGAATTTGCCCCCAGCGCCTTCTCAGGCCTGACACGCCAATATGCGCCATTCCTTGATTCCTACATCGACCTCAAGACTCGGATCAACGGTACCTTCTTGGTGGATGCCCTTCCTGGAAATGGAAAGCTGGTACCCTTTGATGCTCGCACCTCGTTCGAGCTGGCAATAGTGGATCTCCAAGTGGGTGACCGTTTCTTCAACGGAGCATCGACGTTCGCCGGGACGCTCACAGACGATTTGCTGGATATCCAGACGTTCACTGCCACGACAGAAGGGTATCGCCTGCAATATACGGGTTCCATCCAGTTGGAGCACATGCTTCCGCAAGGACAATTGCGTGTCGAGCTTGCCGAGGATGGATCGAACCTGGTGCAGGTGGATTTCTCATTGCTGCCTCCGCAGCGGTATCAGTTCGATATCACAAGCGGGCTCCTCAAGTCTGTCTCCATGACCGGTGAGATGACGTTGCAGGACAAGAACATCATCCAAAGCAATGCACAGCTGCATGCCTTGGACATGGAATATCCCATTGACCTGCGTGTCGACATGGCACAAGCTACGATGGACATGCGGACTTCCGGTCTCTCCATCGGTTTCATGCTCAATGACAACGGACGCATGAGAGCTTCGGTGAAGGCTGATTCCTTTACCCTTCCGATGTTTGGTGACCTGCAGGTTCCAATGGTCATCAACGGGGACCTGCAGCTGGTGATCCCGATGGATACGTATGCATGGGACCTGCAGCTGAACGATTTCAAGGTAGTGAATCTCCCAGCCGTTGAGTCGGTGGGGAGCCTCTCCCTCGACTTGTCCGTGGATGCTTCCCACCTTGCGATCGACAACATTGTCTGGGATTCAGTGTTTGGAGAGCCGATGGAGGGGCAGCTCAGTCTTCAGGCTGCGTCCCTTGCCGACCTGGTGAAAAAGAACGTCACAGATGGGAAGTTCCTCTTCTACCTGGACGGAGGACCTGGTGAAAGCATTTCCATTTCCTTGTTCGAGCCAACAGACCAGCGCGGGACTGTCGAAGGCATGCTGGACATCAAGTCGTTCATGCTAGGCAGAGTGTCCCCATCCTTGAGTGAGATGGAGACTTCACTCTCATTGGTTGGCACCAGCGACCTGCAGCAACACATCTCCTTGGATGGAAAACTCAACTTGCGCGAACGGTTCCAAGATCCTGAAAATCTCAATGTGGATGCCAACCTCCTGATAACGGACGACTTGGTCAAACTCTATGGAATCATGGTTGAGAATGGGCCCCTGTCGGTCAGGGATGCATTGGTCTCGGTCAACTTCTCCACCGGTGAAGCTGAACTGGGGCTCCAGACCAAGTACATCGTGCAGAACGCTGACCGACCCAGGACCTATGGTGGAACATTTGGCCTCAAGGCAGTCCTTCCTCTGGACAAGGGGGTCATGAGCTTCAACGACGGATATGACAAAGTGCTGGGCATGTACCACACCCTGATGGATGATGTCAGCGATGACTCTCCATTTGTATTGGATCTCTCGATCCGGGATGTGGTTGTCGGTGACGACTACACCATCCCAGACGGCAACTACACCATCTCCCTGGGCTCGGGCCAAGCAACGGTCATTGGAGGAGTTCCCACGGAGGCTCCGAATATCAACGGGAGCTACAGGTTCTCCGACGGTGCCATTGACCTGCGCATAGATCCTTCGTTCCTGCTGGGCTTCCATATGAAAGGCACCCTCCTGGGGCGAAACATCTCAGTTCGGGTTACTGACATCTTCTTCCCACTGCCGTTGATCAACGCGACATTCCTCAAGCCAATCTTGAAGTTCCACAAGGGTGACGTGCATGGCGACATCTGGATTACCGGAGACCCGCTCTCTCCCAACTTCTATGGGATGGCATGGGCGGATAGGATTGACTTGTGGGTCTTCTGGGTTCCCGACGACATCATTTCCCTGAAGAATCCTGTTGTGTCCATGGAAGAGGGGTTTGCTACGACAAGCCTGACGCCATTGACGGCAACCAGCAGCCGGACCGGTGAGATCGTCACTGGCCTGGGCAAAGCCTCCGTCAACCTGGACGGATGGATGCTTGACTATTATGACGTGGAAGCCCAAGTTCCTGACAAGCCTGTATTCGTGCGGATTCCGATCCTTGGCGCCGACATTGACATCCAAGGGTATGGTGCTGGCAATTTCTTCCTGCATGGAACCAACGACGTGACATGGATCTCCGGCGACTTCCTCATCGATGATACATCGATCAGCTTTGGTGTGGACGGACTTCCTGCATGGTATGTGCCCGTAGAAGGTGGAAAATCTTCTACCGATGTGTCGGTGACCACTGGCAAGAATGTGAACTTCTATTTCCCGACTGCCGATTCTCCGATCATCACGGCAACTATCGACGAGGGGCAGCACATCACGTTCACGTATGATCATACCACAGATACCACTACTGCAGATGGTGTGCTTGCCTTCAGAAGTGGTGAGATCTACTACTTCCAGAAGAACTTCTATATCACCCAAGGTTCCCTGAAGTTCCGCACCGACGTGTTTACCAATGAGATTGTCCCGGTCATCAACATGCGTGCACGCATGCGTGACCTTGACGCGAATGGAAACAAAGTCGATATATACCTGGTGCTTCAGGATTCTACGCTGGACAATATCTCTCCATACTTTGAGAGCGTCCCATCCTTGACCACGAATGAAATCATGGAAATCCTGGGGCAGAGCATCCTTCCGTCCAGTGCATATGGGCAGGTGAATGTCTCTTCGGTCGTCTCCCTGGCAGCGACGGCCACCGATGTGATCAGCAGGCTTGGATTGATAGGTTCCAGTACTTCGGGACTTACAAATTCCATCAAGACTTCACTCGGTCTTGACATGTTTACGTTAAGAAGTAACATTGTGCAGAATATATTGTTTGATGTGTTGCCGGGCAACACCTTGGGATATACCAACGCAAGTCCATTGGCACGGTACTTGGACAATACGACGATATCTTTGGGCAAATATATTGGGAGTGATTTCTTCCTCCAGGGGATGATACACTTCTCGGCTTCTCCGTATGGCCAGGGTGGGGGATTCTTCCTCGCCGAGGACTTGGAGGTGGATATGGAACTGTCGGTGGAATGGGCGAATCCCGTAGGGACCTTCTCGCTGTTCACACAGCCAGATGAGTTGTCCCTCTTTAGTATTTTGGATACTATAGGGTTCAGCGTTACCAAGCGAATTGAATTCTAGAACATTGCAAACTGAAGTAGGCAAGGAGTTTACATGAGAAGAAAATACATAGCTGCATTGTGTGCGGTATTGATGTTCACCATGATCGGTGCTTTCGCGGCCGAGGAGGATGTCACAGCACAAGGCAACTGGTGGCAAGGAAAACCAATCGTTGAATTTGCATATGAAGGGCTACAGAATGTACCGGCAACAAAAGTCGACGATATAACATATCCCTACAAGGACAAATTGTTCACAGACTCCCTGTTCAATGAGCTTCAGGCACAATTGTATGCCTCCAACTACTTCAGCCACTTTGAAGCGGAAGCGCTTCCCACAGGCGAGAGCAAGACCGAGCTGCAGATCCTCTTCAGGTTCTACGAGCTCCCCCAGGTTTCCCAGATAGTCTTTGTCGGCAATACCGGAGTGAAGGAACGCGACCTGCTCAAGAGCATCTCCCTCAAGGTAGGAGACTATGCAACCAAGCAGCAGTTCGACCTTGCAACCACTGCATTGGTCAACTACTACCGTGACAAGGGGTATAATCAGGCGACGGTTCGTTCCGAATACCAGATAGATGAACCTTCCAACAAGGTTGTCGTGACGTTCATCATCGAAGAGGGGGTGCAGAGCAAGGTCACCGAGATTACGTTCGAGGGCAACACTGCATTCTCCTCATCCACCCTCAAGAGGAAGCTTGACACCAAGGTCCAGTCGCTGTTCAACTCAGGCAACTTCAACGAGCAGACCATCCGGGCAGACGGTACGAAGATCGAGCAGTTCTACCAGTCAAATGGATATATCGACGCGAAGGTCACCGATGTGGTGTTCGAGAATATCAGCCAACCTGAAGACACCGTCAACAAGATGCAGGTCATCTTCCAGATCAGTGAAGGTGAACAGTGGAGGCTGGGGTCCATCGTCGTCGAGGGAAACACTGTTTTCAGCGATGCAACGATCAATTCCTTGCTGACGATGCCCAGCGGTGCAATCCTCGACATGCAGAAGGTCAACAGCGAGATCTCCAAGATTTCTGACCTCTATTGGAATGATGGCTACATATATAACCAGATTGGCGTCCAGGATTCCAGGGATGCGGAGAACCTCACCGTAGACTTTACGATGAATATCGTCGAGGCTGGGCAGGCTGTTGTTGAGGATATCATCATCGCCGGACTGACCAAGACCAAGCCCTATGTGTTCGAGCGTGAATTGACCATCAACGTCGGCGATGTGTTCAGCAAGGCCAAGATGGTGCAGAGCGGTCAGAACATCTACAACACTGGCTTGGTGACTGACGTACAGTTTGACATCCTCTATGGAAGCGAGGAGGGACTGGTCGTCCTTGAGTTCAAGGTCGTCGAAGGCAACCAGATGGATATCCAGTTCGGTGCAACCTTCGGTGGCAACGTGGATGGATTCCCGGTATCGGGATTCGTCCAGTGGTCTGACAAGAACCTTGCTGGAACCGGACGTTCCCTCTCAATCGGCACAAACATCAGCCCTGACGCACAGAGCCTCCAAGTCTCCTTCAATGACGGCTGGGTAGGCAACAAGCGTTGGTCCAATGGCCTGAGCTTGACATTCGAGCGCAGCGTCAAGGGCAACGTCATGCAGAAGGGAGCTGGGTCTGGCTATTATGATGGTCGCGACACGGAGTCATGGCCCTTGGGCTACAACAGCTACATGGAGTATGCAGCCGCCGGAAAGGCAACTCCTGGAAGCCAATACCTGATGTCCTACGACTATTACCGCATTGCCTTGGGGTACAACACCGGATATACATTCATGTTCGATCCTGGCCGTTTGTCTTTGAGCATTGGCGTGTCGGTTGGCCTCAACCATGCCGTATATGACCAGGCCAAGTATGACCCGTATGAGAAATTGGTGAAGCTGTACCATGAGAAATGGCAGTTCTCCAACAGGATGTCCCTCTACTTCTCCTGGGATGGACGTGACTTGATTGAGAATACCACGCAAGGGTACCTGCTCTCCCAGCAGTTCACCTATGCCGGTGGCTTCATGTTCGGCCTGTCCAACTACATGCGCACCACTACCAGTGCCAGTGGATACCTGACATTGTTCTCGATACCCACTGACAAGAAGCCGTACAACGGCGTGATCAGCCTTGCATCGAGCGTATCGGCAATGTTGCCACAGTATTCCAACTTGGGTGGGTATGGTGATTGGGGATGGCATCCTGCCAAGGAAGGAGCAACCAAATACGAGATGCTCTATATCGATGGGATGAACATCGGCCGTGGCTTCTCCCCGGTGTACGACTTGTCGTTCATGTGGGACAACATGCTTGAGTTCAGCATCCCCATCGTCCAGGACGTGTTGGCAGCCGAGCTGTTCGGAAGTGCAACAGGAGTCACATCCTCGCTTTCCGAACTCAACAAGTTCAGCAACCTCAACTGGTACTTCGCCTTTGGTGGCGGCATCAAGCTGAAGATACCTGGATTCCCACTTGGTTTGTATTTGGTGAAGAACGCTGTGTACAACGTCTCCGATCCTACCTACAACAGTCCTGGTGCTTGGTCATGGGTAGGTGGCGATATCTTCAAGGGAACTTCTGCAACCAGTGGAATGAAACTTGTCCTTGCTATCAGCACAAGCCTGTTCTGACAGGCAACCCAATTTCATGTTACAATTGCCCGTCGGTCTTCCGATGGGCAATTTTGAGTTTCAGGAGTAAAGATGACAGCCGAACCGAATGACAAGCTTACACCGATGATGCAGCAATACCTCTCCATCAAGGAAGAACACCAGGACATGGTCCTCTTCTTTCGGCTCGGTGATTTCTATGAGATGTTCATGGAAGATGCCAAGGAGGTATCGCGGCTGTTGAACCTGACTCTCACACAACGTGGCGGAAAGCCAATGTGTGGCATTCCCTACCATGCAGCACGCAACTATATCAAACGCCTGCTTGACGAGGGAAAGAAGATTGCCATATGTGAACAAGTCGAACTTCCCCAGGATGGCAAGACACTCGCTAAACGGGAAGTTGTCCAGGTGATTACCCCGGCGACCGTCGTGGACGACGATTTTCTCGATTCCGGTTCGAACAGCTTCCTCTTGGCATTGTGCCTCAACGGCGGGTATCCGGTGGCATGCTATGCCGACATCTCCACCGGTGAGTTCTTCCTTCGGAGACTTGACGATGCCGACAAGGACATCTCGATCCGTACCTTGATCGCACAGATCCTCCCCAAGGAAATCCTTGTGGATGAAGATGAGTACTACATGGATAGCTCGTATCAAGAATTGATTTCAAGTTCCCATGCAATGGTCACCAAATTGCCTTCCTGGTACTTCAGCATCACCGACGGAAAGAACTTGTTGTGCGAGCAAGCACAGACGGCATCTTTGTTTGGCTTTGGGATTTTGGACGACGAACCCTCGCTGCGCAGTGCCGGTGCCTTGATGCGGTACCTCAAGGATACGGCAAAATCGGCAATGTACCAAGTGAAGGACTACCACTTGCTCAATGAGAGCCAGTACCTGGGCATCGACGAATCAAGCCGGAGGAACCTTGAGATCATCACCAACTTGCATGATGGCACGAGCCATTGCACACTCTTCGAGTCGGTTGACAGGACACGCACCGCAGCAGGTGCACGGTTGCTCAAGAGTTGGCTTTCCAATCCCCTGCGGGACCTTGCAGCCATTGACCTCAGGCAACAGTGGGTCTCCTCCTTTTTCGATGACCCGACAGAGCTTTCCCGTGTCCGGGATATCCTGACTGGAACCTTGGACATGGTCCGTCTCACTACGCGCGTGGCGATGCACCGGAGCCAACCTCATGACCTTGTTGCGATCAAAGAGACTGCCATGGCATTCTTTGCGTTGGTGGGAGACGACTTGCATAGATATGGCTCCATCCTCCAGCCGCATGTCGACGATGCACAGCTGCAGGCAGTCGTACAGCTGGCTGCCTTGGTGGACTCCGCCATAGATTGCAATTGCCTTGGTCCGTTTGAGGAGGGCAGGGTCATCCTCAATGGATATGATTCCCAATTGGATGCGTTGCGTGCGGTCAAGGATGGAGGCACCAACTTGCTACAGGAATATCTTCAGCGGGTAAAGGAGCAAACAGGCATCCCTACGATCAAGCTATCCTACAACAAGATCATCGGACACTTTCTCGAAGTCTCCAAAGCCCAGGCTGACAAGGTTCCTCCAACGTTCGCACGTAGGCAGACACTGGTGAACGCCGAACGGTATACCACCGATGAACTCTTGGAATGTGAGACGAAGATGCTCCGAAGCGCTTCTGAGGCGGAGCGCAGGGAACGTGCCTTGTACGATGCATTGGTTGAACAGACGCTCCAATGCCTGCAATCCCTGGTGGCAGTAGGGAATTTCCTTGCAGAGATAGACGTGTACCAATCCATGGCGTCCGTTGCCAAGCAACGCGGATATGTGAGGCCGGTTGTCGATGATTCTGATGTATTGTTGATCAGCGGTGGGCGTCACCCAGTAGTTGAAGCCCAGCTGCACGTCAATGAATTCGTACCCAATGACCTGAACATAGAACAAGCCAGTGGCCGCTTCTCGTTGATTACCGGGCCGAACATGGCGGGCAAGTCGACATATCTTCGCCAGAATGCCCTCATCGTGCTGCTTGCCCAGGCAGGTTCGTTTATTCCGGCCGACAGTGCCCGCATTGGGGTGGTGGACAAGCTGTTCTGCCGAGTAGGAGCATCAGACAATCTTGCCAGGGGTGAATCGACATTTTTGGTCGAGATGCAGGAGGCAGCCTACATTGTCAGGAATGCCACGCGCCGCTCGCTGGTGATCATGGATGAGATCGGGCGTGGCACCAGCACCCAGGATGGGATGTCAATCGCCTATGCCGTGATGCGCAATCTCATAGAGCTCGGGCCAAAGACCCTGTTTGCAACACATTACCATGAGCTGACGATGCTCGATACCACTGGGATCACACTGCTGACACTGTCTGTTACGGAAAAGCGCAATACCGTGATATTCCGTAGGAAGATCCAACAGGGTGTGGCAAATTCCTCCTATGGGCTGCACGTTGCAAAGATGGCTGGGATGCCCGCTTCGGTGCTCAAGGAGGCGGCGTTGTTCCAAAAGCGCCATTTCGCCGACTATGCGCTGGGAGGGGGAGCACAGCTTGAGCTATTCCTCAATGAAGAGACGCAGCATGCTCCCCTTGACGATGGGTCCCGGGATCTGCTGCTGTCAATTTCAGAGTTCGACATTGACGGATGTACGCCAATCCAAGCGTTGATGGAACTCGGCCGGCTCAAGACAGAGGCACAGAAGATTCTCCAAGATTGAATGGGCAGCCCACTTCCACCCCAAAGTGGACATGCACGTTCATTTCTTTGGCTGCAGGATCTGTGGCAACGGTACATCCGGTGTGTTGTGTGACGTATGTTCGGCTGAGATACAGCACTGGTTGTACGATGCATATGCAACACGCTGTCCCAGGTGCGGACATTCGCGCGTCAATGGGCAGCTGTCATGCCCTACGTGCCAACAACAAGCTTCCAGCAGGTTTCGTGCGAGTTGCGGCCCATACCAAGGAATAGGGAAGGAGCTGGTCATACAGCTCAAATTCCACCGCAGGAGGACCTTGGTACCCATTGTGGCAGACTGCATCGGGTCGTTGCTGGGTGATGGTCCCGTAGCATTGGTTGCAGTGCCAGCATCGAAGAAAGGAGTTGCGTACCGGGGATTTGACCAGATGCAACTGGTGGCCAAGGCATTGCGGCGGCAATCGAACGGGAGGATACAGGTATTCCGGATGCTTGCTTCGACGCTCTCCTATGAGCAGAAGTTGATGGATGCCCAGCAACGGCGGAAGATCAGGTTTGGGGTGAATGAACGAAAGAAGCGCAAGCTCGTGCAGTTTGTCCATGAGCATCCTGATGCCGAAATATATGTGATCGATGATGTGTCGGTAACGGGAAGCTCCATGGAGCATGCAATGGATTTGGTTGAATCCATAGTCGGTCGGAGAGTTTTGGGTGTTGCTTTCTGCGAAGAAGGATAAGAAACATGCCTATTTGCCCCTTTTGCAGATGGATGAATTGACAATTGTTGGAGTTTAACGTATTTTAACAACAGAATTAGTTGTGTTTTTTAGGGATCGCGATTGCCGGTCCTTTTTTTTGGCCCTATGGCCGGTCAAACAAGCATGAATCCATAACAGGCACGACTACCACAGGAAAGATATGTTACGAACAGGAATAGAACAGACACAGCTGTACCAGGAGTTTGCCCCGCTGCTGTCCCCGCTGGGGATCACCATCGTCGATGTCAACTCCACGGAACACGGAATGACAAGTGCAATTGCACTCGTCATCAAGACGGAAGACCATGATGTGAACACGCAGGATTGCGCCAAGGCCTACAACTTGTTGTACCCACGCCTTGAGATGCGCCTGGGGGAACGGGACCTGCACTTGGAAGTGTCGACTCCAGGACTCCAGCGGAATTTCCGTGATATCCATGAGTTCGCGCTGTTCCAAGGCCGCAGGGTACGCTTGTATGAAAGTGGCAGGGACGCATGGATCGATGGCATGATCTTGGAGACCAATGCGCAGGGTGTGACCTTGGGCAATGTCCATCTCGAGGACCAGAAAGAAGACTTGGGGACGCAGTTTGTCCCGTTTGAGCAAATACAGAAAGCAAAACTTGATTATAGATGGGAGGATGTTGCACATGTCCAGTGAATTAGGAGAAGCAATCCGCAGTATGGTTTCCGAAAAGGGTATTTCCCAGGATCTCGTTATCAGTACCATCGAGGATATTCTCCGTGCGGCATACAAGAGAAAGTTTGGGACAGATGAAAATGCGGTGATTGAGTTCAACGATGATTTCTCTGACGTCACGTTGAATGCAAAGAGGATCATCGTCGATGATGACAACTACTACAACGAAGTCACTGAGATTCCCATGAGCGAGGCTGAAGAGCTTCATGAGGGATGTGAGATCGGAGACGAGTTGTTGGTTCCCATCCCGTTGAAGGACTTTGACCGCATCAGCGTCCATAGTGCCAAGCAGCGCGCCCACCAGTCATTCCGCGACATCCAGAAGGATACTTTGTACAGTGAGTTCAAGGCCAAGGAAGGCCAGATGATCATTGGCTACTACCAGCGTGAATCCAATGGTGACATCTTCGTTGACTTGGGTACCACCGAGGGAATCCTCCCCCGGCGCAACCAGAGCAGCAGGGAAGTGTACCGCAAGAACGACAAGATCAAATGTTACGTCGAGCGTGTCGAGAAGGCAGAGCGTGGGATCCGCGTCCTCCTTTCCCGCACGAGCCCCGAGCTTGTCCGCATGCTGTTCGAGATGGAGGTTCCCGAAATCTACGACCACAGCATCGAGATCTACAAGATCGTTCGTGAGGCTGGCTACAGGACCAAGATTGCAGTCTTCTCCCACAGGGAAGAGATTGACCCCGTCGGTGCCTGCGTAGGTCTCAAGGGTATCCGTATCCAGACGATCATGCGTGAGATCGAAGGGGAGAAGATCGATATCCTCAAGTACGATCCAAACCCGGCAGTGTTCATCCGCAATGCATTGTCTCCCGCAGAGGTCCGCAATGTTGTCATCACTGACACCCATACGAACCATGCGCTGGCAATTGTGGACGAGAACCAGCTCTCCTTGGCAATTGGCAAGCAGGGGCTGAACGTCCGCCTTGCGAACAAACTGTGTGACTGGCTAATCGATGTGAAGACCGAAGCCCAGTTCGCGGAGATGGATGTTGCAACAGGTGCACGTGAGAAGGCTGACGCCCTCTTTGCTCCCGTTGAAGAAGACTTGGTCGCACCAGCGGAGCAGGTTGTCGAGGAAGAAGGGATCGAAGTCGATGAGAACGACATCCTCCTTGCCGATCTCCCGATTGACAAGGGTCTGTTGGAGAAGCTCCAGTTCCATGATGTCTATACGGTGGGTGAGTATGTGAACCTGACCGAGGATGACCTCAAGGAGTTTGGTGATATCACGGAAGAGGAAATCAAGCATCTGCATGACGTAGTCGTCCAGTATGTAGATATAGTTGAAGAAGAGCAACTTGAAGAGCCTGCTTCGCAGTACACATGTCCGGAGTGCGGAAGTCCCGTAACCGCCGACATGCAGTCCTGCCCGAACTGTGGCGTGGGGTTGAGCTTCGAAGAAGTTGATTACGAGGAGTGAAGATCTGTTCAGAGAATACGACAGATTAATTAATTCGGAAGGAAAGAATGACGGAAGATAATACGAAACCAAAAGCTACATTGATCAAGCACGTGAAGACGCAACCGACTACTGCACCCGCAGCTCCTGCTTCTGTTGAGAGCAAGGAAGATTCGTTGCGCAACACTGAGAAGAAGAAGGTAGTCGTCGTCAAGAAGAAGGTCGTCGTGGTCAAGCCACAGCCCCGTCCGGCAGAGCCGGTAGTGGAGCAGCGTCCTTCCGTTGAGTCGGCTCCTCAGAAACCTTCCGTCACACCAGCTGCTGCACCGCAGAAAGCTGAGACCCCTTCCGCCCAGACCCAGGCAAAACCTGCACCAGCGGCAGGAGCCAAGATTCAGGTCCGCCCTGCGGTGGCAAAGACGGGTGAACGCCCCAATTCCCCGCTGCACATGGGACCTGTTGTGATTCGGCCGACCAACCTGCCTCCAGTCCCCAACCAGGGACAGACAGCGGCAGCACATGCCGAATGGAAGAACAACCCCGACAACAAGGCGCCTGCACAGGCTGCCCCCGCCTCTGCAGGTCCACGTGTGGCCGGCATGGTGGGTGGAAGACCTGCTCCTGGCACCCGTCCTCCGTATCAGAGCGGTCAGCGCACTGGTGGATACCAGGGCAACAACGACCGTGGCGGATACCAAGGCGGAGCACCGAGGACCGGTGGCTACCAGGGTAACAACGACCGTGGTGGGTACCAAGGCGGAGCACCGAGGACCGGTGGCTACCAGGGCAACAACGACCGTGGCGGGTACCAAGGCGGAGCACCCAGAACCGGTGGCTACCAAGGCAACAACGACCGTGGTGGGTACCAAGGTGGTGCACCGAGAACCGGTGGGTATCAGGGCAATGGTGGCCAGCGCACAGGTGGTTACCAAGGTGGCGCTCCAAGAACTGGCGGTTACCAAGGTGGTGCACCTCGTACAGGTGGCTATAATGGTCCACGTACTGGTGGATACAACGGTCCCAGGACCGGTGGTTTCAACGGGCCCCGTACAGGCGGCTTCAATGGACCACGCCCAGGTGGTGGCAGACCCGGCGGTGGAACTGGCAACAATGGCGAGTCAATCGATTCATTGGCACAGAAGTCCACCAAGAAGGTCTTCAAGAAGAAGGACGCCGCTTCCTACAAGAAGAGAGATGCAGAGCAGGAGAAGGAATTCCAGATCCAGCGCCGCAAGGAAGCTCTGGCCAAGGCCAATCCAGTACCCAAGTCGATTGATATTGTCGACGTGATCACTGTCGGTGACCTTGCCAAGAAGATGAACCTCAAGGCGAGCGAAATTATCTCCAAGCTGTTCAAGATGGGGATGATGGTGACGATCAACCAGCAGATTGATAGCGACACCGCTACGATCATCGCATCCGAATATGGTTGTGAAGTGCACTTGGTGTCCCTGTATGATGAGACCCTCATTGCAAGCGAAGAGGACCATCCTGATGATGTGATTCCACGTGCCCCGATCGTGACGATCATGGGCCACGTTGACCACGGCAAGACCAAGTTGTTGGATGCAATCCGTTCGACCAACGTCGTAGCCGGTGAGTTCGGTGGCATCACCCAGCATATCGGTGCATACAAGGTATCCATCCCAGACCGTGGCGATGTGGTGTTCCTCGATACTCCGGGCCATGCTGCATTTACCATGATGCGTGCCCGTGGTGCCCAGGTGACCGACATTGTCATTCTGGTGGTTGCCGCCAACGACGGCGTCATGCCCCAGACCTTGGAAGCCATCGACCATGCACGTGCTGCGAAGGTACCCATCATCGTGGCCATCAACAAGGTTGACCTCGTCGAGGCAAACCCTGACCGTGTCATGCAGCAGCTCTCCGACCATGGGCTCATGCCCGAGGCTTGGGGTGGCACCACGCTGTACTGCCAGATCTCTGCTTTGAAGAAGCAGGGCATCGACGAACTGTTGGATACGATCTTGCTGCAGGCAGAGATGCTTGAGCTGACCGCCAACCCCAACGTCAGGGCAGAAGGCAAGGTGCTCGAGTCCCGCATCGATCAAGGCCGAGGTATTGTTGCCTCCGTCCTCGTCGAGCGTGGTACGCTGCACCAGGGTGACTATTATGTCGCTGGCATCTATCCAGGCCGTGTACGTGCAATGTTCGACGACAAGGGCGTCAGGATTACTGAAGCAGGGCCGTCCACTCCCGTTGAGATCATCGGTTTGTCCGACATCCCATCCGCAGGTGACCCGTTCCAGGTGACCGAGGATGAACGCCAGGCACGCCAGGTTGGTTCGAAGAGACAGGAACTGGAACGCCTGGGCAGCGGAAAGAACGCCAAGAAGGTGACGTTGGAGAACCTCAACCAGGCACTTGCCAGCGGTGAGATCCAAGACTTCAACGTCATCATCAAGGGTGACGTACAAGGCTCCGTCGAGGCACTGCAGAGTTCCCTCGAGCGCTTGTCGACCAATGAGATCCGCCTGAATGTCATCAGGGCAAGTGCCGGTGCAATCATCGAGAGCGATATTA
Source organism: uncultured Sphaerochaeta sp. (assembly GCA_964465155.1). Classification (GTDB taxonomy): domain Bacteria; phylum Spirochaetota; class Spirochaetia; order Sphaerochaetales; family Sphaerochaetaceae; genus Spiro-02. Next base: position 132,583 of record CAYXIH010000001.1, read on the forward strand.
CCTTGGCAAGTGCATCCAATGCATTGGTCATCGGATTCAATGTCCGTCCTACACCCAAGGCCCAGGCTTTGGCTGAGCAGGAGAAGGTCGATATCCGCAAGTACAATATCATCTATGACGTTGTGGACGATATCCGCATGGCCATGGAAGGCATGTTGACGCCCGATACGAAGGAAGTCGATATTGGTAGTGTGGAGGTACGGGATCTCTTCAAGGTTCCCAAGATTGGAGTCATCGCAGGCTGTTATGTCCTGGACGGCAAGGTCAAGCGCAATGCGTTCGTCCGTGTCATCCGCGACAGCATCCAGATGAACAAGAATCTGGTCAAGCTTTCATCGCTCAGACGCTTCAAGGACGACGCTAAGGAAGTGGCAGCCGGATACGAATGTGGTATTGGGCTGGAGAATTTCCAGGACCTGCAGGTCGGCGATATCCTCGAGGTAGTCGAGACAGTGGAAGTTGCCAAGAAACTGAGTGATTCCCAGGTAAAGATATGAGTGAATATAGTCAGAAACGGATTGAGAGCAAATTGATGGAGGCGATCAGCACGCTGATCGTCACCAATGAGATCAAGCAGCCGAACCTGAGCACCTTGTGCTCGGTCTCACGCGTACAGTTGTCCCGCGACAATGCATACGCAACTGTCTTCATCTCTTCCGTGCTGAACGATGAATCTCTGGACAAGAGCGTGGTGGCATTGCAAAATGCCGCTCCGTTCATCCAAAAGAGGGTAGGAGCGTTCCTCAAGACGCGCAATACCCCCAGGTTGACTTTCAAAGCCGACCACTCGATCAAGGACGGGCAGGCAGTCAATGACCTGATTGCAGCAGTTTCCCGTCCCATGACCGAGGAATCGGAGAAGGAAGAAGATGGGGAATAATCCATCCGTTCTCCTGATCGATAAACAACCGGGGTTGACTTCGTTCGCCTCGCTGTATCCCGTCAAACGGCATGTCGACCGCAAGGTCGGTCATGCCGGTACACTTGACAAGTTTGCACAGGGCCTGATGATTGTCCTTACCGGGGCAATGACCAGGCTCAATCCATTGTTCTCCAACATGGACAAGGAGTATGTGGCGACCATCCGCTTTGGTGAAGAGACAGATACCCTTGACCCGGAGGGTGAGGTAATCGCCACAGGTCCGATTCCTACGCTTGATACCATCAGGCATGTCATTGAAGCTTCATTCTTGGGGGAACTGCAACAGTATCCTCCTGCCTATAGTGCCCTGCATATTGATGGACAGCGTGCATATACCCTTGCTCGCAAGGGCAAGGAAGTGCAGATGCCCCTGCGGGACATCACAATCTATTCATTTGAAGTAATGGGGTGGAATCCACCCGATCTGCAAGCCCGGATCCGCGTCAGCAAAGGAACCTACATTCGTTCCATTGCACGTGACCTGGCACATGCTTGTGGAACGTTCGGTCGGCTGGAAACATTGCAGAGAACCTCAATTGGTCCATACCGGCTTGAAGAGGCAGTCGATCCTGACGATACTGACAAGCTACGGACCTCGGTAGGCAACACTCCCCATCTGCTTTCCCTGCTTCCCGGTTGCTGTTCGATGACGCTGGCTCAGGTGGCTTTGTTTCCCCTCTCCAATGGGACGATGCCCAAGTCTGACCAGGTTGTCTCCAGCACGTATGCTCCAGGGGATGGCTATGCTTTGTTGTATGGCCCAATGGAGGACCGGCTGCTAGCCGTTGCTTCCTTGAAGACCGATGGAACCATACAGCGTGTTGTTGCCCATATCGACCGGCAAGGGGGACATGATGACAACGCATGATTTTCTCTATTTGGTAAAGACTCCTGTTTTGTGGAAGACTCCGATGGCATTGACCATTGGGGTCTTTGATGGACTGCACAAGGGACACCAGCAAGTACTGGAAACAGTTACGAGGATTGCAGGTGAGCACCAGCAGGAACAGTGGGAGACAATGGCGATTATTTTCGATCGAAACCCGAAAATGGCCATGGGGAGCCGTCAATCCTACAAACCCCTGCTGTCCCGTTCCCAAACTGAAGAATTCTTTGCAAAACTAGGATTTGATTACCTTGTGGTGATTGACTTTTCTGATGATTTTAGTAAAATCACTGGAGAAGAGTTCATCTCCTTGGTATGTGGCTTATGCTCAGTCAAGGCGATGGTAGTCGGAGAAGATTTCCGCTGCGGTGCCCCGGCTTCTGCTGCCGGACCTGTTCAGCTGCAGGATAATTTGTCCCGGCTCGCCCCTGGCTCTACTGTTACAGTCTGCCCGTTCGTTCAGGATGTGGAAGGCGATGTGATCAGTAGTTCGATGGTGCGTGAAAACCTTCAAAAGGGCATGCTGTCAGCAGTCAGCAATATGCTCGGCAGAGATTACGAGGTGGACTTGGCACCATATTCGTCCAAGCCTTCCGAAGACTCCCTGTTGTACCGCACCGGACAAATCATGCAGCTCCTTCCTAAGGACGGAATGTATGAAGCATCGGTACGGGATGTGGATGGTTCTATGCTTGCGGTTGTGGCCTCGATCGACGAGACCTACCTGCAGTTGGACTTCCCAGCCGGTACGGATGTGACGATGGTGCGGCCAGTTCGCGTTTTTTTTCATCAAGGAGTTACAGAATGTTGACTAACGAACAGAAGAAAGAGATCATCGTGAAGTTCGGTGGTGCCGAAACCAACACCGGTTCCAGCGCAGTGCAGATCGCATTGCTCACCGCACGCATCAATGACCTGCAGGACCATTTCAAGTCGAACCCCAAGGACCATGCTGGTCGCCGTGGTTTGCTGAAGATGGTTGGTCAGAGACGCCGCCTCCTCAAGTATGTGCGCCAGAACGATATCAACCAGTATCGTGACCTGTTGCAGCAGCTTGGCCTGAGAAAGTAATTTGGCGAGGCTCAGTTTGAAGTAACCGATGAGCTCCAGATCAGTCCCATGGGGAAGATTTGGAGCTTTTCGTTTTATATTGCAAGCCTGGGTTCTCGTGCATCAGAAAGAAGAACGAAAAAAGAAGTAGAAAGGAAGTAACAAAGAATGTCAGATGTAAAGAAAGTTTCAGTACGCATTGGAGACCATGACCTGGTCCTCGAAACCGGAAAGATTGCCAAGCAGGCAAGTGGTTCCGTATATGCCCATTATGCAGGCAGCGCGGTTATTGCAACCGTATGCTGTGGCGAAGCACCCAGCGAACCCCTCGATTATGTTCCCCTCCAGGTTGAATACAATGAAAAATACTATGCAGCGGGCAAAATTCCCGGTGGATTCCTCAAGAGGGAATCACGCCCCAAGGACAAGGAGATTCTCGTCTCCCGCCTGATCGACCGCCCCATGCGCCCCCTGTTCGACAAAGCTTTCGGCCGTGAGATCCAGATTGTCCCGACAGTCGTATCCTCCGACCAGTCCAATACCCCAGACATCATCGCCATGATCGCTGCTTCCGCAGCCGTGACTATCAGTGATATCCCCTTCGCAGGCCCCGTCGCTGCAGTACGTATTGCACTCATTGGCGATGAGTATGTGATCAACCCCACCTTCCAGCAGATTGCACAGGCAAAGCTGGACATCGTCGTCGCTGGTACCCAGGACGGAATCACGATGGTCGAAGGTGGAGCACATGAAGTTTCCGAAGAGATGATGCTCAAGGCTATCGAGACTGCCCAGCCTGTCATCACCAAGCTCTGCCAGGCTCAGCTTGAGCTCGCCAAGCTTGCAGGTAAGGAAAAGCTTCCCGTCATGCAGGTCACAGAGGATCTTTCATGGCTCGAACCCGTACGCGAATTTGCATACCCCTTGATCCGCGAGGCTTCCTTCGTCAAGGGAAAGATGAATCGCTATGCCGCCCTTGACGTGGCCCATTCCAAGGTCAAGGAACAGTTTGCTGAAGTGATTTCTGCTGAGGGCAAGCGCTCGGGTCAGCTCGCATCGATGTTCGATGACCTCGAGTACCAGATCCTGCGCAAGAGCATCCTGGACGACGGTCTCCGCACTGATGGAAGAAAAGTCGACCAGATCCGCCCGATTACCTGTGAGACGAGTGTCCTTGAGAGAACCCATGGTTCTGCACTCTTCACCCGTGGTGAGACCCAGGCACTGGCTGTCACCACCTTGGGAACCACCAGCGACGAGCAGATGTTCGACACCATCGATGGCGAGAAGAGCTACAGCTCCTTCATGCTCCACTACAACTTCCCTCCGTATTCGGTAGGTGAATGTGGACGCCTGACCACCGGACGCCGTGAGATTGGCCATGGCCACCTTGCACAGCGTGCACTTGAAGCGATTGTTCCTCCCAAGGAGAAGTTCCCGTACACGATCCGTGTCGTCAGTGAGATCATGGAATCCAATGGTTCCTCCTCAATGGCTTCCGTCTGTGGCGGTTGTCTCTCCATGATGGACGCAGGCGTTCCCATCAAGAAGCCTGTGGCTGGTATCGCAATGGGCCTGATCACCGAAGGTGCCGACTATGCACGCTATGCAGTGCTCTCCGACATCCTGGGTGAGGAAGACCACCTTGGCGACATGGACTTCAAGGTAGCAGGTACTGAAGATGGTATCACTGCATTCCAGATGGACATCAAGATTGCTGGCGTCACCCCCGAGATCATGAGCAAGGCTCTTGACCAGGCAAAGCGTGGCCGCATGCATATCCTTGGCATCATGCAGGAATGCCTGCCAGCCTACCGTTCCGAGATTTCCGAGTATGCACCGAAGATCCTGACGATCAAGGTTGCAGAGGACAAGATTGGAGCTGTCATCGGTACTGGTGGTAAGACCATCAAGGGTATCGCCCAGCAGACTGGTGCTGAAGTGAACATCGATGACGACGGAACCGTCACCATCTTTGGACGCAACAATGCATCTGCTCAGGCAGCCAAGGACCTGGTCAAGTCAATCGTCGAGGAGCCTGAAGTTGGCCGCATCTACCAGGGCACCGTCAAGAGAATCATGGACTTCGGTGCATTCATCGAGATTCTCCCTGGCAAGGAAGGCCTCTGCCACATCTCCAAGATGGCAAAGACTCGTGTAAACAATGTCAACGATGTCCTGACTGTCGGACAGAGCATCCCCGTGAAGCTGATTGAAGTAGACCGCATGAACCGCCTCAACCTCAGCTACATCGATGCCCTCGAGGATCAAGAGTCAAAGTAATGGACAAGCACCTGCCGACTGTCATGGTCACACTCACCGAAGGGGCAACGATTCCTGAATATCAGACTGCCGGCGCCGCCGGCGCTGATATCAGGGCATTCCTCCCTGACGGTGACATGACCTTGGCAAGCGGAAGTTTTGCCTGCATCCCCACTGGGCTTCGCATTGCGATACCCAGTGGTTTTGAAGCCCAGGTCCGGCCAAGGTCAGGTCTTGCCGCCAAGTACGGCGTGACAGTCCTCAATGCACCTGGGACAATCGATTGCGACTACCGTGGTGAAGTGGGGGTCATCCTCATCAACCACGGTCCGTCGCCATTTATAGTTCATGACGGAGACCGCATTGCACAATTGGTGATTGCACGCTGCGAGCAATGTCTCTTTGAAACAGTCATGGCATTGGATGATACGCATAGGGGTTCCGGAGGGTTTGGGTCCACTGGTACCTGATTGGGGTAAACACGGATGAAGGACCGATCTTCATATGCATCTCTCATACGGTATGTGGGGCGTGAGTACCTACAGTCATTCTGTGTAGCATTCCTTTTTTTCTTCTTCATATTCTTCATCAACCAGATTCTCCTCTTGGTTCAGAAAATTCTCATGAAGAATGTAGACCTGTTGTCGGTACTCCAACTTGTCATCCTTGCAATCCCACAGTTCTTGCTCTACACGATGCCGTTCAGTTCCCTGACAGCAGCATCCATGGTTATTGGTGACCTCTCCTCGAGCAATGAGATGCTTGCCCTACGTTCCGTAGGAATCTCAATTTCCCATGTATTCCTGCCAATAATCATCTTGTCCGTATGTTTGTCCGGTGTCACGTTTGTCATTGCGGATGTCCTGCTGCCATGGTCGGCGGTACAATACAAGACAATGTACAGTTCCATGATGCGTGAATTGCCCACGATTGAACTCAAGAGCTACGCCGTGAATTCTGTCGGTGGAAAAGTCATTGCAAATGGTATGGTGGAAGGGTCCACGGTTCATGACATTGTACTGTTCGATACTGCGTCTGCAGGGTCATCACAGGTGGTGAGTGCCCCCATTGGGATTGTGGAACTGGCTGATGTGGACAACTTCATCTACAAGCTGACGTTGACCGATCCCCTCATCCTTTCTACCGATCGGAATGACATCAATGGATGGGCAGCTTCAGATGCAACCGAAGCAACTTTCTATCTCGATTTTTCCCAGCAAGTCCCTGCTATTTCAGACGTAAGTCCATCCAAGCTATCAGTACGGGACCTCAGTGAAGCGATCAAGCTGAGGAAAGCCGATTTGGATGCTGAGAAGCAGATGATCAGCAACAATATAGCTTTCGCCAAGGCAGACCGTTCGTCACTGCTGCGCCGCATCACCAATGGATCTGAGCAGGACATGGTGGCTTCTGCAAGGAGGCTGTCAGCCTTGGACCAGGAAATCAAGACGCTTGGGGAACGACAGCCGATCAACTTCTACTACCAATACTATCGGGCAGAGTTGAACAAGAAGTTTGCATTGTCCGCAGGGTGTTTCTTCCTGGTGTTCATAGCCTTTCCCATATCGTTCTTCAAGGTAAAGCATGGCCGTTTGATAGGCTTTGGAATCGCCATGCTCGTGGCTGTCGCCTATTGGTTCATGCTCTTCTTTGCCCAGATGCAAATCTTCAATTTCTCCTTCTCCCCAGCATACCTGATGTGGGCTCCGGATGTGATCATGTTCATTATCGGGTGCCTGTTGTTGATGAGGCTGAGAAAGCTATGAAGATACTTGACCGGTATATTGGCTGGAGCATCATCAAAGTTGCCCTGATGACCATGGCGTTGTGTACCCTGATGCTCGTTGGCGTCGATTTGTTTGCCAACCTGGACAAATACCTCAATGCTGAAGTGGGTGGGGGAGCCATTGCATTGATGTGCCTCTATCAGGTTCCCCAAGCAATCATATTGGCGTTGGGGCCATCCTTGCTGTTTGCGACAACCTATTTTCTCTCGATGCTGCAGGCAAACAACGAGATGATCGCATTGCTCAATAGCGGTATCCCCCAGCGAAGGATCATACTGCCCTGCATTGTCATTGCAATCTTGATGTCGTTGGTCCAGTTTGCGTTCAATGAATATGTAGGGATCCCCGCCAGCCTGAAACGTGAGGCGATGGAGAACGATCTGTTCGGTCAGTCGTCTACCTATGACAACCGGAATGTAACCTTGTCTGATCTGGAGGGAGGATTTGTCATCCATACCTCACGGTTCATCTCCAACGAGCAGCGGATCCTCAATGTCACGATAGTCATGAGGAATGAAGACGGATCCATCCGCAGCAGGGTAGATGCCGCAAGGGGCCAATGGTCTGAGGAGACTGGAACCTGGTCGTTCTCCGATGCCTATGTATACACCCTTGACAATGAGGAACTCACCGTTGTTCCCGTGTACTATGCGCAATATGATGACCCGCTCATCAACTTGGAACCGGAGTTGTTTCGGAACATGAGTGCAGACATCAAGACCATGGACTTGGGTACGGCAGTCCAATACCTGAGGAGGATGCGCTACCTTGAGCCCTCGCAGTGGTCGCTCTATGCGACTGAGTTCTGGGAACGGGTGCTCAACTGTCTCACGCCGCTGGTACTGATGCTCATTGCATGTTCCATCAACTACAAGTTCAAGAAGAATATCCTGTTGTTCGCCATAATCTCCTCCCTGTGCGTGGCGGTAGTCTATTATGTCTTGCAGATGGTGACGCTGCTGATGGCAAAACAAGGTGTGATCGGACCAGTGTGGGGAATGCTTGTCCCGATCATCGGAGTGTTCCTGCTCCCGTTGGTTACTTGGAAGATGATCCGTTGAGCACCTAGGAAAAAAGGGAGAAGTGGGGTATAACACAAGCAAGAGGTACCCATGTCTTCCATTTATACACTTACTCATCAAGATACCAATTCTCCAGCACGCTGTGGCATTGTGACGCTCCCCCATGGACCGGTTGAGACACCTGCGTTCATGCCCGTAGGAACCAACGGGACAGTCAAGGGGATCCACCATGATACGGTTGAGCAGATTGGATATCGCCTGATATTGGGAAATACCTACCATCTCTATCTCCGCCCGGGCATGGATGTACTCAAGCAGTTTGGTGGATTGCACAACTTCTCCAACTGGAACCACAATATTCTCACCGACAGTGGTGGGTTCCAAGTTTTCTCTTTGTCAGGCTTGCGGAAGATCAAGGACGAGGGTGTCCACTTCCAAAGCCATATCGATGGGAGCCGCCATACGTTCACCCCGGAAAAGGTAGTAGATATCCAACAGGTAATCGGTAGTGATATCGCCATGTGCCTGGATGTCTGCACCCCACCCGACATTGACTACCGTGCCGCCAAGGAGGCTTGGAGGATCACCAAACTGTGGGCAGAGCGTTCCCTCAACCACCGCAAGGAGTTGGGTGACACATTCGCCGGCAACCTCTTTGGCATTGTCCAGGGAAACTTCTACAAGGACCTGCGAAAGGAGAGTGCCCAAGTACTTTCCGAGATGGACTTTCCCGGGATTGCAATCGGTGGCTTGTCAGTAGGAGAAGAGCCGGCTGTCTACAATGAGTTCCTTGCCTATACGGCCGAGATAGTCACCCATGACAAGCCACGATATGTGATGGGCATTGGTTCGCCCGACTATATCCTGGAAGCCGTGGAGAACGGTATTGATCTGTTCGATTGCGTGCTTGCAACCCGCATGGCAAGAAATGGTGCTGTGTTTACTGACGACGGGATCCTCACCCTGAAGAAGGCCCAGAACAAGTTCAGCGAGGAGCCCTTGGATAGTGGCTGTACCTGTACGGCATGCACCAAGTATTCCCGTGCATACTTGCACCACATGGTCAAATGCAACGAGATGTTGGGAGGGATGCTGGCAACAGAGCACAACCTGACCTATCTGTATCACTTCATGGAGCGCATCAAGGCAGCTATCCGTGAGAACCGTTTCCGCGAGTTCAAGAAAGAGTACCTTGCAAGGTTCTATGGACGTTGAACAACCGTTTGTAGGACTGGATGGTGAGGAACGTCCGGACGAGGTACCTCAGCAGGAGAGCCAGAGGAGGGGAGCGCGCAGTTCGGTGATCGTCATGGCGTGCACATTGCTGTCACGTCTGCTTGGGATCGTAAAGACACGTGCAATTTCCTCTGTGTTTGGTGCTACGGGAACAGCGGACGTGATCAACTTCACGTTCAACATCCCAAACAACTTCCGCAAGCTCTTCGCCGAAGGAGCCATGAACAGCGCGTACATCCCAGTCTTTGCATCCTTGGAAGGTGCGGATGTGCAAGATACTTCGGGTGCCCAACGCTTGATGGCTGTCCTCAACGGATTCCAATTGCTGATGTTCCTGCCCTTGACCATAGCAACGTGGATATTCGCTCCCCAGATCGTATCATTCCTTTCCGATTTCCGCGACCCGACCCAGTTGCGCCTCTCAGCGGGGCTCCTGGGTTGGTTCATGCTGTTCCTTGCAACGATCAGCATCGGCAGCGTGTTCAATGGAATGCTCCAATGCCGGGGATCGTTCTTCGCAGCAGCTGCTGCTCCCTTGCTGTTCAGCGTGAGCGTGATCTGCTCGGTGCTGTTTGCATCCCAATATATCGGGGCGTACTCCATGGCATTGGGTACCGTGGTGGGAGGCGTGCTGCAGACGCTGTGCTCGTATCTTCGGTTGCGGCAATTTGGGTATCGGCTGCGCTTTAGCTTTGATTTCAGGCTTCCAGCGTTCAGGCAGGTGATGCAGGGCTGGTGGCCAGTCACACTCTCTTCCCTTGTGGCGGTGGTGAGCCAACAGGTAGCCTTCACGTTTGCATCAAGCTTGAGTACGGGAAGTGTTACAGCTTTCAACAACGCCATCATTTTTTGGCAGACTCCATATGGCATTTTCTTTACTGCGATCAGCACGGTCCTGTTTCCCCAGATGAGCAGGGCGTTCAGCAGGGGAGACCGCAAGGCACTTGCAGACACGATCGTCCGGGGTCTCCAATACCTTGCGACGTTCTTGGTGCCAGCTGCGATTGCCTTGCTTGCCATCCGCAAGGAGGCGGTAGGTGCCGTGCTCCAGACGGGCAAGTATACCCAGGCAGATACATTGCTCACCGCACAAGTGCTTACGTGGTATCTGATCGGAATGCTTCCTGTGGCGTGGTATGGATTCATCCAAAGGTATTGCTATTCCGTTGGGAAATTCAAATCGACCCTGACGGTCAGCGTGATCGTCACAGCCATCGACATAGCCCTTACTTGGACCTTCATCACCTGTGGATGGCAGATCATATCGCTGCCCATTGCCAACAGCATCTCGTTCGTCGTCGGATGCATCATCCTCTACTTTGTAGCCGTCCGTCCCTTGCAGGAGTTCAGCCCCCGTATGCTCGCAATTTCAGTTGGGAAGGTATTGCTGGCCAATATCCCCCTTGCCATTGCATCGGTGGCGTATTCCCTGTGGAGCCCTTCATGGTGGCAAGCTGGTTCCACCTTGGGAAACCTGGCAATCCTCATGGGACTCCTGCTTGCAGCAGGTGCCATTACCTTTGCCTCCTATTTCGTAGCCCATGTCGATTTCTTGTCGGTCCTCACAAGCCGGAAGCGTTAATAGCCCAGCTGCCTTGATATATCGAGCATGACCTGCCTTGGTACTTTCACCACCGCACGATCATATGTGACCAAGCCGTTGATCTCCTCCTCGACATCTGACAATTGGGTATAGACATCGGCTGAGAGCCCTTTGGCAACGGCAGGAACAATCTGTTGCTCATATAGCCGTCTGATCGCCTCTGTGAGTGCCTCGGCACTCTTGAGCTTCTTGTAGCCGAACGTCTTGTCCTGGGCCACATGGCCTGGCACGGCGTATGAGTACCCTCCGAACTCAGTGAGGATGACACAACGCCCCTTTGCATCCTGCTTGAACGAATAGGGACGGAAATAGACATGGAGGCTCTTGAAGTCCCCAATCCCTTGGTCATGCCATCCGCTTGCATGGTCGATGGTGCGGGTCTTGTCGATGTTCCTGATCAACTGAACAGCCTGATTTGCATCAAACTGTCCCCAGCCCTCATTGAAGGGAACCCACATGACGATGCACGGACAGTTGTACAGATGACGGACCATCTGCTGTAGTTCATCAAGGAATATCCTTCTGCCCACTTCATCAGTCCGTGCAAACTTGCGGTATGAATGATCGTCAAAATGCCAACCCGTTATAAGTGGTGTCGATATTGTGCTCAGCTTGTAGGAGCCACCGCCGTTGACCATGTCTTGCCATACCAGCATCCCTAGGACATCACAATGGTGGTACCACCTCAATGGTTCCACCTTGATGTGCTTGCGCAGCATGTTGAACCCCAGGTCCTTCATAGTTTGTATATCCCAGATCATCGCTTCATCCGATGGGGGAGTGTACAGGCCATCTGACCAATATCCCTGGTCCAGTACCCCATGGTGGAAATAGGGTTTCCCGTTGAGCATCAAGCGTGGAGTATCATGCTCATCTTTGGAAACGCACACGCTTCGCATGGCAATGTAGCTTGTGACAGTGTCGTTTGGAGTGGATAGCACTATCTGATAGAGATGCGGATCCTCAGGTGACCACAGATGGGCATTGGGAACTTGCACGACCACGGTGGTGTTGGTCATTGCCATGATGGTGGAGCCTTCAAAGTTGATGGTCAGTGGTACATCCTCGTCACTGAAGACTTTGACGGAGAAGGATGAATTTTCTACATCCGGGGTCAAATCTGCTGCGATGATCCAGTGCTCGGGGACACTCTCCATCCATACTGTCTGCCAGATCCCGCTTTGGGGGGTATACCAAATGCCCCCATGGGACAGCTTCTGCTTGCCACGGCATTGTGGTGCAGTATCTGTTGGATCCTGGACTTTGACAGTAAGGACATGGGGTTGCCGGATATCAGAGAAAGAGTCTGTGACATCCACAGTAAAGGGAAGATAGCCCCCTTCATGATGCATGAGCAACTGCCCGTCAACATAGACCCAACAAGCATGGTCTACTGCACCGAAATGGAGCAACAGGCGGTTGCCCAGAGGATGGAAGCCATTTTCAAGGGATACACTCCTGCGATACCACAACGTCTGTGAGGGGGACAACGGAGCATGAGATCCTCCAAGCTCACTCTCTGGTGAGAATGGGACAAGGATCTGCTGGGAAAACAGTACAGGCTCATCCTGCTCGATGCCAATGTGCATGTCCCAGATGCCATTGAGGTTGAGGTAACTGTCCCGTACGAGTTGAGGCCTGGGATATTCACAGAGAACATGTTTTGGATCGAGATGTTCGGACCAACGGGTCAACATGATGGTTCCTCCTGTTTCTTGAGCAAGAGCAACGGGATATAGGTGCACAACAGGATTGCGCATGCAGCGAGGAAGATTGCTGGTGTTGGGACAGACTTGACCGTTCCCAATTCGACATATGTTGCACTTGAACGTGATATGACTGCAGATCCAATGAACGGACCTGTGACCATGGGGAGCAATACGAAGAACACCATGCGGATCCCCTGGAAGTGACCTACCTTGTCAGGTGGCGTAAGGTCTCGCACGGTGGCGGAGATTGCCGATAGGACCAGCATGTAGCCACCCATCATGACGATGCCGCTGATGATGACCATCACCTGAGACCGGGCAAAATACATCATCAGCAAGCCTATGCCCATTGCCGCAACCGCAGGGATGGTGAACTTGAGTTTGCCCAGCCGGTCTATGAACCTACCTCCAATGACACTGATGATGGATGCTGCGAGCAGCACGATGCCCAGGACTATTGCATAGGCGTCGATCTGGAGGTAATTCTGCATATAGATGATGAGGTATGGGAGAAATACCTGTACGGATATGGAAAAGACACAGAGTGAACAGAGAGCCAGGTACAGGCTCTTGTTCTCACGGATGACCGATGGCTTCATGCCATGGATGATGTTGGCGAAATAGGATTCCCCGCTGGGAGTCAGGGGCTGTTCCTTGACGAGGAACAAGGAGACCAATCCAACGACCATCACGGAGACTCCGAAGATGGTGAAGAAATCTGACCATTTGCCTGCCTGCGTCATCGGGTCGAAGATTCCAAAGATGATCAGCATGGAGATGAGGGGGAGGGTACTGAGTACTGCTTCCACCTTGCCACGGTTGGAGGAATCTGTTGTATCTGTCACATAGGCATTGAAGGCTGCATCGTTTGCAGTGGAGCCGAAGAACGTCATCAGGCAGTCCATGAGTATCACGGCAATGGCTGAGAGGCGTACGGCATCAGCCATGGGAAACCAGGCATGGAACTGTTGGACATCGATGAACCGGAAGGCGAGGGTGGTCAGTCCCCACAACAGGTATCCGGCCACGATGAATACCTTTCGCTTGCCAAGCTTGTCCGATAGGGCACCGGCGAGGAGTGTGGTCAGGGTGGCAACAATTGCACTGGCGGCAACCATGATTGCGATATAGGAAGTGTTGGTGCTGATCGTGTTGTAGAGGAACACATTGAAATACATGTTCTCGATAGTCCATGCAAACTGGCCGAACAGTCCAATTATAATGAATGAGCTCCAGGCCCTGGGAGTAAGTTTGGTCATGATGCCTCCTCTGTCAGCGTACCCTCATGCAGAAATGCTGTAAATAAAGAAAAACAGGGAATATCTGCTTTTCTGCTGATATTCCCTGCCTGTAGGTTGTTGCTTGGGCTCGTTACCAAGCCAAGGGGCTGATATCACGTACCACGAAGTCATACTCCTGGTCGTTGATGTTGAACTTGATTGCATCACCTACGACATGGTTGAGCATGTTCCTTCCCAAAGGAGCTTGGAAGCTGATGATGTTGTTGTTCGGATCCGATTCCCATGGACCCATGATCGAATAGACGATTTCCTTGCCCGTCAGGTTGTTCAACAACGTTACCTTTGTGCCAAAGCCAATCTTGGAGCTGTCGATGGCATCAGGAGCAATAACCTGAGCCTTGTCCATCTCTTCGGAAAGCTTTCTCATCTGGGTGCTGAGCAACCCCTGCTTCTCCTTGCCATACTTGTACTCGGAGTTCTCGCGCAGGTCGCCCATCTCACGTGCGATACCAATCTCCTTGGCAACCTCGGGAAGCTCGACGTTCATGATGTAGTCAAGCTCGCGCCGCTTGGCATCAAGGGAAGCCTGGGTGCACAACAACCCCTTGGGGATGAACGTCGCGTTTGGATCAGGCCGTTCCTCGTCCTTGGACATGTGGGGATAACGGGAGAAAATCTGGTGCTTGACGGCAACCATCAGCGATGGGTCAAGGCCCTGCATGTCCTTGATGAGTGAGAAGACCTTGGAGGCATTCGCCTCATCGCCAGCGTCGATATACTTGTACAGTGTCTTGTCGTCGAACAAGATGGAGAGCAACAGCTTGTTGTTCTTGCGGTTCTCGCTGATGTTCTTGCCACTCTCGATGCAACGGAAGGTATAGTCCAGCAACTGCAGCTCGGTCAACAACAGCTTCTCGGAAGAGATGCCGGCCTTGGCCCACTGCTTTGGCAATGTGCTGCGTACCAGGAAGAGGAATGTGTCGGGGTCTTCCTTGTAGGAATCGACGCTGTCCTTGAGGATCTGCAGATATACCTTTGGCTTTGCATAGTTCTTGAACGCTTCAGGGATATAGTTCGTCAGGTAGTGGGGGAACAACGAGCGGAGCACCGGCTCCCAACCATCCTTGTCTGCCTCGATGACACCATCGATGAACTCCTTGTTCAGCTCGCTGTCCTTGATTGCCTTGAACGTCTCCACCTTGGAGGGTAGCTGGGCATAGAGGTCTGCGAACGTTACCTCACGAGATGGGGTAATGAACGACAAGCGGTATTTGCCATTGCGCAGTTCGTTGATGATGAGGAAACTGCTGACAGTCACATCATCAACCACATCGGTTGAACCAAGGCGGTCATTGAAATACTTGACCATCTCAAAGAAAGAATCGCTTTCCATGTCGCCCTTGCCAGCCATGAACTCCCTGAGGATACGGATCTTGTCATAGAAGTTCTTCTCAGTCTTGAAGATGTTCAGTTGCTTCTCTTCATAGCTGATTGGAGTGGTGCGGACGATAAACCTGTCGGCATCGGAAGGTGAGATATCGAACAGTGGATTGGCCATCAGTTCTTTCTTTGCAGCCGATGTCCATGCAGTCCACTCCGACGGAGTCAGGATGGATGGTACGACCTCTGCCTTCATTTCCTTGAAAGTCGCCGTGTTGCCATTGCTGCTGATCAGGGTGCGCAGTGACCAAGGGATATCGCCCTTGAACTTTGCGGCAAGCTTGTCATGGGGGACTGCGCTCTTGAGGACCCAGATATGTGTCTTGGGGAGCACTTGCAACGAACCAAATGCCATTGCCATTCCCATCTCATGCCCTGGCTTTGCGGCGAAATCGATGATGACCTTGTCATTGCCGATAGAGCGGATGCGGCCGATTCCCCATGTCTTGTGGAATACGAACGTCCCCTTGTCAAATGCAATGTTCTTCTCAAACACTTCGATGGCAGTATGTACATCGCGGTAGTTCTGCAGCAGTCCGCTCTTGGAGATGCAGTCTTCAAGACGGCTATGGTCCTTGTACTTCTGCCTATAGCATGCCACGAGAGCCTCGCGGGCCATGACGTCGGCACCGTCGAGCTGGAGGATGCGACTCAGCACATCGATACGGCGGTCATTGTCATCGTCGCAAGTCTGATAGAGGTCTGAAAGCAACTTGATGGCACGGGTGACGCCCATTTTCAAGGCTACACGGTCAACGATGCCCATCAGGTACCCAAATTCATCCCCGATGATCTCCAGGAACTTGGTCCAGAGACTCTGCACTGCATTGAAATTGTCGGAGTTGATATAGCGGAGCATGGCCTTCTTGTAGAAGAATCCTGAACGCGCCATATCGCCTGTGGCAGCATAATGCTCAGCCAGTGCGGTGACAAGCTGGATCTCATCATAGTCAACCTTGACCAGGCGTTCCCAGACCTCAAAGGTCAGGGATTCACGGCCAGTTGCCTGATAGCACTCGCTCAGTGCACGCAGGGCATAGCGGGATTCATTGTGGGACAATATCTTCTGGCAGAGGAACTCTACGATATTCCACTTCTTGTTCTCTTCAAATACTTCGACGAGCTGCAGGAGGTTTGCGTCATCAAGAGAATGTCGCTCGATAGCAATGATGCCCGACATGTAGAGGGCAGTGATGCTGTTGCGGGTATTCCCAAGATGTTCGTCACAAATTCTCTTGACCTCGGCACGGTCTTCTGCGTCGAGGGAAGCAAGCAATGCATCCTGTTCCTGGAAATTGTTCAAAGTAAAATTCGCTATCGTGGTCCGGGTCCATTTCTCTTCATTCAGCATGGTCACGATCGTATCGACGCTGGCACTCATCATTAGCTCCTTATCCAAGTCCTACTTGGACTTGCACCTCAAAAAATACACTCCGGAAGCACCGGAAAGGACATCAGCATGAAGGGAGACGCCCAGCAAATTCCTCTTTCGGAATGCGTAAAATAAAACCGGGCAGATGCATTCCCCAAGAAAAAAGAGGGGAGAAATCTGCTCGGAATATCATTGCTGCTGCGTTGGCGCATGTCGTAATGTCTATATGGATAGTAACACAAAAGATACTTGTTGGCAATGGAGAAAAATCAAGGCGACGTGCATTGGCATATTCAGCAAGCCCGTTTGACTTCTGCTGCATCCTATGCAATCATATGGATATGGCAAGATGTTCTTGGGTAGGGAATGACCCGCTGTTGATTGATTATCATGACCGTGAGTGGGGTGTGCCACTGCATGACGATACGAGACAATTTGAGTTTCTCTGCATGGAAGTCATGCAGTGCGGATTGTCATGGATGACTGTCCTGCGCAAACGAGACGCAATGCGTTTGGCTTTCGATGCCTTTGATCCAAAAATTGTCAGTAGCTATGGGGAGCCTGATATCCAGAGAATCATGGATGTACCCCAGATGATCCGATCCGAGAGAAAAATCAGGGCAATCATCAACAATGCCAAGGTCTTCTTGTCCATACAGCAGGAGTTTGGAACTTTCAGCGAATACCTATGGGGGTTCACAGGAAACCGTACTATAGAATATCCAGGGCATGCTGATGGAAGTATCCAGGTAGCGAGCAATGAACTTTCCGATACCATCAGCAAGGACCTCAAGCACAGGGGGTGCTCCTATCTTGGTTCCATCACCATCTATTCACATTTGCAGGCAGCTGGCCTGATCAATGACCACTATAGCTACTGCGACCAATACCACAGGTCGTAGACTGGACTGGAACTCTGTTTGAGGGCAGTGTTCCAACACGTCAATTTACGGTACCTACTGAGAATCAAACTAAAACTCTTGATAGGATACCTGTCTTGAGTTGTATCCAACTCCAAGACAATGCAGTTGCCAGGATTTGCATGTGTGTTTCCTAAAAGTTGTGGACACTGTATTTATCCATATCCCTTCCAATCGCAGGAACCAACATTTCAAATTCCATTTGTCTTTCAGAACCCGCTATTTGGTTTGCAAAACGACGTGTTTGTTGATATAACTGAGCCATGGAACACGAAAGAAACGAAGCGTATTCACAAGCTGTCTCCGAGAACGAAGTCCTGGGAAGGCAATTGATCATTGCTCCCTCGGTATTGTCGGCCGATTTCTCACGCATAGGTGAGGAAGTACACTCCATAGGAGAATCGGGCGCACAATGGGTGCACCTTGATGTCATGGATGGCAACTTTGTACCCAACATTACCTTTGGACCAAAATTCATCCAGGACATACGGCCGTTCAGTCCATTGTTCTTTGACACCCACCTCATGGTGGACCGTCCCGAACGGTTTGTCGAGGCTTTTGCAGCCTCTGGCAGCAACGCCGTCACTGTCCATGCAGAGGCAACGACCCATCTGCATAGGACCCTGCAGATGATACGTTCCTTTGGGTGCAAAGCTGGCGTCTCGATTGTTCCGTCCACCCCAGTCGTCATGATCGAAGAAATCCTGGATATCGTCGACCTCGTGTTGGTCATGTCGGTAAACCCAGGTTTCGGTGGGCAACAACTCATTCCTTCGACATTGAAGAAGATTGCACAACTCGCTGAGCTGCGTGAAGAAGAGGGATTTGACTACCTGATCAGTGTTGATGGTGGCGTGAACCTCCGTACTGTGAAGCAGGTAGCCAACAGTGGTGCAGATGTGGTAGTCGCAGGTTCTGCCTATTTTGGTGCTGAGAACCGTTCGCAGTTTGTAGCACAAATGATAGAAGCAGCCCAATGAAAGCAGTCGTGCAACGTGTCAGGGACGCATCGGTTACCGTTGACGGAAACGTCATTGGAGCCATAGATCATGGTCTGCTTGTCTATCTTGGAGTCGAGCGTGAAGATACACAGGAGATGCTTGAACCGCTGGCAGGCAAGATCCTGCGCCTGAGGATCTTTACAGACGAACAAGGCAAGATGAACAACAGCGTCATGCAGACAGGTTCCCAGGTATTGGTGGTCAGCCAATTTACCTTGTGTGCAGATCTTCACAAGGGCAACCGTCCTTCGTGGGATCCGGCTGCCCCTCCTGAGATTGCATTGCAGCTCTACCAGCAGTTTCTGTCGGTAATGGAAGCTTTGGGAGCAACAGTCCAGCATGGGCAATTCGGTGCCGATATGCATGTACGTTATGAGAATGATGGTCCTGTGACGATGTTGCTCGACTCGAAGACCATCGGGAAAGCAGGCCGTTGAATCGGCAGATGAACAAGACGATATTCGTATGAACAACGGGGAGACCCCCCAAGGAGCACAATACTATGGCCAAGGCAAAAGAAGCGACGGTGATGCCCGTTGACACAAAGCAGAAGAAGGACGCGCTGGAAGCGGCGCGCCAACAGATTGACAAACAGTTTGGAAAAGGTTCGCTGATGAAGCTTGGCGACAATCCGACAAACCTTGATATAGCTTACATTTCCAGCGGTTCCCTGTTGCTGGACGAAGCACTGGGCGTCGGTGGCTATCCCCGTGGCAGAATCATTGAAATCTATGGCCCTGAGTCATCTGGTAAGACCACGTTGGCATTGCATGCCATCGCAGAGTCCCAGAAGGCAGGTGGTATTGCTGCCTTTATCGACGCAGAGCATGCGCTGGATCCTACCTATGCCAAGAAACTGGGAGTCAATACCGATGAACTGTGGATCTCCCAACCGGATACAGGTGAACAGGCTCTGGAGATTACCGAGAGCCTTGTTCGTTCCGGTGCAGTTGACATCATCATCGTTGACTCTGTAGCTGCATTGACCCCTCAGGCTGAAATTGACGGCGACATGGGCGATTCCCACATGGGACTGCAGGCACGATTGATGAGCCAGGCACTTCGCAAGCTCACCGGTATCCTTGCAAAGAGCAATACGACCATTATCTTCATCAACCAGATCCGAATGAAAATTGGCGTCATGTTTGGAAACCCGGAGACCACCACCGGAGGAAATGCGCTGAAGTTCTATTCATCGGTGCGTGTTGAAGTCCGGAAGATCGAAGCTATCAGCAAGGGTGCGGACGATATCGTCGGCAACCGTGTCCGTGTGAAGATCGTCAAGAACAAAGTAGCTCCTCCATTCAAGAAGGTTGAGCTTGACCTCCTCTTCGGCGAAGGGATCAGCTACACTGCATCTATTCTTGATGCCGCACTCAAATACAACCTCGTTGAGAAGAGTGGTTCCTGGTACTCCTACAACGGGGAGAAGATTGGACAGGGGAGGGAGAATGCCATTGCATTCCTCAAGGACAACCAAGATATCTCGGTTGACTTGGATACCAAGCTCCGGTCCATGATGTTCCCCACTGCTGGCAAGACGGAACCTGCTGCAGAAGAAACAACGAAAGAAACAACGAAATAAAGTAATGCGGGCCGCCTGTTGGTGGTCCGCATTGCAAC
>CAYXIH010000001.1:152756-160306 GCA_964465155.1 uncultured Sphaerochaeta sp.
AAATAAAGTAATGCGGGCCGCCTGTTGGTGGTCCGCATTGCAACATCTGGTCCTTCCAGTATATACTTTGCCTTTGAGGATTACTGGGGGACCTGATGGCTGATACACATTCTGATGGGTTGCTGATCGATACTGAGCAACCTGCCAAACAACAATTCAAAACCCCTGTATTTGAAGGTCCTCTGGATTTGTTGCTCTATCTCATCCAGAAGAGCGAAATCAATATCTATGATATACCAATAGCAGAAATTACCGACCAATTCCTTGCATACCTCGCACAGGCAAAGGAGATGGATTTGGGCGACCTAACGGACTTCTACAAGATGGCTGCAGATTTGCTGTACATCAAGAGCCGGATGCTGTTGCCTGTGGATGTTGTGTTCGACGAGGAATATGCTGACCCCAGGCAAGAACTGGTCGAGCGTCTGTTAGAGTATCAGAAGTTCAAGAAGTATACTGACTTGCTGACATCCAGTGAAAGTTCAGGGGAACTGTGCATTTCCCGCAAGACTACCCAGTTCATGCTCCCCTTTGATGACCAGGAGCTGTGGAGCAATGTCTCCGTCCTGGACTTGCTCCATACGTTCGCCAAGCTTATCAAGTCGATAACACCCAGCAAGGTGTTCAACGTCTATGAGGAAGTGACGGTCAAGGAGAAAGTGACATTGATGTCTGAGCTGTTCGACACCCGTTCGGAGATCTGGATGTCGGAGCTGATTGTCCATCCTGAGGAGCCATTGCATGTCATCTGTTCCTTCCTGGCTGTATTGGAATCCACCAAGTTCAAGATGATCTGTATAGAGCAGCCAGAACCATATGGTGATATCCGTATTATCAAGCGTCAGGAAGACTTCGACGAGCGACTTGCCGAGGAGTATGACCAGGAATATGACGACGCTCTTGAGCATGGGTATGGTTCGGAAGAGGACATTGATAATTTTGCAGTCGTACAGGATGAATCTCAGCAAGATGGTATCCAGTACGAGCAAGAAGATGCTATATTATATGAGTATGAAGGAACTGAGGAACAGATTGACCTCGCTGACGCAGAGGAGGACCGCTGATGGCAGCCAAACGTAAGGAACTACAAACTCAGGCTGTGGATGTCCAGACTGCGACAGCCCCGCTCTTGTCCCAAGAGGCTCGTTTGGTTGAAGTAGTCCTGTTCCTTGAGAACGAGCCAGTCTCCATCGAGAGGTTGCAGAAGATGACGGGGCTTTCCCAGGAAGTCCTGCTTCATGCAATGGAAGAACTCCAAGGGCATTTCGACACCTTCATGCACGGGTTGTCACTTGTAGAGAAATCTGGATCTTGGCAGTTCAGCCCGTCTGGTGATCTCCATGCAAGCCTGCGTGGATGCTATGGAAAGAAGGTTGACCGGCGGCTTTCTCGGGCTGCCCTTGAGACACTTTCCATCGTTGCATACAGCCAGCCTGTTACCCGCAGGGAAATTGATAATATCAGGGGAGTTGCATCTGACACGATAGTCCGGTTGTTGCGGGAACGTGAGTATATCAAGGTCGTGGGACGAAAAGATGTCCCAGGCCATCCGTGCCTCTATGGCACGTCGAGAAAATTTTTATTTGAATTCAATCTTCCGAGCATCAGCGCGCTGCCCAAGCTGTCCGAGATAGACCAAGCCCGCTTTGACAAGGATGAAGATGAGGAGCTGTTTGATGAAACTTGAATATCCAATCCGTTTGCAGAGTTATCTCGCCAAGTGCGGATGTGGCTCACGCAGGTCGTGTGAGTCGTTGATAGAGAGCGGGCGCGTCAAGGTGAATGCCAAGCGTGTCGTTGAGATGGGAACCAAGGTCAATGCTGAAGATGTTGTTCAGGTTGACGATACTCTGGTAGAGCCCAGTGACCGGACATACTATTTTGCCTTGAACAAGCCCAAGGGGTATGTCTGTACCAACTATGACCCGAACGAGGACAAATACGCTCGCGACCTGATCAACATCCCAGACAGGAACCTGTTGTTCCATATCGGGCGCCTGGACAAAGAGTCGACCGGGCTGATTCTGTTCACCAATGATGGTGATGTTGCCCAGAAGATCATGCACCCCTCCCATGAGATAGAGAAGGAATACCTGGTCCACACCGATGAGAACATACGTCGCGAGGACCTTGAGGAAGCTATCCGTGGCGTCTTCATCGACCTGCCCAAGCCGTATAAGATCAAGAGCTTCGACCTGCAGACCAAGACATGGGTGAAGATTGTCCTCACAGAAGGCAAGAACAGGGAAATCCGAAAGATCTTTAGCTTCTTCGGGTATGAGGTAAAACAGCTGATCAGAACCCGTATCGGATGCATCGAGCTGGGAGACCTCAAGCCACGTGAGTACCGCACCCTTTCCAAGGAGGAGATTGACTCACTCATCGCCGGGAGCACTGCAAATCCGACTGTCAAGAAGCCAGCTCCCCGCGTGATGACCAAGCGCCCAGGAAAGAACTCCCGGAACATCGCAAGGCCTGTTGCCCCGAAGCCGGAGCTTGACCAATGATTGTTGCCATAGATGGACCGGCCGGAGTAGGCAAGAGCTCGATCGCACGAGAAGTGGCCAACCGCTGTGGCTTCTTCTACCTCAACTCCGGTAGCTTCTACCGGGCAGTTGCATGGAAGTGTCTTTCCACCATCGGGCTTCCTGCACCAGTTTCAAAACTAGTGCAAGTTGCACAAGCATTGGAATTCAATGTCGTGGACGGGCAGTTGTTGGTCGACGGCAAGGATATCGATGACAAACTGCATACACCGGAGGTAGACCAATGGGCTGCCAAAGTCTCCGTCCATCCGGAGGTCCGCGAGGTAGTAAACAAGCGGCTTCATGAGATAGCAGATGGAGTGGATGTGGTCAGCGAGGGAAGGGATATCACCACCGTGGTGTTCCCTGATGCACAGTGCAAGTTCTTTTTTGATGCGCTTCCTGAGATCCGAGCCCAACGGAGGATTGAACAACACCCCCAAGGTCAGACGTTTGAGGAAGTATTGCAAAAAATAAAGGAACGGGACGAAATCGACAGGAACAAGCCTGTCGGAGGCCTGAAGATTGCATCTGATGCAGTCTATATCGACACCTCGTACTTGACCATTGAGCAAGTTTGTGAGAGAGTGACTACTGCTATAATTGCGCGTAAAAACGACAAATAATAGGAAAAATTAGGATCAGGAGAAATCAAGTGACTGAAGAAAAAGAAATCGAAACAAAGAAAACCGACATGCAGACATTGCTGCAGGAGGAGTATCTTAAATCTCTTGATGGAATCGAAGACGGTCAGCTCGTTACCGGTACTGTAGTTCAGGTCAATAACGAGTATGTGTTTGTGGACGTCGGTTACAAATCCGAAGGAAGAATCCCTCGTGACGAGTTCACTTCGATTCCTGAGATTGGCGATCAGGTTAAGGTTGTCATCGTAAACAAAGAAGGGAAGGGTGGACAGATCGTCGTTTCCAAGAAACGCGCTGATGTCAAAGAGCGCACCGACGTACTGAAGGTTGCTGCGGAAGACCGCACTCCCGTCGAAGGTAAGTTCATCAAGGTCATCAAAGGCGGCTATGAAGTCGACCTCGGTGGCGACTACCGTGGG
This sequence comes from uncultured Sphaerochaeta sp., assembly GCA_964465155.1. GTDB lineage: Bacteria > Spirochaetota > Spirochaetia > Sphaerochaetales > Sphaerochaetaceae > Spiro-02. The sequence goes on from CAYXIH010000001.1 coordinate 156,345, forward strand.
TTCTGCCCACTTTCCAAGGCTGACGTTGTCCGTGTCGAGGATCCAGAGACCCTCGTTGGCGTCACCGACTATTTCGTGATTGACAAGTTCCATGGTGGCACAAAGCTCAAGAGCGTCGTGTCCCGCCGTGAATACCTTGAGAAGAAGATCAAGGAAAACAAGGAGAAGTTCTTCTCCACCGTTCAGATTGGTGACGTTGTCGAAGGTGTCGTGAAGTCCTTCACTTCCTTTGGCGCATTCATCGACCTTGGCGGCTTTGACGGCCTGCTGCACATCAACGACATGAGCTGGGGCCACGTAACCCGTCCCAAGGATTTCGTGAAGAAGGGCCAGGTTGTACAGCTCCGCCTGATCAACATCGACCCCGAGACCCAGAAGATCAACCTCTCCCTCAAGCACATGCAGGAAGATCCCTGGACAACGTTCGAGCAGCGCTACCATGTCGACGACGTGATCAAGGCCCCTGTGACCAAGCTCACCACGTTCGGCGTGTTCATTGAGATCGAGCCTGGCATCGAAGGCCTCGCACACATCTCCGAGCTGTCCTGGACCAAGCGTGTCAACAATCCCAAGGAGATCCTCGACATCGGTGATGTCGTCGAAGCAAAGATCCTCGGCTATGACCTGGACAAGAAGCGTGTCTCCCTCGGCCTGAAGCAGCTTGAGCAGAACCCCTGGGATTCGATCGTAGAGAGATACCCCGTCGGCATGACCCTTTCCAAGCCGGTTGTGAAGATCACCAACAGTGGTGCTTTCATCAACCTCGAGGAAGGTATCGATGGATTCCTCCACATCGACGACATCTCCTGGACCAAGAAAGTCAAGAGCATGGCTGCCTTCTGCAACGAAGGTGACGTGATCGACGTAGTTGTTACAAAGGTAGAACCCGAGAACCGCCGCATCCGCCTTGGCGTGAAGCAGCTCGAGGGCAACCCCTGGCAGACTCTCCGCCATGACTATCCCAAGTTCAGCACGATCAGCGGTGAAGTTACCAACGTGACTGACTTCGGAGTGTTCGTGAAGGTCCTTGGTGGAATCGAAGGTCTCATCAGCAAGTACAACCTCGTCGGTCCCGATGAAGAGTACACCGATGAAGTGCTCACCAGATTCAAGGTTGGTGATCCGATCACTGCTATGGTTATCGAATGCAACCCGACTACCCAGAAGCTCTCCCTCTCCATCAAGGAAATGGTCAAGCGTTCTCAGCAGTCAGAGATTGCAAAGTACATCCACGACGACGACGATGAGGGCGACACGTTCACCTTCGCTGATCTGATGCGCTCCAAGGATGAGAAATAAGCAACATTAGTTTACTCCACGGCGGCTTCCCAGCAGAAGCCGCCGTAATAATCCTTGCAGTGGAGAGATCAAATGAGCAAAAAGAAAGAAGTTCTTGAGTCCAATACCGTGGCAGAAAAGACCGCACGCGGGATTTCCAATTTCCTCGGTACATATCAGAAAGTTATCATCGTTGTTTGTATTGCTGTAGTCCTTGGCCTTGTCATCCTGGGTATCTGCTTGGGAGTGAACAACAGCAACACCAACAAGCGTTTCGTTGAATTGGACAATTTGACTACTGAATATTCGACCATGCAGAGTGCAGACCCTGCAAGTGCTGAGTACCAGTCACAGCTTGACCAGATCATCGTAGATGCACAAGAGCTTGTCGCCAAGGGTGGTAAGAAGTACCCAGGTGTCCGCGCTCAGTATCTGCTTGGCGAAGTCTATTTTGGCCAGAAGAACTATCAGGCAGCAATGGATGAATTCCTCGGTGCATATGCAAAGATGCCCAAGACCTATCTTGGTTCACTGTCACTGTTCAATGCAGCTGCCAGCGCCGAGAACCTTGGAAACGATGCACTAGCCATGGAATATTACCAGCGCGTTTGGGATGAGTACGGTGAGACTGCAGCAGAGAGCCCGAAGGCTTTGTTTGGAGTTGCCCGTCTCTATGAGAAACAGGGTAACATTGAACTTGCCAAGGCAACCTTCCAGCAGCTTGCTGACCAGTTCGCAGCTTCCGAATACGGGAAACTGGCAGTTAATAAGTTAATTTTCCTGTAAAAGCTCAAGAGGGTAGCAGTATCCTCAGCATAAGGTACATACTATGAAAAACAGACGCCACATGGAACATCTTGCTAAGGTTTTCCGAAGGGCGTCTGTTTTAGTTATAGCCTTGTTGATCACTTCATGTGGAATTCCAAATTGGTTCTATCTGGAGGACTCAACTGCTAATTACGCTTTCAAGACAGTTCAGACGGATAAATTTTCTGATCTGTCAATGCAACTCACATTTACGGCTCAAGCAAATGCAACGTTGGCAAGGATCATTTCAGGGAGTGTTTCGCCATCTATCATGTTGTTCTATTGCATTGATGATCAGCCGTCTATCTCAACATTCTCATCAAATCTTATCAGTGCATTCACGACAAACTATAAGAGGACAGGAGCAGGGGTTCAGTTGCCTAAACCAGGGAATGGACCATTGGTAACGTATTCTGCTTCGAGTTCATCAGATCAAGCCCCATATCGTTTGTATCAGTTCCAATATCAAGGAAACATTGCCGGTGCACCTGGCTATATGATCAACCAAGAAGATGTGGGGCAAACAAAGAATGACATGTCAGCAACGTTGGTTGCTGGTACTGCAGATACAACTCAGTCTACACGTCCTGTGACACTCTACAATCTCATGGCAACTCAAGATGATACGACGAAGCTGCATACGCTGCTCAGGTATAATGGCAAACCTTTTTATTACACCAATAGTGCTATTTCACAACATGATCCTACTGCCTACGAAAATGATTACAATCAAGTCGCAACTACAGCAACCGACATGTACCTCCATATCTTTGCGGCTTTCAATGCGACACCAGAGAGTGGAGACAACTTCAACAATGTCTTCTGGAGTAGATTGAACTACCTTGGATGGATTCAACTGAATCCACAGACTCCTTAATCTAAATATTATATTACTAAATATAATGTATATTCTGTCAACTAGGAATTCAATTGCCGACGGTACTGGTCTACAATATGTGTTTGATGTATCATTTGGCAACGGAGATACAATACGATGATTGACTATACATATGAAGATGCCAAGGACCTTGATGGTGCCATGCACAACCTGTTCCATATCACTCAGATGCTCAGGACACCAGAAGGTTGTCCATGGGATCGAGAACAACGTTGTGAAGATGTAGTCCAGGCTCTGCAGGACGAATCCTTCGAATATATTGATGCACTTGCCAAGAAGGATATTCCTGAACAACGTGAAGAGATCGGGGACATCATGATCAACATGTGCATGCTGCTGAACATCCATCAGGAACAAAACGATTTTGCAGCTGTTGATGCGATCAATGAAGTTTGTAGGAAGCTTGTACGCAGACATCCCCATGTCTTCTCTGATGCCACGGCCAAGACCTCTGAACAGGTCCTTACCCAATGGAATGATATCAAGGTCAATGTCGAGGGAAAGAAGAATTCGGATGAAGATTTCTTCAGCAGGGTTCCCAAGAGCCTTCCTCCACTTGAAGCAGCCTATGAGATCCAAAAGAAGGCCCGTAAAGTTGGCTTTGACTGGAAAGAGACACAAGACGTCATCGACAAGGTCTGTGAGGAGCTGGATGAGACTATCGAGGCAAAGAGCGCCATTGATTTCTCACAGGAGCACCTTGAGGAAGAATTGGGTGACTTGCTGTTCTCAGTCGTCAACCTTGCAAGATTTCTGAAGGTGCGTCCATCTACTGCCTTGCATAAGGCCAACCAGAAGTTCAAGAGACGCTTCAATGCAATGCAAGCCGTATGCAAGGAACGTTCAATAGAACTCACTGAAGAGAATTTCTCCCAGATGGATCAGATTTGGGATGAGATAAAACACACAGTATAATCAATGAGAAGGCCGTCAACCCGAAGTTGGCGGCCTATTCATTCATCTATTTCTTTTTATTTTA
>CAYXIH010000002.1:0-1282 GCA_964465155.1 uncultured Sphaerochaeta sp.
TGGTTGTAGCAGTCCCCATGTACAACATGCTCAACGGCCTGCATGACGACTGCAAGCGTAGCGTCGTCTGCAATTTCCTTGCGGTAGAGCTGGCCATTGACCTGCATGTCGGTGGACCATGGGATCATATAGTCCTCTTCGCCGTAGTTGAATATCCGTGAGAACAGCTGTTCGTGCCCAGGCAACTGCTTGAGCAGCTCCTTGCGCCGAAGAGAGCCATCCAGGAGGGCGATTCGGATTGTCGGTAGGACAGTCCGGATCTGCTGGAGCTCATGCCAGTTGAAGGAGCTGATGAGGATGTCGTCCATCCTCAGCTTTCCTGCGTCCAGGTAGGATTTGATCATATCCCCTGTCGGAAGACCTGTCCCGTCTCCTTTGAGCTCGAGGTGGAGGACCGGGCGTTCCGCTTCCTGATAGCCAGCGGCCATGTCCAGGACCTCGCTCAACAAGGGTATCTGGTCCAGACCCTTCTCGGCTTTTCCTGCATGGAGCTTCCTGATGTAGCTCAGAGAATGCCTGCGGACCAGGCCGCTGCCGTCTGAGACTTTTGAGAGGTCGAGGTTGTGGACTACCACCAGTTGGTGGTCAGCCGTCAGCTGGACGTCAAACTCAAACGCGGTGGCTCCCTGTTCCACGACAGTCCTATAGGCCCTGATGGTATTTTGGTTGACATAGGGGTAGTTGCACCCCCTGTGGCCGATGATGAGCATGTTGTCCTCCTGAGTCATGCGGCCACTCCATAGATGAGATTTGGCACGAGCAATGATATCTGCGGGATATAGGTGATGAGCAGTAGCGCGACGATCAAGGCGAGGATGAATGGCATGACTTCCCGCGTGAAGTTGCTGAGGCTGCACTTTGTGATTGAGCAGCAGGTGAACATCATCGAGCCAAACGGGGGCGTCAGTCCTCCGATCATGATGTTGACGATGCAGATCAGTCCGAAATGGATGACATTGACTCCCAGTCCCGTTGCCACTGGGACGAGCAGTGGTGCGAGGATGATGATGGCTGCTCCACCTTCGAGGAACATTCCTACCACCAGCAGCAGCAGGTTGAACATGGCAAGCATCAGGTATTTGTTCTGGGTGATTCCCAAGAGCCAGGATGTCAGCATCTGGGGGATGCGCTCCCAGTTGAGGTAGTAGCCGAACACATTGGCGGCCACGATGATCAGGACTACGGAACTGGTACCGTAGATTGTCTCCTTCATGATCGGGAAGAAGTGCTTCCACTTCAGTTCCTTGTAGACGAATTTGCCGATGATGATGCAGTAGAGGAC
>CAYXIH010000002.1:1382-4248 GCA_964465155.1 uncultured Sphaerochaeta sp.
AAAGAATATGACCGAGTAGACCGCCATGAACGCGAACCCGACCAGGATCGAGCTGCTGATGAACGCCGATGAGATTCCGAGGACCGGTGTCGGCTTGCGGGCGGATATCTTGAGGTAGAGGACTGCGATGTACGTGATGTATCCATTGAGCAGGATGAGGATGATGTCCACTATCGCGCGTACGATATATTGGGGCATCGGCTTGAGCTTGTTGACTATGAGGTCAATGCCGACATGCATGTGCCGTTTGAAGGCGGCCGCGGCACCTACGAAGACGCTCCAGACGAAGCAGCCGGTCGCAACCTCCTCGGACCAATAGATGCCCGTGTGGAGGAAATAGCGCATGAATACGTTGAGGATGACCAGCAGCGTGGTCGCAATGAGGAAGGAGCCTGCAAGGATTTCCTCTATATTTGACAATATGGTCTTGATGTTGAGTTTCATCGGAGTTCTCCAAGAATAGACGTTCACCGGCAGAGACTGCCGGTGAACGTATGGTGGGGGGAGCTTATTTGGGCATTTTTGCCAGTTCGGCCTTGTAGGTGTCCAGGATGCCGGGGGTCACGCCCTTCATGTTGGCGTAGACGGGGGCGACAGCCTTGGAGAAAGCATCGTGATCAACTTCATTGAAGGTGATTCCCTGTGCTTCCAGGTTTGCCTTGGCGGTATCGTAGTTCTTGGTGATCTCACCGATCATCTGGGCAGCGCCCTTTGTGAACTCTTCCTCGATGATGACCTGATACTCCTCGGGGATTGCATTGAAGACGTCTGCATTGATATAGACGCCGCAGGTTCCCAGGAAATGGTTGGTCAGTGCCATCTTCTTCGCGACTTCGCTGCTTCCGTTGGTGCCATAGGCATCCATGGTCCCCTCAAGGCCGTCTACGACGCCCTGCTGGACAGCGGAGATGGTTTCGGAGAACGGAAGTGGGGTAGCGGTTGCACCCATTGCGTTGATCGTGTCGATGAACAGCTGGCTGCCGGGTGTGCGGATCTTCATTCCCTTGAGGTCTGCGGGAGTCTTGATCGTCTTGTTGGTCATCATGCTGCGGAAACCGAAGATGTAGTCCAGGGCAAGGACCTTGATCCGGTATTTGTCCTCGAGCTGCTTGACCATACCCTTCACCAAGTCGGTGTTGATCAGGTATTCATATTCGTCGAAGTTCTTGTAGAGCATCGGGCCTACCAGTGCATTGAAGTCTGCAATGTAGTCTCCGAGGTACGAGGGGTCTTCCACCGAGATGAAGTTTGCGCCCATGGCAACCTGCTCGACTCCATCCTTGTAGGTGGGAAGCTGGCCCTGGGGGTACTGCTGGATCTCGATGGCTCCATTGGTCCGTTCGCTGATATTGTCACATACGATGGCCAGCGACTTGGTCAACTGTTCGTTGGGTGCGAATACATGGCTCATCTTCAGGACCAGTTTGTAGTCTTTGTCGGCCTTTGCCTCTGACTGTCCAGCTGCGAACAGGGAGCAGGCAACCACGAGAATCAGCAGAGCAGCAGTGATTCTTTTCATTTTTTTCTCCTTTTGTAGCGAAGCGTGTGGAGACGCCAATGGGAACACGTAGTTGTGCACCCTCCTTTTTGGTATCTCCAAAATCCAGCTTAGATACGCTACAACCATCTGTCAATAAAAACTTTCAACGAATTATGTTGAAGAATTGTTGAAAATTTAATGAACAATATGTTTCTTTTCCATGAAAAAGGGGGTACGATTCCAGCAGAGGAAGACATGAAGAGCAATAAGACGACCCTAGACGACGTTGCGGTACAGGCTGGAACGTCTCGCGCTACAGCATCGATGATCCTATCGAAGAAGATGTTGGGACGCTTTTCCATTGCAACGATCAAGAAGGTGCAGTCGGCGGCAGACCAGCTTGGCTACCGCAAGCCCTGCGGCTCGGTGCGCAATATCCTGATCATCTGTCCTTCGGTGTTCAATCCATATTTCTCCTCGTTGCTGCAGGGAATGGACATGGAGGCTATCGAGAACGGGTACCGGACAATTGTCTACAATACGTATTGGGACTTGGAACGGGAGCGCGCCATCTTGGACTTGGTGAGGCAGCAACAGATAGACGGGATCATATTCGCCATGATCCCACAGCAGGGGGGCCTCGCAGCCGAGCTGAGCGATCTCCTGCCTGTGGTCGCAGTTGGTGACTTCCACCAGGAGCTGCAGATGGATACGGTGGAGATCAACAACAGCGACGCAGGGCGTCTGGTTGCCCAGCATCTGAGTGACCTGGGCCATGCCAACATCGCCTACATCTCGACCAGCCTCAACGAGTTCCATAGCGCACGCACCCGTAGGCTGGAGGGAGTCCGTTCCGTATGGGGCGAGCGACCGCTGTCGATCTTCAGCGAGGACATTGAGCCTGCTACGGAAATCAACAATATCAACATCGAGTTCGAGACGGGCTACAAGTTGGCCCAGCAATGCATCGCACAGTCCCCCCAGGTGACCGCCATGGTGGCGATCAACGACATGGTTGCCTATGGCGTGATGAATGCCATCACGGACATGGGTTTTTCCATCCCGGGTGACTACAGCGTGTGTGGCTTTGACAATATTTTCCCATCGAAGTTCAACGGAGTATCGCTGACGACGGTGGACCATCAGATTGTCCAGCAGGGTAAGCGGGCGATCATGTTGCTGCGCCAACGCTTTGACATGGAGCACGAGGAGCCGTCGCGCGAGGTGACCCGCGTCGAATATCGATGCTCGCTGGTTCGGCGCGGCTCGACTGCAGCTCCCCGGATATTATAAGGACAGCCACCGTTTCCGGTGGCTGCCTGCTTGGTTGTTAGTCTTGTTGCTTCTTGGGGAACTTCAGCTCGTAGAAGATCTGCTCCAGTTCCA
>CAYXIH010000002.1:4348-140981 GCA_964465155.1 uncultured Sphaerochaeta sp.
TAGTCTTGTTGCTTCTTGGGGAACTTCAGCTCGTAGAAGATCTGCTCCAGTTCCAAGGCAATGTTGATGTTGTGGACGACGGGCAGGGTGCCGTCTGCCTGCGCCTGGGGCTTGAGGGTGACAGGACTAAAGTTGAGGATGCCCATCACACCGGCATTGAGCAACCGTTCGTAGCTGTCTGCCGCAGCGGCTTCTGGTACGGTGATGATGCCCACCTTCACGTCAAGCGCCTCGACGATGTCGTCGATGCGGCTGATGGAGTAGACGGGCACTGGGTTTGAAGCATCGCTATATACCAGTGGGTCGGCGTCGAACCCTGCCACTACCTTGATCCCATCTGGCTCGAATCCACTGTAGTGCATCAGGGCCTTTCCGATTCTTCCGCATCCGATGATGATCGTATTCTGGGGTTCGCCCTTGCCAAGGATCTCTCCCAAGCGGACCACCAGGTCGTTGATCGCATAGCCACCGCGCTTCTGCCCGTGGATCTCAAGCTGTGAGAAGTCCTTCCTGACAACGGCAGCGGAAACACCAGCTGCATCGGCGAGATTGTGAGCAAATACTTTCTCAAGTCCGACGGATTTGAGCCTGTTGAGGGCGCGATAATATCGGGTTGTTCTAATAAGCATGTCGTTGTTCATTGATAACTCCTTATTGATGTGACGTAGAGCATAATAACCTAAACAAATAGGATAATAACAAAATTGTATGGGATACGGCGTCGTTTTGCAAGAAGAATTATTTCGCCGATTTCTTTTTGTTTTTGCATGGAAATGTCTTGTACGCTTGTTTGAATGCGACGGCTGGTATGTGAAATCTAGACAAAGCGTTTGTTGAGTCTGTATTGGTGTGACGAAAAGATTATTAAACGTATTTTTGTAGCAATAAATATTTTTTTAGAAAATTAACGGCAGTCTTGAGATAATATCTCGCGATTGAGTGAATATAAACAATATTATATTCAATTTTGAGGTATTATTCATTCATATGGGCTTCAAACAAGGAAAAACATGATTTTGTTGTCCGGTTTGGTGAAATAATATCGGATTCTTTTTGCTTTATTCGAAAACATATGTGATACTAATCCTAATAATCGATAAAAAAGGGATATAAAGCCCCTCTTGAAAACCTCTCCAAAGGTACATATTTCTTTTGAATACTAGGAAATAGTGTACTTTTGATTTGTTTTGAGGTACTATGGCGGGGTGTGAAATTTCTGGAATTTTGGAGGTTCCATGTCTGTACAAAACGATTGCAATTTCTCTGATGAGTTGATGGAATTCATCAACGTCTGGAAGGACAAGCCAGGCAATCTCATCATGATTCTCCACAAGGTGCAGGAGGAATTTGGGTACATCCCCCGCGAAGCAGCGGACAAGGTATCCCAGTTGCTCGACGTACCCCTTGCGAAGATCTGGGGTGTCGTGACGTTCTACCACTTCTTCAAACTGACCAAGCCCGGCGAGCACAATATCCAAGTGTGCCTGGGAACTGCTTGTTACCTGAAGGGTGGCGACGCCATCATCGACGCGCTGCACAAGCAGCTCGGATTGGAAGTCGGTGCAGTGACACCAGACGGCAAGTTCTCACTCGAGGCTGTCCGCTGTGTCGGTTGCTGTGGCTTGGCTCCGGTCATGACCGTCAGTGGGGAAGTATTCGGCAAGGTTACCAAGGACATGGTCCCTGGCATCATCGCAAAGTTCAACTAGGACACGGGCAACGGTATAGGCAGGTTTCTAGATGCACATGTTCCTGTGTGATTTCCTTCTGGACATAGCCCAGAATTCGCTCGAGGCGAACAGTACGTGCGTCTCCATCGGGATAGATGAGGATGACTCGTTCATCCGGTTCTCGGTGGCGGACAACGGCAAGGGGATGAGCAAGAGTGTGCAGGCACGGGTCCTTGACCCGTTCTACACCGACGGTGTGAAGCATCAGAAACGGAAGGTAGGGCTGGGGATTCCATTCCTAGTCCAATCGGTGGAAGGTTCGGGGGGAGCGTTCTCCTTGGAATCGACCGAGGGAGTCGGAACGACGATCAGGTTCAGCTTTAACCTGCACAACGTCGATACCCCACCACTTGGGGACATTCCTTCGACCTTGGTTGCGGTATTCAGTCATCCATCGGCTTCGCAGGTCAACGTGAGCAGGACATTGTCCACATCGCGGGGATCGGGGAGCTGGGAGGCACATACAGACGAACTGCGGGAAATCCTCGGTGATTTCAACAGCGCGGGCTCGCTGGTGCTTCTCAAGGAGTTCCTGCAGTCGCAGGAGGATGACTTGGACGGCATTCGCACCGAAGTACCCTTGGCCTAATACCGGAAAGAAAGCCCAAGGAGGCTAGATACAATGGCAAAGATGACTCTCGAAGAACTGCGCAAGCTGCGCGAGAAGAAGCAGAATGATCTGCGCAAGCGTGAGATTGACGGAAAGGACTGCCAGGTAATCATCGGAATGGGAACCTGTGGCATCGCCTCTGGCGCCAAGGTCGTCCTGGATGCATTCCTCAAGGAACTGGACGAGAACAATATCGACAATGTCGCCGTCACACAGACTGGCTGCATGGGCCTGTGCTACGTGGAGCCCACGATTGAAGTGCTCGTTCCCGGCATGCCCGACACCATCTATGGGAAGGTCGATGCAGCTACGGTCCAGAAGATCGTCAAGCAGCATATCATCGGCAAGCAGCTGGTCACCGATCATGTCTATGATCGTCCGGCAGCTGACATCATCAAGAACGGGGGCAAATAATGGCGTTCAGAAACTATATCCTGGTCTGTGGCGGTACCGGTTGCGAATCCAGCCGCGCCGACCAGATTTACCAGAACCTCATCAGCGAATGTGAGGCCCAGGGAGTAGCCGACGAAGTACAGGTCGTCAAGACCGGTTGTTTCGGCTTCTGTGAGCAGGGCCCGATCGTGAAGATCCTCCCCGAGGACTCCTTCTATGTACAGGTGAAGCCCGAGGATGCCAAGGAGCTGATCGCCGAGCACGTGATCAAGGGCCGCGAGGTCAAGCGCCTGCTCTACGACAAGGAAAAGAGCGCCAAGCATGCACAGGTCGAGGACATCCAGTTCTACCAGAAGCAATTCCGCATCGTCCTGCGCAACTGTGGTTTCATCGACCCCGAGAACATCGATGAATACATTGCCCGCGAAGGCTACGAAGGCCTTGAGAAGGTCCTCTTCTCCATGACTCCGGACGATGTCATCAACGAGCTGAAGACCGCTGGCCTGCGTGGCCGTGGCGGTGCAGGCTTCCCCACATGGATGAAGTGGAATTTCTCCAAGCAGGCACAGAGCGATGTGAAGTACGTCGTCTGTAACGCCGACGAAGGTGACCCCGGTGCCTACATGGACCGCTCCACCCTCGAAGGTGACCCGCATTCCATCCTTGAGGCCATGACCATCTGTGGCTACGCCATTGGTGCACACCAGGGCTTCATCTACATCCGCGCTGAGTATCCTCTGGCCATCCATCGCCTGGAAGTCGCCATGAAGCAGGCCCGCGAGTATGGCTTGCTCGGCAAGGACATCCTGGGCAGTGGCTTCGACTTCGACATCGAGATCCGCCTGGGTGCTGGAGCATTCGTCTGCGGTGAGGAAACAGCACTGCTGCAGTCCATCGAAGGACACCGTGGTATGCCGATGCCCCGTCCGCCATTCCCTGCCGTCAAGGGCTTGTGGGGTATGCCGACGGTCATCAACAACGTCGAGACCTGGGCCAACGTTCCCGTGATCATCACCAAGGGTGGCAAGTGGTTCTCCCAGATTGGTACCGACGACAGCCATGGAACCAAGGTCTTTGCTTTGACTGGCAAGATCTGCAACTCCGGCCTGGTCGAGGTCCCCATGGGCACCACGCTTCGTGAGATCGTATACGACATCGGCGGTGGCATTGCACACGGCAAGAAGTTCAAGGCTGTACAGACTGGCGGACCTTCGGGTGGCGTCATCACCGACGAGAACCTCGATACCCCCATTGACTTTGGCTCGCTGATCAAGATCGGCTCCATGATGGGTAGCGGTGGCATGATCGTCATGGACGAGGACGACTGTATCGTTGACGTTGCAAAGTTCTACCTGAACTTCACAGTCGACGAATCCTGCGGCAAGTGTGCACCGTGTAGAATCGGTGGCCGCTCGCTGTGCAACATCCTTGAGAAGATCACCCGTGGCAACGGTACCTTGGATGACATCGAACGCCTCAAGGAAATCAGCCTGGCGATGAAGAAGGGGTCGTTGTGCGCACTCGGACAGACTGCACCCAACCCAGTCCTCTCCACGCTCCATTTCTTCCCCGAGGAGTATATGGCGCATATCGTCGACAAGAAGTGCCCGTCGGGCAAGTGCAAGAAGCTGATCTCCTTCCAGATCAACGCTGCCAAGTGCATCGGATGTACCGCATGTGCACGCAAGTGCCCAGTCGGTGCGATCACCGGTGAGAAGAAGCAGGCCCATTCGATCAACCAGTCGGCCTGTATCAAGTGTGGTGTCTGTAAGGAAACCTGTAAGTTCGGTGCCGTCGAGATCCATTGAGTGGGTCAACCAGGAGGAATCAATTGAGTATGGTACATGTGAAAATAAATGGAATTCCGGTGGAGGTCGCCGAAGGCACGACGATCCTGCAGGCTGCAAAGGCTGCGAACGTGCGCATCCCGACCCTCTGTTATCACCCGGATCTGAAGCCATGGGCCTCTTGCGGCCTGTGTGTCGTCAAGCAGGAGGGCTCGGCCAAGATTGTCCGTGCCTGTGCTACTCCCGTTGCCGAGGGGCAGAGCTTCATCACCAACGACGAGGAGTTGTTCCAGGTCCGCAAGACGATCTTGGAGCTGACGCTCAGCACCCACCCCTCGACCTGCCTTACCTGTGGCAGGAACAACGAGTGTGAGCTGCAGACCCTCGCAGCAGAGTTCGGCATCCGCGAGCAGCCCTACGAAGTGCGCGTGAAGATGCAGCCAAAGGATACCTCGACGACTTCGATCGTCCTCGATCCCGTCAAGTGCATCAAATGTGGCCGCTGCGTCCAGGTCTGCCAGGACCTGCAGGGTGTATTCGCCCTTGAGTTCATTGGTCGTGGTGACGGAACCGTCATGGCTCCCGCCGCTATGCTCAAGCTCAACGACAGCCCCTGCATCAAGTGTGGCCAGTGCGCTGCGCACTGCCCCGTTGGCGCTATCTATGAGAAGGATGAGACTGCCTTGTTCCGCAAGGCTGTCGCCGATCCCGACAAGCATGTCGCAGTGCAGATTGCACCGGCAGTCCGCGTTGCCTTGGGTGAGTCCTTCGGGCTTCCCGCCGGCGAGGTGACTACTGGAAAGATCTATGCAGCCCTGCGCCGCCTGGGCGCCGACAAGGTGTTCGACACCAACTTCTCTGCTGACCTGACCATCATGGAAGAGGGAAGCGAGCTGGTCCAGAGACTGACCAAGGGTACTGGCGTATTGCCCCAGATTACCTCTTGTTGCCCGGCTTGGACCGACTACATGGAGAAGTACTATCCCGACATGATCCCCAACTTCTCGACAGCCAAGTCACCGATGATGATGCAGGGTGCCGTGACGAAGACCTACTATGCACAGCAGGCTGGGGTCGATCCCGCAAAGATCTACTCGGTTGCGATCATGCCGTGTACTGCAAAGAAGTTTGAGATCGGCCGTGACGACAACATGCAGGCTTCTGGCTTCAACGATGTCGACCTGGTGCTCACCACCCGTGAGTTTGCCCGCCTGATCAAGAGCAGTGGCATCGACTTCAACAACCTCCAGCCCGAGGAAGCCGACAGCCCGATTGGCGAGTATGCTGGTGCAGGAACCATCTTCGGCAACACCGGCGGAGTCATGGAAGCTGCAGTGCGCACCGCCTACGCCCTGATCACCGGCAAGGATCTGGAGAGCCCGGATCTCCTTTCGCTGCGTGGTTTGGACGGAGTCAGGAAGGGAGAGCTGGACATCAACGGCAAGACCGTCCGTGTCGCCATCGCCCATGGCATGGCAAACGTCAAGTCCCTGATGGAAGAGATCCGCGCCAGTCGTGAGAAGGGTGAACCCGCTCCATACGAGTTCATCGAGGTCATGGCTTGCCGTGGTGGTTGTGTCGCCGGTGGCGGACAGCCCTACACCAAGTGCGACGAAGACCGTACGCAGAGAATCGAAGGCCTCTATGAGGATGACCGCGAGAGCAAGGTCCGCTGCTCACATCAGAATCCTTCGATCAAGAAGATCTACTCAGATTATCTGGGTGCACCGTTGAGCGAGAAGGCCCATCACTTGCTGCACACCGATTATCACGAGCGCAAGGTCTACAAGAACTAGTAGTATTGCTTCTGTAGTGATAGCCACCTCCTGTATGGGAGGTGGTTTTTCTTGGCCCAAAAGAACAGCCACCCAAACGGGTTGCTGTAATGTAATAGCTACAAATATTCCTATTTAGGAATCCTACACAGCAACATCTCGTTGCTGATTGATGAAGTGAGGACCAGGTATTCGCCATTGGGTGTGACCGCACCATGCGTTGGAGCAAATTCCTGGCAGTCGAGCTCTCCGATGTAGTTGAGCGTACCGTCGCTTCCCATGGTAAAGACGTTCACGTTCTTGGACCCCGAGCAGAGCACGTACAGATATTTCCCGTTGGGCGAGAGGATGATGTCGTCGATGTTGGACATGGCCCTGATGCCGCTGGCTTCCCCTGCCTTGATGCTTTGTGTCTGGGTCCAGACATTCTTGCTGACGAAGGTGAACCTCGACAGCAGGCTTGCTGCGCCTGTGATGGCATTGTTGTCATCTGAGAAGGCGACGCTGCGGACTCCTGACAAGCCAGTCGCTCCTGTTGCGTTGTAGTTGATCAGGCAATCGTAGCCGAAGATGCTCATCGAAGTACGGCGCAACAGCTTGATGGCGTTCTCGCTCTTGCTGATGACAGCCATGCTCCAGTCCCCGGGGGATGTCGCAGCAGCTGTTCCTTTTGTGAATGGGACATCCGTCGTCCCCCAGAGGGTCATCCAGCCCATCTTCCATTCTTCCAAGGACTGTGCATTGACTTTCACAGCTGGCAGATACTTGCTCGTGGGGTCGGCTGCCAATACCGCATCCTCGTACCGGTCGTACACCAGCGTGGAGGTTCCCGTGAAGGTAGCGCGTGTGCTGAGTATGCCGTCACGGTGGTACTTGGGGGTGAGTGTCTTGCCAGTTGGGTTGTACGTATACATCGACACACCAGGTTCGGATGTCTCGGCGGTGATCACGTAGTCGGTATCAGGTACAACCAGCACGTCGGTGATTCCGACGGTCGAGAATCCATTGCCACCTCGGTAGGTGGTGCCAACGGTGATGGTGTCCTTGAGGATGTTGGCAATCTGGAGGGTCGATGAGCCAGTGTTGCCCAAGATGAGGGTGCCATCCGAGGTGAACGCCAAGCTGGTCGTGCCCGACAGGTTCAGGCTGTTGTCACCGTTTGCATAGGAAGCGACCAATTGCGGAACCCCGGCCGTCCCTTCCAACGATGCGAGAAAGGGTACGCTGGTCGAGCCAACTGACCCGAGCAATGGCCCCTGGGCTACTACGTCCAGCCTGTGTTCACCTGCCTTGGGCGTGAACGTGTAGGAAGTTCCTGTGGCGGCTTTGTTTCCGTCAAGATACCAAGCTACCTGCAGCTCCGACGAGGAGATGGAATCTGGGACATCCAGCTGTGTGGTGATGCTCTTCATCGCCGTCACTTTGGACGAGATGCCGCTGATCGTGCATTCGACGGGGATGCCCAGCTTGTTGACCAGGCGGATGCTCCCGGGATTGTCGGGATACTTGTCCAGCGTCAGCGTGACCGACCCTTCGGTTGTCTTGCCACCAACGATCCTGATCGCCTCGACGCATCCTGCGACGACGGTGTTCCCATCGTACAGCCGTGCCTGCACGACATATGAGCCCGAGTTGAGCTCGCCCACATAGGTCGCGCTGCCTCCGATCAAGTCGATGCTCGTCGGTGTGATGGAGTTGCTGCTTCCCCCCTGTGGTGCAAGCTCAAGGTCGAGCCTGGCGTTGGAGATCCTCGAAGGATCCCATTCGAACGATACGCGCAGCATCCCTTTGCCTACCAGCTCGCTGAGCTCCAATGTCGTGGTGGTGGGTGAGGAGGAGAGCTGGAACGTGGTGCTTCCACGGACCATGTCCACTCCTGCATTGTTCCTTCCCGTAGCGGTGAGGGTCCAGTTGCCGATGAGCAGCCCCTCCACTGTGACTGTGGAGCTTGCGCTCTCCACGTTGAATACGCTTCCCTGGGGCCCGCTGCCGGAAATGACGTACTTGGTCACTTCCAGCGGTACACCAGAAGGTGCCAGCAGCTTTGCGTTGGCGAGGCTGCTGTTCAGTTCCAGCTTCATTGTCGAGTGGGTGCGCTCCTCCGAGCAAGCCACCATTGCCATGGCGGCTATGGCCAGGATTGTGATTGCGACGAACCGACAGAGCTTGTTTCGTGTGTTCATAAGTGTTCCTCCACCCGTTGCAGGAGGGTATCTTCGGTGGTGCTTCAGCCACATTTGCAAGAAAATGAGCTGAAGGCGTCCAATACATTGAGTTGCAAGAGGAAAATGGATATATTCTAGGCATGAAACTGAAAAATATTCTCTCACCCAAATTGGTGAAGGTCCATCTTGAAGGGACTACAAAGGAACAGGTTATCTCGGAGCTGCTGGCGCTGTTGGTAGAAGATGGGAAGGTATTGGATGCAGAACTTGCGTTCAAGGACCTGATGGAGCGCGAGAAGACGATGTCCACTGGCATCCAGCATGGTGTCGCCATCCCGCACGCAAAGACACGGGCCGTGAAGGACCTCGTGGCATGCATCGGCATCAAGAGCGAGGGGATCGACTTCCAGTCCCTCGACGGCGAACCGAGCAAGATCTTCATCATGACCCTCTCTCCCTATGACCGCGTGGGCCCCCATGTCCAGTTCCTTGCCGAGATCAGCATGGTCATCAAGACGCCTGAGGCACGCGAGCGCCTGATCGCTGCCAAGACTGTCGGCGACGTCCTCTCTGTTTTCGGCTTGTAGTAGTTCGGCTCCCTCCCATGTTCCAATGGGGGGAGAAGCATGCACACGTAAAGGGGAGAGTACATGGCACATGAAATGATGATTTTGGTGCTTCAGCTTGGACTGATCATTATCGCGACAAAATTCTGCGGGGCATTCTTCTCCCGCAAGCTCAAGCAACCCAAGGTCTTGGGAGAGCTGGTGGCCGGCATGATCATTGGCCCGTATGTACTTGGTGCGATTCCGCTTCCGGGTATCGGGCCACTGTTCCCGCTGGTGGCAGGATCTTCAATTCCCGTCTCGGTCGAGCTGTATGGCATATCGACGGTGGGTTCGATCCTCCTGCTGTTCAACAGTGGGCTGGAGACCGATCTTCCTACCTTCCTCAAGTTCAGTGGCAAGGCGACGGTGGTAGGGTTCGGAGGTGTGATCATCTCCTTCTTCCTTGGCGCCGGCATCACGGTGCTCCTCCATCCTGAGGTCCATTCGATCATGGATCCGGAGGCACTGTTCCTGGGAACCGTCTGTACTGCGACCTCCATCGGCATCACGGCACGCATCCTCAGCGAGAACAAGAAGATCTCCACCCCCGAGGGTGTGACGATCCTTGCCGCCGCGGTGCTTGACGATGTGATCTCAATCATCCTCCTGTCGGTTGTGGTTGGTGTGACGACCGTTGAAATGCTCGGCGGATCGATCGAATGGGGTTCCATTGGCTTGGTCGCACTCAAGGCTGTCGCCTTCTGGGCAATATGCATGGTCGTGGGAATCCTTGTGGCTCCCAAGTTCACCAAGGGAATGAAGCGCATCCATAGCGTCCCCATCATTGCCGAGGTCTCCTTCGGCGTTGCCCTGCTGCTGGCGGGACTGTCTGAGATGGCAGGACTGGCAATGATCATCGGAGCCTACATCACGGGATTGGCATTGTCGCAGACCGACGTTGCCCATGAGATCAGCGAGAAGACCACGCAGGTGAGCAACTATTTTGTACCTGTCTTCTTTGCCGTCATGGGAATGATGGTCGATTTCGAGGCCATGCGTTCCGTCATTGGCTTCGGACTGCTCTTTGCAGGCATCGCATTCGTAGGAAAGCTGATTGGTTGTGGAGCACCGGCGCTCTTGGTAGGGTTCAACCTCCGAGGTGCGTTCCGTATCGGATGCGGCATGCTCCCCCGAGGTGAGGTGACCCTCATTGTCGCAGGGATCGGCTTGTCCTCCGGGGCAATCGGCCCGGAGATGTTTGGCGTTGCTGTCATGACGATGCTCCTTGCCTCCTTGGCTGCTCCGCCGCTGCTGGTCGCTTCGTTCAAGGGTGGCAGCGGCTACCGCAAGTCCATGCACATGAAGGAGGAGCCCAACACGGTCTCGATCGAGCTTGAGTTCCCCAACTTCCGCACCGCCGATTTCGTCAGGCATTCGCTTGCCGACGGCTTCCATGACGAAGGGTACTTCATCAACTCGTTTGACTCGGATACCCCGTCATGGCAGATCCGTCAGGACAAGAGCATCATCACCATGACCCTGGATAATGGAACCAAGCTGGTCCTCACAGCATCCCAGCAGGACGAGCAGTTCGTCCGCCTGATGATCATCGAGACATTGGCCGACTTCCAGGAGTTCGCAGATAGCCTCAAGACCATGGAGAGCCCCGACATGATGGGCGCCCGCCTGTTGGTCAACATGTTCAGCGACGAGGACCAGAAGCAGATGGCAAACCTCCAGAAGGAAGATCCCTCTATCTAGCAGTTCTGCTGCCTGTCCAAACGGCCTTGCATGGAGTCCCCGTGCAGGGCCGTTCCTATTGGTGACAATGCCTGTCTCATTTGATATATTCTGAGGTATGAAACTTCTGATAAAGATTTGCCTGCTCGGTATATTCGCGCTGGTCGTGTTCTTCCCCTCATCTACCTTTGGCCTGTACATCTACTGGACCATGTTCGTAGTGATGTTCCTGCTGGTCATAGCCTATTACTATACCTCGTATTGGGTCTCCAAGAAGGATGTACGGGATGTCACCGGCAAGGATGTCGGCTATAGCCTGTTTGTCGGCAAGATGCCGGTGATCGAGAGCGACGACCTGGTCCGTGGACGCCTGACCATCAACAGCGAACGGCTGGCATTGTACAAGCGCCTTGACGGCAAGGAACGCCATGGTGGCCAGCATTGCCGGGAGGTCTGGTCGATGGATGTCTCCGATATCGCGAGCATCGACACCGGCTCGATCGTCTCGATACGCAAGGGCCTGATCATCTATGTCGATGGTGGCGGCGAGGTCCGCTTCATCTGCCGCAAGGCGATGAAGGAGAAGGACCAGGTCGTGACTGCCCTGGGCTGGAAGGATGTCCCTGAAGTATCCCCGGGCTTTGGTGCCAGCGTGGACGTGGAAGGGGGAGCCGCCAAGGCCAAGTCGTTCTCCGATGCCGTTGCCAATGGTGTTTCCGACGAACCTGAAGAAGAGCTGGGGCCTGACCCCCTGGATGCCTTCAAGCGCCCCAAGAAAGAGCGCAAGCGCCTTAAGAAGGAATCCTAACCTACCTCCATTGCTATATATCCCTTGGCAAATAGCTGCCAGATACCCCCCGTGCTAGTGTGAAGCCGGGGGGTACGTGTATGTGCAGGAAGCTATGTGTCGTGGTGTTGGTGGCCCTCTTTGCCACCGTCTCGGTTTCTGCAGAGCCAATGCGGCTGGGAGTCGGCGTTGACCTCTCTGTGGTCGATGCCGCATGGACCAACTCCATGCAGTGCCGTGTCGACATCACCTGCACCATTGGCGCAGGCTTTGGGCTGAGGATCCCATTCTCAGCCTCCGTCGAGCGGGACGACATGCGTACATGGTTGCTGGATACCGGGCTGTTCCTGGACTACCACCCATGGGGCAGCGGACCGTTCATAGCAGTATCCATTGCACAGGTGGGCATCATCGTGGGGCGTTCCCGCCCCAAGAACAATATCCAGTTCCTCAATGAAGTCATCCTTGGGTGGACCCAACCCATCGTGGGTGGACTGTATGTTGAGCCTGCGCTGGTGGTCCGCGACCCATCCAGCTGCTTTGCCTATGAGTATGAGACAGTCAGGGACTTGTTCCCCTCCCAAGGAGCGCTGCGGTTCTCCATGGTGGTGGGATGGGCATTTTCCATTGGCTGAGAAAGTTTGGAGGAGGAGAACATGAAGAGACGGACTGTGAAGATGTGGGCACAGCGGGTGCTGTGCCTACTGTTGGTGATCCCCTTGTCGGGCTGCGACATGGGATGGAACAACCGGATGAACGCCAAGATAGAGGACAAGCAGCTGTTCAGCACCATGTCCAGGGTCTTGGACGAGCAGCTGGAGGTGGTGCTTCCCTATATGGAGGACGATGTGGTACAGCTCGTCTCCCGTGGGCTTGATGGGCGGAGTATTGACGGGCAGGAGGTCCTGAAGCAGGCCTTGGGTGAGCAGGGTGGCCGCGAATACCTTGAGTTCGGCTACATGGTTGCCACCAGCGAAGACCCACAGCAGGTGATGGACTATGCCAGGAACCTGATCCCTGCATCGGAGTTCGCGCAGCTTGAGCAGAAAGTCGTGCAGGCCAAGTCAAGGATGCTGGCGATGGGAGAGGAGACTGCCAGGAAGCTGCCTCCCCACCAGCGCGAAGCATTCTACAAGGACCTGCAGAAGCTGGTGGTACGGTCGATCGTGCTGCTCGTGGCGGGCATCGTCTATGCCTGCATCCCCAAGCTGATGCTCTGGGGGAAGATCACGGCAGCGGCCGCCATTGCGATTGCAGCGGGCGTAGTCGCAACCACGGTCATGTCGGTATGGAGGTACTATGAGTTCAAGGGCGATGCCGACGCCTCGTTCGAGGAGTGGCTCAAGAGCGTGACAACCGAGCCGGAGGCGTCGTATGCGATAGCGGCATCGGTGACGTCGATGGGGGCCGTGCTCAACCGTGGCCCGATCATCACCGGCCTGATCTTGTGCGTCTTTGCGATCTACAACGTGGTGGACATGGTCCGCCCGATGCTCAAGCTCTATAATTTCAACGCATAGGGTCACTTTTTACATCCGCTCCTTGTCGCCACCCTCTGTTTGTGGAATACTATAGAGTGTTGAGACAAGGAGCAAACATGAGTACATACGATATAGAGCCCAATGCAATACTGGATAGGTTCCTCCGCTATGCGAAGGTAGATACAATGAGCGATCCGCACCTGTGCGAGACCTGCCACCCCTCCACGGCTGGACAATGGGACCTGCTTCGGATGCTGGAGCACGAGCTCAAGGGCTTTGGCCTGAAGGATGTGACCCTCACCAAGCTTGGCTACCTCATTGCCAATGTCCCTGGCAACGTGGAAGGTGCCCCGACCATTGGGTTCATGGCCCATGTGGATACCGCCGACGATGTGATGGGCAATGGCGTCAAGCCTCGCGTCATCCCGGCCTTCGACGGCAAGGACATCCAGCTCAATGAGCAGTACCAGACATCCGTTGCAAACTATCCCGAGCTTTTGAAGTACGTAGGCCAGACGCTGGTCGTCACCGACGGCACCACGTTGCTTGGTGGTGACGACAAGGCGGGCGTCGCGGAGATCATGACGGTGGTCAAATACTTGCTGGACCACCCGCAGGTCAAGCATGGCCCGCTGCAGATCATGTTCACCCCCGACGAGGAAACTGGCTCGGGGATGGACAATTTCCCCTATGACGCTATCAAGGCAGTCGCCTGCTATACGCTTGACGGAGGAACCCGTTTCGAGATCGAGACGGAGTGCTTCAACGCCGCGACGGTCAAGGTCCGCTTCTCCGGCGTGGCTGCCCACCTGGGAGCCGCCCGTGGCAAGATGGTAAATGCCCTGACAATGGCAAGCACCTATATCATGGCGCTTCCCCAGGCGGAGAGCCCAGAGGCGACCGATGGACGCTACGGCTATTATTGTGCACAGGAGATCGGCGGCACCTCCACCGAGGTGGATGTCACCATGTATATCCGTGACTTCGACCTGGACAACCTCAAGCGCCGCATCTCGGTGCTGGAGCTGCTGGGCCAGTCGGTACAGGGGCTGTTCCCCGGTGGCACGTGCACCGTCGAGACAAAGATGTCCTACTACAACATGGCAGGTTCTGCCAAGGAGCACCCCGAGGTGATCGATGCCATCTACGCAGCTGGAAAGGAGCTGGGGATGCCGTTGTTCGATACCATCATCCGTGGTGGTACCGACGGGGCACGGCTGGCTGAGAAGGGAATCCCATGTCCCAATCTCTTTACCGGTGCCCACAACCTCCATAGCCGCAACGAATGGGTTGCCCTTCCTGCGATGGTCGATGCATGCTCGCTCATGATCGGTATCATCGGGCAATGGGCAAAGGGAAAGTAAGTATGAAGAGAATCATCGTGTTCCTCGCCGCTTTGGCGATGGTGGCTGGCTCCCTCTGGGCGACTGAGTTCTCCAAGGTATCTGACGTCGTCATGCAGATGGACGGGTCTACTGGGACAGCTGCATTGGACGACCAGGTCATGGTCGCTGTGGCCAAGGGAATCGACATGAGCATCGCCTCCCGGGTGGTCTTGGATGCCCAGGGGGGCTTGCCCCTCTCGTTTGTCCTGACCGATGCCGCGTTCGACACGTTCGCCCAGAATACGATGGTTCGCTTTACTGCGTGGCTGATAGCCTCATACAACGGCAAGTCCCAGACTTTTGGGCTTGCTGTGACCGCCAAGGATATCAAATCTGCCTTGAAGGCAATTCCTTCCATGGTTGATGACCAGCTGCGCTATGACCTGCTGGATATCCTTCCCATCGTCACCGATGACCTGACGTTCGACTATGCATGGAAGGGAAGCCTCTCCTCGTGGGTCGATGGACAGGGCGTTAAGAAGGGACAACGGTATGTCGTCACCGCAGCCGACGGTACGTCGGAGGCGTTGCTGGTTGTCCGTGATGTGCTTCCGTACCTCAGCCGCACCGTCGCTACCTATGCACCGATATATGTCGGTGACGTGCAGCCGGGGCTGCCGATGGCCAAGGGGCCGATGTGGACCAGTGTCCTCTCCGTTCCATTCTCGGTCAATGGAAATGGCTTTGGTATCGACCTGTCGATGATGCGCTCGATGTCGATCACCCCATGGGCACCGATATTCCGCGTCGGTGCATGGGTGGAGATGGCCAATGGGCTGCGCACCTATACTGCCACCCAGGCGACGTTCTCGGCAGGCATGCAGGTGGAGTATTCGCTGGGAACACTGTTCGATACCTCCTTTACACTGCTTCGCGATGGTGCCGTTGGGGCAGCCGTGATGGCCGGGGTGGGTGTGCGCATCCCATCCTCGGACCCGACGTTCATCTTTGGTGGGACCTGGGAGGGGTGGTATCACCATACCCCCTCCGTCCATTGGGGTTGGGGGATTCACATGGGTGGCTCGTATTGGGCCCAGGTATCCAACTCAACCGTATCCGAGGCCCGCAACGTCTTGTTCCAGATCGGGCCTGTCGTGATCCTCAACTGGTAGCCGCATGAAGCGCCGTGTATCTTTTTCCTTGGTGGGTATCTGCCTGCTGATGCTCACCGCAGTTGGATGTTCATCCATCTCAAACCAGATGCGCGCCGAGATGGAGGGGTTGCCCTCATGGGTCTATGAGCCGCAAGTCTCCCCATCACAAGTGGCGTTCATTGGGAAGGCAACCGCCTCCACCTCCGAGAATGCCCGCTTGTATGCCTGTACCGACATACTGAACCAGCTTTCCGATTATATCGGTGGGGAGGTTCCTGATTCCTACTACCGCGAACTGACCATGTCCTCGGCAATCTCCTCATTGAGGCTGAAGATCACCCATACCACCTCCAAATCCACTGGCGGCAACATTACCGTGTACCTGTTGGCTGTCGCCAACAAGGAGATCTTGGAGAGCGAGCGGACCCAGTCGTACAATGCCATGCTCGACAGGCAGAAGCGGATCTCCACGATCTTGGCACAGGCTGACGAAGCCTACCGGAACAACCGTGACATGGAGACGATCGTGGGATATGCACAGGCGGCCCTCATAGCCACGGAGGGATTTGTCGAAGAGCCTGAGTATCAGTTCGATGTGCTGATGAAACGTGTCGAGTCGTATGTTGGTGCGCTGCGCATCTCCATTGCGAAGCTCAAGCCTGAAGTCCCCAGTTGTACCGTGACCGTGAAGCGAAAGAGCCGGCTCCTGTCACCCAAGGTGCTCGGGGCACAAGTCGTGGCCTCGTTCGAATCGCGTGACGGGGTTGGGGCAGTCTATGTCGACAATATTTCGTTCAAGACATCCGCCGAGACGGGAACCTTTGGGTTTACCCCTGTAAATCCTGGCATAGTAGGCACTGGTGAGATCAATTTCACGATTGATATCACCACGGAACTTGAGCAATTGGAGCGTGCCGCCGGGTCGGCGGCCGTTGCAAACCTCAAGAACCTGCTGCGACAATCGACCGTGACCGTGGCATACTCCCGCAAATCGACGATTGCCCCAGCTGGTGTCCTGGTTGACGTGATGGAGTTCACGCTGCAGGGTGCACTGCGCAACTCCACAGTTGCTACCGATGCGATTGTCAGCGAGTTCGCCATCGACGGAACCACGTTGCAGCCCATACAGATCTCGGAGTTGGATGAAGAGGACTTCTATGCAACGATCAACTTGAAGTATCCACAGGCCACCTACTTGATCGCTGGCAAAGCCGGTGTGTCGGATGTGGTGCCCGTGGGTGGGGGCATGATGGTACTCGCCAACGGCTCGGTCATCCTGCAGGACCTGAGGAACGGGCAAGTGCTGAAGAACTCCGAGGAGATACGTGTCGTCATGTGGGGCGAGGACTTGCAGCAGGCGATGGACGCGGCCTTCCGTCAGTTTGGACTGACCGCCTCCACGTTGCTTGACCGGTCCCTGTACTAGCAGGTCCTCGGGGCGGCTTCCTTCACGAGGTCGAGGAAGTCCGCGGGATTGTTGCTGATGATCCCATCCACACCCATGTCCAGCAGACTCTTGCAGTCGTCCATCTCATTGACCGTCCATGCCACGATGGGATACCCATGCTTGGTATGCATCTTGGCAAAGGTGCGGGCATCTATTTGGTGGAAGTCTGGCTTGAGGTAGGTGCAGTGGGTCAGGTGCCTCCCCCAGCCATGGCGCAGGGGCATCGGGACTCCCGGGTCCTCCGCATAGATCACAGCAGTGGGAACTGCACGGGATGACACCTTCTCGAACGTGCGCAGGGTGAACGGGTTGAATGAGCTGACCATGACATACTCCTGGAGTCCAAACTGCACTACTTCCTGCCATGTCGCGGTAGACACCCCGTTGTCCGCAGGGGATTCACACTTGAGCTCTATGTCGTAATATACCGCATTACCGCACAAGTCCAGCACGTCTGCAAGCAAGGGGATGCGCTCATTGGCATACGAGGCATCCTTGTGGCTGCCCACGTCCAAAAGCTGCAGTTCTTGGAACGTCAAATCCTCGACCTTGCGGTCGACACCTGCAATGCGCTTGAGGTTGGTGTCGTGGATGACGACCAACTCCCCGCTTTTGCAGACGTGCACGTCCAGCTCGATGCCTGGGATACCTCTATCCAAGCACATCTGGAAAGCCGGAAGTGTGTTCTCCGGTGCAATTGACGAATAACCACGATGTCCGAACAGCAGCGGCTGCATACCCGTTGCAAACAGCTTGCCCATGGCGAGCCTCCTATCTTGCGAATCCCCTCAGCATCTCGATTTCCTGTGCCCAGAGTGTCTCGTCGGTGGTCTCAAGGATGAGGGGGATATCCTCGAACCTCCGGTCCTGCATGATCATGCGAAACGGCGTGATCCCAATGTTGCCAGAGCCCAGCGGGGCATGGCGGTCCACCTTGCTTGCGAACTCCGACTTTGCATCGTTGAGGTGCATGCCCATCAGGCGGTCGAACCCAATGATGCTGGCGAACTGCCCCATGGTCTGCTCAAACGCCTCTTCTGTGCGCAGGTCGTACCCCGCAGCAAAAATATGGCACGTGTCGATGCAGACTCCCACCTGGTCGCCCTGCTGGGTGCGCTCGATGATCGTGGCCAGCTGCTCGAAGGTGTTGCCCAGGTTGGAGCCCTGGCCTGCGGTGGTCTCGATCACCGGCCTGACGCCCGGTACCCGTGCCATGGCCTCCGACAGGGACTGTGCGACGAGGGTGAGCCCGGCATCGACGTCGACGAGGCCCAGCGTTGCACCGGGATGGAAGTTGATGCGGTCCAGGCCCAGCAGGGCGGCGCGCTCCATCTCGTCCACGAATGCCTCGAGGCTCTTCCTCCGCTTCTCCTCGTCGGGGTTGGCAAGGTTGATCAGATACCCGTCATGGGGAAGCACATGGCGTGCATCCTGGCCACTTTCGGACAGCGACTGCTTGAAATCGGCAATGGCCGCCGCGGACAACGGTGCCGCGTTCCAGGTCTTCTGGTTCTTCAAGAACAGGGCGAACGCGTTGGCCCCGATGGCCCGTGCATTTGCTACGGCATTGGCAGGTCCCCCTGCGGTGCTGACATGTGCTCCTAGGTAATACATCTTCTTTCTTCCTCTTCCCCAAAGGTAGGGAAGAACCATGGGGTTGTCAATTGGACTAGCTCATGCTAATGTTTTTCTTTGTCCAACGGAGGAAGAATCTTCCAAGGAGGGGCATCTTGAACGTTGAAGAACAAGCTTTGCAGGTAGGTGATGCCATCAGTGGTTTCACCCTGGTGTCAATCGAACCGCTTGAGGATTACCATGGAACCGGATACTTGTTCCGACATGACCTCACCGGAATGGAAGTCTTCCAGGTCGTCAATGATGATCCAGAGCTCTTCTTCGCCTTTGCGTTTCGCACTCCACCCTCAAGCGACAATGGTGTCGCCCATATCCTGGAGCACAGCGTCCTCGCGGGTTCCCGCAAATACCCGGTGAGGGACCCGTTCATGTCGCTGCTCAAGGGGAGCACCAACACGTTCATGAACGCGATGACCTACCCCGACAAGACCATCTATCCCGCAGCCAGCCCCCTGAAGAAGGACTTCGACAACCTCTTCGACGTCTATGCCGACGCCGTGTTTGCCCCATTGCTGCGGGAGGAGACCTTCTGGCAGGAGGGTATCCGCGTGGTCCCCGATGCCGATGGGAACCTCCGCTTCGAAGGTGTGGTGTTCAACGAGATGCTGGGCGATGGGGCTGACCACGACTCGATCGTCAGCAGCTACTCAGTGCGCGCCCTCTTCCCCGATACCCCGTATGTGCATGAGTCCGGTGGAGAACCCACTGCGATCACAGGGCTGGACTACCAGCAGTTCAAGGCATTCTATGCCCGCAACTACCATCCTTCCAACTGCCGCCTGTTCATCTTCGGTGCATTGCCAGTCGGTGAGCGCCTTGCTTTCTTGGAGAATCAGTACCTGGTCCAATACGGCCGGATGGCCGCATGTGGGCCTTCCCCCCGCGGTGAATCGTGGAATGCTCCCAGGCAGACTTCGGTCACCAGCCCCAGCGAGGGTGATGATGCCGACAAGGCATCGGTGACCGTCAGCTGGGCTACGACCGACAGCGAGGATCCCCTGCAGCTGACAGCCCTCTCCACGTTGGTGGATATCTTGTTGGGCAACCCAGGTGCACCCCTGTACAAGGCGATCGTAGAATCAAAGCTGGGGACTGACTTGTCCCCCGTCAGCGGCATGGGAAGCGATTTCCGCGTCATGCCGTTCGTCGCTGGCTGGAAGGGGATCGATCCTGCAAAGGCCTCCGAGGCAGAGAGATTCCTCCTGGACACCCTCCATGGCTTTGCCACCGAGGGGTTGCCCCGTGGTGAGGTCGAGGCCGCCCTCAAGCGCCAGGAGTTCCGCCAGCAGGAGATTGCCGGTGGCATCCCCAACGGGTTCCGTGCGATGAGCCGTGCGATGCGCGGGTGGATGCAGGGACTGCACCCTGCGGTGACGATCCGCACCGAGCAGCCGTTGCAGCAGCTCCGTGCCTTGGTGGAGGAGGGCTACAAGTCCGACGATCCTTCGCAGGGGTATTTCGAGCGGTGGATCGAACAATACTTGGTGGACAACCCCCACCGGCTGTTGTTGTCAGTGATCCCGGACGCAGGGCATACTGCCCGGCAGAAGGCGACCTTGGACAAACAGCTGGAGACCATACACGAATCATTGGACAAGAAGTCGCTCAAGGTCTTCCAGGAGCGGCAGGAGCAGTTCCTGGCGTTCGAGAACAAGGAGGAGGATCCTGAGGCGGAGCGTTCCGTCCCGTTCCTCAGCCTGGACGACTTGCCCAGGGAGATCCGCAGGATCGAGCAGCACCAGGTATCCTGTGCAGGACAGCCGGTGTGGCTGCAGGGGCAGTTCACCAATGGCATTGTGTATGCCGACATCGCCTGCGACCTGGATGACCTGGATGACCGTCAGATGCTGCTCATGCCATTGTATGTGCGGGTGATGCAGATGACTGGCATGGGTGACATGGACTATTCCGAGGTTGCCATGCGTATCCGGAGCCTGACGGGTGGCATGTACCAGTTCGTCGAATCGGGGACCGCGCTGGGCGGTGTGGGCAAGACCATGCTGATGACCCGCATCAAGGCCCTTGACCGCGATATCGACGAGGCGCTGGACCTTGTGGGACAACTCCTCAGGGGTGCCAACGTAGATGATGTGCAGCGTATTGCCGCCGCGGTGGTGGACATGCGCACCGAATACTCTGGCAACGTGATGTACTCCGGCAACAGCTTTGCAACGCTGCGCGCTACCTGTGGGTTCAACCCGATCCTTACCCAAGGGGAGGCGCTGGGGGGAATCTACCAGTGGCTGATGCTCGATGCTGTCGATGTGCAGGATTCCCAGGTGCTCTCCTCGCTGGCTGCGGAACTCTCCTCGCTTCAACGGCTGCTGTGCGGCCGTGGGAGGCTGACAATGCACATGACAGCCGACGAGGTGCAGATCCCCAGCGTGGAGGCAAGCGCAGCCAAGTTCCTCAATGGCTTTGACGGATCGGGGTTGTTGCTGGTGCCCCAGGAACGGACCTTCGGGGCACTGTCCGAACCATTTTCCGACAAGACGCAGGTGTTTAGGATTCCATCGACGGTCAGCTATACCGCGCTGGCCACCATATCGGCTGGGGTTGGCACTGCATTGCAGACTGCCCAGTCGGTGCTGGGCACCATCCTCTCCGGCAATGGGCTGTGGGAACAGGTGCGCGGCAAGGGTGGGGCCTACGGGGTGGAGTGCCACGTGGACATCATGGAGCAGGTATTCTCCTGCTCGTCCTACCGTGACCCACGTATCGCCGGCACCTATGCGGACTACCGCTCGGTCATTGCAGCTGCTGCAACCCAGGGGTTTGATGGGAAGACGATCACCGATGCTCTGATCTCGATGATCGGGCAGGACCTGCGGCCAGTGGCGCCACAGGAGCGTTCGATCTTGGGATTCCGCAGGGTCTTGTATGGGATAGACGACCAGTTCCGCGCCATGAGGCGCCAGCAGATGCTGGAGGTAGACGAGCGTGCGTTGCGCGAAGCTGCCGAGACACTGGTCCATGCCTTGGATGAGCGTCAGTCGCGGGTGATCCTCGCTGGTGTCGAGCTGGTGGAGCGTGAGCTTCCTTCCATGCCGCTGCTTGCGGTCCAGAGCATCCGCCTTCCCATCTAGGTGGTGGGATTCCGCGATCCCCAGATCTTGGTGATCCCGCTCACTTCCTTCGGGTTCTTGAGCTTGAGCACGACACATTGGCGCAGGGAGGCATTGCCACGGGCAATGTCCTCCGCCAGTGCCCTGCACGCCGGTGCACCGCACAGACCACAGTCGATGCCAGGCAGCATTTCCAGGATTTCAGCAACCTTCTCCATCTTGTGCAGTGCCTTGGCCATGTCCTCGTCGAGCTTCAGCGAGCTCTTTGGACGGACCTGCTCCATCATCAGGCGAGGGCGGATGATGTTCTCATAGGCCAATATGCGCCTGCGTTGTTCGTCAGAGAGGTTCTCCGGGAGACTATCCGACCAATGGCGCAGCCGTTCGGCAGCAAAGAACCTGTTGCGTACGGTGAGGATTCCACCCACACATCCTTGTGCGCAGGCATCCATTTCCAGGAAGTCCAGCTTCACATCCTCCTGGTTCTCGAACTCCTCCAGGAACATGATCACATTGTGCATCTCGTCCACGGCAAGCGACCGTGCGCCGGGCAACGGGCATTCTCCCTTGGAGAGGCTCCACACCACCGCCGACTTTGTGACGGTGGGGAAGGAGAACCACGAATCCTCGCACGAGGCAAAGCGCTGCTTCTCCTTTGCAAGGAGGGATTCGATCATATTGTACATGGAGTCGAGGTTGATGACCCCCTGGAACAGCTCGTTGTCATCGCTCCCCTCGGTGCGTATCTGCGCTATCTTTGCGGCGCACGGGGTGATGTAGAACAACCCCGTCTCCTCAGGCGGATACCCCTGTGCCTCGAGCTCGGCTCGGGCAAAGATGGCGGTCAGCTGCGCCGGGGTACGGATGAGGGAGAGGTTGTCCAGCATCAGGGGATAGCGCAGTTGCATCAGGCGGACAACTGCGGGGCAGAAATTGCTCACCAATGGCTTTTCCCTGTCGACATTGGTGGCATGGAGGACACGCATGATGTCCACCCCCATCTCGGTGAGGTACAAATGGGTGAACCCACAATCGTACAGTGCCTTGCAGACCATGTTGACGGTGACCTTGTCGTCAAACTGTGCGAACAATACCGCTGGGATGACTGCAACGCGCCACGTGTAGGAGAGCAGCTGGTCCATCGAGCTCTGCTCGACGACCATTGCATGGTGGGGGCATACCGACATGCATTGGCCGCAGTCGATGCAGCGCTCGCTGTCTATCCTCGCCAGCCCCCCCTCGATGCGGATTGCGGCAGTGGGGCACCTCTTCATGCAGTGGGTGCATCCCCTGCACCGTTCCTGGCGGACTGCCAGGGTATGGTGGAACACTGGTTCGTTCATGCCGAGCCTCCCAGGTTGAAGGTCATTGTGATGTGGGTGTGGTCGCCCTCAGCTGTGTAGATGTCAAGCGCGTCGGAATTCTTCTTGATGTTGGGGAGCCCCATGCCTGCTCCATATCCCATTTCCCGCACCTCTTCGGATGCCGTGGAATACCCCTCGGTCATGGCCAATGGCAGGTCTGGGATCCCAGGTCCCGTGTCGATGACCTGGATGACCACCTTCTGGGTGTCTATGTCGCAGACGACCTGTCCGCCATAGGAATGGGCAATGACGTTCACCTCAGCCTCGAACGTGGCCACGACGATCTTCTTGATCATCTGCGGCGGGATGTCCAGCTGCTTGAGGGTCCGCTTGATGTTGCTTGAGGCAGTGCCTGCCTGAGAGAAGTCCTTGGCTGTGACGGGGTATGCGGCATGCATGGGCTGTCCGGTTCCTCCTCTGTCAATAGACGGGAGACAGGCCGTTGCTGAACAACAGCCCGCTCGCCTTGAAGGAGGACATCGGAGTCTTGATCAGGGCAATGTCGAGCTCAATGGCCATGTCGATCATGGCTTGGCTCGGCTGCTTGTTGCGTACCAACAGGATGTTTGTGATGTCGCTCATCTCGGCAGTCCGTATGGCCTGGTTGTTCGACAGCCCCGTGATCAGGAGGATGTCGTCCGCCAGCAGCGTCAGGACGTCGCTCATGAGGTCGCTGGAGAACCCCATCTTGACGTCTTGGTCCAGGTGGCTGTCGCAACAAACGACGGTGCCTTGTACGATTTCAACTATCTCTCTGAGTTTCATGATGTGTGTAAGTATACCATGAGCTCGTCCAATCTCCTAGAATAACCATCACGGGTATGAACCCGTGCTTTTTTGCAGAAAGAAGTACAAAAACGGTGGGATGGGGGCTATAATCATATGAATGAGACAGGAGGATTGTTCATGAGATATATCGGCGCGCTAGACCAGGGAACCACCAGCACGAGGTTCATCTTGTTCGATGAGACGGGAATGCCCGTGGCATCGCACCAGATAGAGCATGAGCAGATCTTTCCCCAACCAGGATGGGTGGAGCACAACCCGTGGGAGATATGGGACAATGCCGCCGAGGTGATCATCAAGACATTGCGCAAGGCATCCGTGCAGGGTTCCGAGGTGCAGGGCATCGGCATCACCAACCAGCGCGAGACAATCATTGCGTGGAACCCCAAGTCGGGCAAGGTCTGGTACAACGCCATTGTCTGGCAGGACCTGCGTGGTACCGAATTGATCAACCGCGTCAAGGAAGAGACCGACGCAACCGCCATCCAGCACAAGACTGGCCTGATCATGAGCCCCTATTTCTCATGCAGCAAGATTGCTTGGTTGCTGGACAATGTCCCTGGCCTGCGTGCTGCCGCAGAGGCGGGGGAGGCTGTGTTTGGGACAATCGATACCTGGCTGACATGGAACCTCACCGGAGGCAAGAGTGTCGTCACCGACGTCACCAACGCCTCGCGGTATATGCTGATGGACATCCGTACCCTGCAGTGGGACGACCAGTTGCTGAAGCTCTTCAAGATCCCCAAGTGTGCGCTTCCCACCATCGTCCCCTCCTCGGGGACCATCTACGGCATGACAGCGGCCAGCGGGCCGCTGCGCTGTGCGATCCCCGTGTGTGGTATCCTGGGCGACCAGCAGGCTGCTTTGTTCGGCCAGGCCTGCTTCTCACAGGGGTTGGGCAAGAGTACCTACGGCACCGGATGCTTCCTGTTGGTGAACACCGGACACAAGCTGTGCGAGTCAAAGATGGGGTTGCTGACCACCGTTGCCTACCAGATCGCCGGACAAGAACCAGTATATGCGCTGGAGGGTTCGGTGGCAGTCGCCGGCTCGCTGGTGCAGTGGGCAAGGGACAACCTGAAGATCGTAGAAAACGCGCAGGAACTAGACAAACTGGCCGCTTCAGTGCCAGACTGTGGGGGCGTGTACATCGTACCGGCATTCAGTGGTTTGTTCGCTCCCTATTGGCGTGCGGATGCCCGCGGAGTGATTGCAGGATTGACTGGCTTTGCCAATCGTTGCCATATTTGTCGTGCGGTGCTCGAGGCGACCGCTTTCCAGGCCAATGATATCTTCGAGGCCATGGAGGCGGACAGCGGGATCAAGATGCAGAACCTGAAGGTCGACGGTGGGCTTACCAACAGCAAGCCGCTGATGGAGTTCCAGGCAGACCTGCTTGGGATCCCGGTCATCCGGCCGGCGGTGGTCGAGACCACTGCGTTGGGTGCCGCGTATGTGGCTGGGTTGTCCGTTGGGTTGTGGAAGGACATGGACGAGCTTTCCTCCTACTGGCGTGAACAGGATAGATGGACGCCGAAGATGGAAGAGGCGGTCCGGGACCGCAAGGTGCGGTTCTGGCGCAAGGCCGTGAGCCGGACATTGAACTGGACTGGCACCGACTACGAGAACGCCTGAAGGAGATTGGCCGTATGGGCACCGACATCGTGAATACCATACTCAACGTGCTGCGCCCCATCGTGGAGATCGGGGTGCTTGCCTGGTTGTTCTACCGTTTCTACGAGGCGGTCGCACAGACCAAGGCGGTGCAGATCATCAAGGTGGTCATCATCTTGTTCGCTGCGTATGCAGTCAGCTACATCTGCAAGCTCGACACGCTGCTATGGATGTACAAGTACATGCTGGTGCCCATCTGCATATTCATCACCATCGTCTACCAACCGGAGCTGCGCCGTGCGTTCACCCAGATATGGGGTGGCCGCAGCCGGTTCTTCCGTATTGGTTCCCAGACATCCGGCGACCAGATTGATACGATCCTCAACGCATGCACCGTGCTGACTTCGAAGCGGCGTGGTGCGCTGCTGGTGTTCCCGCGCCACCTGGGGATCAAGAACATCATAGACAGCGGTACCAAGCTCAACGCCGACCTCTCGTCTTCGTTGATCCTCACCGTATTTGACCATGATACCCCGCTGCATGACGGTGCAATGGTGATCCAGGGCAACAAGATCATCGCAGCCGGTTGTTATCTTCCCCTCAGCGAACAGACCGACATCAAGAAGAGCTTCGGAACACGCCACCGCGCTGCGTTGGGACTGGCCGAGGAATCTGATGCTATCGTGCTGGTCGTCTCCGAGGAGACGGGTGCGATTTCCCTGACCTACAATGCAAACCTCTACTACGACCTTGATCCACCGACGGTCAAGCGGATGCTCCTGGCACTGTTCAGCTACCATGACGTCACGCCGGAGGAACTGACGGAGGCACCACCAGATGAAGCGGAATAAGTTCTTTGCCAGCATCCTCACGAACTGGCCTGCAAAGGTCCTGTCGATAGTCCTCGCCATAGCCGTGTATATGTTCATCCACTACACGACCCTTGGTGTGCGCCAGGTTCAGGTTCCCCTCCAGGTGCTGATGCCCCCTGGATTGGAGGCAGCATCGCTGGTCCCCGACACCGTTGGGATCAGGATCACCGGTGACGAGGATCTGATCTACCTGGTCAACCCGACCGCCATCACGGCATCGGTAGACTTCTCCTACGTGACACAGCCGGGCATCTCGAAGGCACCGGTCTTCCTCTCGTACGTAGAATCGTTGTACAACAGTGCGAACGTCTCCATCTCAGCCGAGCCGTCGCAGTTCAGGATTCTATTCGAGAAATCCGGAGGAAACGAATGATTATTGGCATCGGTATCGACGCCGTGTCCATCAAGAGGATGTCCGATGGCAAACTCACTTCACATGTGCTGACGCGCATGTTCCATCAAGATGAGCTTGAGGAGGCTTCGTTGCTCACCGAATCCGGGAGGGCGCAGTACCTTGCGTCACGCTTCGCAGCCAAGGAGGCTTTCGGAAAGGCCTTGGGGTGTGGGCTGTGCGGGGTGGTTCCCTCCGAGGTGGCTGTGGTCAATGACTGCCATGGCAAGCCGGGGCTGCAGCTGTATGGGAGTACCGAGCGGATGTTCAACGAGACAGCCCCGGGTTGCCGTGTGCTGATCTCCATCACCCATGAGGATCCCCTGGCAATTGCACAGGTGATATTGGTACGGGAGGATTCCTGATGGCGCGAAGCGACTGGCGCCGACCGGCGCAGTGGCCGCTTGAAGCAGGAAAGCGACGCATCAAGCTCACCGTCGCCTATGACGGGTCCGACTACAATGGCTGGCAAAGACAACACAACGGGAATTCGGTGCAGGGTTCCTTGGAGCAGGCGCTGCTGACGATGCTCAAGGAGCCTGTGGAAGTTCAAGGCAGTGGAAGGACCGACTCTGGTGTCCACGCCTTGGGGCAGGTGTGCCATTTTGACATCACAACCCAGTCGGTACCAGCAAGCGTATTCACCGTGGCCCTGAACCGGCTGCTTCCAAAGGATATCCGTGTCATAGACAGCGAGGAGGTGGACGGGACGTTCCATGCCCGCTTCTCCTCCATGGCCCGCGAATATACCTATCTGATCAAGCTCGAGCGCAACATGAAGCCAACGGATGCCGCCCACGTGACGGAGGTGAGGAACTATCCTCCGTTCGAGCTGCTGCAAGGCTATGCCGCCCAGCTGGTCGGAACCCATGACTTTACCACCTTCACGGGAGCAGGGGACCAATGTCCCAGCAAGTGGCGTGATATCTACGAGTCCTGCTTCTCCTGGACCAAGGACATCTGGGGAGACGACGTGCTGGTCTACAAGATCTGCGGCAACGCCTTCCTCTACCACATGGTTCGTTCGTTGGTCGGGACCATGCTGCAGATGGGGATCGAAGGGAAGAGCGTGGAGGAGTTTGGCCAGCGCCTTGCTGCCAGGGACCGCAAGATGGCGGGCAAGACAGCACCGTCGGATGGGTTGTATCTCTCCCGTATTTCATATGATAGTGATGAATATGCCTGGTTCGAGGAACTGGTACCCAATGGCAAGGAGGCTGGCGATGGACAAGAAAGATGAACTGCTTACTCGCAGGACACTGGCCAACGATGGCCTGAATCAGATGTGGGATGTCATTTCCGATGCCCAGAGACTTATTTCGGAGGGCAACTTGCCTGACGAACGGCCTCTTGCTGCACCTGCTCCCGACTTTACGCCGTTGGTGGAATCCCTCTTTCCCGAGCCGTTGCTCCATGCATCCGAGGATGTCCAGCGGTGCTCCTTGGAACAATTGCAGCAGATGGTGGAGAACTGCACCTCCTGCGACTTGTGCAATGTGCGCCAGCATACCGTGTTCGGAGAAGGCCCCATGCAGCCGTTGGTGATGGTCATTGGAGAAGGTCCTGGGGGCGACGAGGATGCATCCGGACGCCCGTTCGTCGGACGTGCTGGACAATACCTGGACGCGTGGCTGACCTCCATCGGGCTGGACAGGAAACGGGATGTCTACTTTGCCAATGTGGTCAAATGCCATCCACCAGAGAACCGCGATCCTGCACCTGCTGAGATGCGATCTTGCATGCCATACCTCAAGCGCCAGATCGAGCTGGTACAGCCGCGCTCGATCTTGTGCCTGGGAAGGATAGCTGCCCAGGCGATGCTGGCTTCCGACGAGGGGGTTGGGAAGCTCCGGGGACGCTTCCATGCCTATGGCGCCATCCCGTTGGTGGTGACCTATCATCCCGCGGGGGTGCTCCGCTATCCCGACCAATACAGACGCCCTGTCTGGGAAGACCTGAAGAAGCTGGCGAAATACCTCTCCCTCACCGTACCCGGGAGATCCTGATGAGCCGCTATGCCAATGTGCTGGCGGCGTTGCCATTGGACCAGACGTTCACCTACTTGGTGGATGAAGCCATGGCCGACTCCGTCATGCCCGGGGTACGTGTCATCGTACCCTTTGGACGGAGGGAACTGACTGCATACGTGGTCTCCACCACGGACGTGAAGCCCGATGTGAAGTTTGAGATCAAAGCGGTCAAGCGTGTCGTAGACAAAGAGCCGTTGTTTGGCCAGGAACATGTGCAGCTTGCCTCATGGATGGCAAAGTTCTACCTCTGTAGCTCTGGCGAGGCGTTGGAGACCATGATACCCGGTGGCAAGCGCGACAGCGGGATGCCGGCGTTGGATGTTGAGGATGTACCATCAGAGGCTCCGAAGGTACTGGTTCCTGCCCAGGAACATGCTATCGAAGAGGTGCTCAAGGCAGAGGTTCCGATGTATTACCTCTATGGTGTGACGGGTTCGGGAAAGACAGAAGTGTTCCTCAACGTAGCCCAGCGGGTGATCGACTCAGGGCGTCAGGTGATCTACCTGGTGCCTGAGATCACATTGACCCACCAGCTGTCGGAACAGCTGGTCAGCCGTTTCCGTGGGCAAGTAGCCATCCTCCATTCAGCATTGACTCCATCCCAGCGCCTGGCGCAGTGGCGGAAGATCCAGCGTGGGGAAGTACAGCTGGTCATAGGAGCGAGAAGCGCAATCTTTGCCCCATTCTCCAACTTGGGGCTGGTGATCATCGATGAGGAGCATGAGAACTCCTACAAGTCAGGCTCTACTCCCCGCTACCATGCACGGCAGATTGCCCAGCGCCGCTGCCAAGTCCATGGCGCAACCCTGCTGATGGGGAGCGCCACACCCTCCTTGGAGGCGTGGAAGCTCATGGAGGACGGTACGCAGATGCGCCGGCTGGATTTGCCCAGCCGCGTGGCTGGTGGCGTGCGTCCCACCGTCGAGGTGGTGAACATGCTGGGAGAGATCGACACGATCAGCCGTCAGCTGCGCAATGAGATGTCCCGGGTCCTGGGCCGTGGCAAGCAGGTGATATTGTTCCTCAACCGCCGTGGATTCTCCTATTTCTTCCATTGCACATCCTGTGGGTATGAGATGAAGTGTCCCCATTGCGACGTGTCGCTGACCTACCACAAGCAGCATGGTGGTGAAATGGTCTGCCACTATTGTGGCTACAAGCGCAAGCCGGTGGACGTATGCCCAGAGTGTGGGTCCCTGGACGTATCATATTCTGGATTTGGAACTGAGATGATCGAGCAGGACATTGCTCGGATGTTCCCCTTTGCCAAGGTTGCACGCCTTGATACCGACGTGGCCAAGGAGAAGCATGTCACTGCCCAGATCCTCTCCGATTTCCGCAGTGGAAAGACCGATATACTCCTGGGAACCCAGATGGTCGCCAAAGGATTGAATTTCCCTGGGGTGGAACTTGTGGGGATCGTCCTTGCCGACAGTGGCATGAACATACCTGATTTCCGGGCACAGGAGCGTACGTTCTCCTTGTTGGTGCAGGTCAGCGGGAGGGCAGGGCGGTACAACGACCGTGGCCGTGTCGTCATCCAGACCTACCGTACCGACAATCCTGCCGTCACCTATGCCTGTACCGGCGATGTGGACGGATTCTATGCCCAGGAGATGGCGGTGCGCAAGGAGACGGGATTCCCTCCCTATTCGCGCATGGTCAACCTGGTTGTGCGTGGCCGCAACGAGCAGAAGGTCAAGGAGGCTACCCAGGATCTGGCAAATCTGGTGGATAGCCTCTGCATGGAGTATGCAGCCCAGTTCCCAACCTTGGGCACCACGTTGCCCGAGCTGTTTGGCTATAGCCAGTGCCCGATCGAGAAGATATCCAGCAACTGGAGGCACCATGTGATGCTCCGTGGTGAAGATCCCGGAGCCCTGCATGCAGTCCTCTCCAAGGCCATGCAACTCTTCCAGGTCCCTTCGGGCATCTATGTCGAGGTTGATGTGGATCCGCTACAGATGCTGTGAGCTACATGGGTGAATTGTCTGGCAATAGTCTCCTTCCTGTATTACCTTGATTCTAGGGGTAGCGTTTTTTTACCATATGAGGAGGGGTCTTGATGAAACTGAATAAGAAAACTTGGTTGGTTGTTCCTGTACTGATGCTGATGATCTGCAGCGTAGGGATTCTCTTGAGCTGCAGCAATGATGGGCCTTCGGCAAAAAGCGTGTATGTAGCAGGTTCCTATACTGATGCTAATCGTGACCATCACGCTGCCTATTGGAAAGACGGAAAACTCGCATGGAGCGATGCCTCACGTTCAGATGCCAAAGCAATCACTACACGGGGGTCTGATATATATGTTGTTGGATCGCAGTACTCAGCTACCAACGAGAGAAAAGTTGGCTATTGGGTCAATGACAATGCTTTCAAGGACTGTGCTTCAGCTAGTGGCATTACTGATTTTAATGATGTCATCACTGTTGGAGACCAAGTCTATGCATGTGGGACAGTAGGTGGAACACCTCAGATTTGGAATCTGACATCTCATTCGATTCCTTATACACTGACCGCTGATGCTAACTACAACTACTTTGTCACTCATATGACGGTTATCGGAGATGATATCTATGTCATGGGTAGTTTCTTTTATCGTGATGGATCAACCCAACATGGGACTTGCTACTGGGTCAATGGTGACCGAACGGATATTACAAATCCAACGGATGGCTGGAGTCTTCAAGGAGTTTCAAAACAAAACGATGCTATAGTCTTATTTGGTAATTCGAGGGTAAATGTCCTAACGGGTCCTGACATTAACCGAGCATATTCCGTAATTGGCGATGAATCTGCTGCTTATTTTGTAGAGGATAATAATGTGAATTCTGGGATCGCGGAGGTATTTGTCAATGGTGAAGATGTGTACGTTGTGGGGGAAATTGAGAATGACCCCATCTGGTGGAAAAATAGGGTGAAAGAAACATCACTGGGCAAATTGCCAGATGGGTATTCAAAGAGCTTTGCCAATGGAATAACTATGGATGGAAGCGACATATATATCTGTGGAAATCAAACGACAAACTCAGTGGGCAATGGGTTGTATTGGAAGAATGGCACGCCCATCAAGCTTGAGGGTACTACCAGCACTCAAGCCAATGACATCAAGGTGTTCTAAGATGCCTAGCAGCTGCACCAGCTAGTGTGCAGCAGCAATGGATGTTTTGCCTGGTGTCTGCTTCTGTATTGGTTGTGGGGCATGCTCTTGCCTGTGCACATTGACGCCCCTCCACCTTTGCAAGTATCATGTGTGGCATGTTAGATATATACACATATGGAGATGAAGCATTGACTGATCCCTGCACCGATGTGACCGAGTTTGGCTCGGCATTGCGCGTGCTCGTCGATGCCATGTTTGATACAATGAAAGAGGCCGACGGTGTCGGTCTTGCGGGACCTCAGGTCGGTGTGAACCAACGTTTGTTCGTCGTGGATGTCCGTGGCGAAGGACGCAAGGCGTTCATCAATCCGCAGGTCATCGAGACCTCTGTCGAAGAAGTGCCGTATGAAGAGGGCTGCCTGTCTGTACCTGGTGTCTGGCACGATGTCATTCGTCCCCAGAGCATCACGATCCAGGCACTGGATGTGGAAGGCAAACCCTTTACCCTCAAGGCTGATGGAATGATGGCCCGTGTCATCCAGCATGAGAATGACCATCTCAGTGGCATCCTCTTCATCGACCGCCTCGATCCCGAGGAGAAAGAGAAGATGGTCAAGGCCTACGAGAAACGCAATAAGGTCCGAACCAGGAAGAGCCGCTAGATGGCTAATCCCTTGAGGATACTGTTCGCTGGGACGCCGGCCATTGCCGTGCCGTCCCTGCGTGCAATCGCATCCAATTTTGATGTGGTAGGTGTCCTGACCAATCCAGACCGCCCCGGTGCCCGGGGCAAGTCCCTTGTACCGTCACCTGTGAAGGAAGCTGCCTTGGAATTGGGTCTGCACGTACTCCAGCCTGAGCGGTTGTTGGGTGATGCACGCCGTCTCATTGCAGACACAGGTGCCGATTTTCTTGTCTCCTTTGCCTATGGACGGCTCTTCGGGCCCAAGTTCCTCTCTCTGTTTTCCCGCGGTGCAGTGAATATACACCCCTCTGCTTTGCCACGTCACCGCGGAAGCGCCCCGATCCAATACACCATCTGGGAAGGTGATGCACAAGGTGCTGTGAGCATCCAGGGCATCGCATCGGAAATGGACTGCGGGGACTTGTATCTCTGTGATACCTTCCCTTTGTCGGGAACCGAGACTACCGCCTCCTTGACCGAGATGGTCAGTGTGCGTGCAGCTGATGATATCATTGGCGTGCTGCATGGAATTGAGGACGGTACGCTCCATGCAACGCCCCAGCAGGGGAGTCCAACCTTCACCAGACAGCTGGAGAAGGAGGACGGTGCCATAGACTGGAACCGCAGCGCATCCTCCATCCACTGTCAGGTGCGTGCCATGCTGCCGTGGCCCAAGGCCACGACATTGTTCCATGGCGTCCCCTTGATGATTACCTCGGTAGTGGGACCTGTTGCCGACGCTGGCAAAGAATCTGTACCGGCACAAGTGCCTGCAGGTACTGTGGTGTGCTCCCGCAAGGGCGTGGGAATTGCCATTGCCACCGCCGACGGGCTGCTCTGGGTTGACCGGCTTCAACTTGCCACGAAGAAGGAACTTGACTGGCAGTCGTTCCTCAATGGGAACCCGACATTTGTCGGAAGTGTTCTCGGATAGTCACAATTTGAGTATTTTCACCAACAGAGGGGTGCTGTCATGAAATCAACCAAACGGGTTGCGGTCTTTGTCGCCGCATTGTTCGTCTCCTGCGCTATCTTTGCAGGCGAGGGATCTCAGTTTACTGTCATTCCCAACGACTCTGGATTGCTTCAGTATGTGAGCATGGCGGAGCTGAGCAAGATCATCCAGCCAATTGAAGGGGTGGCAGGGCGCAACCCAACTGTCGCGCTGGTGCTCTCCGGTGGTGGTGGCAGGGGTCTTGCCCATATCGCGGTCATCGAGGAAGTTGAGAAGCTGGGAATCCCGGTCGACATGGTGCTGGGCACCAGCATGGGTGCCCTCATCGGCGGTATGTACAGTGCAGGATATTCTCCTGGGGACATCCGTCGGATGATCGAGGACAACAACATGGCCCAGGTATTGATCTCAAGTGGCCAAGCCAATGCCCCTGTGATTACAGGACCATTCGAACGCATCAACGCCGATATGTTCTCCGTTG
The DNA here is from genome assembly GCA_964465155.1 of uncultured Sphaerochaeta sp. Classification (GTDB taxonomy): domain Bacteria; phylum Spirochaetota; class Spirochaetia; order Sphaerochaetales; family Sphaerochaetaceae; genus Spiro-02. The sequence goes on from CAYXIH010000002.1 coordinate 38,272, forward strand.
GGTTTGGCGATGGCAACATCGGCAGCGGGCCAAGCTTGGTCGGAGACCAGGGGATCCTGGCGCTATTGAATACCGCTCTTGCCAATGTAGCTCCATTCGAATCGTTTGACGACCTTTCGATACCCTTCCGCTGCATTGCAACCGATGCCGTCACTGGCGATGAGATTGTCTTCACTGGCGGATCGCTCGCCACTGCCATCCGCAGCAGCATCTCCATACCTGTCGTGTTCCCACCATATCCCATTGGAGACGGACGCTTGGCCGTGGACGGTGGCCTGGTCAACAACATGCCCGTGGTCCTTGCCCGCCTGCTTGGTGCCGACATCGTCATTGCCTGCGATGTGAATAATGACCAGATTGTCCCTGCAGAGCAACTCAATTCAATATCGCAGGTCCTTACCCAGAGCCTTTCGATCGTCACCAATAAGAACGTGTTGCCACAATACCCATTCGCAGACGTGGTACTTACCCCTGAGTTGGGATCGTTCAGCACCTATGACTTTTTCAGTGTAGAAGCGATAACAGCTGCAGGGAAGGTCGGGGTTGAGGAAATGATGCCCGAATTGCAGGCTTTAGTGGATAAAATATCGTTGACGAGGCCTTTGCAGTTCATCGATCCCACCGCCCGAGGCCCATACTACGAGCTGCCTGAGTCGATCATCATCGAGGTTGTCCGTGAGGATGTCTCTGAAGGCGACGAGACTCCTACCCCCATGAGCCTCAAGTCTGTCAGGTCGTTCCTGGGACAGAAAACAAGCACTGCAACCCTGCAGTCGATTGCCACGGTGATGAGCAAGCTCAAGGCTACCTACCGCTTTGCAGCGGTGAGCTTTGACCTTCGGCCAGTAGGAACGGATGAGCATGGGAACGTATTGGTGGAGCTGGTGGTGCAGACACGTTCCTATCCAGAGACTCCTGGACGCCTCTATCTCGGTGCCCATGGTCCTACTACCTTTACCTTTGGGCCAGGACGTTCGTTTGGCATGCAGTTCAATCCATCACTCGACATTGGAGTCATCTTCAACAACCTGACCAATGATGACTTTGACCTGAGCCTGATGGCCTCAGTAGACCAGGCCGTCACCCTCAAGGTGCTGTTTGACTATCCGTTCTATGGAGCTGCCCCTACGCGCCTGAACTTCACCACCAATGCAGGCTTCTCGGCGGGGACACTCTCCGTGGTCAACGATATAGCCAATCCCGGCAAGATCTCCTCCATCGACTTCGGCATGTCCTTGGATGCACAGCTGACGTTGGATTTCCTCTCAGCTGGCCGCTTCAACTTTGGAGCCAAGCTGTCATTGGCATATTTGGGTGCCATGCAGGTCCCATCCAATGTGACTGTTATCCCTGGCAAGGAGTGGAACGGCCTGTTCCTCTTCACCCCGATGTTTGAGGCCGGAGTCGTATGGTCTGGGCTTCCCATGGGCTCATTCCCCATGGAGGGGCTGCGGGTAGATTTCCTTGGCAACATTGGCATGGACAGGAGCACCCTGGCCTACAGCCTCCATGCCTCTGCAAAGCAGGTGTTTGAGGTTGCATACGACACCGACTCGATTTGGTATGACGTTGGTATCGGGACATCCCGCCTATCACCCCAGCTCTCCTCCTCGTACTTTGACTTTGGTTCTTGGTCAGGCATGCCTGGCTATGGTGCACGGTCATTGGTGCGCGACTATCTGCTGGCAGGTTTTGGATGGCAGCATGTGTTCAATGCCAATGGCTATCCGATTTACCTGCAGGCAGTGATGCGCATCGGAGCCCGTGACTCGTTCAATCCATTTGGCAATGGAGTCACCGATACGATGGTACCACCCTCCTATGCTCCGTTTACCCAGCTCTCCGGCTTTGAGATGGGCTTTGGGCTTGGGGTTGGTTTTGGAACCCCCATCGGAGACTTCATCTTTGGCTTTGGCTCGACGATCGAAGGGAAGATGGCCCTATACGTGGAGTTGTGGTGACGGGCAAGTATGACCGCTGGAATACCTACCGGGGGTACCTGCAGCGCACGTATGGAACCAGCGTCTGGCGCATTGGCGTAGACGCTGGCTTCTCATGCCCAAACAGGGCCGCTGACCGCAGCGGGGGGTGTTCCTACTGCGACGGTACTGGCGCAAGCGCCATGTACCAGCGGACGACTGAGAGCAAGTGGTATCACGACAGCCCGTTCATGCAGGATCTCTCGCGCCGAATCACACCCAGAAGCTGTAACGACCTGGACTCCAGGATTGTTTCAATACGTAGCCAGATCGAACGGGGAAAGGAATTTCTTGTCCGCCGGTATGACGCCAAGCTGTTTTCACTCTACTTCCAGGCATGGACCAATACCTATGCCCCGCTTGAGGAACTTGAGAGCCTCTACCGGCAAGCCTTGGAGCTGGGAAATTGGCAGGAGCTGATTGTCTCCACCCGGCCAGACTGCCTGGATGATGACGTGGTGCGGATGCTTGCTTCCTGCAAGGACCGTGTCCATGATGTGTGGGTGGAGCTGGGACTGCAGAGCGGCAATGACCAGACGCTTGAACGTATTGGCCGTGGCCATGACGTGGCGTGCTACATGGATGCTGCCAGGCGGCTTTTGGACGCAGGGATCAAGGTGTGTACCCATGTGATACTTGGCCTACCCGGTGAAGGTCCGGAGCAACAGCTGCAGACTGCACGTGTAGTCAACGACAGCAAGGTGCAGGCTGTGAAGATCCACAACCTCCACATCCCAGGTGGGACGCGGTTGTTCGATTCCTACCTCCAGGGGGAGGTGGCCTGTGCCAGTGTCAGGCGGCATGCCCTGGATACGGTGAGGATGCTGCGCCATCTCGACAGTGAGATCGTGGTGCAGCGGCTCATCTGCGAGACACCTGCCCATCGGTTGGCGGCGCCTCGTGGATTTGACGACAAGAGCAAGTTCCTGGCGTTGGTCCAGGAGCTGATGGTAGCTAAGAATGCATACCAGGGAGACTGTAGATGAATAGACCGCTGCCGTTGCAGAAGATTATCAGGATCACGGGCATTGCGCTGTCGCTGGTGATCGGCGGGACGATTGTCCTGTTGTCGCTGCTGCCCTCATCCCAGATGATCGACATGAATCTCTCATGGCTTCCTTTCGCCGACAAGGGTGCCCATATGCTTGCCTACGCTGCATTGGGATTCAGCCTCTTCATAGCCTGCATCCGGATTCCTGGATCAGGAAAGACTCCCTCTTGGAAACGGTACATGAGCTCGCAGAACCTCCGGTTGACCTCGTGGTCCGGGTTTGCGGCGATGGAAGTCTTGCTCATCGGGATAGTCATCGGGGTGACCATGGAGCTGCTACAGCCGCTGACTGGCCGGAGCATGGAGTTCGCAGACTTCATCGCAGATGTCATGGGCCTGATGGTTGGTACTGCGTTTGGCCTCTTGGTGCTCCACCTGCTCTCCAAGTGGCTGACCGTACGGCCGTGGCTGTATGACCCCAACAACCCCGAGCAGAACGTCGAGGAGTATACCCCCTATGGCTTGTGCATCAAGGACTCCCTCTCCAATGCCCTTGCGACAGCCGCAGTACAGCTCAGTGCCGATGTGCAGCAGGCTCTGGATGTTGCACGGAACAAGCAGGCTGCCGACTTGCAGCAGCTGATCTCCACAGGTGGCGATGCGCAGCAGATCCAACGGTGCTCCGCTTCCTTGCGTGTGTTCGACATGATTGGTGCAAACCTGCAGGAGGCACGCAGGAGCGGACTTCCCATGTGCCAGGACACCGGCATGTTCGTTGCCTATATAGATTATCCTGTTGATTGCCCGATCTCGATGCAGGAGCTGCAGGACCTGGTGAACCAGGCAACCTCCGATGCTGTAGGTCGGGCCAATATGCGCAGGTCGGTCGTCAGCGACCCGGTGTTCGAGCGCAAGAACACCCAGACCAATCTCCCGGTCATGTTCCATTGGAACCCGGTGGAGGGGCGGACGCTGCGCATTGGCATCCTGCTCAAGGGGTTTGGAAGCGAGAACTGCAGCAGCGTGCGGATGGTCAATCCCACCGGTGGGCCAGATGCCGTGGTGCAGGCTGTCGTCGACATCATGGCCAAGGCAGGGGGAAAACCCTGTCCTCCGGTGTTCCTTGGCGTTGGAGTCGGCGGGACGATGGACATCGCCGCCGCACTCTCCAAGCAGGCACTGCTCAAGCGCGCTGGAACTCCCAACGATGATCCGCGGTATGCACAGCTGGAGGAGCAGATTCTCTCCAACGTGCAGGCGCTGGGCATCGGAGCAGGTGGCTTTGGTGGTACGGTGACTGCATTGGATGTGTCGGTGCTGGCTGCCCCGACCCATATTGCCGGAATGCCAGTGGCTGTCTCCGTCAATTGCTGGGCAGACAGAAAAGTCGTGCTCGAGTTCGAAGGGTGGGGTGCCAAGACACTGGAAGTGCATGATGTCCTTGCATCGGAGGAGGATCCTGACGATGACCTGTGAACAACCAAAGAGACTTTCCTTCCCCATTGCCGACAAACAGCAGCTACGGCAGCTGTGTGCCTTCGACCAGGTCCTGCTCGACGGGGACTTGTTGGTGGGCCGGGACCAAGTGCACCGGTTGCTGGACCTCGCCATCGCAAAGGGCTGGCCGTTGCCGGTTGAACTGCGAAACGCCTGCATGTACTACATGGGGCCATCGCCGGCTCCCATGGGCAGGCCTATTGGGTCGTGCGGTCCAACCACCAGCGCACGGATGGATGTATTCACGCCACAGCTGCTGCACATGGGGCTGGCTGCGATGGTAGGCAAGGGGCCACGCTCCCAAGCGGTGGTCGATGCAATCGTGGCTACGGGGGCGGTCTACTTGCAAGCCTATGGGGGATGTGGTGCATTGTATGCCTCCACCGTGTGTTCCTGTGAGGTCGTCGCTTTTGCAGAACTTGGACCAGAAGCCCTGCTTCGGATCCAAGTCAAGGATTTCCCGGTGACCGTCGCAATTGACAGCCGTGGCAACAGCGTCTACTAGGCATGATCCCCAAGCCGTGTAGTGAATCCCTGCTGGCAAGTTGAATCGCTCCTCCATGATCGACCACCTCTGAAACGGAGTACTGTCCACAAGATAGGCTCCAGTTGTAGGGGATTCATGGCGGAGGGTACTTTTTCATATAACTCCGATAGGAAAATGATAGACCTTTTGCCAAATGTGGGGTACATTTTTTGTTGTCGGACATGCAGAGCCTGTGGTGAACGGGGTTTGGGCACCCATTGCATGCATGTCGGATAGTCCGTACACAAAGGAACAGACTACATGAGAAGAGTTCATGTGCTAACGGCGGTGATGGCTTGCTTGGTATGCCTCGCTGCCCTGGTAGGGTGCTCCCGAAAGACCGCAACGCAAACCCCAACCCCTACATCTGAGCAACCTGCGTTGCGCTCGGCAGACGCAGCACCGGCAAGTGCCTCCACAGCCGAGGACCCAGCAGAATCATTGACCACGATCATCCACCTCAGCAAGCCCACCGAATTCAATGAGCAGCTGAGCTATATCTTTGGCTACGCCACCATGTCCACAGCGTTCCGTACCCTTGACCAGGGTGAGGGGATAGACACCAACATCGGGTATGTCCTCAAAGGAGTGCTGGATGCTGGCAATGGGTCGGAGAGCTACTTTACCACAGAAGAGACCAACGCGTTGTTGGCAAAGTTCCAGACCATGTGCATCGAGGCCCTGCAGGACAAGATCGAGCAGATGGCGACTGAGAACCTCAACGAGGCCCAGCAGTTCCTCACTGCCAACAAGCTGGAGGAGGGGGTGACCACCACCTCCAGTGGCTTGCAGTATACCGTGTTGCGTGAAGGCACTGGGGAGAAGCCCAAGGCTTCGGACAAAGTGACCATCGCCTACCAGGTGACCATGCTCAATGGCGCCATTGTCGACAGCACCTACATCAGGGGCCGTTCGGAGGCATTGGTATTGTCCCGCATTGCAGTGAATGGGTTCGTAGAGGGCCTTCAGCTGATGCCCGTTGGTTCGAAGTACCGCTTCTGGGTAGCTCCTGACCTTGCCTATGGACCTACGGGAAATGGCTTGGTGGAACCCAACTCCCTGTTGATCATCGACGTGGAGCTGGAGGGCATACAGCCCATGGCCATTTCCAACGGCCGGACAGCATCCTGATATTCGTACGAAAATGTATGGTTTTGTGATATGAAGCCACCCCACAGGCTTTACTCTGGGTGAGACTTTGACGAAACTATGTATAGCAGCCACATGGCTGGAAGGGAAGGATCATCATGAAAAATAACCAGATGGGCACCAAGATGAAGAACTCGTTTGAGAGCCATTGGTGGTTGCCGTTTGTCTCGGCGTTGATAGTCATAGCATTGGGGTGCTGGATGTTCTTCGGCACTGGCGGTTTTATGAAAGTTGCCGTCATCGTCATGGGAATTGCGGGTGTCGTCACAGGAGCTACCACGCTGGTGTCGATCAGCCAGTTCCCGTTCCAGACCTACAACAAGGGTGCCACGATCTTCAAGGGTATCGTGAACATCGTAGTGGGCTTTACCGTCGTCATCCTTGCAATCATCATGGACAAGGCAAAGGTCCTCTCCGTGCTGACGATCATCCTGGGAATCCAGCTGACCATCTCCTCGATCGTTGCGTTCTGGGATGCATACTCGCTGCGCAAGAGCGGATTCTCCATGTCGGGCCTGGTGCTCGAGGCCGTCCTGTCGCTGGTGTTCGCCCTGCTGATGTTCCTCTTCCCCTCGACTGTCGGGGCTGTGATCGTCAAGGTCGTGGGCGTGGTGGTATTCTTGGTGGGTGTCGGTGCAATAGTCTGGGCATTTAGGATCCGCAGTGCAACCAAAGCCCTGCATGAGGCAATGAACACCGTGAATATCCCCGGCGAAGCCGAGGTCATCGACGACGAGAAGAAAAAATAATATGCACATTGGTGCATAATCATTCATTGGATATACCGTGCGTGCTTGACACGCACGGATACCTTGGGTATTGTAGGGATATGAACACATACAGCCATACCATCCATCATCATCACGTGGAACTCAGACCATAGGCATGGGGTGGCTATAGCATATACCTAGACTTTTCACAGAAAGCCTCCGCCTGCAGCGGAGGCTTTTGTATATCCAGGAGGAATGAACATCATGGAACGACTGAGGATTGCCATCCAAAAGAGCGGACGTCTGAGCGAGAAGTCGCTGCAGATCATCAAGGACTGTGGGATCAAGTTTGGGTCTGACGCCCGGGTGCTCAAGGAGCATGCGTCCAATTTCCCCATCGAATTCCTCTACGTCAGGGATGATGATATCCCCGCCTATGTGCGTGACGGAGTAGCCGACATCGGAATCGTCGGGCGCAACGAGTTCGATGAGCAGGCCCTTGCACTGGACGTGGTCCGGGACCTGGGGTTTGCACGTTGCCGTCTGTCGGTTGCCGTCCCCAACGACATGGTCTATGAGGGGCTGCAGTCGCTGCAGGGCAAGCGCATCGCCACCTCATATCCCAACATCCTCGGAGGCATCCTCCGCGAAGCGGGTGTCACCGCTTCGCTGGTATATGCATCGGGGTCGGTGGAGATCACCCCCGCCGTTGGGATCGCCGATGCAATCTGCGACCTGGTCAGCACGGGTGCCACCCTTGCGATGAACGGGTTGAAGGAAGTGCAGCAGGTCTATGAGTCGACGGCGGTCATGATCGGGCGGGAAGGGTTTGCCGAGACAGACTTCCAGCGCTATGAGATCTTGCAGCGGCTGTTGCTGCGCATCGATGCAGTGATGCACGCCCAGAACTACAAGTACGTCATGTTCAACCTCCCACAGGAGCACTTGGGTGAAGTGGCGAGAATCATCGGAGGGATGAAGAGCCCCACGGTGACCCAGTTGATGGAACCAGGATGGGTAGCCGTGCAGATTGTCGTCGCAGAGGATGTGTTTTGGGATATCTTCGAGCAGCTGCGCGCCTTGGGTGCACAGGGCATCCTCGTCACCCCGATCGAGAAGATGACGGTATAGCCATGGACACAATACTCTCACGGTTCCACGAGCCAAGCGACAGCGAGCTCTCCGAGATACTCAAGCGCCCAAGCTCGGTGCTCCCTTCCGTTGCCCAAGGCGTCAGCGCCATCATCCAGGAAGTAGCAGCAACAGGCGATGAAGCCCTGCTTGCCTATGAACGGCAGTTTGACGGTGTACAGCTGACAAGCCTTGCAGTCACCCCCCGTGAGTTCGAGCAGGCGGAGAAGCTGGTGCCCAAGGAGCTCAAGCGGGCAATCCTCACCGCCTCGAGGAATATCGCCGCATTCCATGGGGCACAGCTTCCCACCGCCGAACAGGTGACGACCGTGGAGGGGGTCACCTGCTGGCGCAAGATCGTGCCGATCCAGAAGGTTGGCCTGTATGTCCCTGGCGGTACCGCTCCGCTGTTCTCCACCGTCTTGATGCTGGCCATCCCCGCTCGGGTGGCAGGGTGTCCCTCCAGGATCCTCTGTACTCCTCCCGATGCCCAGGGAAACGTCAATCCGGCGATCCTCTATGCTGCAAAGGTCAGCGGGATCGACCAAGTCTACAAAGTCGGTGGTGCCCAGGCCATCGCAGCCATGGCAGTTGGGACGCAGACCATTGGGAAGGTCGACAAGATCTTCGGACCGGGCAACCGGTATGTGACCGAGGCAAAGAGCCAGGTCGCAGTGCGCTATTGCTCAATCGACATGCCTGCAGGCCCGTCTGAGGTGATGGTCGTCGCAGATGCCACCAGCAACCCCGCTTTTGTCGCAGGCGATCTGCTCAGCCAGGCTGAGCATGGCACTGACAGCCAGGCGATGCTGGTCGTCCATGCCCGCAGTGAAGCCGGCAATGCCATCGTAGATGCAGTGGTCTCCGAGATTGAGCGCCAGATGGAGACATTGGGCAGGCATGAATATCTCTTGCCCTCCCTCTCCCACAGCAGGGCGATCATCACAGGGGACAAGGGGCGGGTAGTGGAGATCATCAACGCATACGCCCCCGAGCACCTGATCCTCAGCGTCGACGAACCGGCCAAGTTTGAAGCAGGTGTGGTCAACGCAGGTTCCATATTCCTTGGCCACCTCACTCCCGAGGCCGCAGGTGACTATGCATCGGGTACCAACCACACCCTTCCCACCAGCGGATGGGCAGCCTCGACCAGTGGCGTGAGCACCGACTCGTTCCTGAAGAAGATCACGGTACAGTGCATCGATGCCCAGGGGGTACGCAACCTCGGGCCGACAGTCACCGCCATGGCAAGTGCGGAACATCTTCCTGCACACGCACATGCCATGGCGATGCGCATGGAGGATGTGAGATGAACGTAGAGCAGATTCCCAGCTTGCTGCGGCCAAATATCGCAGCCCTCATCCCCTATAGCTGTGCACGCAACGATTTCAAAGGGGTTGCAGATGTCTATATCGATGCCAACGAGAACTGGACCCAATATGTTGGGCAGCCTGGGAGAAACCGCTATCCCGATCCATTGGCCACTGGCGTGCGCAATGCGGTGGGCACGGTCGTGGGCGTCGACCCAGAGTCGGTAGTCATAGGAAACGGCAGCGATGAGCTGATCGACAACCTGATCAGGATGTTCTGCATCCCTGGGGTGGACAGCATTGTCACGATGCCACCCACCTATGGTGCGTACCGGGTATTTGCCGACATCAACGACGTGCCGGTGGAGAAGTGTCCACTCACTGCTGGGTTTGAGATCGACTTCGAGGGGCTTGGGACACTGCTGTCCTCCAAGCAGCCCCATGGTGGACAGAGGAAGCTGTTGTTCCTCTGTTCCCCCAACAATCCCACCGGCAATGCCTTTTCGCTGCAGCAGGTCCAACGGGTATGCGCCATGTTCGATGGCATCACCGTGGTGGACGAGGCCTACTTCGACTTCAGCCCATACGACAGCGCCGTGACGCTGCTGGATGAGTTTCCCAACCTCGTGGTGCTGCGCACCCTCTCCAAGAGCTGGGGCCTTGCCAACGCCCGCATTGGGATCATGGTGTCGTCACAGCCGGTGGTGTCTGCCATGCGGAATATCAAATACCCCTACAATGTGGGTGGTCCCTCCCAGGAAGCGGCACTGGCTGCCTTGTCCCAGGCACAGGAGGTGGCACGGGGTGCACAGGACATCGTGAGCAGGCGCGATGAGCTTGCGGACGCATTGGCCCAGGTACCCTGTGTACGGAAGGTCCACCATAGTGATGCGAACTTCCTGTTGGTGGAGGTGACCGACGCCAAGGCCGTCTACCACTACCTGGCGGAGGAGAAGATCATAGTGCGTGACCGCTCCAAGGAGCTGCACTGTGAAAACTGCCTGCGCATCACAGTCGGTAGCGTTGAGGAGAACAGAAGATTGTTGGCCGCTTTGTACGGCTATTGCAGTATGATGCAGGGACAATTGGAGAAATGATGAGACAACACAGCATGTACCAGCCGGTCCTGTTCCTGGACCGGGACGGGATTTTAGTCGAAGAAGACCAGGTGGATACCTTTGAGAAGATCAAATGGATTCCCGGGGTGTTCCACGCCCTGCGCAAGATCCGCGACGAGTCGGACTACTACTTTGCCATGGTGAGCAACCAAGACGGGGTGGGAATGCCCTGTTTCCCGATGGAAGATTTCCTGCCGGTCCACAAGAGGATCATCGATACCCTCGCAGGTGAAGGGATCATCTTCGATGCCCAGCATGTGGACCTCTCCCATCCCGATGATGATTGTCCCGGACGCAAGCCCCGTATCGGGATGCTGGAAGAATACCAGGATGGTGCCTACGACTTGGAGCATTCTGTGATGGTCGGCGACCGCCTGACCGATGTGATGCTTGCCAAGAACTTGGGGTGCAAGGCGATCTGGTATGCCGATCCCAGCCGTGAGCATGAACTGCATGAGGGGGAGGCCCTCTCATTGGGCCTTGCCCAATCCTGCATCCTGGTCTCCGACAATTGGGATGCGATAGCCTCGTTCTTGCTGACACCCTCGGTGGTCAGGCCCCCACGGACTGCCACCGTAGAGCGGAGTACCGCCGAGACATCCATTTCCCTACGACTGAACCTCGACGGTACTGGAACTGGGAAGATCCATACGGGCTTGCCGTTCTTCGACCACATGCTCGAGCAGATAGTCCGCCACAGCGGGATCGATGTGCAGCTTGACGCCCACGGGGACTTGGCGGTGGATGAACACCACACCGTGGAGGATGTTGCGCTGGTCCTGGGCCAAGCATACCGTGAGGCCTTGGGTGACAAGCGTGGGATCAGCAGGTATGGCTTTGAGGTGCTGACGATGGACGAGGTCCTTGCCCAGGTGGCGTTGGACTTCTCAGGACGCCCATGCCTGGTATGGGATGTCTGCTTCACACGTGACATGGTCGGATCCTTCCCCACCGAGCTCTTCCAGCACTTCTTCAAGTCGTTCTCCGACGAGGCCAAGTGCAACCTCAACATGACAGTCTCCAACGGCAATGCCCACCACCAGGCCGAGGCGCTGTTCAAGGCATTTGCCCGCTCGTTGCGCAAGGCGGTCAAGCGGTACCCGTGGTCCAACTCGCTGCCATCCACCAAGGGGGTGCTGTAGATGGTGGCGGTAGTCCAATACAATGCTGGGAACATCCGCTCGGTGCTCTGTGCACTGTCCAGGCTTGGTACACAGGCGGTCGTCACCGATGACCCTAGCGAACTTGAGCGCGCTTCCCATGTCATCTTCCCAGGTGTCGGTGAAGCCTCCAGTGCCATGGAGTACCTGCGCCAGAGCCATCTGGACGAGGTGTTGGTGAACCTGCGCCAGCCCTTCCTAGGGATCTGCCTGGGGATGCAGCTGATGTGCACAAGCAGTGAGGAAGGCAATACGGCATGCCTGGATATGTTCCATACCACCGTCAATAGGTTTCCATCAGGCCGTGGCTATAAGGTACCCCACATGGGATGGAATACCATCGAGGTGGCTGACGACCCGCTGTTCGTAGGAATTGAGCAGGATGCGTTCGTCTATTTTGTCCATGGCTTCTATGTGCCACTGTGCAGCGGGACGATAGCCACGTGCGGGTATGACGGCCTGCAGTTCTCGGCGGCGCTGGGAAGCGGGAACTTCAGAGGGGTGCAGTTCCATCCCGAGAAGAGTGGCGCAATAGGGGAGCGTATCCTCTCCAACTTCCTGAACATGGAGGAGCGGGCATGAGGATTATTCCTGCAATCGATATCATTGGTGGCAAGTGTGTCCGCCTGAAGCAGGGTGCTTACGATGCAAAGACCACCTATAGCGATGATCCGCTGTCCGTGGCCAAGTCGTATGAGGACGCTGGGCTGCAGTACTTGCACTTGGTCGACCTCGACGGGGCAAAGCAGGGGCATGTGGTCAACCTGCCTGTCCTGCAGGCGATAGCCCGCAATACCAATCTGGTGATTGATTTTGGTGGTGGAGTGGGCAGTGATGCCGATGTGCAGGCTGTGTTCGATGCAGGGGCTGCCAAGGTCACCTGCGGCAGCATTGCGGTTCGTGAGCGCCAGACGGTCCTGCGGTGGCTCAGTACCTGGGGGCCTGGTAAGCTCATCTTGGGGGCGGACTGCCGCAATGGCATGGTCGCTACCGGTGGGTGGTTGCATACCACCCAGCTGGAGGTGGGCCAGTTCATCCAGTCATACCTGCAGGAAGGGTTTGTATCGGTGATCTGTACCGACATTGCCTGCGACGGGATGATGGGAGGTCCTTCCATTGCACTGTACCGGCAGCTGATGCACCAGATGGAGCAAGCCCATCTTCCCATGGACTTGATCGCCAGCGGCGGGGTGAGCTCAATCAAAGACCTGCGGGACCTTGCACAGGCAGGACTGGGTGGTGCCATCGTGGGGAAGGCGCTCTATGAACAGGCGATACAGCTGCCACAGCTATTGGAGTTTCAATGCTAGCAAAACGGATCATACCATGTCTGGACGTGCGTGACGGACGTACTGTGAAAGGGGTGAACTTCGTCAACCTGCGGGACGCGGGGGACGCTGTGGAACTTGCCCAGGCCTATAGCATGCTGGGTGCCGACGAACTGACGTTCTTGGATATCACCGCCACGGTAGAGAACCGCAGCACGTTCTCGGCCTTGGTGCGGAGGATAGCCGATGCGATCAACATCCCCTTCACCGTGGGTGGTGGCATCCGCACCATTGCCGACGTGGGGGTGCTGTTGGATGCGGGGGCCGACAAGATCTCCATCAACAGCGAAGCGGTGCGCAATCCCTCTGTGATCGGGCAACTGGCTGGCCGCTTTGGCTCGCAGTGCGTGGTATGTGCGATCGATGCACGGCGCAATCCCGCCTTCGATGCTGACGGGCAGGAGGGCTGGGAGGTGTATGTCCATGGTGGGCGTACACCTACGGGCATCGATGCTTTTTCGTGGGCGAGAGAGGTCCAAGAGCGTGGGGCAGGCGAATTGTTGGTGACTTCTATGGACCATGATGGGACAAAACAAGGTTTTGCAGTTGACTTGACCCGTCGTATCAGTGATATTGTTTGTATTCCCGTGATAGCAAGTGGTGGGGCGGGAACCATGGAACATTTTGAAGATGTATTCAAGAACGGACAAGCTGATGCAGCATTGGCCGCTTCCATGTTTCATTTCCACCAGATTGATATTCCGGACTTGAAGGACTTCTTGAGTGAGCACGGTGTCTGTGTTCGCAGGAGTCGGTAGGAGTTGTTGTCTATGCCTATTGATTTTGCCAAAGGGAACGGCTTGGTGCCCGCTATCGTACAGGATGCCGTGACGCGGCGCGTCCTGATGCTTGGCTACATGAATGAAGAAGCACTGTACATCACCAAGGAGCGTGGCTTGGTCACCTTCTGGTCCCGCTCGAAGGGTCGCATCTGGACCAAGGGGGAAACCAGCGGCAACTACCTGCAGGTCCGTGAAATCCTCGAGGATTGTGATGGCGATACCCTGCTGGTCAAGGCTATCCCGTCGGGGCCCGTCTGCCACACAGGTGCTGATACCTGTTTCGACGAGCACAACGACCCTGCCGAGATCTCATCATCGGAATTCCTGTTCTACTTGGAGCAGGTCATCTCCGACCGCAGGGAATATCCTGTGGAAGGATCCTATACCAACCACCTGTTCAGCCGTGGGCTGAACAAGATTGCCCAGAAGGTTGGCGAGGAGGCCGTCGAGCTGATCATTGAGAGCAAGGACGACAACAAATCGTTGTTCCTGGGAGAGAGCGCCGACTTGATGTACCACTTCCTGGTCCTCCTGGCCCAGAAGAACGTCAAGCTTTCGGAAGTGGTGGATGTCCTCAAAGGACGCCACAGCAGATAACCCCGCTGCACGTAGGCGGAGAGTCGGAAAAGCGGATGGCATGGTCGCCATTCGCTTTTCTGTCTTATGAGGATACGTATATGGAAACTACGGCACAAGAACTTGACCGGCAACGCAAGGAACACGAGAAGCAGATGTCCCGGCTGACGATGCGCGCGGCAATCGTATCGGTGATCGGCAATATCCTGCTTGCGGTGGTAAAGCTCCTTGCAGGTATCATCGGACACTCATCGGCGATGATATCGGACGCAGTGAACTCCTCCAGCGATGTGGTGAGCACCTTCGTCGTGATGGGCGGGGTTGCAGCATCGGACAAGGGGGCAGACACCCAGCATCAGTACGGGCATGACAAGATCGAGTGCCTGGTGTCGCTGTTCCTGGCCGTGGCGATCCTCGCCACGGGTGTGATGATCGGCTACAGCGGGGTGAAGAAGATTATCAATCCGGAGACCATCCTGATCCCGACTCTCTTCCCCCTGATCGTTGCAGTCGCAACGATGGTCGTGAAGGAGGGGCTGTACCAATACACCATCCGTGTCAGCCGCAAGACTGGCTCCACCTCCCTCAAGGCGACTGCCTGGGACCACCGCTCCGATGTGCTGTCAGCACTGGGCGCATTCATTGGTATCGCAGGTGCACGACTTGGGCTCCCGATACTCGACCCCATTGCCTCGATCCTCATCTGCCTGCTCATCGTGAAGGTCTCGGTCGACATCTTCCGCACGGCTGTGAATGTGTTGCTGGACTCGTCGGTGGACAAGGAGACCCAGCAGGAGCTGGAGCAAGCCATCCACAGCGTGCAGGGCGTCAAGGCGATCGACATGATGAAGACCAGGATCACCGGGGCAAAGTTCTATGTGGAGGTCGAGATCCGCTGCTGCCGCTATCTTCCGCTGTACGCCTCCCACCAGGTTGCCGATACGGTCCACGACACGCTGGAGCAACAGTTCCTCAATGCCAAGCACGTGGTCGTACACGTCAATCCCTGTGACGGTGACGAGCCCTTCTGCAACCCCGAAGACCGTGCTCGGATCCTCCACGAGGAGGAGCTGCAGCTTCCCGTCCAGGAATAACGACATCCATTTCCCCAAGAACAGTTTGTTTGTATGTTTCCCATGACGGTCGGCATCAGACGGCCGAAAGGAAATGACAATGAACAAACATCTGTGCATGGTGCTGGTGCTTGCTAGCACCTTGTTGGGAGCCATGTCCTGCAGCATGGGTTCCAATGGTCCGGATATCAAGGCTCCAGAGGTGCATGCGGGCAATTCGTTCGCATACTTCCTCCAAGAAGACGGGACCGTCCTTGCCACCGGCAACAATACCACCGGTGCACTGGGGATCGGGACCACCGTCAATGCGACAGTACCCACCGCAGTACTCCTTACCGATGGGACCACACCCCTATCGGGAGTTGCTTCGATGGTCACCACCAACATCCAAAGCACGTGGTTCCTGATGCAGGACGGGACGGTCAAGGCTGTCGGTGCAAATAGCTTTGGACAGCTGGGTGTCGGTACGACTGACCAGTATGTCACCAAGGCAACCCCCGTCGTCCTTCCCACCGGTGTATCGGTGGAGTCGGTCGTCAGCGATGGGCAAACGACATGCTTCATCACCACCACTGGTGCAGTCTATGCGACAGGGAAAAACCTCCAGGGTCAGCTGGGGGACGGCACCATCATCGATGCCCACACACCCAAGCTAGTACCAACAGTGACCAACATAGATGATGTCGTGCTGGCTGATGCTTCCACGTTCTTCATTGCATCGGATGGCAAGCTGTGGGCGTGTGGCAACAACGCGTTCGGTCAGCTGGGTCTTGGTTTGGCCGAGTCAATCGTCCTGACTCCCTCTTTGGTGGGTATCAGCTTGGTGGATGATGTGGTGGTGTCAAGCTACTACTACCAAGGGACAGAGCAACGGGTATCTACCTACATCCTCACCTCTGGCCATGCACTGTATGTCTGCGGTGACAACCAGTACGGCCAGCTGGGCAATGGGCTGACGACCACGTTGCCACTGGCACAGCGAGTCTTTTCCGACAAGCTGGTCGAGCATGTATATGCCTACGACGGCTGTGCCTATTTCCTGACGACTGGCGGTGAGGTATGGTCGGTAGGCAAGAACTTCAACACCAGCTTGGGGTACACTACTTCGGATACATATTCTGCAACAGTCACCAAGATTCTTTCTGGGGTGGACTCGATGAGCATCACCGAAGTGGGCCCCATGTTCCTGAAGGAAGACGATACCCTGTGGGCATGTGGTGCCAACACCAATGGACAGCTGGGCATTGATGCAAATACAAACCAGGTACCTGTCCAGGTGATGACGGGCATCGAGAAGGTGATCACGGACACTGCGTATCACGTGACGTTCATCCTCACCAACGGAGATACGCTCTACAGCTGCGGCAAGGACTCATATGGTGAACTGGGACTGGGTGGCTCCAATGGCACCGTATATGTACCCTATGAAGTCATGACTGGCGTAGACCATGTTGTGATTGCCCGCAATGCGACCTACTACGTGAGGGAAGATGGATATGTCCTTGCCAGTGGCCTCAACGCCAACGGGCAGCTGGGAATTGGAAGCAGCCTGCTGGGAAACATCTCCAGCCCGACGCTCCTTGACCTTCCCAACCAATAAATCGGATACCAAAACGAAGCCCCCGGATGATGTGTCCGGGGGCTTCTCTGTACATGGTTGCAAGTATTATTTCACGAGCATCGTGTAGGACTGGCTCCAGCTATGGTTGTCAGCATCGGTAAGGGTGAAGGTCACTGGTACCTGTGTCCCGGAAGCAGTGCCGTCCTTGACCAGCATCTTGAAGCCGGTGATCGAATAGGTATTGCCTGCGGCAAGGGTCCCGACTGTCAGTGTGCCATCGATGACTGTTGCATCGGCGGAGGTCGTCGTCATGGTAGCCTTCAGCCCGGTGAGGTCCTGGGTGCCGTTGTTGGTCACGTAGAAGCCCATGTTGAGCTGGGTATTGGCCGGAATGGCCTGTGCATCGTAGTACTGGACTAGCAGCTCGATGATCGAGGCATTCTCCCACATGGCATCGAACGCGGCTCCTTTGCCTACGACCGTGTAGCTGGTGGTGTCAGCGGGAAGGACTTTCCCGGTGATGATGTTCTTCCAGCCCATGAAGTAGTAGCTCTGGTTGGGAGCCTTGAGGGTAGGAACGTCCACTGCCTGTCCATCGGTGACATTGTCATATGTGCGGTTGGTCAAGGTCACTGCATCGTCGAACACCACGAACGGCTTCCACTGTGCATAGAAGGTGTGGTTGGTCAGGGGCATCGGGATCGTCTCACCACTCTTGTAGGTCAGCTCGTTGGGGGTCAATCCCCAGCCAAGGAGCTCGCCATTGAGGTATGAGCTGTCGACGGTTGCGTCATGGACGGGAAGCATGATATCAGAGCCGGGCATCGTGGTGAGGTTCACTGCATAGGTGAACGCAAAGCCATCGCCTGCCACCGAGTAGTCCAGCGTCAGTGTCGGAGCATAGTACGTGCTGTTCTTGTAGAGCCACTGGGCATTGTCGGTCCTATGGGGCTCGTCTTCTGCAAGGATTGCCTTGAGCAATGCCTGGGACTCGGGCATCGTCATGTAGTAGGAGCCCAAGGTGTCGAGCTTGGAATAGGCATCGTAGTACTTGAGCATGTCGTTGGCACGGAACGCTGTCTTGAGCTCGGCCTTTGCGATATCGGTCTCAAACTTCACTTTCTCATTCAGTTCGTCAAACGTACTGATCGCCTTGTCGACGTTGCCCTGCCGGGCATCCAGCGAGAAGGTCTCGTACAATTGTGCCGCGTCTGCTGCGAACACGGTGGTCATGGCCATGGCCATGATGAGCACACATGCTATGATGGATCTCTTCTTCATATCATTTCTCCTTCGATAGGGGCATGCACCCCTATCTTGGATATACTCACACCGAATTCAAACGACAAGTTTCAGTTGTCATACCAATTGATTGCATTGGTTGCAATTATTGACAAATTTGGGCGTATGTCAAATATAGGAATTGATTCCTTTCTTCATGCAAGTTGCCCCGACTCCATCAGGGAGATGAAATGGGTGTCGTCGAATACCACATGGTCCAGCAGCTTGATCCCGATGATCTCGGATGCCGTGATCAGGCGTTTGGTGACGATGACATCCTCCTCGCTGGGGTCAAGGTTGCCTGAAGGGTGGTTGTGGGCCACGATGACGGCCGTTGCCCGTTCCGCCACAGCTGGGGAGAAAACTTCCCTGGGGTGCACCAGCGTCCTGTTGACCAGTCCCACCGAGACCACGGTGGTGGTGATGACCTCATGTGCCCCGTTGAGCGAGATGCTGATGAAGTGCTCCTGCTGGCGGGTGCCATAGTGCTGGATCAGCGGAAAGACATCCTCCGGGGTGGTGATCTGCCGTTTGCGCGTCACGTTCAGCCTCCTGCCTATCTCAAGGGCTGCGCTGATGATGGAGGCCTTGGCGAATCCCAGCCCCTTGATCGTGCACAGGTCCCGTGCGTTGATAGGCTGGCTCCCATGGGCATCCAGGTACCCAAGCAGCTCGTTGGCCAAGAGGGAGACAGGTTTTTCCTTGGACCCGCTGCCCAGCAGCAACGTCATGAGCTCCAAGTCCGTGAGGGCACCGGGGCCCAAGGTCATGATCCGCTCACGGGGGCGGTGTTCGGCTGGCAGTTCCTTGATATCCAAGGGGAGGGAGGGTGTCATGGAGTATTTCATGCATGGCACTGGAGGAAAACTGGGCCGGTGATTCAGAGCAGGTGGTTTCCATGAGGCCGAGAGAGCACAACTGATTCTTGAACATCATACCTTTGGAATCCACGCTGCCCCAATCATATCGGTGAGATTGGTGCTTTGTAGGTGTCACTGTTACTTTTGAAGATGCATTGCTGGTATTCTCTTTTCCTATGGTAGAATAACGGAAAGGAAGGTATCTATGCATATTCCCCAAGCACTGTATTCATCAATGCGTTTTGTTTTCCTGTACGCTGATTACTATGAATTTCGCAAAGGGTGGATTTATCCACAGACACCTACCCCCTATTGTCTGCTCAGATACATAACAGAAGGCAGTGCCATATTTGAAATTGCAGGAGAGGAAATACCCGTCCATGCCGGGGATATCGTATATATTCCTGAGGGGGCCCATCTGAAATGCTACTCAGATGATGACCTGATCAGTTTCTACAGCATACGGTTCATGAATACCCTACGTCTTGAAAATACAGATTTCCTGTTGGACTTCTTCTCACTGCCGCTTGTCTCAAGGCAGGTACCGGAAATCGTGTATACGTATTTCAAGGAACTGTATGTCAGTGCTCGTTCTTCAGGTATAGATAGGCTATTCTTGGTCAGAGGCTATTTGGAATTGATTATCGGAGCACTGGTTGCCCATGCAAACCCAAAAGAATCAAAGGAAGGGATCTCTACGGGAGACTACGAGGCGATGAGTCTGAGTAGTATCATGGAACGGGAGTATATTTCAAATTCTCGATCGCAAGGCGTTGTGAATGATCCCAGGGTCCAAATTGCAACAAACTATATCATTGCCAATCCAACTACTAGGTTCAATGAATCGTATCTCTGCCGACTGGCAGGGTTAAGCCAGGCGTCCATACGGCGGTTGTTCAAGAAACAAACAGGAAAAAGTCCGAGTGAGTTTGCAAAGGAACTCAAGATGATTGCTGCTGCGAGGCTGCTTCTGACTACAAGCTGCCCGATTGCAACGTTGTCGACAGAGCTTGGATTTGAAGACCCGAATTATTTCTCACGTGCTTTCAAGAAAGTGTTCGGAGTCTCTCCCAAACATTATCGTATGACAGCCCATACTTCGGGAATTGAGCATTCAATCAGCAAAAGTGCGATTGATCGGAAAGGCCAGCTTGTAGAGGAAGAATAACAGGCATTAATTGAAAAACCCGTAAATATTTAAAAAATATGAGCGATTAGTGCTAGTTTGTACCTTGTTTTATCTTGTATGTGGGATTTTTCCGTAGGTACTCTAATACCCGAGAGTACCTCAAAACGTTTACAGAAAACAAAAGGAACCCCGGTGGATTCCATCACGAACAGCGAGGCATCGCTTACCTGGGTGGAAGCGATGAAGAAAGAGAAGCCGTCGTGGACGAAAGGGAGCGAACACGGGCTTTGGACTCCTTGCGTTCCCAGAACACAGAATGTGGCCGACTCGCTGGCGATATCCCATGCGACGATGGACATGCGAACACCTTCTGTGGGTGAGAAAGTGGATCCCGTTTTCCAGTCTCCCGCTCGATGGCTTGATCAACCAATAGGGAAATTCTGGACCGAGGACAGACTCCTTCTGAAGTTCAAGGACTGAATGAACATAAGGTGCTCTGTCCCGGAATTGTATCATCAAAAATCGATTACCTATCGTAAGCATAGGATCAATGAAAAGGAGAGTTATATGAAAAAGTACATCGGAATACTGGTATTGCTGGTTTTTGTCCTCCTGTCTCCAGTTTTTGCTGCGGGAAGCAAGGAAGCAGTACCACAAGCCGCAACCGGAGAGTTGGCAGGGGAAATCACCATTTGGCATTCATTCACCCAGGGTGGTCGTCTTGAGAGTATACAAAACACTGCAACTGCATTCATGAAGTTGCATCCAAAAGTAAAGATTACCATCCAAACATTCTCTTGGAGTGATTTCTATACAAAATGGACAACAGGTTTTTCCTCCCGCAATCTTCCTGATATGAGCACTGCGCTGCCCAACCATGTAGTAGAGATGATTGATGTAGATGCAATCATTCCTCTTGATGGTCTGGTAGATTCCATGGGAAGAGAACGGTTTGCAAAGGCTCCCCTGATAGAAATGACCAAGAATGGGAACCTCTATGCAATCCCTCTCTATTCACATGCTCAGGTAATGTGGTATCGCACGGACTTGTTGGAGAGATACAACCTGTCAGTACCGACAACCTGGGACGAATTCTATACTGCAGCAGAGACAATCACCAAAGGTGAGGGTGGTGCAGTGTATGGAACCTCATTCCCCTTTGGCCCAAATGACATGATGGGAACCCGCTGGTTGAACTTCTATGTGCGAAGTGCGGGTGAAACCCTGCTTACAGAAGACGGGAAGGCCAATCTCACCAGCAAAGCTGCCTTGGATGGAATCAACTATTGGGTGAAGATCTATCAGAACATCTCCCCAAAAGATTCAATCAACTACAACGTGCTCGACCAGGCTACTTTGTTCTACCAGGGGAAAACTGCATTCGATTTCAATAGTGGATTCCATATTGGTGGCGTACGAACAAACAGCCCTGATTTGCTTGGCTCTATCGATTCGGCACCCATCCCTGCTGTCTCCAGTGCAACTGCGAAGGCTGGGTATGAGACCTCCAATATCCCCATGGTGATTTGGAAGAATTCCAAACATCCGGAGATTTGTGAAGCGTTCATCAAGTACCTCTATGAGCCTGAGAACTATGTCCCGTTCCTGCTGTCCGTCCCTGTGGGCATGCTTCCGGCATTGCCTGAGATTGCGAAGGATCCTGCCATGCTCAATGATCCAACTGTTGTCCAGTTTGCTAATTCCCTCAATGTCATCAGTGACGCCGTGGGAGCTGGAACTGCAATTGGTATGGAGAATGGTCCACGTCCTGAAGCCGGCTTGCTAACCAGCCAAGGGGTGATCGAGACAATGTTCCAGAATATCATCGTCAAGGGTATCCCTGTTGAAACTGCTGCCAGGGATGCTGAAAAGAAGCTGAACGAATTGTTCAAGACGGTGCAATGACTGCAGATCTGATTTTACTTGCTTGGGACCATCGGTATGGTCCCAGGCAATGTACCCAAGCAACAAGTCATGAGGAGCTGTGAGAATGAATAGGCAATTAACAAAAGAGAAGGCAACTGGGTTCCTGTTTCTTCTACCCACACTCCTGGTCCTCAGTGGCTTGTTGCTGTATCCCGTTTTCTCTAGCATTTACTTTAGTTTTACCTCCAAGCATCTGCTGCGTCTGAAGTATGAGTTTGTTGGTGTTGGAAATTATATCAAGATTCTTTCCGACCCTGAATTCTATCGTAGATTCCTGACATCTCTTGTTTGGACTATTTCATCGCTCGTTGGGCAATTCGTAGTGGGTTTTACCGCTGCCCTGGCGTTGCACAAGATCAAGCGGTGGAAGACCTTTTTCCGGACCATGTTGATTATCCCATGGGCGTTCCCCTCTATCGTAATTGCCTCGGTCTGGAAGTGGATTCTCAACGGAGTGTATGGATTCATTCCCAATCTGTTGGTCAAGTTGGGAATATGCACGGTGGCTCCCCAATTCTTCAGTGATGCCAACTTGGTGTTCATGACATTGTTGTTTATCAACATCTGGTTTGGAGCTCCACTGATCATGGTCAACGTACTCAGCGCTTTGCAGACAGTACCTACCGAGCAGTATGAGGCAGCAAAGATCGATGGGGCTTCTAGTTGGCAGACGTTTATGTACATTACCTTTGCACATATCAAGATAGTGGTAGGGCTGTTGGTGGTGTTGCGTACTATCTGGATTTTCAACAACTTCGACTTGATCTATCTGCTTACAGGAGGAGGTCCCGCAGACCTTACCCGTACACTGCCCATCTATGCATACAACATAGGGTGGGGACTCAAGCAGCTGGGACGTTCCTCAGCCGTCACCATATTGTTGCTACTGTTCCTGATCGGCATATGCATAGTGTATTTCAGGATGTTGGACCGCTGGGAGAAGGAGAATGAGGAATGAAAGAGAGACGACGAACCAGGTTGAGCATTGGATCCTCAGTCAGTTATTTATACCTGAGCATATTGTCTGTTGTTGCAGCCTTTCCACTGCTGTGGATCCTCCTCTCTTCAGTCAAGTCGAAAGGGGAACTCACGGGTAATCCAACATCGTTCTTTCCCAAGGAAATTACTTTTGACTATTACAGGAATGTATTGAACCAACTCGGCTTCATTACCAATATTGGAAACAGCTTGCTGATTGCAGGTGTCACGACGTTGATGACTATCGTCATTGCCAGCCTTGGTGCCTATGGGGTTGTGAGATATTTCAAGCGGTTTGGAAAGGCAATGACCAGGGTATTGATTACCACCTATATGTTTCCTCCAATTCTGCTTGCAGTTCCTTACTCTATCATTATGGGCAAGATTGGGTTGATGAATACCCGGGTTGGCTTGATCATCGTCTATCTCTCTTTCTCTGTCCCGTATGCTATATGGCTCCT
This sequence comes from uncultured Sphaerochaeta sp., assembly GCA_964465155.1. Taxonomy (GTDB): domain Bacteria; phylum Spirochaetota; class Spirochaetia; order Sphaerochaetales; family Sphaerochaetaceae; genus Spiro-02. The sequence goes on from CAYXIH010000002.1 coordinate 61,798, forward strand.
TGTTGGGTTCTTCCAGACTGTACCACTTGAGATAGAGGAAGCAGGAAAGATCGATGGAGCAAACAAGCTGGTTGTGTTCTTGAGAATAGTAATTCCAATTGTTTCCCCTGGTATCGTGGCGGTTGCCATATACACGTTCATCAATGCTTGGAATGAGTTCCTGTATTCGTTGATTCTGATCAATGACAACAAGAAAATGACAGTATCGGTTGCCTTGAAGTCGCTTGAAGGCCAGGAAGTGCTTGATTGGGGAACATTGATGGCGGCCTCAGCTTTGGTTGTGGTTCCCTCTGTTGTGTTTTTTATGATTATCCAGAGAAAGATTGCGGCTGGACTCGCTCAGGGTTCAATAAAATAAATCGAAGACAATAAAGGTATACGTATGAAAACTCTTGGTTGTGCTGTTATTGGTACAGGGTACTTTGGTGCGGAACTTGCCCGCATCATTCAGGAACAGGATGGAGCAACCGTTGTTGCCGTCCATGACCCGGACAACGGGAAGGCTATCGCGGCAGAGCTTGGGTGTGAAGCAGTCTCTTCCCTTGAAAGCATCTGCAGCAGAAGTGATGTCGATGCTGTTATCGTAGCCACTCCAAACTACCTGCATAAGGAACCTGTGTTGGAAGCTGCTAGAAATGGCAAGCATGTATTCTGCGAAAAGCCCATAGCACTGGCGTTTGAAGATTGCGATGTGATGGTAAAAACGTGCATGGAACAGAATGTAATATTCATGGCCGGCCACGTGATGAACTTCTTCAACGGGGTCCGGACTGCAAAGCAATTGATCAAGGACGGGCAGATAGGGGATGTCATCTACTGTCATTCTGCCCGCAACGGATGGGAAGAGGCTCAGGACCAGGTGAGTTGGAAGAAGATCAAGGCAAAGTCCGGTGGACATCTGTACCACCATATCCATGAACTCGATTGCATCCAGTTTATTATGGGACCAGCAAAAACTGTCACGATGACTGGCGGCAACCTGGTGCATTCGGGTCCGGAATATGGGGATGAGGAAGACTTGCTGCTCCTCAACCTAGAATTTGAGAATCATCGGTATGCGATCTGTGAGTATGGGTCGGCATTCCGATGGCCTGAACACTATATCCTGATTCAAGGTACCAAAGGGGCTATCAAGCTGGATATGTGTGATGTTGGGATGACACTCAAGCGTGCTGACGGTAGTGAGGAGCGGTTCCTTGTGCATGAGAGCAAGGAGGAAGATGAGGATCGGAAGCGTATCTATCAAGGATTGGAAATGGATGGTGCCATTATGTATGGGAAGCCCGGAAAGAAGCCTCCACTATGGTTGCACAGCATCATGAAGAATGAGATGCGTTTCTTTGTGGATGTACTGCACGGTATGCAAGTTTCGGATGAGTATACGAAACTTCTGAATGGTGAGGCTGCACGCGCTGCCATAGCTACTGCCGATGCAGCAATGGTGTCGCTTTTGGAAAACAGGAAAGTAGCCGTTGCGGAAATACGGAGAACGGAGGAAAGCAGATGAATAAGTATGAAGGAGTTTTTCCGGCATTCTATGCTTGTTATGATGCATCGGGGAAGTTGGATGCAGCAAGTATCAGAGGCTATGCAACACACCTTGCCGATACTGGTGTGAGTGGACTCTATGTCGGAGGATCCTCTGGAGAATGTATATACCAGAGTGTGTCAGAGCGTAAAATGGTGCTTGAGAATGTCTTGGATGCAGTGCAGGGCCGGATTCCGGTAATCGCTCATGTGGCTTGTAACAATACAGCAGATAGTATCGAGCTTGCACGCCATGCGCAGGCCTGCAAGGTAGATGCCATTGCCTCCATTCCCCCAATTTATTTCCACTTGCCTGAATATGCTATCGCTGCATATTGGAATGATATTAGTGCGGCTGCCCCGGATACTGATTTTTTCATCTACAATATTCCACAACTTGCAGGTACAGCTCTTACTACAAACCTGTTGAGGAAGATGCTTGAGAATCCCAAGGTAGTTGGAGTAAAGAACTCCTCCCAGTCTACCCAAGATATCCAGATCTTTAAAATGTTGGGTGGTGATGGCTTTACCGTCTTCAATGGTCCAGACGAGCAGTTCATCGCAGGCAGGATGATTGGTGCAAATGGTGGTATTGGAGGAACCTATGGCATGATGCCACGATTGTTCTTGGAAGCTGATGCTGCTGTTACAGCTGGAAACATCCAACGAGCACAGGCAATTCAGTATGCTATCAATGCCATCATTTATAAGATGTGTGAAGCAAAGGGAAATCTCTATGCGGTTATGAAAGAAATCGTACACAGACGAGATGGGTATTATCTGGGGTCAGTTCGCCAACCGTTGCCTGCCCTCTTTGAGGAAGATGAAGTCATTCTTACACAAACCCTCTCGCTGTTGGATACAGCAGAGAAGGAGTTTTGCTGCATGGGAAGCTGATGCTTGATCTGGAGCAATAGAATTGAAACAAGCATGATTGTGCTTACTGATTGATATATGTATGTAGGAAGTAATTTTGCATTCTCCCCCTGTTGTTCCTCAGCAGGGGGCCTTTACTTGTGTTGGCACCGTGCGGAACCAACCCAGCAAGAAAACTCGTTGTCTTTCACATTCCTTGCTATCCCAGGCGATGGTGCATGGCACTACAGGAAAAATGGGCCGGTGATTCAGGATATCCTTGAGGAGTAGGTGTTTTCCATGGTACAAACACAAGCATGGACAGCAAAGCATACCGTATCGGTGAACTTGCCCGGAAGGCTGGGGTGACGATACGAACCGTCAGATATTATGAATCATTGGGATTGCTGAAGACACACAGTCGCAGTGGTGGTGGACAACGCTATTATTCAGACGCCGACTTGATCTACCTTGCCCGCATCAAGGAGCTCAAGGCACTCGACTTCTCCCTGGAGGAGATCCACCAGATCATCCGCATGGGTGGAGAAGATGCAACAGGTGAGCTCCGGCGCCTGGAACTGCTCAAGCAGTACCGCAGCAAGCTCACCGTCGCGCTGGAGCGCCAAAGCGCCATTGCCCACCGGATCGATGAACTGACTTGGCATATCAACCAGTTGGATGAAGCGGGCGACGGGTTCCAGGAATGTCCCGGACGCTCGTGTGCAACCTGTAGTTTCTCAAACCGGTGCGCTTTTACTCCCCACCCAGGGCAATAAGGTACTGGTGCACGTCCCTTGCATGCGCCAGCATCGACGGGCGCAACGCAGTGGGGACATTCCGAGTCCAGAACATCACCTCGTAGGTGGTGTACCCCCCATATCCTACGTCATGCAGCGCCTGCATGACCCCTTCCCATCCAATGGTCCCATAGAACGGCAGCAGGTGCTCGTCGCCGTTGGCGTGGTTGTCAGCAATATGGGTTCCGACAATTCGGTTGCCCAATATGCGGATATCCTGCTGTGGGTCACCCCCATGCAGGTGGGCATGCCCTGTATCGAAGCAAATGCCCACACCCAACTCATCCGCTAGTACCAGGAGGTCCTCTGCCCGTGTGATCTCAGTGGGTGCATCGAGGTTCTCCACCACTACGGATGTACCCAATTCGGTAGCCCGTTGCACGAACGGCCTGAGCCATCTGATGTTCCTCTCGATGCAGGCATCGGTTCCCGGAAACGGGGCAGGATGCACCACGACCTGGGGAACCTGCAAGATCGCAGAGGCTTGGATGGAGCGCATCAGCAGCTCATCTGAGAGGCGTGCCTGGTCTTCTTCCAGCGCAAAGCGGTCGCGTTCATAGGGTGCATGGGACTGGATGTAGAGGAGGTCCAGCTGCTGCTGCAACTCCTTGAGCTGGGCAATATAGCCATTCCAACTTGGGGTGCGCAGCTGGGAATTGGGATTCATCATCTCGCAGAAGTTCAGGTCCAGGTGGGTCCACCCACACTCAGCCAGCTGGGGGATGACCGTGGTCATCAAGGCCCTGGAGCCATCTGGCTGGAAGCTGAGTATGTTCGTGGAGGTTGCCGGTTCTCGTTTCATTGATATGTCCCTATGCTACGGGTTCATCCGGTTGTAGTCGGAGAGGACTTTGTTCAGGGTTGTGGCCAAGGAGGAGACTGTTTCCTGGACGCTCTTGTTGTTCTCCAGCATGTTCCTGATCCCATCCTGGAATGCATAGTAGACCTGGTAGCCGGATGGGATCCAGACACCCTGCACCGCTGGGTTGCTGGCCATCAACTGTTCGATCGCCACGGCAAAGAGGGGATTCTTCTGGGAGTGCTCGATGAATTGCGGCAGCTCGTACGTGCCTGCATTGACGGGGAAGTACCCGGTCTTGATATGCCAGTTCAGCTGTTGCTCCGGGCTGACTGCATACTCTATGAACGTTGCTATCGCAGCTTCCTGGTCGAGTGCCCGGTCAAATGCAAACAAGGCGCCACCACCGACGTTCACGCCGCTGTCGGCCCCCTCGATGACCATGGGAAGGGGGGCAACGCCCAGCTCGAAGCGGTTGTCGATTGCCTGGATCACCGTGGTCAGGGAGCTGGTGGAAGCCACCATCATGGCAACCTTGCCCGCTGCAAACTCTTGGGAGATGCCGCTGGTGAGATTGTTCAGTGCCCCTGTCTGCCACAGCAGCAGCCACTGGTTGAGGAATGTCTCCATGGTTCCATCGGTGTCGAACACCACCTTGGTGGGATTCCCGTCATGTCCATTGCGCATGTCAGTCAGGTATGAGACACCGTTCTGCTGCCCGATCCAGGCTGAGAGCTCATAGGTCGTCGGAACCCCTGCAAAGCCCCATCTGGTGACATTGCCACTTGCATCGCGCTTGACCAGCACCTGTGCATCGGCAGCCATCTGTGCGATCGTGGTGGGGGGAGCGTTGGGATCGAGGCCTGCCTCTGCAAAGGCGTCCTTGTTGTAGTAGAGCAAGATCGTGGAGCTGTTGAACGGCATCCCGATCATCTGGTCCTTGTAGGTGATCGAAGAGGCGGCGCCTGGGATAATCTGGGAGAGGTCATACCCGTTTGATTCCATCAGCTTCTGCATGGTCAGCAGCCGTGCGCTGTCACGGACATCTATGACGCCCGTTGCATCCAGCTGGGCAATGTCTGGCAGGTCGCTGCTGTTCTTGGACTGCAGCACCGCACGCAGCTTGGTCAGTACATCCGCCGCCTTTCCTTGGTATGTGGCGGTGACCTGGATTCCCTGCTCCTTTCCAATGGTCTCGTTGAAGGAATTGACCAGTGCATCGGTGGCTTCTCCCAGCAGACCGCTGTTTGAATGCCACCATTGGAGTTGGACAACCTCATTGGATTGCTTCTCGGCGGCTCCACTGGCAAAGAGGAATGTCGTGAATGTGAACAAGAGCATGGTACTGATGATGATCCTGAAAGTGCGTTGCATGGTTGTGACTCCTTGTCAGCCGACGATCGTGGTGTTGCCCACGCCCTCGACGATCCATTTCCTGAGGATGATGAATGCCACCACCACGGGGATGGTGACCATTGATATAGCGGCGAACGTCGGACCAAAGTCGAGGTTCTCCGAGAAACCGAGCATGGTGATACCCACCTGGACGGTGCGCATGGAGGCTTTGTTCGTTACCAGCAACGGCCACAGGTATGCATTCCAGATGCCGGTGAACGACTGCAGCGACAACGCCAGGATGACTGGGCGTGACATCGGCACCACGATCCTGCAGAGGAACCGGATATTGCCACAGCCATCTATGGCTGCCGCCTCACGGTATTCGTGGGGGATAGTCTTGAAGTATTGGCGGAGCATGAACATCTGGGTGGGGGCCAGGAGGTAGATGGAGATGATTCCCAGCCATGAATCCAGGAGTCCGGACCGTTGGATCGTCAGGTAGTTCTCGATCATCAGGGCATCGGCTGGCAGTAGCATGGTGCTCAGCAGCAACAGGAACAGGAAGTTCCGTCCCTTGAACGTGAGGAATGCCGCAGCGAAGGCGGCCAATGCCGCCACCGCCATCCTGACCAGGGTACCCACCAAGGAGGTTCCCAGCGAGTTGACCATGAACCGGGGGAGCATGCTCCCGACAATGGCCTTGGTGTAGTTGCCCCATTCCCAAGAGGAGGGAAGGAACCTCGGTGGCCATGTGCTGAAGTCCCGGGCGGGGAAGAACGAGGCCATGAACGACCAGCAGATCGGGAATATCACGACAAGGCCAAGTGCTGTTGCACATATGAGGAGGATCCAGTCTGAGAGCTTGCGGTGGGTCATGAGTAGTACACTCCCCTGCGTTCGAACCTGAACAGCAACAGCAGCAATACCAGCGTCAGCAGGAACACCACCACGCTGATCGTGGACCCTGCGGTGTAGTTGCCCGACTTGAACCCCTCCACGTACATCTGGTAGACCAGCGTCTGGGTGGAGCGGAAGGGGCCACCCTCGGTGAGGATGATCACAGGCGAGCTGATGAGCATTGCGTTCTTGATGTTGGTGCAGAGGATGAACAGCATCGTCGGGGTGATCAAAGGCAGCTGTATCTTCCAGAACTTGGTCCATGCTCCGGCACCCTCCAGCTCAGCTGCCTCGGTGAGCTGTTGTGGCACATTGCGCAGCGCCGCAAGCAGGAGGATGAAGTCCAAACCCAGGTCAAGCCAGACACCGAGGGTGACGAGGGTGAACATGGCCATGTGCGGGTCATTGAACCAGTTGATGTTGGTGCCAAGGATGTAGTTGATCACACCGATGCTAGGGTTGAACAAGGCTTTGAATATCAGGGCTGCCGAGGACATTGCCACGGCCATGGGAAGGAAGAACAGCACCTCGTTGAACGCAGTGCCACGGCGCTTGCGGTATGTCAGCAACGCACAGGCCATGCAGATGATGATGTTGGAGGGGACGAACATCAAGGTGAAGCGCAGGGTATTGTACAAGCTGGTCCGAAAGCTTTCGGAGGCAAAGAGCTCCTTGTAGTTGTCAAGCCCGACGAACGCTACGTTGCGTCCGGCCATGTTGACGAGGCTGAAGCTGTTTGCGATTGTCTTGAAGAATGGCCAGAAGCAGAAGATGCCTGCAATCACCAACGCGGGCAGCATATAGAGATAGGGGGTAACCTTTCCCATGAGCTTGTGGCGTGTGACGATCTTCCTTGGCTGCAATGTTCTGTCCATAACAAGACGATGATAGCTTTCACACGGGGCAAGGACAAGCGGTTTATATGAATAATTCTTGAATTTGTAATTAAATATATAACGTACGATTTTCAACGTCAGGTTTTTTTCAAGAAAAACTGACGTAGGTTTCCCAACGTGAGCAATTGGGTACTTGCACTGTTTGCACCACCTTGCAATACTGGTGGCATGCCATACCAAGTCCTCCCCACCACCGCCGCCATGGCACCTGCCTTGGCACTGCATGGGCAGCTGTCCCATGACCGTTCCTTGTTCCAGCCAAACTGTGGAAGGATGTTCGGCGTCCTGGTTGCCCGTGATGCACAGGGGTCTGATCATGTGCTGCAGGCTTTCAGCGGGCAATGGGGTGGGAGATGGAACGTGCCAGGCTTCGTTGGTCCCGTATTGGATGAGGCTATCTTCGATTCCATCATCAAGCGCAACAACTCACAGATCTGGCAACTGACTGACCAAGTAGCGGCTGGAGATCCCCATGCCGCCCTGTTGCGCAGGCAGCTGACCCTCCAAAGCCAGGGGCGCATATTCGACGCCTACCGGTTTTGTTGTGCGGATGGGATCCTGCGCAGTTTCTCCGACATGGGGATCTTGAACCCCTGCTCCGGAACCGGGGACTGCTGCGAGCCAAAGCTGCTGCATGCAGCTTTCAGCAGGAACCTTATTCCCATTGCAATGGCCATGTTCTACGTCGGGGGTGACCTCCCCGGCGGACAACGCCATGACGGGCAGTTCTACGAACCCTGTGCAAGCCGCTGCAGGATGTTGTTGCCACACCTGCTGTGCCTGGATGTTGTCTATGCCGATGAGCAGATAGTGGTGGTGGACAAGGCAAGTGGGCTGCTCTCGGTTCCCGGGAGGGGAGACGACAAGCAAGATTGCGTGGAGAGCCGCATGAGACGGCTCTTTCCCGATTCCGTTGTCCAACCTGCTGTCCATCGCCTCGACCAAGATACGTCGGGCTTGCTGGTGCTTGCCCGTGATGCGGCATCGCACCGCAACCTGAGCATGCAGTTCATGCAGGGGACGGTGGGCAAGCGCTACGAGGCGTTGCTCGATGGTGTGGTCCGTGAAACTGGTGGGGTGGTGCAGCTGCCGTTCCGCCTGGACGTGGACAACCGTCCGCGGCAGATCCATGACCCGGTCAACGGGAAGATGGGCATCACCAAGTGGGAACGTTTGGCCGTGCAGCACAATCCCCAGGGTGGCTATTGGACCCATGTGGCGTTTACCCCGCTGACGGGGCGTACCCACCAGCTGCGGCTGCACAGCAGCCATGAGCTGGGGCTTGCCCATCCCATCCTCGGAGACCGCCTCTATGGCGATGCGAACAGTGCCCCACGCCTGATGCTGCATGCAACCGATGTCTCCTTTGTGCACCCAATGACGGGAGAATTGCTCTCGTTCCATAGTGACGCCCCATTTGCAAGCTTGCGCAGCTACTGAGACAGGCATACAATCATCTGAAACGGGAGGGATGATGTGATGGACAAGCAGTCGTATGTGGATTTGATCTGTCGGCTCAGCGATGCAAACGGGATATCTGGATTTGAGGATGATGTGGTGGCCCTCATCAAGGAAGAGGCATCTGGCCTGGGACAGGTGCATACCGACAGCATGCTGAACCTCCTCATTGAGCGCAACGGCAACAGTGGCGACAAGCCACGGGTCCTGCTGGACTGCCATACCGACGAGGTGGGATTCATGGTCCGTGCCATACGGCCCAACGGTACGCTGGAGTTCATCCAGATCGGTGGCTGGGTCCCCAGCAACATACCTGCCCATACCGTGCGTGTGATCAACCGCGACAACCAAGTGGTGCAGGGGCTCGTCGGAAGCAAGCCGCCCCATTTCATGACCGAGCAGGAGAAGAACAAGCCGCTGGATATCGCCGACATGTACATCGACATCGGTGCCCGCAGCGCCCAGGAGGCCATGCAGGTATTCAAGGTGGGCATTGGTTCCCCTGTCGTCCCCGATGTCTCCTGTTCCTATGATGACAGCCATGATTTCTTCTTGGGCAAGGCGTTTGACAACCGCCTTGGCTGTGCCGCTGTCCTTGCTGTGCTGCGGGAGCTGGATGGCCAGCAGCTGCCGGTGGACTTGGTGGGAGGGTGTGCCTCACAGGAGGAGGTCGGCATCCGGGGTGCCATGCTGACTGCACGCGTGGTTGACCCAGACGTTGCCATTGTGTTCGAGGGGTCTCCGGCCGACGACACCTGCCTGCCTGAGTATGCCGCCCAGACGTGCATGTACGGCGGACCGATGCTGCGCCATATCGACTCGAGGATGATCACCAACCCACGGTTCCTCCGCTATGCGCTGGATGTCGCCAGCCAGCATGGCATTGCCGTGCAGGAGGCGGTGCGCACCGGCGGTGGCACCAACGGCGGGTCCATACATACGGCAAATGCAGGGGTCCCGACGATAGTCATCGGATTGCCGGTGCGGTATGCGCACACCCACTATGGAATGGCATCATATGCAGATTTCCAGGGAGCAGTTGCCTTGGCGATGGAGATCGTGAAGGGGCTGGATGCAGGGGTTGTAGCTGGGTTCTGACAAATCAAGCCAACCGTTGGCGACAGCGGTTGGCTTGTACTGAAGCTAGTGCGATTCGAACGCGCGACCTTCTCCTCCGGAGGGAGACGCTCTATCCAGCTGAGCTATAGCTCCAACTTGGTATCCCAAGGGGATAGCAAGTGGATGTTACCCGTTTTGGGCGCATGTGTAAAGAGCGGTCTCGGAGAAAAGAGATTGGGTGCATGGCGGTGGCCTACCTGTGGGAATTTCCTTGGCATCCTGGTCATCCTGTCGGGAAAGAACGTCACGTTTCCTCGATGATGAACTAAAATCCTGCAATACCTAGAACATATGACAAACGTTAAAATTTTGTTAAGTTTATTCAATTTATGTATATACTTTTTATCATCTCATGATGCATTGTGAGGAATATAAATTTCACAGCCTATCCATTGACAGATGTTGAGTGTTGTTATTATACTTCCATTACCCGAGTGGGTAACCACAGGGTTGGAGGATATTGGGTATGTGTGGAAAGAGAAATGGAACTAGGAGTGCATGGGCAAGCGCCTTGTTGCTCTTGGTGTGCGTGTCCATGCTCTCTGCTGCCGACGTGTCTGGTCCTGATTCCATCAAGATCAGAGCGCTCATGCCCTTGGCGGATTCGTTCGTGGTCCAGCCAGACACTGGTTCCCAGAATATTGATTTGGTGGCTTCCAAGGGTCAGAGCATCCGGGTAGGCACCTATATGCTGACATCCAACCGGACGACCACCAGCTATACCTTGGGTGTTTCACCTGGGGACAGTACCTCAAAAGGATTCACATTCGTTCCTGAGGGAGCCGTTGCCAATTCTGCCAAGCAGTCGCTTGAGTATCAGCTGACGGTCCTCCCGACCACCGAGCGTGCAGTAAGCATCAATCGTGCCAGCGGAAGTGCCTCCAAGTCATTGGGGATCCTCAACAGCGGCGAGACCCATGGCCTGGTCTATGAGATTGGTGAGATCTTCGCGGACATCCCTGACTTCGATTCCTCGAGCATCGAGACTGGATGGTATGTTTCGGACATCAAGTTCAAGGTTTCGGTCAACTAACCGTACAATCATTTATAAAATGGCATGTGTTCTTTGCAATACAAAGGAATACATGCCTTTTTTTATCGGGTTTCGGGAGCGAACTTCATGAAGATAACACGTGTACATTTGACGTGCACGTATCCGATGGTGTAGACTTTGGACAACGGGATATCCCGATGAAGCAACGTAAAGGAGCAGAAGAAATGAAACCTGTATTGTTGGTGCTTGCAGCAGGAATGGGAAGCCGCTATGGTGGCGTCAAACAGATCGACGCCGTGGGTATGCATGGCGAGACACTGTTGGACTTCGGGGTATATGATGCCCAGAAGAGTGGATATGGGAAGGTTGTATTCATTATCCGCAAGGATATTGAGAAGGATTTCCGCGAACGTCTGTTCGACCGCATAGCCCGCAACATGGATGCAGAGTATGTCTTCCAGTCGCTCGATTCCCTTCTGACTCCCGAGCAGGTTGCCCTCTCCGCTGGCCGGACCAAGCCCTGGGGTACCGTACAGGCTGTCCTGTGTGCCCGTGATGCAGTCAAGGATCCCTTCACCGTCATCAATGCAGACGACTACTATGGCCGTGATGCATTCAAGACCATGGGGACTTATCTCTCAGGCGTCAGCGCCGACAGCACCGAGCATGCAATGGTCGGGTATGTGCTGGAGAACACCATGAGCCGCAGTGGTTCTGTCTCACGTGCAGTCTGCACGGTCAAGGACGACTACCTGGTGAACATGGTTGAGAACACCAAGATTGAATATGTAGGGGACTCCATTATCAGCCATATCGATGGCAAGGATGTCACCATGACGGGAAAGGAATGGGTCTCGATGAACTTCTTTGGGTTCACGCCAGCCGCGTTCCCCGCATTCGATTCCTACTTCGGGGACTTCCTCAAGGACAATATCACAGCACCCAAGACCGAGTGTTTCCTCCCCAATGGTGCAAGCGAGATCGTTACTTCCGGACAGGGGAAGATCAAGTTCTTCACCACCAACGAGAAGTGGTTTGGCATGACCTACAGCGAAGACCGCGAGCAGGTTCGCCAGTGCCTTGCCCAGAAGATTGCAGAAGGATATTATCCCGAGAAGCTCTGGACGAAATAAGTCAGGACGTTTCCAAGCACCCCTTCCATTGGTATCATTGGGAGGGGTATTTTTTGCCCAAGGAGCCAAACATGTCGGAACACCATGTCGTCGTGCTTGACGGCTACGCCCTCAACCCGGGGGACCTCTCATGGGATGCGTTGTCCCTATTCGGAACCGTGCAGGTCTATGACCGCACCCCTGCCGACCAAGTGCAGTCCCGCATTGACGATGCGGACATCGTGCTGACGAACAAGACCAAGCTGGATGCACAGACTATTGGCCTGTGTCGTTCAGTGAGATATATCGGTGTCTTGGCTACCGGCTACAACGTGGTTGATGTAGCGGCGGCGAGAAAGCAGGGGATCGTCGTGACCAACATCCCAGCCTATGGCACGATGGCGGTGGCTCAGTTTGCCATTGCATTGCTGCTGGAGCTCTGCAGCCATGTCGCTTGCCACGACGAGGCTGTCCATCAGAAGCGTTGGGAGCAATCTGCAGACTTCTGTTTCTGGGACAAGCCCTTGGTGGAGCTCTCTGGCAAGACGATGGGAATCATTGGCTTTGGTGCGATTGGCCAGGCGGTAGGCCGCATTGCCGCGGCATTGGGGATGGATGTCCTGGCCTATACGCACCACCCAAATCCTGATGTACAGATTCCAGGGTGTAGGTATGCACAGCTGAAGGACGTGTTGGAGCTCAGCGATGTGATCAGCCTCCATTGTCCGTTGAACGAGGGGACGCGGGAGATCATCAATGCCGCTACGATCTCACGGATGAAGGATGGCGTGATGATCATCAACAACAGCCGTGGCCCGCTGATTGACGAACAGGCGTTGGCCGATGCGCTTCGTAGCGGCAAGGTCGGGGCCGCTGCGGTGGACGTCCTCTCCGAGGAGCCCCCTGCATCGGGCAATCCACTGCTGGATGCCCCCAACTGCATCATCACCCCCCATATCAGCTGGGCAGCCTATGAGAGCAGACGGCGGCTGATGGACATAGCTGTGGAGAACATCAGTGCGTATGTACAGGGCTCGGCGGTGAACGTGGTATCCTAGTGGTTCACGTCTGGCCTGCGGTGGTCACCATGGCTCTCGTGCTCATGCTCATGCTGCAGCTGGGCCTTGGTGATCTGGGTGACATCCACCTGTGAGGCGAGTGCAGCCTTTGCCATGGGGGTGAATCCTTCACCCATGACCTGGTAGGTCTCCAATACGATCATGAATGCCTTGTCGTCCAGGTCATGGACGATATTGGTGAGCCGGGCAATCTTTTGGTTCGGCACTACCGTCATGATCATGGTGCGTTCGGTTCCCGTGTACATCCCTGTCCCGTGGATCAGCGTACCCCCATGGCCCAGCTCGGTGATGATTCCGTTGCTGATCTCCTGTGGCTTGGTGCTGATGATATACACAGTCTTTGCATATTTGGTTCCCATGGAGAGGACCACCTTGTCGATCACCACGCCTGTGATGTAGACGGTGATCAGAGCATAGAGTGCGCTCTCAATGCCGAATACGAATGCGGATGCCACGATGATCAGGGCATCTATGAGGAACAGCGAGTTGCCCAGGGTCAGGCGGGTATAGCGGGCAAGGATCTGGGCAATGATGTCCGTCCCACCGGTGTTGGATCCGCTTTTCATGACCAACCCGATCCCTGCCCCCATGGCAACTCCCCCAAATAGGGCGGAAAGGAGCACGTTCAGCGGCTGGGCGTAGTTGAGGATGCCGTTGTACCCGAATATCAGGTTCAGCACAGTGGTGAATACCGACAGGCAGATGGTCCCCACCAGCGACTTCACTCCATATTGGGCCCCGAAGATCTTCATGCCAATGAGGAACAAGGGGACGCTGAGGATGAAGATCATGGAACCGGGGTCCCAGCCAAAGAGGTGGTAGAGGATGATGGCAATGCCGCTCACCCCACCACTTGCAATCTTCGCAGGGTTGGTGAAGATAGCGATGCCAAATGCGGTGAGGAATGACCCCACCACGATATACGTATATTCCAGTATCTTGTGCCGCTTGATTTCCATGAGCATAGTATATGGCGTGGCGGCGGATGCCGCCACCCCTCCGATTGTTATTCCTGTGTATTGCCGATGGTGCTGTACCGGCAGGTGAGGTACTCAAGCTGGCTCGTCTTGTAGAGGTCCAATGCCCTGATGATGTCCTGCTTCCCATCTACCTGCACGTCCTCAAGCAGGGCTTGGAGACAATTGGAGAGCTGCAGGCGGTCCAGGTGGTAGACCTGGGTCAATACCAAGAGCAACTGGGAGAGGGTCTCCGGAAGTATCCATGCCCCTGCCAGAATGGCACGCAGTGCATCCTCGTACTGGTCAAGGTCATCGATGAGCATGTACCGTAGGAGTGAACGGCTGTCCATGAGTGTCGGATCCATGTCCACGGGCCGAGGGGCGATGTATGACAGCTCCTTGGCCCTGCGTTCATCCGATGCAAAGTGGCGCAGCACACCAGCAGCCTTCCTGCGGCCAGGCTGCTGTGCCTTGCGCCGGAGTACCAGCTTGTTGGGCTCGCTGCTTGAGACGAGCAGCACCTCGTCGATATCGGCTCCCATCTTCTGAAGGAGCGCCTTGGGCAACCGAATCCCTTGTGAATTTCCCCATGCCTTGATCTCTAATTCCATGTTCATGCCTCGTATATACAATATCGACATGCACAGGCCAGGAGTACAGGGGAATCTGCAGGGGAGGGCTATACAATCTTGTTGGGCAAGGAAACTTCTTGGGTCAGCATCCGTTGGACCAAACGCTCTGGGTCATCGTCGACCAGCAGTGAGTCCAGTACGACTGGTCTGATGAACCCAGCGCTCCCTGCATGGCTGAGGAACTGCAGTAAGCCGTCGTAGAAGCCGTTGGGGTTGAATATGGCGACGGGCTTGGAATGGTAGCGCAGCTGTTGCCAGGTGTAGATCTCCAATATCTCCTCATAGGTGCCAATTCCCCCGGGAAGGGCTACGAATCCATCTGCCAGGGCATACATCTTCTCCTTGCGCCTGTGCATGTCGGGTACAACTATCAGGTCGTCGTGGACTGTCGCGTTGCAGATCTTGGGAGTGTGCAGCAAAGATGGGATGACACCGGTGACGGGGAGGCCTGCACCATGGACAGTCTGTGCGACTGCTCCCATGAGGCCAAGGTTGCCACCTCCGTAGACCAGCCCGATCTTGCGGTCGATCATAGCCTGTGCAAACTGGCGTGCGCATTCCATATATATTGGATCATTGCCTTCCGATGAGCCGCAGAATACTGCAAAGCGGGGTGAACTCTTCATTCCGTTGCCTCCTGATTGTGATTCACAGTAGCAGAAGGCACCTATTCATGGGAAGAGCGAACATTTTGTAATTTTGCCCTATTTTCTGTCACACGATCGCAATCCGTTTGTTGTCAGGTCAGAATGTGGTATAGTACATTCAGATTGAATGCAAGTTATAGTCAAGAACACAATGCAAGAAGCAATTGCGTAGGAGTAACAATATGAAAAAGAGCAATGGTATGAAGCGTATCATCCTGATGATCATGGGCCTGATGATCATCCCCGCGATGCTGTTCGCGGTACCGGTAGTCATCACATGGGAATGGATGTTGGACGATCCTGCAGTCACCTCCTTCAGATATCAGATGGATGGTCAGGACGAAGCTAGCTGGACAGTCGTCGGACCTGAGGTAACAAGCTATACCGTTGAAGGTGTGGATGGCTCGGTTGGCCACTCCCTGTACCTGCAGCAGTCCTATGACGGCAAGAATTGGAGCGCAAGCGCCATTTCTGTCGTGGAACCATTGCCGACTGTTGTCGATCCTGCCACAGATGTCCAGGTTGAGCCAGAACCGGCTACCCCCGAGGCAACTGCCGAACCCGAACCTGTTGTAGCCGAGACTCCTGTTGCTGAAGCAGTGGCTGCTCCCGTTGCCGAGCCTGTAAGCGAACCCGTTGCTGAACCTATCACTGAACCTGTCGCTGAGCCTGTGGCGGAACCAGTTGCACAAGCAGCTGTTGCTCCTGTGGTAGCCCCCATCGAGGTGCCCGTCGTGGCGGCAAAGCCGACCTACAATGCCTTCAACATGGGTCTGGACATCTCCTTGGGTGTCGGATTTGGATTGGATAAATGGAATGTCGCACCTGTTCCTTCGACAGCAGGCGCTTCCTCATGGATCATCCCCCAGTTTGCACTTGGCCTGAAGTTCAACAACATTGCACCCTTTGGCACCCATGCCGGACTGGGTGTGCGCGTAGATCTCGGGTACCAGATGCTGAGCACGGCAGGTTGGGGTTCGTTCTTCAAGGATGTGTTCAAGGGTCAGTTTGGTACTGCCTTTGATGCAACTGTCCATGTAGCGACACTGTCGGTGCTCCCGATGGTCAACATTGCCTTCAATGAAAAGGCTGGCATGGCTATCGAAGCTGGATTGGATACCTACTATTCATTCCCGGCAATGACCAACCACACCAACAAGTTCGGATTCAATTGGGGCATTGCAGCAGGCATGCAGTTCGACTTCATGCTCACCGACTCGTTCTCCATGGGGTTCAATACCCGTTACCACTGGATCCCGGAATACCGCCAGTACGTGGATGCAAAGCTGGTGCTTGGTTTCCATTTCTAGGATTCTACAAGCTTAACAATGTAGGGGCTGTCGCAAAAGTCGAAAGGCTGAAGCGGCAGCTCTTTTTATTTATCTTCTTGCTACACAAGTAAATAAAAATAAAATGAGGTTGCAAAGCAACCTCAAGTGTGCTATAATTCGTTTAGCTACAAACAATTAGGAGCACATATGAATAGTACAGCTTTCTATGAGAATGGTCAACTCTTCCTCAACCTTTCAATCCCCCTCGAGCTTGATTTCCAAGACCCAGTCCAGGCGCAACATGCCCTTTACTGGTCTCTGGACTACAGCTGCTTCTCAAGGCAGAAGAAGGTCCGCGGCAGGCCCAATGCCATCTCTACCAGGCAGATGATGTTCATCCTCGCCTACGCAAGTCATTTGATTTGTGGGGATGGCCATAGACAAACATATTGCTGTCCGATATTCTTTCCTTAGCCCAAAGGAGAAATTCATTCATGCTTTGCATTGCAAACGCTCCCTGCGAAGTCTGACGCGGACAGGCGCATGGAGCTCAACACAATATAGCTATCCGCCAGACTTTGCTCACCATACAACAATTCGGAGCAAAGTAATGAAAGACGAAAAGAATTTCAACAATTTTATAGTTTTATGGGCAACTCAGACGCTTTCCCGCCTGGGTTCTTCGCTGATGCCATTTGCGCTCATTCTCTGGGCGTATGGTGAGAGTGGTTCTGCATTAAGCACTGCACTCCTGACAGTATCTGTCTATGTACCGTATATCCTCTTGTCGCTTCCTATCGGGGCTGTAACCGATAGGATGAACAAGAAGCTCCTGTTGCTGGCATCCGATGCAGCATCAGCGGTATGTACTGTGGCGATACTCTTCATTTGGTTGTCAGGAAACCTTCAGCTCTGGCACCTGTATGTAGTGAACTGTATTACAGGAATAGCCCAGACATTCCAGCAACCAGCGAGTGAAGTGGCTATTACCCTTGTCACACCAAAGGACAAATACCAAAAGGCTGGAAGCCTGAATGCGCTTGCAAATAGTGTGATAAACATGGCTTCCCCGATTATTGCAACAGCGCTCTATTCCATCGGTGGTTTGACGAGTGTGATCATAGTAGACCTTTCAACATTCTCAGTTGCGTTCCTCTCCTTGCTGTGTATTGTACGGATTCCTAGGATACGGAAGGAAGAAACAAAAATCCACATTATGAAGGAGTTGCATGAAGCAATGGAATTCCTCAGGAAGAATGTTGGGATACTCCAGATGATCCTCTTCTTTGCAGCAATCAACTTCATAGCCTCGATCTACAATGCTGCACTGCCCGCAATGGTACTCAGCTTTGAGAATGAAAGCGTGCTTGCAACAGTCCAGGCAACAGCAGGAATAGCTATGATTATTGGAAGCATTATTGTATCCCTGTTGCCATCACCTGCAAGCAGGGTACGGGTAATAGTAGCTTCTTTGTTCATCTCAATGAGCTCGGAGAATTTCATGCTAGCTTTCTCCAGGAACCCCATAGGATGGTATATCGGGGCATTCATTGGATGGCTGTGCGTGCCAGTGATGAACACAAATCTTGATGTATTGATGAGAAACAGCATTCCAGCAGATATCCAAGGGAGGGTTTACTCAGCAAGGAACATGTTTCAGTTTTGTACGATACCCCTTGGCTATCTCGTAGGGGGTATGCTCGTTGATAGTGTCTTTGAGCCCTTCATGGCTACCCACTCCTATAGCATTCTCAGGGAACTCTTCGGAACAGGAAAAGGTTCTGGATCTGCATTCCTTTTTGCGGTAATAGGTGTGATGGGAGTGGGTACCTGTATAGGTTTCTCACGTCTCAAGGCCATGAGGGCATTGGATGGATGACTGAACCGTGTGTGTCTCTCCTCATCCAGGAATGGAATCATTCTGAGAGAAGAGACACCACTGTATTGGCAGTTTGTTGGGGATGCACCGCTGGTGGTTGGAGCTACCTCTTCTTCATCCTCTCATATATAGACAATATGAAGTGACCTCCCAGTTTGCAAATCGCGGATTCACCATGCATACTGGGAATATCAACTAACCGCATGCGGCTACCGCATGCAAATGGAGGTCACTACATGAATACTGTAATCAACATTGGCATCGATGTCCACAAGGATTCCTACTCCCTCTGTTCCTATTCGTTTGCGACGAGGCAGGCTTTCGGGCAGACCAAGATAGCCAGCGACAGCAAACTGGTGATCAAATACGTGCGGAAACTGCAGGAATCGCAATTGAACATCGAAGTCTGTATTTCTCCGATTCTATGATGGGCAATGTGATCCTGCTAAAGTAGCTTCTTTCAATTCGTTTGATATATCCGCACCTATTGATTCTGCATCTTGTATGTCTTGTCACCGGAGAGTTGCAACTTGTCCTTCTTTCGTTGCCACCGATGGCTGTCATGGATATATTGCGTGGTGGAGAGGATACAATACCACGTGCGTGGAGCATAGGAGCATATCCATGAAACAGTTCAGATGGATGGCATTGGTTCTCTGTGTGGCAACGGCATTGGTTGTCGGGTGTGCCGACAATCCCAATGATGGACCCTCTTCCAAAGCCTATACGGTCAACGTCACCGGGGTGAAAGGAACCACTGGCAACACGTTTGCACAAGTGTCGGTCAATGGGCAACAGGTTGCACTGACTGCAACGGGCAAGACTGGTAGCAACGGGCAACCGTTGTACCATGCAACGTTCCCCAAGGCATTGGTCCCACCCAACAAGATCGTGACCGTGACCGCAGTGCCTGCGGTAGGGTATGTCTTTGATGAATGGGAATGGACTGACGATGACCGTAGTCCGGTACTCCCGTTGTCCGACTCCCAGGAGAACAACAACTCTGTGCAGCTGTACGTAGATGATATCCCATACTATGTGGCTGACTTTGAGCCAGGATATTATGTAGATGCGTCCTATCATGGGACGGCGGTTGCCAATGGTTCCAGCACGGCTCCGTTCACCACTATTGCCCAGGCGTTGACGGCGGTATCTGCAGCTGTCCCAACCGCCAGTAGATCGGATGATGATATTGATCCGTTCACGGTAATTGTGGCAACTGGAACATATGCAGAATCAGTGTCTGTCGATATCCCTGTCAGCCTCAAGGGAGGCTACAACACGTATGATGATCTCTATCCATGGAGCAGGTCCTACATTGCAGACAACTCCCTGCTGTACTCCACGATATCGAGCATGACGTTCACTACACCTGCTACGACCTCTATTTACCATGACTTTGAATGGGATGACATGGAGTTCGATGGGTTTGCAGTGACTGGCCTGCTCAGCATGAACCTGACGGTGAACAACTACTATGATGATGACTTTGTTTCGCCTACGGTTTCCCACAACAAGCTTGGTGCCGTCACGATTGCATCGACATTGCCTGTGGTGCTGAGCTCCAATATGATCAGTGGGGTAGTGACCAGCAATGTGCTGGTGCTCCTTGCAAGCAATATGCTGCAGACAGGTTGGTCTGTGGCAAGCACGACTCCCTATGTGGTGTTGTTCAACAATATGGTTGATGGTGCGGTTCCTACTGCCACGAATGTGCGGAGCCTCAACAACATCTATATTGATCCCAGTGCCGCTACGGTAGTATTCAATGACTCAACAAAGGATATGACGCTGCTGGACAAGAGCATGTTCTCAACCGCTTCACCCTATATGCTCAACCAAGCTGCCCAAACAACAGCCAATGCCCAGTACTTCAACCTGATCATGAAAGGTGGCATGAAGATCAGTGAATCTACCTTGGAGAGACTCCAGGTAGATGATGATGCCATGGATAGTGACTTTGTTGGCCGCGAGCGCAGCGACAGGCGTTACAGCACATGGTCCGTCGGCCCCTATGAGTATTACCCGGAGGTAGACGACGACTGACTGCATCCATAAAAACAGGGACATCCTCCAATCTGGGGATGTCCCTGCATGCAATGGCTCTGTGGTTGGCTTTAGAACTTGATGTTCGCGGCTACCTGCATGCCAAGGTTGTTGTTTGTGTCGACGACGGGCAGCACTGCTACGCTCATGAGTGAGGATGCAAGCTTCTTGTTGTAGTTGTTTGCATAGGTGAACGGGCGGATCATCTCAAAGATCCTGATAGCCAAGGTGCTGGCCAAGCCTGCGATGACCATGATGGATCCAGCTGTTGCTGTCGAGCTTTTCATGTTGTTGGTGGTATATGCTTCGTTGAGCATCATTCCATATCCACCCAATGCAACGCTCAGTGAGACCAGTTCGCCGACAAGACCCACCGTGCCTCCGGTAGAGTCACCTTGGACGTATGAGCCGATACCCATGCCGACGAACAGGTTCAGGACGAACGGCAAGGTTGCGGTTTGCTTGTTTGCTTCCATCAAGACGGTGCGCTGTGCCATCGAGAGGCTTGCAGCATGTTCGCTGATCGCCATCAGCTGGGGTGTCGAAAGCTTCTTTGAACTGCTGAGCATCATGCTGATCTGCAGGTAGTCGCTTTCCGATGTGGTGTCTGCCGCCCAGGCAAGGGTGGGGGCTACCAGTAGTGCAATGAGCACTACGAGGATCGTTTTCTTCATTTTGTTCTCTCCCTGAAGTGTGTGTTTCAGCAGGATAAGGAGAATGATTGAAAGCAACAATGCAATTTGTTGTTGATATGTATTATTTTGGGTAAAAACAAGCAGAAAGCGGAGTATCGTGTCAGTAGGTACACATCTGGTGTGTTCTCGCCCTCTGCAGTCGGTACAACCGCCTTTCACCCTTGACCTCTAAGACAAGGTATATGTATCATGACCTGAGTATGGATCAGGATACAATAGACGCCATCTTGCGGTTCCGCGATAGTCGGGGCTGGAAGCGGTTCCATAGCGCAAAAGATCTCGCTCTCTCGATTACGTTGGAGTCGGCGGAACTCCTGGAGCTATTCCAGTGGGTCGATTCCGACCGTGCCGTCGAGCATGACAAGGAACACATGGCTGACGAACTGGCCGACATACTCATCTATGCAGTGCAGTTCTCAGACCTGTTGGGATTTGACTTGGACGAGATAGTGAAACGGAAGCTGGCGAAGTGCGATGCAAAGTATCCAGTGGCGAGAGTGCGTGACTGCACGGACGTCTATGACCTGCATCGCGATAAGGATGGTAGCGCGCAATGAAATCTGGCCGAATGCAAGCATGCATCGACTTCATCAGGTTCAATCAGGTAGCCGAGGGCTTTGAGTTGGGAGAAGAGGAGGAGACTATCCTCCGGGAAATCCTGGATGAGGAGCGCACAGCCGACAGTGCCATCGAGCTGGTGGTGCAGCAGTATTCGCTGCCCGAGGAGTTCGAGGATGTCGACCATCCTGGTGACGTCTACGCCGATACCAAATGTCTGATCAACTTCTTCAATATCAAGGACCGCGAGCTCCTGCGGGAGATCGAGATGCGGTTTGTCAATATCAGGACCGCCGAGCTGCTCATCCATCCCAAGCAGACCAAGTTCGACCTTGAGCTGTTGGTCGACATCCATGGGCACCTTTTCTCCGACATCTTCCCCAGCGGTGGGGAAATCCGCCAGATCGCCGCTGCCAAGCGCACCGAGTTCTGCCGCCCCGAATTCATCCCTGAGATGGCTGCCGATATCTTCGGCAAGCTCCGGCACCAGCATTACCTCAAGCATATGGAGCGCACCGACTTCATCAATGACCTGTCCTACTACATGGGAGAGGTGGAGGCCCTTCATCCGTTCCGCGATGGCAATGGCCGGGCAGCCCGCCTGTTCTTCTATGAGCTTGCCCTCAACGCCGGGTATGAAATCGAGTGGTACAAGGTGAATCCAGACCGGATGCTCGAGGCTGACATCTCTGCAATCGATGGGGACTACCAGTTGCTCATCGATGTCCTTTCAGAGGTTGTCGAACACAGTGAATGGAAACTCTGAACACCTTTGTTTTTGAAATAATTCATAGCCACCTTTGACCATTTGCGTTCGTATATTCCAAGTAGACTGAGATCTACCTGGAGGTATATCGAAATGAAAGGTCGAGCAATATCTTTAGTTGCAACAGTATGTGCCATAGGATTGCTTGCAGGTTGTGCCAGTGGCACCACCAAACAGGAAGTTGATCCGCTTTGCTTCAATTCCGATACGGGATACACGGAGAAAACCATCACCGTCAATGGGACGGACATCACATTCCGTGCCTATGAGAACATCCAATACCTGACGAACCCCATTGACCCGTCAGGCCAGGTCATGAACTTCTACGTCCCCTCGCAATACTACTCAGATGGGACGGTAGGACGTTTCGACAGCCAGAGTGCCCCCATATTCTTCCCCAACAGCATTGGTGGCTATATGCCGTCAACACCAGCCGTGCCCTCGCTGCAGGGCTCCATCGATGCCCTCACCAGTAGAGCAGGCCTCGCTGGCGGTGCACAGACAGGACAACCCAATGCCTCGTTGTATGCCCTGATGAAGGGGTATGTGGTGGCGGCTCCTGGAACCCGCGGGAGGACCAGTACCGCAGCCGATGGCACCTACATTGGCAAGGCTCCTGCTGCCTTGATCGACCTGAAGGCCGCTGTGCGGTATCTGCACTACAACGATGCACTGATGCCTGGCGATGCGACGAAGATCATATCCAACGGCACGAGTGCCGGTGGTGCCATGTCGTTGTTGCTGGGTGCAACGGGAGACAGCGCCGAGTATGATGCATACCTGCGCGAGGTGGGTGCAGCAGATGCTTCAGATGCCATCTTTGCCGCCTCGGTCTATTGCCCGATCACCAACTTGGACAATGCCGACATGGCATACGAGTGGATCTTCCAAGGAAACAATGACTACTCAATGATGGATTTTGCCGTGGTGGACGGAAAGTTCCAACGCAATATGGTCAAGGGAACATTGGATGCGCAGCAGATAGAGTATTCCAACGAGCTTGCCAAGATGTTCCCTGCCTACCTGCAGTCGCTGCAGCTGCGTGACGAACAGGGCAACCTGCTGACCGTCTCGGACGACCGGACAGGGAGCTTCACCAACTACATGGAGTCAGTCCTGGCTGCCTCTGCACAATATGCACTCACCGGCGGAACCGACTTCTCCGGAGTCGATTGGGTCACCACGGACGGTCAGAATGTGCAGGATGTCG
Organism: uncultured Sphaerochaeta sp.; assembly: GCA_964465155.1. Taxonomy (GTDB): domain Bacteria; phylum Spirochaetota; class Spirochaetia; order Sphaerochaetales; family Sphaerochaetaceae; genus Spiro-02. Next base: position 85,332 of record CAYXIH010000002.1, read on the forward strand.
ATTTCGAGGGGTACCGCATGGCTCAGCAGCGGATGAAGCCCACGATTGCATTCGACTCGGTGATGGTCACCAATCCTGAGAACAGTGAATTTGGCACGGCTGACATCAATGCGCTGCACTTCACCGAATTCTCGCTTCTGCGTGACGAGGCGGGGGTGGGGATAGCCAATGAAGAGATCATCCGGATGCTGAACCCGATGTACTATATAGATGATCCTGGTGCCACGGTCTGTGACAACTGGAGGATCCGGGTAGGGGAGGCTGATGCCAATACTGCACTGACCATCTCGGCCATGCTCACCCTCAAACTCCGCAATGCCGGGCATGCAGTGGACTACTTCGTTCCATGGGGTGTCGGCCATGCGGGAGACTACGACTTGGAGCAGTTGTTTGGATGGATTGATGCATTGGTATAATAACTTGTGCCAGGTATAAGAAACGGGTCCCTTGGTTGTTCCAAGAGACCCGTTGTATTCAATATTGCTTGTTGTTACTTTGAGATCGGTGCGCTGACCAATACCCAGACACCACCTTGTGCATCTTCCCAGTACTCGACGACCTGCCGGTACTTCACGATCATGCTGAAGGAGTCCAATGTCTCGGAATCGCTGTTGAAGTCAGCCACTGCCTTGATGGTATCGATGGCACCCTTGGCAGTCTTGGTGTTTGCATAGAGGTTTGCATCGATCGTGCTGAGCATGCTGTTGATCTCATTGCCAAAGTCGGTGGTGTGGAGGTTGAACGCAACGCTCACGCCATTCCACTTGGCGAATTCGATCAGGGCACGCTTCTCAGCCTCCTGCAACGATGCGTAGAAGTCACCCTGCATGGCATACCCCTTCTCATAATGGAGGCTGGCTGTGTCGGCTGGAAGTGCCACGACCCAGTCTGGGCGGATGATGCCATCCTTGCCCAAGATGGTCAGCGACTGCTGGTGTACCGTTGCAAACCCTACGGGGATTTCACCCTTGTGGAATACTGCATAGTACATCTTGTCGCCCATGCTTCCCTGCTCGATGGTCACGGGATTGATGAGGTTTCCCTCGTTGTCACCTTCGGTAACCCACCCAGCGAATACGCAGTTCTTCTTGAAGGGGTTGTTCAGCTGGAAGGTCTCAGTCTCGATGGTGTAGGAATCCTTGTTGGTCGCACCATAGCGGAAGGCACCGCCGTTGAGGTCATACTCGAGGGAATAGACAACCGGGTCCCATGATGCATGGATGGTGATGGCGGCGGGGACGTTTGCAAGCAGCTCCTCGACAGTGGGTGTGAAATACCAGCCCCCGAAGGAGTAGGCTGTCCGCGCGGGCTGCAGCTTGGCAACACTTGCATAGACTGTCTCGAAGTTCTCGATGTTGTATGTTGCGGGAACTACCGTGTCTGCTGCGAATGAGCCATTGTCGAGGTCAAACGTGATCTGGTACTCGATTGGCGACCAGATTGCCTCGATCTCCAAGTCGGACGTGACATAGTCCAGGATGTACTTGGTCGTGGGCTGATCTTCTGTGCCGGTGAGCTTCCATCCCACGAAGTTGTAGAAATCCCTGACGGGGTTGGCCAGTGGCTGCTGCTGCACTAGGACATCGACCGTGGCAGGGTTCTCGGAACCTGCGGGCAAATACCCTCCGTTGAGGATATAGGTGACAGAGTATTCTACCGGTTCCCATACGGCGATCATCTGCTTGTCGCCGGTGGTCCCCTTGATGATCGTGTAGTGGGCGTTTGCCGTGTCGACAGGTTCGCCTTCCGTGATCCACCCCTTGAACGTATAGCCGTCCAAGATGGGGTTGATGAGGCTGAACTCATCGTCGACCGTATACGTCAGCCGATTGGTCTCTGGGATAGTTTCTGTTACTACCTCTTCTTCCTCATACAAATACCCTGTCTCGTCGTACGCAAGGGTATACTCGATGATCTTCCAATTGGCAGTGAACTGCAGGTTCTGCAGTGCCGTCGTATCGACCAGCATTACCAGGGATGGGTCGGTTCCCGCTCCCACGGTCCATCCGGTGAAGTCGTATCCAGTGCGGATGGGATTGGCCAGCGTGAACGAAGGATCTTCGGCGCTATACGAGCTGGGATTGATCTTTGCATCCTCAGCATACGTTCCTCCTGCCAGGTCATACGTCAGTGCGTATACTTGGGGAGCCTCAATTGCTGTTGTTGTTGTAGTACAAGATGTGAAACAGAGCAGTACGAGTGTAAGCAGGGTAAGATACATGTGTTTCTTCATAAGAACCCCCTATCGATTCTGCTGTCAGCATACTCCATAACCCCAACGGAGAAAAGAAGGAGCCTTTCTCATTTTCCCATATATCTTGCACTTGGGAGGGAAAATTTTCCTAGAGCGTGCGCATGGGGAGGATTTCGCTGTTGCACAACATCTCGATCTGCATCAGGTCGGCCACTGGGCAGGTATCTGCCAAGGCAGCGGTTGCCTGTGCCACATAGATGGCATCCATCAGCGCATCGCCACGGCCTGTTGCCCATGCAAAGGCGGCGCTGAGCAGCTCGCCGTTGCAATCCTTCGGTCCTTGGCTGAAGGGACCGACATACAACCCCTGCTGGGAGTCGACGTAGTAGAGGCCCCCGTCATCCAGCGGCATGAGGACCCGCTGTACGCCACGGGTAAGAAACCAACGCCCAGCCTTTGCTGCCGCAGCGTCGTCTGTGACCGCAATGCCCGTCAATTGGGACGCCACCGCTTGGCTGGGGGTGATCATGTCCAGCATGCTGTACATGGAGGTGGGGTAGGTTGCTCCAAGCCGGGGATTGAACGAGATGCTCTTTCCCCCCTTGCGGGCGATCTCCTTGGCTGCCAGGGCAGTCTCCTCGTCCACATCCCCCTGCAGCAGCAATACATCGCACCGCCTGATCGCCTCCGCATGGGAACGGACGAACATCCCGTTGATCGCTGTGTTTGCCCCTTCGAAGCATATGGTTGTGCTTCCTTGCCCCGAGGAGGTGTTCACCAGCAGCCCGGTGGTCCCCTGTTGCTGGATGGTGATGTCCTGCACCCCAATGCGGGCCTTGCGCAGGAGCTCGATGCACGACTTGCCGTTGCTGTCGTCCCCCACCTGCCCAATGAAGGTGACGCGTGCCCCCAAGGAGGCAAGGGTTGTTGCGATCATGGCTCCCTGCCCGGCAATGGAGGTGCGCACCGATTGTGCGGTGACACCATCCCCGCAGGCGGGGATGGTCGCTGTGGTGATATCCAATGAGTGGTAGAGGCTACCCAATACGCAGTACGTGTGCATACGTGCGATTGAATACTGTTTCGCATCTATTTGTAAAGGCTGATGGAGGTATCCGATGGAGGTTTTCATCAGTATATTCAATATGACAAGGAGAGAACTGATGAAGAAGACCATCAAGGTAGCATTCTACGACACCAAACCATACGACCGGGTGTGGTTCGACAAGATGAAGGATATGTTCCCTGACTATCCGCTGGACATCATGTACTTCGAGATGAAGCTCAATGAGAAGAGTGCCTCCACCACCGCCGGATATGATGTGGTATGCGCCTTCGTCAACGACGACATTGATGCGTCGGTCATCGATACCATGGTAGCCGGGGGAGTGAAGCTGTTGGCCATGCGGTGCGCAGGGTACAACAACATCGACTTCCAGGAGGCCTTTGGCAAGCTGCACGTGGTGCGCGTCCCTGCCTATTCCCCCTATGCCGTGGCTGAGTTCGCCATGGCGCTGCTGCTTGAGGTGGCGCGCCGCCTGCAGCATGCATATGTGCGCACGCGTGAGTTCAACTTCACCCTCAGTGGGCTGGTTGGCTTCGATCTCCATGGAAAGACTGTCGGAGTTATCGGAACTGGCAAGATCGGGCGGGTGTTCATCGACATCTGCAAGGGCTTTGGCATGAATGTCATTGCCTACGACCCCTATCCTGCAGCCGACCTAGGAGTCCCCTTTGTATCGGTGGAGGAGCTGTGCAAGCAGGCAGACATCATCTCGTTGCATTGCCCGCTGACGCCCCAGACCAAGCACCTGATCAATGCGCATACCCTCTCCCTGATGAAGGACGGAGTGTATATCATCAACACATCCCGTGGTGCCCTGATCGAGAGCGAGGCATTGCTCGAGGCGATCAAGAGCAAGAAAGTCGGTGGTGCTGGATTGGATGTCTATGAGGAGGAGGGCGACCTCTTCTACGAGGACATGTCCTCTGCCGTGGTCACCGACGATGTGCTTGCCGTGCTGATCTCACAGCCCAATGTGGTGGTCACTGGCCACCAGGCGTTCCTGACCAATGAAGCGCTGCAGAACATTGCAGAGGCGACGATCACCAGCATCAAGCAATACTTTGCCGACGAGCCGTTGCCCAATGAGATCTGCTACAACTGCATCGAGAGCAAGCATTGTGCGAAGGACCATGTGCATAGGTGTTTCTAATTGATTCTGACCAGATGGAGGGCGCCCGTTGCTGCAGCTTGTCCATGTTGTTCACTCAGTGTTGATTGATACCCGCTGATTGGCATGGCAAACGGGGCATGGGTGCTTCGAGAACTGGATATGAATAGGGGTCGACGGCGTTGCCGGCGACCCCTTTCCTTTGTTATTTGGTCTCCTGCTTCTTCAGCAGGTCCCTGATCTCGCCCAGCAGGACGATGTCCTGGGGTGGGGCAGGGGGAGCTACTGGAGCTGCGGCTACCGGTGGCTCGTTCTTCTTGCGTTCGGCTTCGAGCGTTGCCCGGGCCTTGTTGAACGACCGTACCATGATGAATACCACCAGTGCGATCAGCAGGAAGTTGATGATCTTCTGGATGAAGTTTCCATAGTTGAGGGTCACTGCAGCGGCTGTTTCCGTCGCTGGGTGGATGACCCATGCCAAGTCGGCGAAATTTACCCCCCCGATGATGACGCCGATGACCGGCATGACGATGTCGTTGACCAACGACTGCACGATTGCTGTGAATGCCGTGCCGACGATGATACCGACAGCCATGTCCATGACGTTCCCACGTGTGATGAACGCCTTGAAGTCACTCCAAAAAGTGCCTGTATGCTTGCCCATTCGCAAACCTCCCCACGAGTCTTATTCCTGGTTATCCAGGGGTTTCTTCAATACTGCCTTGCGTACGGTCTTCACCTGGCTGGTGGCACGCTGGGCTTGCACCTTCTTGTGCCTGATCAGGTAGCACTTGTGGATCTTCATGTCCCGCTTGAAGTCATCCCCAATGGTCTTGACGGTGATGTCCTCTACGTCGAACTGCTCCGACAGAGCCTCGTCCAGCTCGAACTTGCGGAAGTTGTTGGAGAAGATCAGGGTGCCGTCCTTGTCCAGGTGCATCATGCAGGCACGCACCAGCTTGACCTGGTCGCGGTCCACGTCGAAGTCCCTCTTGCCCTTGCTGTTGCTGAACGTGGGGGGATCACAGAAGATCAGGTCGAACTTGTCATAGGTCTCGAACAGCCAGTCGATGCAGTCGTTGCGGAAGAAGAAGTGGTTCATCCCGGTGAACCCGTTGTTCTCCATGTTCTTGATCGACCAGTCCAGGTAGGTGCTGGAGGCGTCTACGCTGACGGTGCTCAGCGCCCCGCCTGCGGCGGCATGGACGGTTGCGGTGGATGTATAGGAGAAGAGGTTGAGGAACCGCTTGCCCTTTGCCATCTGCATGATCATCTCACGCACCGGGCGGTGGTCGAGGAAAATGCCAGTGTCCAGGTAGTCTGTGAAGTTGACCATGAAGCGCAGTCCATGCTCACGCATGAGGAAGAAGCGGTTGGAGGCTCCCATCTTCTCGTATTGGCTGGTACCCTTTTGGGGTGTGCGCTGCTTGACGAAGATGTTCTCCCTGTCGATTCCGGTGACCCGTTCCACCGCATCCACCAGCTCCTCGAGCCTGCGCAGTGCATCCTCGGTGGGGATGGAGGCCGGTGGTGCATACTCCTGCAGGGAGATCCACTTGCCTTCGTAGAGGTCCACGGCAGCGGAGTACTCTGGCATGTCGGCGTCATAGATGCGGTAGCTGGTCACTCCCTGCTGCTCCATCAGGGGCTTGAGGGTCGCAAGGTTCTTCTTCAGGCGGTTCGCAGCCATCTCGGCGCCTGGCGTCAGTGGTGCAGCAAGGCGTTCGAGCTTGCGCTGCATGGCCTTGTCGATCATCTCCTGGCGTTCTTTCTCGGAGAATACATAATAGTGGGCGATCTGGCACGGGACCCCGCCGCTGATGACCGTATTGGTCCTGTTGGGCTTCATGTCCACAAAGGAGAGCAGCTGTTGGTCGCCACAGAGGATGGAGATCCTCCACCCGCCAAAGAGGGTGTTGAACTGTCGTCCGATGGTGATGTACAGCGACTCGATGCTCTCTCCGCCGGTCATCCGCATCCCATATGGGGGATCGGTGACAATGCACCCCTTGGGAGCGGGTACATCGGCAGGAGTCAGGTCACGCACGTCTTTCTGTGCAAACTGGATGAACTGGCCAACGCCAGCTGCATCTGCATTCGCCTTGGCAATTGCGACAGCCTTGGCGTCGCTGTCCCAGCCATAGAGGGAGAGCTGCTTCTGCATGCCAATCTCGCGGCGTGCAATTGCTTCGTCCTCTATTTCCTCCCACAAGTCGGGGTCGTGGATCGGCAGGCGGTAGAATGCGAACTTGGAGGAGTTGAGGAGCCCAGGGGCCGTATCGGTGGCCATCCATGCTGCCTCGATGACGATCGTGCCCGATCCGCAGAATGGGTCGAGCAACGGCTCCACCCCCTCCTCGGAGGTGATGGTCTTCTTCCAGTCGGAGCGGTACAGCAGGGCCGCGGCGAGGTACTCGCTCATCACGGCGTCCGTCTGTCCCTTGCGGTAGCCGCGCTTGTGCATCGAACGGCCGGAGAAGTCGACGTACCAAACCACCCGTTCCCCATCCACATGGATATGGAACGTCACGTCAGGATTGTCGCGGTCGACATTTGGGCGTTCGCCGTCGAAGGCGCCACGGATGCGGTCGACGACCGCATCCTTGACCTTCAGCGCAGCAAAATGTGAATTGCGCAGCCATCTGCAGTTGGAGACCGTCTCGGAGACCGAGAATGTCTTGTCGGGGCTCAGCCAGTTCTCCCATGGAATCTGCATGGATGACTCATACAGCTCATCCGTGCTGGTTACCGACTCGTCCTCGAACAGGGCGAGCATCAGCCGCGTCGCAATGCGCGACCAGAGGCAGAAACGATAGGCTGTGGCCAGGTCGGCTTCGAATTCGACGCCGCCACCGGTCACATGTACGTCTGGAGACCCGGCTTGCCGGGCCTCCATCTCAACAAGGTCATTCTGGTTTGCAGAAGCCGTCGCATAGAAAATCATAGAGTCTCCTGTGGTTCGTCATACCTCCGGTGCGGGGGGTGTGACGATCTCCTGTAGTTCTTGTTCGGTGAACTGGTAGACGCTTCCACAGTTGAAGCACTCCAATTCGAGTGGGAAGGGTCCCTTGTCCAGGATATCCTTCAGTTCCTTCTCGGGCATCGATGCCAGGTATCCCTGGAAGTTCTTCTTGCTGCATGGGCATGAGAACCCCAACGGCATGTGGGCAAGGTGCTCGGGCTTGTCATTGGCGAACTGCTCGTTCACGTAGTCGGTGACTGTGTTGCCGGCTGCGAGGAACTTGCCAAGCGGTGCAAGCTCGGAGGCATGCTGCTGCAGCTGCTCCAGCACTGCGTCCGGACAACCGGGCATCGCCTGGAGGAACAAGCCGCCTGCACCCACTGCACGTCCTTCCTTGTCAAACTGGATCGACAGGGAGAAGAGGCTCGGCGTCTGCTCGGACTGCTGGTAGTAGAGTGCCAGGTCCTGGGCAAGGTTGCCATGCTCGAGCATGACTTGGCCGCTGAACGGCTTGTTGTTTCCTTCCAGCAGCTTGGTGACCGTCAGGAAGCCCGGGCCATAGAACATGGAGAGGTCGAAGTTCTCCAGCGGTGCGGTGACTTCGATGGGATTGTTCTTGAGGTAACCACGGACGGCGCCGCATGCCCATGACTCGACGTAGACGCCCCCGATGGGACCTCCGCATTCGATGGTCAGCAGCAACCGGTCATTTCCCTTGAGGTTTGAGGCCAACAGTCCGCCGGCGATATATGCTTGGCCAAGTACGACCGTCTCCAGGATTCCCAAGGAGAAGTTCGCACGGACTTGGTTGATCATGTGTGTAGCTTGGATTGCCGTCAGGCGGACCTTTCCGTCATCGAGCAGGAATACTTCACGCCCGTCTTCGGGCAGTGCCTTGAGGTGCTCTACGAGCACGCTGTCTTCAATTGGTTTACGAAACACCTGTGTCTCCATCGGTAGCGACAACTGCCCGGTTACGTCCCGTCACAGCGCCCAGCGGCATAATCTACACCTTTGGCGTCGCTACCTGTAGTTTCATACACCAGCTGCAGAAATGTTCCGCGCCGGTGCGTAGGTGTAGATTAGACAATGATCTCACTTTTTGCAATACTTTCGAACTCGTCTCCCTCGATTGCTTCCTTCTTCAGCAGCACTTGCGTGATCTTCTCAAGGGCATTGCGGTTTTTCTCCAGGTGCTCCTTGACGATCGCATACCGTGCGTTGACCACACGGGCAGTCTCGCTGTCGATGTACTGCTGTGCCTGCTCCGAATACTCACGCGATCCAGGCAGCCCGGCGATCCCGCTCTGCACGCTGGGAAGCGTGATATTGCGGTACCGTTCGCTCATGCCGAACTCCGTGATCATCTTGCGCACCATGTCGCTTGCCCGGCTGATGTCGTTGCTGGCACCGGTGGAGATCTCACCAAAGATGATCTCCTCGGCCGCACGTCCACCCAGCAGGGTGTCGATGTTGCTCAGCAGCTCGCTTTCAGAAAGGAGGAACCGGTCCTCCGTCGGGTACTGGAGGGTATAGCCCAATGCACCCATGCCACGGGGAATGATCGATATCTTGGAGACAGGCTGTGAGCCTGGGGTCATGTAGGCCGTCAGGGCATGGCCTGTCTCGTGGTAGGCCACCTTCTTTCTTTCAGCCTCGGTGAGGATCCTGCTCTTGCGCTGGAGTCCTGCCACCGACTTCTCGATTGCCTCCTCCAAGTCTTCCTGCGTCACACAGCTGCGCTTGGAGCGGACTGCCAGCAACGCCGCCTCGTTGACGATATTGGCCAAGTCGGCACCTGCAAGGCCCGCGGATGCCTGGGCAATCTTCTTCAGGTCGGCATCCTTGTCAAGCTTGATGTTCTTTGCATGGATCTTCAGGATGGCGTAGCGGCCATCGAGGTCGGGCTTGTCGATGAGCACCTGCCTGTCGAACCGGCCGGGGCGCAGCAGTGCGGGGTCCAGTATCTCGGGGCGGTTGGTGGCTGCGAGGATGATGACCCCGGTGCGCGAATCAAAGCCGTCCATCTCGACCAACAGCTGGTTCAGCGTCTGCTCACGCTCGTCGTTGCCACCAATGCCAGCCGATACGCGCGAGCGCCCGATGGCATCGATTTCATCGATGAAGATGATGCACGGGGAGTTCTCCCTGGCCTGCCGGAACAAGTCCCTCACGCGGGCGGCGCCCACGCCAACGAACATCTCCACGAAGTCGGCGCCGCTCATCTTGAAGAAGGGGACGCCTGCTTCACCGGCCACTGCTTTTGCAAGCAGGGTCTTTCCTGTGCCCGGAGGACCCACCAGCAGGACACCCTTGGGAATCTTGCCGCCGATCTCCGTATATTTGTCGGGGTGCTTGAGGAAGTCAACGACCTCCTCCAGCTCATACTTGCTCTCATCTTCCCCCGCCACGTCGTCAAAGCGGACGCCGGTGTCACCCTCTGCCACGATCTTGGCCTTGTTCTGGTTGAAGGAGAGCACCCCTTGTCCACCTCCCTGGCCCATCTTTGCAAAGAGAAACTTCCAGAGGATGAAGACCAGCGCGAACGGGACGATCCAGGAGAGGATGGTGCCGAAGAGGCTGGGTTTTGAAGGGGCTGTGGCGTAGTACTCAACGCCAAGCTCGTCCATCAGGGGGATCAGCGACGGATCATCCAGCGAGTAGGTCGAGTACATGCTTGCAGTGGGTGCCGTTCCCGTGGCTCCCGTGGAGAATCCAAAGAAGTCGGTGGGTGAGGTCTCAGGGACCAACTCCGCCTTGGTGGAGGTGTATCCGATATATTGGTCGCTCTCGATGGCCACGCGCTTGATCGTGCCGTTCTTGATCAGCGACTTGAACTGGTTGTAGTCAATGGATGTGATGTTCGACGTCTGGGTGAAGAACATGCTGTTGAACATCATCAGCAGCAGCAGGATGATGAAGAAATACCAGAAGGAGAACTTGAACTTCTTCTTGGTCCCTGGATCCACACCGCTGACACGGTGGATGCCCGGTTCCTCCGTCTGTTTGTTCTTCCTCTTGCCGTTGTCGTCGTTCTTTGGCGAAAACTGGGTTTCTTGTTCCGTCTGATCCTTGGGGTCAAAATCTGCCATGCGTATTCCTCGTGCCCTGAGATGTGGGGTTACACTAAAATATACATGTGCCAATGCAAAACGGCAAACGAGACAGCGCCTATCTGGCCGGATTGTGTGACTTTGTTCCCCATGGGCGCGCTGTTCCCAGCCATCCGTTCTGCTGCCAGTACATGCGCTCTGCAGGCCCACTGCCCATGTTGGATTTCTGCATGCCGCGCATCATCATGAACAGGAACCTGACCTGCAGCGACACTTGTGGCTTTCTCTCCCGATTCAGATGCCTGGCGATCTTGCCCATCTGCTGCTGGATCTTCTGTTGTTTCTTGGGTGAAACCTCGCTCCAGGCCTTTGCCTGCACGCTGGTGCCATAGGTGTGGATATCGGAAATTCCCCAGTACGTGAGCATCCGTGCCACCGGCTTGACCGCCTGTGAGGCCCCCATGCCGGCGGTGGTGCTCAGAACGACCGCACGCTTGGAGTACATGCATGCCCTGGGGCGGTGGGTTACCCACCAGGTGAACGTCAGGTCCATGAACGCCTTCAGAGATGCCGAAGGCCCCATGCAGTAGTTAGGGGTGGTGAACACCAGGATGTCGGCATCCTCAATGGCCGACATGATCCTCTGCTTCTGGTCGGAGAACGGGCACCGAAGCGGATCTTCTATGCAGGCATAGCATCCCAGGCAGAAATGGGGGAGGTCGGTCGGGAGGAAGAATTCCGTCACCTGCGAATCCGGAGGCATTGCCTCCACCAAGAGCTTGCCCATATGGTAGGTGCTCCCCTTGTGTGCCTGTCCGTTTACCACCACTATCTTGTCCATTCGGTATCTCCCTTTCATGACATATTCTTTGGAGTGAAGTGACTTGTATGTCAAGAGGATGAGATTGTCCAACCGACATCCATTGTAAGTCAGTGCTTTCTTCAATTGAAGAACTGCCAACGTGCGTCTATAGTGTGGGGTAGAGAGGATATTTTCTATGTCTCAGACAACCAAGCGGGCCTTGGAGGCCTCTTTGAAGAATTTGCTGCTGGTCAAGCCATTGGACAAGATCACCATCAACGACATCGCCGATGACTGTGGCATCAACCGCATGACATTCTACTACCACTTCCGTGATATCTATGACCTGGTGGAGTGGTCCTGCATGGAGGACTCAAAGAGGGCCCTGGAGGGGAAGAAGACCTATGATACCTGGCAAGAGGGGTTTTTGCAGATATTCGAGGCGGTGAAGAAAAACAAACCCTTCATCATGAACGTATACCGGTCGGTCAGCCGGGAGCAGGTGGAGCGGTACCTCCATGACGTGACCTTCGACTTGTTGATGGGAGTCGTACGCGAGCAAGCCGCCGAGATGCGTGTCCCCGAGGAGGAACAACAATTCATTGCAGACTTCTACAAATATGCATTCGTGGGCCTGATGCTCGATTGGATCCGCAACGACATGGAGGTCGATCCCCATGAGATCATCGAGCGCCTGGGGCGCGTGATGCAGGGAAACATCGGCCGTGCACTGCAGGCAAACCAAATCTGAAGGTGTTAGTATATACATCAATGTCAGGCAAATGATGAAACTTTCATCAAGCCCAAAACATTGATTATTGTTCCCGTCTCCTGCCTGGATCTACCCTTTGGCTCGTCGGAGGAAGAACTCCGGCGACCAGGAGGTCATACAATGTATTATTCAAGTGGGAACTATGAAGCGTTTGCAAAGCCTGAGAAACCCAGGGGGGTTGATCATAAGTCTGCGTATCTGATCGGAAGTGGCCTTGCCTCGTTGGCGGCAGCTTGTTTTCTCGTTCGTGATGCCCAGATGCCCGGCTCGCATATCCACATCCTTGAGAAAGGCACCCAGGCAGGTGGTGCCTTGGATGGAGGCCAGCTGCAGCATGTCGGGTATGTGATGCGCGGAGGCAGGGAGATGGACAACCATTTCGAGTGCATGTGGGACCTGTTCCGCTCCATCCCATCCATCGAGACCGACGGGGTGAGCATCCTTGACGAGTACTACTGGCTGAACAAGCACGACCCCAACAGCTCCTTGTGCCGTGCGACGGAGAAACAAGGCCAGGATGCCCATACCGAGAACAAGTTCAACCTCTCGGACGAAGGCGCCATGCAGATCATGAAGCTGTTCATGACCCCGGACGACCAACTGCAGGGAGTCAAGATGACCGACATCTTCGACCAAGAGGTGTTCAACACCAACTTCTGGATGTACTGGCGCACTATGTTCGCCTTCAAAGATGACCAGAGTGCCCTTGAGATGAAGCGGTACATGCAGCGCTACATCCACCACATTGGTGGGCTGCCCGACTTTACTGCCTTGCGGTTCACCAAGTACAACCAATATGAGTCAATGGTGTTGCCGATGGTGAAGTACCTGCAGGACCACGGCGTACAGTTCCATTACAACACCACTGTGACCAACGTGGTGTTCGACATCAACGGCAATCGCAAGGTGGCCAAGGAAATTGAGTACCAGTATGATGGCAAGGAGGGGAGCATTGGGCTGACCGAGGACGACCTGGTGTTCTTCACCAACGGGTCCAACGTGGAGAACTCCACCTACGGTTCTCAAGACACTCCATGTGGCAAGGATTTTGAGATACACCAAGGAGGATCGTTCGACCTGTGGAGGAAGATTGCACTGCAAGATCCTGCTTTCGGTCGCCCCGATGCATTCTGCATGGATCCTGAGGATAGCTGCTGGGTCAGTGCCACGGTCAATACCCTGGACGAGAAGATACTCCCGTATATCCGCAAGGTCTGCAGGCGAGACCCGCTGAGCGGCAAGGTGGTCACCGGAGGCATCGTCACGGTCAAGGATTCCAGATGGTTGCTGAGCTGGACGATCAACCGGCAACCACAGTTCCGCAACCAGCCAAAGGGGCAGGTGCTCGTATGGCTGTACGGAATGTTCTCCGATGTCCCCGGTGATTTCATCAAGAAGCCAATGACCGAGTGCACCGGCATGGAGATCTGCGAGGAGTGGCTGTACCATCTTGGCGTCCCAACCGACCAGATAGAGAAACTGGCCCGCGAAAGCGCCAACACCGTCAGTGTCATGATGCCCTTCGCAAGTGCCTACTTCCAGCCACGCTGCGATGGTGACCGCCCACAGGTCGTTCCCCAGGGGTCTGTCAACTTTGCATGTATCGGCAACTTTGCAGAAACTCCCAGGGACACGGTTTTTACCACCGAGTATTCGATTCGCACTGCCATGGAGGCCGTCTATACACTGTTGGATGTCGACAGGGGCATCCCGGAGGTATGGGGCAGCGTCTATGACGTGCGCGACTTGCTCAATGCCACGGTGCAGATGCGCGACGGGAAACCAGTGACCGACATGGACCTGGACATCAAGCAGAAGCTGCTGGTCAAGGACCTCCTGAGGAAACTCAAGGGAACGGAGGCGCTGAACCTCCTGCAGGAACACCACGTGATCTGACATCCCATATCTGGGGGGCAAGGCATTGTTGGTCTTGCCCCCTCTCTGTTCTCTCCCCAAAAAAATGGATATATTGTGCAATAACTGCACATCATGCAAAACAACGTACCGGATTTTCTCACTGGATTTGGTCATATAAGCCAATACGTCTGGTGGGATTTCCCACTGGTTGCATGATGTGGCTGCCGATTTCGGCTGGTTTTGTGAAGATATTGTGTATTTTGTGAATAAGATTCACACACAGGTTGAGATTGGTCTGCTTTTTGCACATCATTGTTGATGTAATGAGAGGTACTGCAATGAATCCATTGAGGAAGCACGCCGGCCGGGCAATCTGTGTCGCCCTCGCCTTGTGCGCCGCGGCCCCGCTTGCCGCCATAGACTTGAATGACCTGATGACCCTTGCCAAGCAGAACAGCACACAGCTGCAAACCTATGCTCTGACACGCAAGAACAGTGAGCTGACCAACGAATTGACCAAGGTTGAGGACACGGTCTCCGTATCCGTCTCCAGCGGCAATGCCACGGTGAAGGTCAACCCAGAGACAACAGCCAAGGTGCAGGGCGTCACCGTGACGATCCCCAGCAACGTATCCACCTCCGTCTCCCCCGAAGTCACCATCGGCATCCCCGTGCCCAACAGCACCAACAAGACCACCATCTCCATTGGGATGCCCACCAGCATGACCTTCTCCAGCGACGATTCACAGGAGTATTCGGTCACCCCCACTATTGGAGCATCCCATTCCTTCACCTTTGGGAACACCGGTGACGACCGTTCTGACTTGCTCTACTCCCAGAACGTCTTGATGATGGACATGACCTATGCCAGCAACATCCTGACGTTCGAGAACCAGGTCTATGCAAAGATCTCCTCCATACTCTCCATGGAGCAGCAGATCCGCACCGCCAGCAAGAACATCGCCGACTTGGAGCTGTCCATCAGCAATGCGCTGACACTGGGAACCTACACCAAGGATTCGGTGGCATACCTGAGCAAGGAACTGAGCCTCAACTCCCTGCAGAACAACCTGCGCTTGCTGCAGCTCAACTACAAGAACCAACTGGACCAGTTCAAGCTCTTCACCGGGCAGGACTACGAGCAGGTCACCGGCATCCGCAAGGCGACCCTGACGATGAACCCGCTGTCCAACGGCAACACCAACGTAGTGCTCGCCCAGCTGGCGCTGGAGGTTGCACAGGAGAACCTGAAGATCGAGCAGGCAACCCTGACCAATCGCAGCCTGTTGGTCAACGGCTCCATAGGAGTCCCGGTGACCACGAACGTGGCGTCAGGAGCCAATTCGAACACCACGTCAATGACCATTGGCGCAGGTGCCACCTACTCGGGGTCCAACTTCTCCGCCGGTGCATCGACATCCATGGACTACAATATCACCAGCAACAAGTTTACACCGTCGGTGACCATATCAGGCAAATGGACAAACAATGCCAATGCCACCAGCACCGTGCTCAAGCTCCAGCAGTTGGAGAACAAGGTGCTCCAGGCACAGATCACCTACAATGACGAGTTGCTCTCCTACAACACCAGCGCCGTCTCGCTGCAGAGCGACATCGAGGACTGGAACCTGAAGGTGGTGCAGCTGCAGAACCAGATGGACTACGACCAGCAGGTCCTGCTGCAGAAGCAGGAGCTCCTGAAGATAGGGCTCGGCAAGCAGTCGGACGTCGACGCAGCCCAATTTACTGTGGATGACAATCAATTTGACTATGCGCGGCTGTTGCTTGACGGGTTGGTACTCGAAAACAAGATCCGCATGTTGCAACTGTAACTGAACAAGGAGCATGAGACACACGATGTTCAACAAGAAAGAGAAACGCAAAGAGTCCGCGGCAGCGGTCAATACAGAAGACCAGGTCCGCAACGCGCTCAAGAAAAAGCTCGCAAAGCAGCGGGTCAAGAAGATCATCACCTGGGTGGTCGTAATCGTGGTGGTTGTCGGAGGAATGTTCCTCTACAACTTCTACAAGGACAACGGCCGCTTCCCCTGGTCGGAGGCAAAGAGCGCTGTCTCCATGGTGCAGATGGTGGAGGAGAAGGTCTACGAGAGCACCTACAACACCGCCATCGACTTGTCAGGATACGTTGCACCGTTTGACCAGCAGAAGGTCAACTTCCGCTCCACCGGCGCCATTACCGGTGTCTACGTGGTGGAAGGACAGGCGGTCAAGAAAGGTGACTTGCTGGTGACCATCGACGACACCAGCCAGCAGTATACGGTGGCCAACCTCGAGAGCCAGATAGAACAGGCACAGCTGGAGGGGAGCGCCCGCTCGCTGAAGCTGCTTGAGCTGCAAAAGCAAGCTGCCCAGAACAACCTGGAGTACACCAAGAGCTTTGCCAACTTCGATGGCGTCGTAGCATCGGTGGCAGTCTCGGCGGGTGACTACTTCGAGGCAGGCAGCTCGGCCATGACCATCATCGACCGCAGCAAGCTCAAGGCGACCGTTGAGATCGACGAGATCGACATGCAGTACGTCAAGCTCGGTCAGGAGGCCGTGCTGACCTTCGA
The DNA here is from genome assembly GCA_964465155.1 of uncultured Sphaerochaeta sp. Taxonomy (GTDB): domain Bacteria; phylum Spirochaetota; class Spirochaetia; order Sphaerochaetales; family Sphaerochaetaceae; genus Spiro-02. Next base: position 101,719 of record CAYXIH010000002.1, read on the forward strand.
CGCAATGCCCGGTACCACCATAACGGCAGTTGTCTCCTATATCCCCATGATCGGGCGCTACACCAACCAAGGCATCGGTGTCATGGATGTGGAGATCACCATCGACAACCCACCAGCGGGAATCTTCCCCGGCTATACCTTCGAAGGGACGATCAACGTAGAGGGTGAGGTCGCCATGACATTGGTTCCCCAGTCAGCCGTGACAACCCGCCGTGGCGTGAGCACCGTCGAGAAGAAGCTCCCCGACGGAACGACCAAGACCACCACCATCACCGTCAAGTACCTGGGTGAAGGGCTGTGCCAGGTCCTCACCGGTGACCTCAAGGCAGGTGACATCGTCATGGTCAAGAAATCGGCGCTCTCTTCCGACACCACCGCCATGATGGTGAACATGAGCATGTCCACCGACATGAGTCCCGAGCCACCTTCCGGTGGACCGGGCATGCGATAGGCAAGGGGCAGCAACAATGGTAGTGGAATATATCAAGGCTGACGAAAGCGTACCAGAGCAGCGTATCATCACCGATACGCTGGTGCGCCCCGTTGGCAAGGAAGTGATCACCCTCAGGGACGTCAAGAGATACTTCATCGTAGGTGATTTTGTCGTCAAGGCCCTGGACGGGGTGAGCCTCTCCATCCATGAAGGGGAGTTCACCGCGATCATGGGGCCCTCTGGCTCGGGCAAGTCGACGATGATGAACCTCATCGGATGCCTGGACACCCCCACCAGCGGTGACGTTTCCATCGATGGTGAGGATACCTCTGGACTCAATGAAGCTGAGCTGGCCTACATACGCAACCAAAAGGTAGGGTTTGTGTTCCAGCAGTTCAACCTGCTGGGCAAGCTCTCCGCATTGGAGAATGTCGTCACACCGCTGCTGTATGCGGGAGTGTCGGTGCGCGAGCGGCGCGAACGGGCCATGACCGCCTTGGAGCGGGTAGGGCTTGCCGACCGCGTCAAACACCGGCCCAACGAGCTTTCCGGTGGCCAGAAGCAGCGCGTGGCAATTGCCCGCGCACTGGTGAACAACCCGGCTATCCTGCTGGCTGACGAACCGACCGGGGCATTGGACTCGACCACCGGCAACCAGATCATGGAGCTGTTCGAGGAACTCAACAGCGAAGGCCGCACCGTGGTGTTCGTCACCCACGACCGGGAACTGGGGATGCGCTGCAGGCGTCAGATCCGCATCCGTGACGGAAGATTGGAGGAATAGGATGTTCATCGAGAATATCAAGCTGGCATTTGCCGCAATGCGTGGAAACAAGCTGCGCACCGTCCTGTCGCTGCTGGGGATCATCATCGGCGTCGGATCGGTCGTTGCAATCCTGACATTGGGACAAAGCGCCACATCCAGCATCACCGACTCCATATCGTCCGGTGGGCTGAACATGGTCTCCGTCTACCCTGTCTCCAGCGAGAAGACGGCAAGCGTGTTCACCGAGAACTTTGGCGAGACGATCATGCGCAACGTCGATGGAATCTCCACGGTGCTGTCCCAGGTCTCCAGCAACGCAGTCATCCGCAACGGGCAGGACAAGACCACCGCTTCGGTAAATGGCGTTCCCTCATCCTATGCCGCAGTGGAGAACTACAATGCCGCCGAAGGCAATTTCTTCACCGCGGAGGACAACATCTACCGGCGACAGGTCATTGTCCTGGGAGCTACGGTCGCAGAGAAACTCTTCCCCTATGGCGATGCAGTGGGCCAATACGTGAGCCTCTTCCGCACCCAGGCAAAGAGCTATCTGGTCGTTGGCGTGATGGAGAAGAAGGATGCCTCCTTCTCCGGATCGTATGACACCTCCGTCTTCATCCCCTACAACACCTACCAGCAGCGGTTCCGCAAGACCGCGACAGTCGGCACCTACATCATCGAGGTGGCGGACGAGAACAAGACGATCGCCGTCTCCGACGCGATCACAATCTACCTGGACAACCTGGTGGGAAGCGACGCATACAGCCTCTTCTCCCCAGCGACCCTTGCCGAGATGGCAAACCAGATCACCAAGACCTTCAGCTCGTTCCTCGCCGCCATTGCCGCGATATCGCTGCTCGTCGGTGGCATCGGCATCATGAACATCATGCTGGTATCGGTAGCGGAGCGGACCAAGGAGATAGGCATACGAAAGGCCCTGGGGGCATCACCCACGACCATCCGTGGCCAATTCCTCTCCGAGGCGATCACCCTGACACTCATTGGCGGTGTGCTGGGAATCGTGCTGGGAGCTGCGATCAGCATGGCGATGACCAAGCTCGTGGGGTGGACGCTCCACCTGTCGTACTTCTCCTTTGCCCTGGCAATGGGATTCTCGATGGTCGTCGGTATCTTCTTTGGCTGGTATCCCGCCATGAAGGCCGCAAAGCTTGATCCAATCGAGGCATTGAACTACGAGTGATGCTTGTGCCCAACTGACAGGGCGGTATACTATAGACGAACATTGGGAGAGAGACGGACGTGAAGCAGCAGAAGGAACCAAAGAAACGGATGGGGGCGATAGCCGATGGCAAGGAGCCAGGATTCGTCATCTCCGGCATGATCTTCGCATTCCTGCTGCTGATCTGCCTGGTGCTGTTCCTCTCCTACAACATCTCCCAGACCGAGAACCTCAAGATCCAGATGCGGGCGGAGCGGGCGTTCAACTCGATCTACATCACCTTGTCCACCACCAACTCCTCCTTCGATGCCTATACGATCGCCAAGGCGACGCGGGTCATGCAGGAGGAGGGTGTCACGGCAATCGGCATCTACAAGGACAACGGCCGTTTCTCCTTTGGCCTGGGGCAAGCTCCCTATTCGCTGTCGCTTGAGCACCTGAAGATCCTTGAGGAGAGCACCGGTGACTCGCAGTCCGGTGTCCTTGCCTACAACAAGGAGACTGGGATGATCGAGTACCTGCGGTTCTCCCGGCAGATCATCCTGGACATCGGGACGTTCAGCTTCTCCGACGACAACCTGGTCAGCAACCCGGTGGAGTTTCCCAACATCCTCTACCTGCTGCTGGACGGGACGGCCTTCCACCGTCGCATGCTGATGGTCAAGGCGTTCAGCTTCTTCACCATCATGGCCATTGGAGTCTTCTTCCTGATGGTCCTCAACATCTACCGCAACAACCGCCAGTACCGTGAGAAGCTTGCCAAGCAGGAGAGTCTGGTCAACCTCGGTGAAGCTGCACGCACCCTGACGCATGAGATCAAGAACCCGCTCAGTGCAATCACCATCCAGATGGCACTGCTGAAGAAGATGCTCCCACCCCAGCACCGGGAGGAGCTGAAGGTGGTGGACCAGGAGGTCCAGCGCCTGATCCAGCTGACGAACAAAGTCAGCGACTTCCTGCGCAACCCCTTGGGAACCCCCGAGCGGATTGACCTGCCGCCATTCATCCACTCAATTGCAGACCGCTTCCCCATACCGGCGACGTTCGTTGCCGGGAGCATGAACCATGTGGAGGTCTCCTTCGATGCCGACAGGGCACGCTCGGTATTTGAGAACCTCATCAAGAACGCAATGGAAAGCTGCCAGGGGCGTGACCCACAGGTGGAAGTGGAGATTACTGTCGACAAACGCGACCATGTGCACGTATTTGTCCGTGACCGTGGCGACGGCATACCCGAAGGGGACGAGAAGAAGATCTTCGACCCCTTCTTTACAACGAAGATACACGGCTCGGGGATCGGCCTCTCGATCTCCAGCCAGTTCGTCAAGGCACGGGGAGGAAACATCCGGCTCTATCCCCGTGAAGGAGGGGGAACGGTGGCGGAGGTCATCCTCCCACGCTCCTTTGGCCATGTGAAGCCGGAATCCAAGCAAGGGGAATGAGCATGAACATTTTGATCGTGGACGACGAGCCGAACATCAGGGAACTGATGCGCAAATACCTCAGTCTCGAAGGAATCGACAGCGACGGTGCGGAGAATGGACTTTCGGCACAACGCCTCCTCAAGGAGACGGCCTACGACGCCTGCCTGGTCGACCTGAAGATGCCTGGCATGGACGGCCTGCAGCTGATCACCTGGCTGCGCCAGGAGGGCTTCCGCATGCCCGTGATCATGATCAGTGCCCACGGTGAGATCAACGATGCAGTCTCCGCCCTCAAGGAGGGCGCCCAGGACTACATCGTCAAGCCCTTTGACCCGGAGGAGCTGACCATCCGCCTGAAGAAGCTGGTGGAGGCGCAGAACCTGCGCAACATGGTCGAGTCCGAGAGCCGTGCCAATGAGGAGACCGGTGGATCACCCTTCCTGGGTGACTCCCTGCCGATCCGCAAGATCAAGGAGGTGATCAGCCGCATCGCCGACAGCCCCGCCACCGTACTCATCACAGGTGAGAGCGGAACGGGAAAAGAGGTCGTTGCCCGTGAGATCCACGCCTCCTCCCTGATCAAGGATGGCCCGTTCGTGGCCATCAACATCGGTGGTGTCCCCGAGAACCTGCTGGAGAGCGAGCTCTTTGGCTATGAGAAGGGAGCCTTCACCGGTGCAGTCAACCGAAAGCCCGGCATGTTCGAGCTCGCTTCGGGTGGAACCCTGTTCCTCGACGAGATCGGCGACATGCCACTGTCCCTGCAGGTGAAGATCCTGCGTGTGCTGCAGGACCACCGCATCACCCGCTTGGGTGGGACGACCCCGATCCCCATCAACTCACGCATCGTAGCAGCCACCAACAAGAACTTGGAGGAGATGGTCCGCCAAGGGAAGTTCCGTGAGGACCTCTTCTACCGCCTGAACGTAGTACGCATCGAAGTACCACCGCTGCGCGACCGCAAGGATGACCTTCCGATGCTCGTGGCGGGAATCATCCGCCGGCTCAACCGCCAGATGGGACACCGGGTGGAGGGACTCTCCCCCGATGCACTGGAGTTGCTCAAGCACCACAACTTCTATGGCAACGTCCGTGAATTGGAGAACATCCTCGAGCGGGCTGTGATCTTCGCCGACGGAAATCTCATCCATGGTGATGACCTGGACCTGCGCGGGAGCGTCTCGCGCCCCGATGAGCAGGGTTCTGCCCCGGTGGCCTTCACCGACACACAGGGAGCGGACGGCCGCTCGCTGAAGAAGATGGAGGAGGAGGCGATCATCCGTGCGCTGCACCGCTGGGAGGGCAACCGTACCCGTGCCGCAGAGGAGCTGGGGATTAGCCGCAGGACATTGATCAACAAGATCGCAGAGTATGGACTGGACCTGTAGGGTATATCCTGCAGGTTGACGTGCAAAACCCAAGCACGTACACTTGCAGCAGGTGCAGGAGCACCTGCGCAAGGAGTGACCATGACAGACGTACCACGCTGGGACCTCAGTCCCATCTACCCATCCATCACCAGCAGTGAGTTCACCGCTGACATCAATACCATGCTTTCCAAGACGACCGAGCTGGAGGCTCTGCTTGCAGCAACCCCCCAGCCGTTCGAACCGTGGTTTGCCCAGGTGCTGGCACTGTACCAGACGATCTTGGACTACCATGAGACATTGGACGCCTACGCCAATGCAGTGCTGACCACCGACACATCCAATACCGATGCGATCAACGGCCTCAACCAAGTCGAAGCTGCCTCGCTTCCCGTGCAGGCAGTCGAGACGCGCCTGCTCAATGTACTTGCCGCACACCGCAGCGAGATCGAGGAGCTCCTGCAGCACAACGAGCTGTATACCCCATATTCCTATGTGGTCAACGGCCTGTTCGAATCCCAGCGGCACCAGATGGGAGAAGCCGAGGAGGCCTTGGCGGCCGACCTCAGCCGAAGCGGCACCGATGCGTGGAGCCGCCTGCAGGAAGCAGTCTCCTCAAGTGCCTCGGCACCGTGGGACGAGACGGGCAGCAAGACGGTCATCGAACTGCGCTCCCTTGCCACCAACCCCGACCGAAAGATTCGCAAGAAGGCGTTTGACCAGGAGCTGGGAGTGTGGAAGACCCATGAGATTGCCCTCTCGTATGCGCTGTGTGGCGTGAAGGGGACGACCATCTCGCTTGACCATAAGCGGGGGTGGGGCGATCCGCTGGACCGCGCCGTCTTCCAGTCGAGGATCAACAATACGGTGCTGGATGCTCTGATCGGGACCCTTGAGAAGAACCTTCCGATGTTCCGCCGCTACCTCCACGCCAAGGCACAGGCCTTGGGGGTCGGGCAGTGTGCGTTCTACGACCTCTTTGCCCCGGTGGGGACCACCCACAAGCACTGGAGCTTCGACGACGCACGGCAGTTCATTGTCCGCCAGTTTGGTGCATTCAGCCCCGAGATGGGCGCATTCGCCGCCAATGCGTTCTCCCAGAACTGGATTGATGCACAGGCGCGTCCCAACAAAGTTGGGGGTGCTTATGATACTGCATTCCCGCTTCGTGGACAGAGCAGGATCCTCTCGAACTTCGACTTCTCATTCTCCGGCGTATCGACGCTGGCCCATGAGCTGGGGCATGCCTACCATGACAGCATTGTCCTCCCATACCCAGCACTGCTGCGCACCTATCCGATGACCCTTGCCGAGACAGCCTCGATCTTCTCCGAGTTCATCGTATTCCAGGGGGCATTGGCCGACAGCGACGAGCAGGGCAAGCTGACCCTCATAGAGCATTTCCTCCAGGATGCCTGCCAAGTCTGCGTGGACATCCTCTGCCGCTTCTACTTCGAACGTGAGCTCTTTGCCCGGAGAAAGGACGGCGACCTCACTGCATCCGAACTCTCTGCTCTGATGCTGGACTGCCAGAAGCGCACCTATGGAGACGGCCTCGACCCCCAGGCCCTCCATCCATATATGTGGGCAGTAAAGGGACACTACTACCGCAGCAGCCTCTCCTTCTACAACTTCCCCTATGCCTTCGGTCAGCTGTTTGGCCTTGGCCTGTTCGCGCGCAGCAGGAAAGAACCCGATGCCTTCCCAGCCCACTATGTAGAGCTGCTGCGCCATACCGGCAGCGAATGTGCCGTCGACGTAGCCGCACGTGGTGGCTGCGACATCGAAAGCCCAGCCTTCTGGCAGGAGGGGATGGATATCATCAGCTCCTACTGCGACCAGTTCGAGACGTTGGTACACGCCCTGTGAGCGAGACCTGCAGGATCGAGAAACTCGTCCAAGGGGGAGAGGGCTTTGCCATATCCCCCGACGGAAGGGCTCTCTTCGTAGCCGGTGCCCTTCCCGGGGAACTGGTGGAGTACCAGGTGACTACCGTCAAGCCAACCTTTACCAAGGCTGTGGCGACCAATATCCTCGAACCTTCGGACAAGCGGGTGCTCCCTCTCTGTCCGCTGTATGGCATCTGCGGTGGCTGTGACCTGATGCACCTCGATTCCCAAGCCCAGGCTACGGCAGCCCAAGCAATCGTCACGGAGAACCTGCGGCGCATCGGGTCGATCGAAGTACACGTTGCCCCTGCGGTGGCGGGCACCCCCTTTGGCTACCGCAGCCGCATGCGGGTGCATGTGGATACTCGGAACAAGCGACTGGGATTCCTCGCTGCTCGGTCACGTGAGTTGGTGGACATACGCCACTGCCCGGTGCTGGTGCCGATGCTCGACACCTTGCTGGACGATGGGCGCAAGCTGTTGTTCGAGGCAGCGGCGCAGCGGGGGATCCGCAGCAAGGACTCCCCATACCTGCAGGTACCCGCCTTCGCAGGGGACGGTCAGGTCTCGTTGGGCAACGAGGCGGTAGCGGTGACGGTGGAGGGTCATACCCTGCACTCCAGTGCCTCCGTGTTCTTCCAGTCAAACCGGGAAGCCCTTCCCCAGCTGGTGGACTTTGTCACGACCCATGCCACAGGCACCCACTTGATGGACCTCTACAGCGGGGTTGGCTTCTTCAGCTCCTTCCTCGAAGGTGCTGGCAAGAGCATCACGGCAGTGGAACGCGACCCAAAATGCCTTGAACTGGCTCGTGGGAACCTCCATGATACCCACTTCTTCACCAAGGCCGTGGAGGATTGGAAGCCCAGCATGAGAGGAACATTGGATACCGTGGTGGTCGACCCCCCGCGCGTTGGACTGGCACCTGCCGTGCCTGCCATGATCGCATCATGGAAGCCCGATACCATACTCTACGTCTCATGCGACAATGTGACGTTGGCACGGGACGCCAAGCGGTTCGTCCAGCTGGGATATACCCCTACGCAGGTACAGGTGTTCGACTTCTATCCCCAGACATCCCAGATAGAATCGGCCATGGTGCTGAAGAGAAATTGACTGGAACATGGTCAAAAAAAGCTGTTTTTCAGGGCTTTGATATAAGATGTTCCGTTTTCTTTGAAATCAAAGAATGAGGTTCGAGTTGAAAACTACAGACCCTGATGATTGTACATGCAAAATAAATTCATAACCTCATATTTGTATTGCATATTGCAATACGTTTTATGATACTGTGTGCAAGGAGCGATGATATGGTATCAAAGACTGCTACGGTAACTGCCCGTATCCAACCTGAGGTAAAAGAATCTGCTGAGCGTATACTTTCTCAGCTTGGAATCCCTGTGTCTGTATTTATCGATATGGCATACCGGCAAGTGATAGCAAAGAACGGTATCCCCTTCTCTTTGGATCTGAGAAGCTCAATAATTGCCAGAGATGAGATGTCCGAGTCTCAGTTCAACTCAATGATTGCAAGGGGTATCAAGGAAGCTGATGAGAATCAGGCACAGGATGCCAACGTAGTAATTTCAAACCTCCGTAAGTTGGTGTAAATGGATTCCTATCGAGTAAGAATCACGGAGCAGGCCCAGAATCAAATGGCAAACATCGTCAGCTATATCTCCAAGAATCTCAATTCTCCTGTCTCTGCAAATGCCCTGATTGATTCTTTGGAACGGAGTGTGGAAGCACTGTCCACATCTGCGCAAATCAACCAGTTGGTAATTGAAGAACCTTGGCATTCAAAAGGAATACGTAGAATCATTGTAAAGAACTTTCTTATATACTACACCACAAATTCCGCGAAGATGACGGTGGATGTAATTGCAGTGGTATATTGACTCCCGTATTGAAGGATTGTTTGGTTGGATGCTGAAGAGAAAATGACCGATCTGTGGTTCACCAACAGTGGCTGCTGATGTAAGATAGAGACATTACTGCCTGTGAGTGAGGAAGAAATATGAACTATGGGTTTGTTCGCACCGCGACCGTGACACCATCTCTTCGGGTAGCCGATTGTCCCTACAATGGCAAGCAGATCATGCAGGCCATGGACGAGGCTTGTTCCCAGCACGTTGACCTATTGGTGTTCCCCGAGCTGTCGGTCACCGGCTATACCTGCGCAGATTTGTTCCTACAGCAGGAACTCATTGAGTCTGCCTCCCATACCCTCATGCAGATAGTCCGCCATAGCAACGGCATGCAGATGGTCAGCCTGGTCGGACTTCCCGTGGCATACCAAGGCAAGCTGTTCAACTGCGCCGCCGCAATCTTTGACGGACGGTTGCTTGGCTTGGTACCCAAGACCCATCTTCCCAATTACCAGGAGTTCTACGAGCGGCGCTGGTTTACCCCCGGTGACTCCAATATCCAGGAAGTCCAGGTAGCGGGTCAGCTGACGGTGATGAGCACCTCGCTGCTCTTTTCGTGTGCAACGATGCCCGAGTTCTGCATCGGGGTGGAGATCTGCGAGGACCTGTGGGTTCCCGCACCACCATCGGTACAGCTGGCAAGCCGGGGTGCGACCATCATCGCCAACCTCAGCGCCAGCGACGAAACGGTGGGCAAGGAGCAGTACCGCAGGGACCTGGTGGTGGGACAGAGCGGACGCCTAGTCTGCGCCTACATCTACTGCGATGCCGGGGAGGGAGAGTCTACCACCGACATGGTCTTCACCGGCAATGACCTGATCTGCGAGAACGGAACGTGCCTCGGATCACTTTCAATGCAGTCCGACACCCTGCTGGTCCGGGACGTTGACGTGCAGAGCATTGTCCTGGAACGGAGGAAGATGACCACGTTCGTCTCCGACCTGCGTGAAGAAGATGAGTATGTCCATATCCCCTTCGACATGGATATCTCCCACTCCACGTTGCGCCGGTTCGTCGACCCCCATCCGTTTGTGCCTGTGTCAGAAACGGATAGGGAAGAACGCTGCAAGTCGATCCTGACACTCCAGGCCCTGGGCCTGAAGACCCGCTTGGCCCATGCACATGCACAAGGGTGCGTGGTCGGGTTGTCCGGTGGCTTGGACTCGACCCTTGCCCTGTTGGTGACCGTACAGGCTGCCGACATGCTGGGCTGGGAACGCTCAAGGATCGTTGCCGTGACGATGCCTGGGTTCGGCACCACAGTCAGGACCAAAGGGAACGCCGAGGTCCTTGCAGAGGCGTTGGGCGTCACATTGCGGACCGTGGATATCAGCAACGCGGTGCTCCAGCACTTTGCCGATATTGGCCACGACAAGCATGTGCAGGACGTGACCTATGAAAACAGCCAAGCAAGGGAACGTACCCAGATATTGATGGACATCGCAAACTCCACCGGTTCGCTGGTGATCGGGACGGGCGACCTTTCGGAACTTGCCTTGGGGTGGGCCACCTACAACGGTGACCACATGTCGATGTACGGAGTCAATGCCTCGATCCCCAAGACATTGGTGCGCTATCTGGTACAGTATGTCGCCGATATGTCCGATGCAAAGCTGCAGCATGTGCTGCTCGACATTCTGGATACGCCAGTCAGCCCCGAGTTGCTCCCCGCCTCGGGAGACGGTACGATCAGCCAGGTGACGGAGAATATCGTCGGTCCCTACGTGTTGCATGACTTCTTCCTCTACCAGGTCGTCAGGCGTGGCTTTGCACCAGCCAAGGTGCTGTACCTTGCCCTTGCTGCCTTCAATGGCAAATATGAGCCGGCGGTGGTTCTGAAGTGGCTGCGCACATTCTACAGGAGGTTCTTCAGCCAGCAGTTCAAGCGCTCCTGCCTGCCAGATGGGCCCAAGGTAGGTACCGTCACCCTCTCCCCGCGTGGGGATTGGAGGATGCCCAGCGACGCAAGTTCGGTGGTCTGGACCAATGCACTGGAGGTTGCTGCCCGGGAATTTGGGATAGAATAGGGGGATATTGCACAAGAAAACCTCTAAATGTTCAAAAAATATGCACTTATAAGAAATTATTATGTGCATGCGAGATTCTTGTACCTTTTTTTATATTTCGGTGTTATATAATTGTAATATCAAAAAACACGATGGAACTGATCATGCTCAAACGGAGGAGATGACCAGTGACCATTGGTGAAGTATTTGTTTTGGAAACTAGCGCACAAGGAGTAAGGACGTATGAAAAAGAAAATTGGTATCGCAGTACTCGTGGTGGCATTGCTTGTCCCCGCAATGGCTTTTGCTACCATGTTTGACATTAGCCTCGGTGCTACTGCCCAGTTCGGCAAGAACCCCGCAGATACAAATTTCAACTGGGGTAGTCTCGGCAAGATCGAGAACTGGACCTTCGGCGGTGAAGCTCGCTTCAAGATCACCATCCTTGAGATCGATGCCGTGGGCCTGTACAACAGGACCGGCAACGACGACATCATTTCCGGCATGGTGACCGCCGGCCTCGCATTCGATATCTTCGATGTCGTGCGCCTTGGTGTCGGCATGGGCCCGAACCTTGCTTGGAACATCACCCAGAAGTCAGTGTATACCGTTGATGCAAGTGGCAACAATGTGCTCTTGACCGGTGGCAACTTCGCCGATGCATTCATGGGTGCACCGATGAACTACCGCGCAACCGTGGACTTCCTCCTGGGAAAGAACTTCATGATTGGTGTCAACTATCAGGTTCCTTCCACCTTCACGTTCAAGAATCTCATTGCCAAGGACCTGATGCCACAGTGGCAGAATGGTCGCTACGGCGTCTCGGTGCTGTTCTCCTTCTTCTAGAGCCATCGGTTCCTCTATCAAAAGCCGCCGGGACGGAAAATCCCTGGCGGCTTTTTTCGTCTGGTAGTCCCCATGGACGAATTGTGGTAGAATTGGGCTATATTGAATCAGGAGTATATCCATGGCACATCGCGGAATCATCAGTTCCCTGCTCATAGCCATCTTGGTGGCGGTGATCGTTTTCTTCTGCATCTATTTCTTTGCGCCTGCGTTCAGCGAGCGCTTCCTCGGTGGCCTCAGTTGGAACCGCCAGCAGACTGGGCTGCCGTTTGTCCAGTACTCCGAGCTCAAGCGTGTCTCAAATGGCATCAAGGACCTGCTGGATGCCAGCGGCATATCGTTCAAGGACAGCAAGGCGCTGCAGGAAAAGCTCAAGGACCCCCAAGTCCTGAACAAGGCCACTGATGCCCTGACCGCAGGCAAGGACCAGGTCATTGCCTTTGTCGGAGCCTATCTATGACGGTGACATTCCTTGGCTCCGGTACGAGCCATGGCGTACCCGTCATCGGGTGCAACTGCCGTACCTGCACCAGTACCGACAGCCATGATGCTCGGTACCGCTCATCCATTGTCATCCGTATCAACCAGAAGGTGCTGTTGGTCGATACCGGACCCGAGTTCAGGCTCCAGGCAATACGTGACCATATCACCCACATAGATGCGGTGCTCTATACCCATGACCATGCCGACCACCTCAATGGGATCGATGACCTGCGGGTGTTCACCCACGGCACCAGCTTGGACATCTATGGCAACAAGCGCCTGATCGACACCATCACAAACCGCTTTGCCTATGTCCTGGGACACTGTGAGTTCGCAGGTGGCTTGCCCCATCTCATAGCCCATGAGGAAGCAGGGGGAGTTCCTTTCGATGCCGCAGGCATCGAGGTCCTCCCAGTGCCCATCCACCATGGTGACCGCATGATCTTTGGCTATCGCATTGGGTCGTTTGCCTACCTGACCGACTGCAGTGGCATCGATGAGTCCAGCTACGAGATGCTGCATGGCCTGGATACACTGGTCATCGGGGCCCTGCGGCGCAATGTCCATCCTACCCATTTCTCCATTGGACAAGCGTTGGATGCGGCACAGAGGATTGGTGCACGCACCACCTACCTGACCCACCTCAGCCATGAGAACCTGCACCAGGAACTGGAGGAGAGCCTCCCCCCGAGCGTGCATGTGGCCTACGACACGCTGTGCCTGGAGATCCCAGGGCCACAGGAAGGAGCGACAGATGTACGATGACGGGAACCTTGACCTCTTCGCAGAGGAGAACCTCCAGCCAGAGCCAATCGCTGACCCAGTGGTGGAAGAAGCAATTGTAGAACCCACTCCCAAAGCTGTGGAGGATACGTCCAAGAAGCTGTATATCATTGACGGCTATGGCTTGATCTACCGCTCCTATTTTGCATTCATCACCCGTCCGCTGCGCGACAACGAGGGAAAGAACGTGTCGGCCCTCTTTGGCTTCTTCAATACCTTGCTGATGATCTTGCGTGAATACAGGCCCGACTACCTGGTCGTGGCCATGGACTCCCGCGGCCCGACGTTCCGCCACGAGTTGTATGAACAATACAAGGCCAACCGTGAGGAAGCCCCACCCGAGCTGCACGAGCAGATTCCCAGGATCATCCAGGTCCTGGAGGCTATGAATATCCCCCAGATCGCCCGTGTCGGCCTGGAGGCTGACGATATCATCGCGACCCTCACAGACAATGCTACGCGCCTGGGTGTCCAGACGATCATGGTCACGGGAGACAAGGACCTGCTGCAGCTGGTCGATTCCGATACCTTTGCACTGCGTCCTCCCCGCAAGGGCGAGTCCGCCTACCGCCTCTTTGGGGAAGCCCAGGTAGAGGAGGAGTTTGGGATCATGGCCAGCCAGATCGTCGACTACCTCTCGCTGTTGGGCGACAGCTCGGACAACGTTCCTGGTGTCACTGGCATTGGGGACAAGAGGGCCGTGAAGCTCCTGCGTGAATTCAGGGACCTCCAGGGCATCTACGACCACTTGGACGAATGTCCCAAGGGGGTGAGAGCCAAGCTGGAGGCAGGCAGGGAGATGGCCATGCTCAGCAAGACGTTGGTCCAGCTCAAGCATGACCTCTTCACCGTGGATTCGTTCGATACCCCAGAATACCAAGTCACCGACGTCAATCTTTCCCAGGCGATCCCACTGCTGGAGGCAGCCAACGCAAAGAGCCTGGTCGCCTCGATCCGCAAGTTGGAATCGGCACCCGCCGCCGCTCCCAAGCAACCCACTGTTGCTGAAGAGCCGCAGGTGGAGGAGCACGGGCCACTGGCCACCTGCAAGAGCCTGGGATGCACCTATGAGACGGTGACTGACATCCAGCGGCTGAAGGAGCTGCTTGCCCATATTGCAGCTACCAGTCCTGTAATGGCATTCGACATGGAGACCACCTCGGTGGAGGCCATGGAGGCAACACCCGTGGGAATTTCCTTCTGCAACCAGCCCCATGTGGCCTACTATGTGCCCATGGTTGCCGATGGGAAGCCAGTTGTGGATTCCCATGCCGTACGGGAGGTATTGGTTGAGTACCTGCAGGGTGGGAAGATTGCCATTGTCGGGCAGAACATCAAGTATGACTACAAAGTGCTGCTGCGCTGGGGTGTACGCCCCTCCAAGGTCATCTTCGACACCATGGTCGGAGCATGGCTGGCCGACAGCTCTCGGCTGACCTACAACATGGACATCCTTGCCGAGCTGTACCTGCACTACCAGACGATACGGTACGAGGAGGTCGTTCCCAAGGGGAAACTCTTCTCCGACATTTCCATTGAAACAGCTGCCCCCTATGCCGCGGAGGATGCCGATGTTACCTGGCGCTTGTACCTGGTGGTCAAGGACATCCTCTCCAAGCGGGGCATGATGCACCTGATGGACGACCTGGAGATGCCGCTGCTGGTGATATTGGCGGACATGGAGATTGCAGGGGTGCGCCTGAACATCTCCAAGCTGCAGGCGTTCGGTGCCGATGTAGATGCACAGCTTGCGGAGATCGAGCATGAGATTTTCACAGCCGTTGGGCATGAATTCAAGCTCAATTCACCGATGCAGCTGCAGCAGGTGTTGTTCGTGGAGAGGAATCTCCCAGCTGGCAAGAAGACACGCACGGGATTCTCCACCGCCTCCGATACGCTGGAGACCTTGGAACCGTTGGATCCTGTGGTGGGATTGATCTTGCGCCACCGGACCCTTGCCAAGCTGAAGAATACCTATATCGAGACACTCCCTCAGTTGGTCGACCCCACCTCGGGACGCATCCATCCCACGTTCATCCAAACGGGGACTGCCACCGGCCGTCTCTCCTGCCGCAATCCCAACCTGCAGAACATTCCGATCCGCAGTGACGACGGACGCAAGATCCGCGATGCCTTCATCCCTGCCCAAGGGTGCGTGTTCCTCTCGGCCGACTATGCCCAGATAGAACTGGTGGTCCTTGCCGACGTAGCGAATGACCCGGGGCTGCGGGAGGCATTCCTATCTGGGGTGGACGTCCACCGCCATACCGCCTCCCTGATCTTCTCCGTCCCACAGGAAGAGGTGACCGCCGACCAACGGCGGATTGCCAAGACGATCAACTTTGGCGTGATGTATGGCATGTCCTCCTTCCGCCTTGCCAATGAGCTGAAGATCAAGAGAGGGGAAGCCCAATCCTTCATCGACGCCTACTTCGAGCGGTACAGCGGTGTGCGCAAGTTCGTGCAGCGTACCATCGAGGAGGCGGCCCACAACGGGTATGTGAAGACACTGCTGGGGCATGTACGCCTGGTTCCCGAGATCCGCAGCGCCAACAAGATGGAGAAGGCAGCGGCAGACCGCGTCGCGGTGAACACCGTGATCCAGGGCACTGCTGCGGACATCATGAAGCTGGCGATGATCAACATCCAGCGCAAGATGGATGGCCTGGGC
Source organism: uncultured Sphaerochaeta sp. (assembly GCA_964465155.1). GTDB lineage: Bacteria > Spirochaetota > Spirochaetia > Sphaerochaetales > Sphaerochaetaceae > Spiro-02. The sequence continues at coordinate 117,495 of CAYXIH010000002.1, forward strand.
CTTGCTTCACGGCTGTTGCTGCAGGTCCATGACGAACTGATCTTCGAAGTGCCCGAGGCTGAGGTTGCCCAGATGCAGGCGCTGGTCAAGGATGAGATGGAACATGCAGTGAAGCTGTCCGTCCCCCTCAAGGCAAGCTTGGAGACGGGCAGGAGCTGGGGAGAGATGCACTGATGGTAGTCATTGGACTGACTGGCAGGTCATGCAGCGGGAAGAATGTCTACGCCCGGGAATTCGAACGGCATGGGTACCGTATTGTCGATGCCGATGCGATCGTCCACGAGGCGTATGCCTCCCATGCGCAGGACATTGCCCGGGAGTTCGGACAGGAAGTGCTGGACGAGCATGGGATGGTCCACCGAAAGAAACTGGGCCAGCTGGTGTTTGCCAATCCCACCCGGAGGACCAAGCTGGAGCAGATGACCCATCCTTGGGTCATCCAGCGGGCACAGCATGAGATAGAACAGGCCCGTGCAGCGGGAGAAACGGGCATCGTGTTGAACGTGCCGTTGCTCTCCCGGGCAAAGATGGACAAGCTGTGCGACTTGATCGTGTTCGTGACAGCCCCGTTCGAGCAGCGGCTGCAACGGGCCATGCAGCGCGATGGGGTAACCGAAGAGGGCTTCGCACAACGGGAAGCATCACAGGCAGATATTCATGAAGACGCCATTTGCAAGGGGATTCCTGTGTTTGTGATGCACAATGACGGTGAGCTAGGGGTGATTTGTCGACAAGTATCAGAACTATGTGATACGATTACACAAAGAATGTCCTTTACAGATGGACAATTGCAGAGGTAGAAGGTATGTCAAGACGCGTAATGGTAGGGTTCCTGACCGTCACCGCAACAGTGGCGATAGCATGCTTCGTATGGATTGGTCTTGCAGGGTACACGGACATCCCCTCCGACTATATAGCCCAGGCCCGGCAACGGCAGGATCTTCCCCTGCTGGAGATCACCGAGCCACAGCGCAAGGCAGTCCCACAGCTTGTGATCTCCGAAGAGCAGACACAGCAGCTGGTCAAGGAGCTGACTCCGGTCCTCACCGAGCAACTGGCACCTGTCATTGCAGCACAGATCAAGGATGAGGTGAAGCCCGACCAGCAGCAGCTTGCCAAGGAGATGGCTCCCGTCCTCACCCAGCAGCTTGCCCCGGTCGTTGCATCTCAGATCAAGGATGAGGTGAAGCCCGATGAGCAGCAGCTTGTTGCTTCCCTGAAGCCCCAGCTGGAGCAGGCGATCACGGCAACAGTCCTTGCCCAGGTCCCCGACACCGTCACCAAATCACTTGATACAACCGCCTACGCCGACCTGCAGGCCAAGCTGGAAGCCCAGCTTCCCTCGTTGGTGGCGGCTCAGACCGAAGCGGCCATGTTCGACCAGCTTCAGTCAAAGCTCGATGCAGCACTTCCTGGCATGATGACACAGACAATGACCGACCAGCTGGTAGCTGCGTTGGAGCCGAAGCTGGTGGAGCGTGCAAAGACCTATATCCCGCAGTTGGAGGCACAGCTCCTTGCCGACTTGCAGCCCAAGATTGTCCAGCAGGCTACAACCTACCTGCCTCAGCTGATGGCCGCATTGCAGCCACAGCTTGAGGAGCTTGCCAAGAGCTACTACCCGACGCTTGTGGCCGACCTCACTGCAAAGTCGCAGTCCTATATCCCACAGTTGGTGGACTCCCTGATTCCGCAGATTGTCCCCAAGGTAGTGGCTGACATCCAGGCGAACCTTCCCACCTATGCTCCGACGCTCCAGAGTGAACTTGGATACTTGACCAGCGATTCTGCGACTGCCATGTATGCAGCGTACAAGGACCAGATCGTCAAGGACCTGGTCCCTGCGATCGTCCCGCTGGTGCTCGACCAGTTGGAGGGGACGGTGACCAAGGCAGTGGAGCAGGAGATGGCTACAGCCCCAGCACCGGTGGTCCCTGCCGCACCCAAGTGGTCGGTTCCTACCGTGCAGGAGAGTGGGCCGGTGGTCTACATGGATCCCACTCAGTACGCACAGGAGCGTGACAGGATCAGGAGCGAGCAGATCAACCAGATCCTGGGCAACCTGCAGAACAACTGACAACACATCAACACAGACATCAACAACAGGCTGTCGCATCACAAAGCGGCAGCCTGTTGTATTTCCAATGATTGTGCAGATACCCACACAGGAGGCCCCCTGAAGGTTAAGAGGTCCTTGGTCCGCTCTACAAGAATCTTGTAGTCCAGTTCCTTGGCAACGTCATCCTCTCGTTCCATCACTAGTAAAGGCTACAGGAAGCCACGGGCAATTGAAGAAACCCTGTTTCCACTCATAAAAAATCCCCTCGCAGGTGTCTCCAACTGTGAGGGGATGGTACCAATGCCTGGCTATACGTCAGGCATTTGCTCCGGTGAGCGGAAGGGGATCCTGGTCCGGTTCACCACGGTTGACCTTGGACATCAGCAGGAATGCGATGAGCATGCTCGCCGCGACGAAGATGAACAGGCCGGTATAGTTGAACTTGTCGATGATCGCACCGGTAATCGGTGGGGAGATGATCGAGGCAAGCTGTGAGAAGAAGTAGTACAAGCCGGTGTAGATGCCCATTGTGGAATAGTCCGCCATCTGCCAGAGCATCGGGAAGCTGTTGGTGACGACCGACACCCAGAAGATGCCGAAGCAGAACAGCAATGCCCAGAAGATGATCTGACGGGCGAAGACAGCCAAGGATGCAGTCATTGGCCCCAGGACGGATATGATCAGCATGATGGCCACGATGCATATCAGCGATATGCGGATGGTCTTCTTCCTGCCATGCTTGTGGGCTACGATGCCCGAGGGGATGGCGAAGATTGCATAGGCGATGCCCACGCATCCGGTAGCCAATGCCGCCGTGCCAGGGCTCGTCTGCAGCACGGTCATCGAGTACATGCCCAGCCAGGGGAGGGCACCTTGGTAGCCGATGAACCAGAACAACAGGGAGAGGAGGATGAACATGGCGCTCTTGTTCTTCTCGGTGAAGATGAACTTGATCGACTTGAAGATGGGCTGCTTCTCTTCCTTGTCCAGTGGCTGGTCATACTTGCGCTTGTCTTCCTTGACGAAGAAGAACAGCAGGATCGTTGCGATGATGACCAGGATGCTGGCGACGGGGAAGGCGAGGATCTCATTGGTTTTTCCCAGGCCAGGGAGGTCGAGGTAGATGTTCATCAGCTGTGCGAGTCCGACGGTGCCCACAATCGTGGCGATGCCACCCATGGTGTTGATCACGCCATTGGCCTCGGAGCGGAGGTCTCCGGGGATGATGTCCGGCATCAGTGCTACGACTGGACCGCGTGCAGCCTGCTTGAAGAGGTTGAGGAAGAACAACATGATGATCAGGAACCAGATTGACGTCAGTGCACTGAACGGGATGATCCCGAACAAGATAGCCGTCATGGGCAGGCAGACGATGATGAATGGCATTCGCCGGCCGATACGGGTGCGCGTCCGGTCGCTGAGGGCCGAGAAGATGGGGATCAGGAAGATTGCCAGCACGTTGTCCAGCGTCATAATCGTTCCGATGACCGCCTTGGAGGCAACGAACCTTCCGAGGAATATCGGGACATAGTTGTCATACAGTGGGTCCATCAAACCCATGGTGAAGAATCCCAAGCCGATGAGGAAGGTGGTCATGTAATACCCCTTCAACCCTTTCTTTGTCTTTTGTGCCTCTTGCATGCCAATACCTCTTTGTGTGGTGAAAGCCTTTGTTGCAAAGGATATCATGAATGTATTCAAAATCCAGCACTTCACCCACAAAAGGGATGAAAAAAAGGTGAGTCTGGACGTGCCATATGCTTTGGTGGTACATATGGAGTATGCACCACGATAGTGACCGGCAATTCATCAATACAATCCAGGAGCTGGAGGAATACCTGCCCCTTACCCCCGAGGAACGGGCCTGGCACAGCCAGGGATTGACCGTTCCCCTGCGCATCAGCAAGTCGTTCCTCTCCCTCATTGACCCCAATGATCCAAACGACCCCATACGCAGGCAGGTCGTCCCCACTGCATCGGAGAACATCAGCGGCAACTGCGAGAGCTGCGATCCCCAGCAGGAGACCAGCCATAGTGCGACCGGTCGCCTCATCCACCGATACAAGAGCCGTGTGGCCTTCCTGGTCACCGACGTATGCCTGATGTATTGCCGCCATTGCTTCCGCCGGAGGTTCACCGGCAAGCTCCAAGGTCCTGCCACCGATGCCGAGGTATTGGAAGCCGCACAGTATCTTGCTGTGCACCCCGAGGTCCACGAAGTCCTCTTCACCGGAGGCGACCTGCTGACGCTGAGCGACGGGCAGCTGGGCAAGATGATTGGCACCTTCCGTTCGCTGAGGCCCGACTTGGTCATCCGGTTGTGCACCCGTGCCCCTGTGGCGATGCCCCAGCGTGTCACCGATGGTTTGATTGCAATGCTCAAGTCCTACGATACTGCCCCGTTCTACCTGATGATACAGATTAACCACCCCCGGGAACTGACGGCGGATGTACGCGCCGCCATTGCACGGTTTGTCGATGCAGGGATTCCTGCTATGAACCAGACGGTGGTCCTCAAGGGTGTCAATGACGATGCAGATGTGCTGGAGCAGCTGTGCAACGACTTGGTTGCCAACCGCATCAAGCCCTATTACCTCTTCCAAGGTGACCTGGTGGTGGGCACTGCACACATGCGTGTCCCGTTGAAGCGGACATTGGAGCTGGAGCAGGAACTACGCAGGAGGCTGTCAGGACTGGCCATGCCGGTATTGGCGGTGGACCTGCCCGACGGAGGGGGGAAGGTTCCCCTGACCCATAGCTACCTGGTTGCGGAGACGGAACCGGGCAAATGGTTGTTTGAGACAGCTGACGGACAACGGCGGATCTACGAAGATCCCAATACATAACAGAAAAGACCTGCCCAGGTTGGACAGGTCTTGATGTGGAATGGAAGGAACGTTAGTTGTTGACGCGTTCCAGGTATTCCTTGGTCTCGGTGTTCACGCGGATTTTCTCACCCTGCTTGATGAAGATGGGAACGCGGACCTTGAGGCCGGTCTCGGTGGTGACATACTTGGTTGCGCCCTGGACGGTGTCGCCCTTGACAGCTTCCTCAGCCTCTGCAACGAGGAACACGACCTTGCTGGGGACCTGGATCTCGAGGACCTGGCCGTCCCATACGGTACAGCGGTAGGTCTCTCCGTCCTTCATGATGTACTGGTAGTCGGGGAAGGAGACCATGGGGACCTCGATCTGGTCGTAGGTGTCGGTATTCATCATGTGGAAGTGCTCGCCGTCATTGTACATGTACTGGTAGTCGACGTCCTCGACGGTGATGTCCTCCGCGTTGTCCTGTGTCTTCATGGTTTCGCTGAGGCTCTGGCCGGTGGCCGGGCTCTTGAGCTTGAGACGGACAAACGCCGATCCCTTTCCGGGATTGACGAACTCACGATCGATACATACGAAAGGCTGACCCTTGATCAGCAAGGCGGTACCTTTCTCAATCTGACCTGCTTTAATCATTCTATAAACCTCTAATTTATTTGAGTTGACAGTTTTATCTGTCGGACATCTTATCAGGAAAGGGAAAAAGAATCACCCCCCCGATTGATTTTTTTCCAAGTTGGAGCATCAACATTCTATCCATGCCCATCGCGACACCCGAGCACTGGGGGAACGAACCATCGAAGATATCGGCAAAACAATCATCGACATCGGGGATGACGGTACCCGTTTTCTCCCTGTTTTCCACCAAATGTGCATATTCTTGTTGGTAATATGCACGCACGGTGCTGCTGTCACGTTGCTCGTCATAGCAGTTGGCCAGCTCGATTCCACCGGCATACAGTTCCCATCTCCTGCGGTAGGGACGGCCTGGGACCTTGGTTGCCAGGCAGTCGATCTGGGCAGGGTATTGCTGGAGCACCAATGGCTTGTCCTGTGGGAGGTTGGGCTCCACGAACGTCAGGAAGATCCTGTTGAATGTGTCTTCCCAGCTTTCCGGGTGCTCGGGGACGGAGAGCCCCAGGCGCAAGGCCTGCTCGCGCAGCTTGCGCTGGTCCTGTGCGGCATCGAGGTCGACTCCGGCATAGGTCTTGCACGCCTCGTTGACCGTCATGCTCCGAAACGGTGGGAGCACGTGGTCAGGGCAACCTGGCAACGCTGTCTTTGCAAACAGTTCCTCGGTGATGGCGATCGAGTCCTGCTCGTCTGCCCCTACGGTATAGTACTCGAGCATGGTGAACTCGGGATTGTGCTGGTGCCCGATCTGCTCGCAATTGCGGAAGCAGTGGGAGAATTGGTAGATCGAGCCAGAGCCCGCTGCAATGAGGCGCTTCATGTACACCTCAGGGGAGGGGACCAGGTACATCTCCTTGCTCCCCATGAACTCATTGATGAACATGGAGGAGAAATTCTCGATCGTCGGCTCGGGAATCAAGTCGGGGGAAAGGGTGGGGGTGTCAACCTCCAGGTATCCGCGGTCATCGAAGAAACGCCGCATCTGCCCCAGGAGCCTGCTGCGCCCTACCGCTGCATTCAAGTCTATCATGTGCCGTACTATATCATCAGGAAGGGGACCTCGGCAACTGTTGCCCATGGCATGTGCAGTTTGCTATAATCAGCACCGATGAACACAGACGATACGATATTCGCTCTCGCTACAGCGTGGGCAGAGAGCGCCCTGGCGATCATACGCACCAGCGGCACCGACGCTATTGCATTGGCAAGCACCTGCTTCTCCCGCCCCAAGGCACTGCTGCAGGCTGCCAACGGGACGTTGGTGCACGGCTACCTGCTCGACCCCGCCACGGGGATATCCCTTGATGAGGCGGTTGCCGCGGTATACCACCAGGGACACGGCTATACCGGTGAGAACGCCGTTGAATTCACAGTGCATGGGAGTCTCCCGGGGTTGCGGAAGTTGCTGGACATGTTCTCTCGCAATGGGTTTCGCCCAGCCGAAGGGGGTGAGTTCACCCTGCGTGCGTTCATGCACGGCAAGTTGGACCTGACCCAAGCCGAGGCGGTGCAGGAACTCATCGGTGCACAGAGCGCCGTTGCCCAGTCCCTTGCCCTGCAGCGCCTGGGCGGTGCCCTTACCCAGCGCATCGAGTCGCTCAAGCAATCGGTGTTGGACATCGTCTCCTTCGTGGAAGTACAGCTTGACTATGCCGAGGATGAGATTGGGGGCGACACATCGTTCCCCACCGAAAAGCTCATGGAGACCGTCGAAGGCTTGGAAGCCTTGAGCGCCACATGGAACGCTGGCCGTTTGTATGGGCATGGCGCCAAGGTGGTCCTTGCAGGTGCAACGAACGCAGGCAAGTCCTCGCTGTTCAACCTGCTGCTCAAGGAGGAACGCGCCATCGTCTCCGATGTGCATGGGACGACCCGTGACTTCATCGAGGCGTCGGTCGAGCTGGAGGGGGTTCCCATCCGGCTGTTCGACACCGCAGGATTGCGCGATGCCTTGGATACGATAGAGGTGGAGGGAATCCGCAGGACCGAGGTCTTGCTGGAGGGGGCGGACATCATCTTGCTGCTCGTTGACGGAGCCAGTGGGCAAACCCTCGGTTCCTGCGACCAGAAGATCCTCCACGACACCCGTACGATGGTCGTGTGGAACAAGGCCGACTTGGGCGGTGCAGTCCCTGCCAACGCGTATGCAGTGAGCAGCCGTACCGGAGAGGGAGTGTCTGCCTTGGTCCATGCCATGGTAGGGCGCCTTGCCTCTGCCGTACAGGGCTCCTCGGATGAACAGCAGGTGATCATCGAATCCCAGCGCCAGAGGGACGGGCTGACCCATGCGGCACAGTCGCTGCGCAATGCGCTGCAGCTCTATCAAGATGGAGTTCCATTGGACATCGTGGCAATGGACCTCACCGACGCACTGCAGTCGCTGGGCGAGTTGACCGGCGAGGTGACGAGCGCGGATGTGCTCAACCGGATCTTCAGCGGATTCTGTGTCGGAAAGTGACAAGAAGGAACAACAATGGATTATGACGCGATAGTTATCGGAGGGGGGCATGCCGGCATAGAGGCTGCCCTCGCACTCTCCCGTATGGGGTTCGAGACCATGATGGTCACCCAGAACCTCGATGCAATCGGGAGGCTTTCCTGCAACCCCGCCATTGGCGGACTCGCCAAGGGCAATATTGTACGTGAGGTCGACGCCTTGGGTGGCGAGATGGGCCATCTCATCGACAAGAGCATGATCCAGTTCAGGATCCTCAACCGCAGCCGTGGGCCTGCCGTGCAGGCACCTCGCGCCCAGGCTGACAAGTTCACCTATCATCGCCTTGCCAAGGAGACGCTTGAGGCACAGCCACACCTGCATCTCTTCATGGATACCGTTGTCGATATCCTCCTACAGCCAGATGGTAAGACAATCTGTGGTGTGGCAACCGAACGGGGACATCAAATTAGCAGCAAGGTGGTCGTGATGACGACCGGTACGTTCATGGATGGCCGCATCTTCATCGGAGAGTACGATGCCTCTTCCGGCCGTCTGGGAGAGCCTGCCGCCATTGGCTTGGGCTCTGCATTGCGGCAGAAGGGATTTGCCGTGGGGAGGCTGAAGACCGGCACCCCTGCTCGTGTGAGCAAGGAGAGCCTGGACCTGGACATCCTGGAAGTCCAGCCAGGGGATGACCCCATGCTCCCATTCTCCTTCGACCATGAGACGGTGGACCGCCCCCAGTTGGACTGCTGGATCACATGGACCAATGAGGCGACCCACCAGGTCATCAGGGACAACATACACCGCTCCCCACTGTATGGTGGCAAGATCGTGGGCAAGGGCCCACGCTACTGTCCCTCCATCGAGGACAAGGTGGTCCGCTTCCCAGATCGTGACCGCCACCAGATCTTCATTGAGCCAGAAGGGGTGGGGACCCAGGAGATGTACCTCAACGGACTCTCCTCCTCCTTGCCCGAGGATGTGCAGCTGCAGTTCATACACTCCATCCAGGGGTTGGAGCATGCACAGGTCCTCCGCCCTGCTTATGCAGTGGAATATGACTATCTCGATCCGTTGCAGCTGTACCCCTCGCTGGAATCCAAGCGTGTGTCCGGGCTGTTCGTGGCCGGCCAGACAAATGGGACCAGCGGCTATGAGGAGGCAGCCTGCCAAGGCTTGATGGCCGGGATCAACGCAGCGCAGAAGATCAGGGGGGAAGAGCCGTTGGTCATTCCCCGTACCGATGCATATATCGGCGTGCTGATCGACGACCTGGTCACCAAGGGGACCAAGGAGCCGTACCGGATGTTCACATCCCGCGCTGAGTACCGGCTGAACATGCGCCATGACTGTGCCGACATCCGCCTGACGCCCCTGGGACACCAGGTCGGACTCCAGTCGGACGAGCACATGCAGCGCCTGACTGACAAGCTTGCCCGCATCGATGCGATCAAGGAATTGCTTGCATCCAGGAAGTCTGGCCCCAAGAGTTTCCTGGAGATGCTCAAGCGACCCGACACCACCATCGAGTTGCTCAAGCAGTCCATACCCGAGCTCTGCAACTTTGACGAACCGGCACTCTACCAGACGGAGCTGGACGTCAAGTACGAGGGATACATCAAGCGCCAGGAGCGCCAGATGGATCGTTTCGCCTCTCTGGAGGAACTGACGATCCCCCCCGACTTCGACTATGATGCCATCGATGGTATCAGCGCCGAGTCCCGTGAGAAGTTCAAGACTGTCCGGCCGTTGTCGGTAGGACAGGCAAGCCGCATCAGCGGGGTGCGCAACAACGACGTGGCGATACTCATGGTCCACCTAGGCCATGGTACGTCCCGCAATGGAGGAACCAATGCCTGACCAACACCTGAAGAGCGTATGCGAACGTGGCATCCAGCAGATGGGGCTCACGTTTTCCCCCGGGCAGTATACCCAGCTCTACGCCTATATCGACGAGCTGCAGCTGTGGAACCCCACCTACCGGCTGGTTGGTGCAACAGGTGAGGAGCTGATCACCAAGCACATCCTTGACTCCCTCTCCGCCGTCGGTGCGATCACATCGATCATTGATGCCGCGGGGTGGAAGCCTGCCACCATCTGTGACGTGGGCTCGGGGGCCGGTTTGCCAGGGATTCCCCTTGCGATAGCCCTGCAGGAGTGCCCTGTCACATTGGTGGAGCGGATGGCACGGCGCGTCGGATTCCTGCACAACGCATTGGCCATCACCAAGCTGGTGGACCGTGTGCAGGTACTCCCCGTAGACTTGGACGACGTGAAGTCGACCTTCGATATTGTAACCTTCCGCGCCTTCCATCCTTTGGAAGATGTGATCAAGTCCTTGGGGAAGATCGTTGCACCAGGGGGTGCAATATGTGCCTACAAGGCACGGACCGAGCAGGTGCAGGCCGAGCTTGATGCTGTCGCCCGCTTGTGCGAATCCGGGGTGGGGGGAAGTCCCAATGGATGGAACAGCGAACTCGTGCCACTACAAGTCCCGGGACTTGATGCACCGAGGGTGCTCTGTGTTTTGACCAAGTGCCCATGATGCGGTACGATGATACCCGAAGGAAGGAGAAACTGCTGTGAAGAAAGGGACGGTTCCCATCATCATCTCAATCGTATTTCTGACGCTGGGACTTGCCCTGACCGCCACCATCATCCTTGCCACCCAACCGATGTCCCCCTCTATTGGGACGGTCGTTGGGCATGTGCACTCCTTTGTGCAGGGTTTTTTCGGATTTGACGCCTCGGGCAATGCCCTTGGCCTGATACCCGCAGCGGGCTTGCTGATCCTATTGGGAATCCTCTGCCTTGTCTGTAGGAAGCACCCCGCCTATTGGTGGTCACCCTTCCTGTCCATCATCATCTGCTATACCATCTACCTCTTCTCCTTGATCGCCCAGGGAGTCACCAGCGGCAACTTCCTGCTGCAGATGCTCGTCAAGCATGGCACGGGCAGGTTCGGTGCCCCTGCGATCCTCATTGCAGCTATCTGCCTGGAGACACTCCTGGCAATCCTGCTGATCCTCATCTCCAATCCCCTCGATGCACGGCACAAGCGCAAGCTCTTGGAGCAGAAAGCCCAGAACAAGCGTGTGCCCACCAAGGCAAAGCAACAGCCGGAGCAAGAGAAGCCAGAGGAAGAGACGATGGTCACATTCTCCCCAGACGAACCTACTGGCCTGACCCATCCGGTCAAGCCAGTGGCTGAAGATGTCCCGTTGGTGTTCCCCACGATAGAGGAGGGGCCCAAGCTCAAGGTGCTTGCCAAGACGAAGCAACCGGCAGCGGAGCCTGTTGCACAGGCAAGTCCCGCTGCCCCCGATTATGGGGAGGTGTTCAAGCACAGCGCCGAAGAGCGTATCGATGATCCAAACGTGGCATCTGCCAAGCTCTTCACCTCCGGCCAGCTTGTGGCGGCCGTCCAGAAGCGTAGTTCCCAACAAGCCCCACCCAAGCCACGGGGCAAGGGACTGCCCGACATGTTGGCACAGGCCCAAGCCCATGCAAAGGAGGAACAACAGCCTCCAAAGCAGGAACCTGAGCAGCAAAAACATAAGTTGTTTGGTTTCATGACATCAAAGAAGAGCGAACCCGCCAGTGTCGAACCCGTCTCGGAAGAACCTCTGTTTGAGGAGGCGGACATTGAGGAAGAAGAAGTTCCTGCAACTCCCGTCGAGCACCTGTCTCCAAAAATCCAGGAGCTCAAGCAGCAGCTGGCGGAGCAGCAGGCAACTGTGAAGCCCGAGCCGGTTGTCCCACAAGAGAAACCTGCACCGGTTGCGGTGCCCGCTTCATACCCGACCCACAGCACCGCACGCCCCGTCAATGGGGGAGTGGACGTGGATGCCCCGGTAGCGCCTCCAGCCCAAGAGCCACTGAACCCCGAGGACGACATCAATGTCCTCTCTGGCGTTGGCGGGCTGAGTTCCTCCAATGAGGGCAAGTCGGCGTTGCTCAACCGCAAGCGGATGATATACCAGTATCCACCAATGGAATTGCTGCAGACCTATCCCGACCACTCCTCCGACATTGATGCCGAGACGGTGCATGCCGGTGAACTGCTCATCGATACGCTGGAGCAGTTCAAGATCCAGGCGACGCTGATGAACATCATCAAGGGACCGACGGTCACGATGTTCGAGATTAGCCCGGCGGCAGGGATCAAGGTGGCAAGGATCGTCAGCCTTGCCGACAATATTGCATTGACCCTCGCAGCACGGCGGGTGCGTATCGTTGCCCCGATCCCAGGAAAACAGGCCGTTGGCATCGAGGTGCCGAACAAGGTGCGCCAGACGATCGGGTTCAAGGAAATGCTTCCGGCAATGGACCAGAAGGAGTGCAACATCCCCATGGTCCTCGGACGGACGATCACCGGGGACCCGGTGGTCATCGACCTTGCCTCGATGCCCCACCTGCTGATAGCTGGCTCTACAGGAAGCGGCAAGTCTGTGTGCGTGAACTCCCTGATCTGCTCGATCCTCTACCGCAAGTCCCCCAAGGAAGTGCGCCTGATCATGGTCGACCCCAAGATCGTCGAGCTGAAGATCTACAACGGGATCCCACACCTGCTGACACCCGTCATCACCGATGCAAAGAAGACGATCAAGGTGCTTGAGTTCTGTATCTTCGAGATGGAACGCAGGTACAAGCTGCTGCAGGGCCTGAACGTGAGGAGCATCAGCGCATACAACAAGAGGATCGTGGAATCGCGCCTGGCGCGGGAGAAGCTCCCCTATATCGCCGTGATCATCGATGAGTTCGCCGACTTGATGGCTACCGTTGGCAAGGAGCTGGAGTTCCATCTGGCACGCCTTGCTGCAATGTCCCGCGCCGTTGGAATCCACTTGGTGCTTGCCACCCAGCGTCCTTCCGTCAACGTCATCACAGGCCTGATCAAGAGCAACATTCCCTCCCGTATTGCGTTTGCAGTGACCAGCGTCACCGACAGCCGCATCATCATCGACGAGATGGGTGCGGAGAAGCTGCTGGGCAAAGGCGACATGCTCTACAATGGGCCGACCGATCCCGTGCCCTCCCGCCTGCAGGGGGCCTTCCTCTCCGACGACGAGGTGGAGAAGATCGTGCAGTTCGCCTGTACCCAGGGAGTTCCAGACTACATTGACGAAGTCTTCTTTGAAGACGACGAGCCCTCCGGCTCATCCGATGACGAGGATGAGTGCGGGGACTGCGACGCAGACTTGTTCGATCAGGCCCTGAAGATCGTGGTCGAGCGCAAGGGTGCATCGGCTTCCTACCTGCAGCGGCGGCTGAAGATTGGCTACAACCGCGCCGCCAGGCTGGTGGAGCAGATGGAGGAGATGGGGTATGTGGGTGGTCCCAACGGCAGCAAGCCGAGGGAACTGCTGAGATATCCCGACTGACACTTGCCCAGGGCGCCGTTCGGCAGTACTGTTTGCTTCGAATCAGGAGGTGCATCATGAGCGTTGGTACGCATGCAATCTGCAATGGAAAAGTTGTTCCCGCCGCACAGGCGGTTCTCCCTGTCACGAGCCGTGAGGTCCAGTATGGGTTCAGCGTCTACGAGTCGCTGAGCATCATTGGTGGCCGTCCGATCCATCTGGAAGACCATATCCGGCGCCTGGACAACTCCTGCAAGGGTATCCAGCTGCCCAATGATATCCAAGACGAGGTGTATGCCACCTGGCTGCAGAAGCTCATCGATGCAGACAAGATTGTCAATGCAACGGTGAGGATCCTCCTGGTGGGGACCGTTCCCACCCTCTGCTTCATCACGGCTGTTCCCCAGCTGACATATCCTGAGGTGTACTATACCGATGGGATTGGCACCATCACCTACAACGGAGAGCGGTTCATGCCCGAGTGCAAGACCAGCAACCTGTTGCTCAACTACCTTGCGCTGCGCGCAGCGAATGAGTGCGATTGCTTCGAGTCATTGCTGGTGGACCACTTTGGCAGGGTGCTGGAGGGGACGCGCAGCAACTTCTTTGCGTTCCGTGGCAACAAGCTCTACACCGCTTCCGACAAGCTGGTGCTCCAGGGGATTACCCGGGACCGGATCATCAAGGCTGCTGCCCTGATGGGCATCGAGGTGGTCTACGAGCCCCCTACGCAGGACGACCTGCTGGATGGCAAGTATGAGGAGGCGTTCATCAGCTCCACGAGCATGCGTGCCATGCCAGTGGCAAGAATTGACTCGAGGATTTTCCTCGGTCCCTATGACCGGACAAATGCAATCAGGCGCCAACTGCTGCTCTGGGAGGAAGAAGACTGACTTCATCTGGGTTGAACATGTTGCAATTGCATGCCAAAGGTGGACATTAGCTTTCTTTTCACCTATTATTTGAGAAGAGAGAGAATATGTCACCAATACCGTCGTGCAAGGACGCCTGACGATGGTTTGTACAAAAATCCAATTGCAAAGGCGATATCCAATATATGAAATTTACAGAATTGCCCCTTCACCAAGATGTGCTGAAGGGAATTGAGTACGCGGGCTTTACCGAAAGCATGCCCGTGCAGGAACGGGTCCTCCCCATAGTGCTGCAAGGCAAGGACGTCATGGTCCAGTCAAAGACAGGAAGCGGCAAGACTGCCGTCTTCGTGCTCGCCATCCTTGAGAAGTACGCCCGTGCCCTTGAGGCCGCTGGAGGGGAAAAGAAGAGTCTCCCCACCGCGTTGATCGTATGCCCCACACGTGAGCTTGCCGTCCAGATCGAGGAGGATGCAGTCATCCTTGCCAAGGGACTTCCCGATTTCCGCATCGGATGCTTCTATGGCGGCGTCGGGTATGCCCAGCAGGACAAGATGCTTGAAGTCGGTTGTGACTTGTATGTCGGAACCCCAGGCCGTCTGCTGGACTACCACAAGATGCACAAGATCGACTACCGTCTGTTCGATACCTTCGTCATCGACGAGGCTGACCGCCTGTTTGACATGGGATTCTACCCCGACGTGCAGAAGATGTTCAGCTATCTGCGTCCCAGCAGCGAGCGCCAGACAATGTTGTTCAGCGCAACGTTGGGCACCAAGGTGCGCAACCTTGCATGGCAGTACATGAACGAGCCCGTCGAGATTGAGGTCCAGCCTGAGGAGATCACCGTCAAGAAGATCGACCAGGAGCTGTACCACATCACCAAGGATGAGAAGTTCCACCTGTTCCTCCAGCTGCTCAAGCGGGAGAACCCCGAGAATGCCCTGATCTTCACCAACACCAAGGCAAAGGCTGTGGAGTTGGCAAAGCGTCTGACCCTCAACGGCTACAAGACCGAGTACCTGATGGGAGACTTGCCCCAGAGCAAGCGCCTGCAGACCATTGACCGGATGAAGGAGGGGAAGCTGAAGTTCCTCGTCGCCACCGATGTTGCCGCACGTGGCCTGCAGATCGACGGCTTGCAGCTGGTCTTCAACTATGATATTCCCGAGGACTTCGAGAGCTATGTCCACCGAATCGGCAGGACAGCCCGTGCCGGACATACCGGCAAAGCGATTACCCTTGCCGACGAAGAGTACATCTATGGCCTTGAACCGATTGAAAACTACATCCAGATGAAGATTCCCGTGGTATGGCCCGCTCCCGATGAACTTCCGGAGGTCGAGGACAAGAGCGCAGGAATGCGTTTCCGCGACTTGGTCAGCCAGGATGAGTATGCAAGCCATGGTGGTGACCGCTATGGCAACAACAACCGTGGCGGCAGACGTCCGTCCACCGGTGGTGGCCAGCGTCAGCGTGGCGGACGCCCCAGCGGTGGCACTAGAGATGGTTCCCAGCAGCGCAGCGGGGCTCCCCGTACCTCCGACCGTCCTGCCAGACCCGATTCCGAACGCCGTCCCGATTCCCGCAGGTCTTCCGCACCCGTGCGCGATGGTCAGCCTCGCCGCGATGGTGGTGCACCACGCAAGGGTCCGCAGTCGCAGCAACAGCGCAGGCCGCAGGGTTCCAAGAACTACTCGCAGATACAGTCGATGGATCTCGAGCAGCGCATGGCCTACTACAAGCAGCAATATGGTTCTGAGCTGGAGCAGACTCCTGCAAAGGCTCCCAAGAAGCAGGGCGCCCCAGTTGCAAAGAAAAGCCCGGCACAGCCCAAGCAGGCTCAGCCGGCACAACCACAGCAGGCTGCACCCGTTGCAAAGAAGCCAGGATTCTTTGCCCGGTTGTTTGGAAAAGGAAACAAGAAAACCAAATAGGAATCTGTGTGATGCTACGACGTTTTATTTCGTATTATCGTCCCTACAAGGGGCTGTTCTTCATGGACATGGGAGCCGCGGTGATATCCGCGGTTCTGTCCATTTTCTTCCCCATGCTGACACGCGAGTTGCTCAAGACCTATATCCCCGACGGGAACTGGCATGCGATGTTCGTAGTCTTCTGCCTGATGCTTGCCATCTACTTGGTGCAGATGGGGTCGAACTACATCCGTATCCGCTGGGGCCATATCCTGGGGGTGAAGATGGAGAACGACATGCGCTCGCAGTTGTTCGACCATCTGCAGAGCCTCTCGTTCGGGTATTTCGACAAGGTCAAGACCGGCCATATGATGAGCCGCATCACCAATGACCTGTTCCAGATCACAGAGCTGGCGCACCACGGGCCCGAGGACCTGCTGATCAGCGTGCTGACGATCGTGGGCGCATATGTCGTGATGTTCTGCTATTCAGTCCCACTGGCGCTTGTCTCGATGATCCCGCTGCCGTTCATGCTGTTCTATGGAATCCACTACGGCAAGCGGATGAAGGCGAAGTTCCGTGACGTGCGCAAGACTGTCGCCGATGTGAACAGTACGGTGGAGAACTCGCTGCAGGGGATTCGTGAGGTCAAGTCATTTACGCAGGAACGCTACCAAAGTGGGAAGTTCGCCCAAGTCAATGATGTCCTGAAAAACAGTAAGTCCGAGCAATATAAGATCATGGCATCGTATCATGCCATCGTAGGATTCTTCCGTGACTTCTATTACTTCACCACCGTCGTGGGTGGTGCAATCCTCATCTACTACAAGATTGTGCCCGTCTATGACTTGGTGACGTTCATCTTGTTCGTGGGCATCGTCCTTCCTCCGCTGGATAGGCTGATCCAATTTACCGAGCAGCTGCAGATGGGCATTGCGTCGTTCGAGCGGTTCGTGGAGATCATGGATATCCAGCCAACGATCACCGATGTCCCCAATGCAGTTCCCCTTGCGGTAACCGAAGGGACGATCCGGTATGACCATGTCCGCTTCTCCTATGACGACGAGGGTGGTGAAGTCCTTGCCGACCTCTCCATGGTCATCCCCGGTGGGAAGACCGTTGCGATCGTAGGTGAGTCTGGGGCTGGAAAGAGTACGATCGTATCGTTGCTTCCACGGTTCTATGAGATAGAAGGGGGAACGATCACGATTGATGGGCAGAACATCGAGGATGTTACCCAAGCGTCGCTGCGCAAACAGATCGGAACGGTCCAGCAGAACGTATTCCTCTTTGACGCGAGCATCCGGGAGAATCTCCGCTATGGCCGCTCGGATGCCACCGACGAGCAGTTGTGGCTCGCCTTGGATGCCGCAAACCTGGGACAGTTCGTCCGTGACCTGCCCCAAGGGCTCGATACCCAAGTCGGCGAACGGGGGACCCGCCTGTCGGGTGGACAGAAGCAGCGGCTCTCCATTGCCAGGGTATTTTTGAAAGATCCCTCGATCTTGGTCTTTGACGAGGCTACCTCGTCGTTGGATACCGAGAGCGAGACATTGATACAGCAGGCGTTTGCACGCCTGTCGTCAGGCCGTACGGCGATAGTCATCGCCCACCGCCTGACGACGGTCAGGGATGCCGATATCATCTATGTCATTGACCATGGGCGTGTAGCACAGAGCGGTACCCATTCCGAGCTCCTTGCCCAGGGAGGCATCTACGCCAGGTTGTACCACAACCAGGACTTCTCCTAGGTTGGCTGTGGTTCTTGACAGTCTGGGGTGGGTGTGTTAGAGAAACAGCGTGGGACGATATGTTCCCGGAGGTTGCCATGAAGTTCATCAGGATATTCTTTGCAGGTCTGATAGTGATCCCTGCACTATTGCTCTCGTTGTTTGTCTCCATTATCCCTGCAGGGATCATGAAGCTGTTCGGAGGCAAGAAAGCCGCCGGCAAGTGGATGAGAGTCAATGGGCACTTCATCGCCGACCTGATCCTCTTCATGCTCAACGTGAAGGTCACTGTCCAAGGACGCGAGAACATTCCCCCCGAGGGAACTCCCGTCTGCTTCATGGCAAACCACCAGAGCCTGCTGGATGTGCCGGTGGTCTGCGGACCGCTTCGCATCTGGGCTGGGTTCATCTCCAAGAAAGAGATCAAGAAGGTCCCGATCATCAACTGGTGGGTCAGCTCGATCAACAGTGTCTATATCGACCGCAAGAGTCCCCGTTCCTCCATCGAGGCAATCCTCAAGGGTGTGCAGAACATCAAGGATGGAATTCCCATGTTCATCTTCCCAGAGGGAACCCGCAGCAAGACCGGCAAGTTGGGTGAGTTCAAGAATGGTTCGCTCAAGCTTGCTACCCGCGCTAAGGCCACGATAGTCCCGATAGTCATCAAGGGTGACCGTGCGGGCTTGGAGGGGATCAAGAACCTCAAGCGGGTGCATGTCTCGGTGAGTGTCTGCAAGCCTGTGGATACAGCCCAGATGGATGAAGAGCAGATCAAGGAATTGCCGCAGGTAATCTACGGCGAGATGACCAAGACCTTCAACGCTCTGCCCGATACCAACACCAAGCAGCTGGAGCATTGACCATGGCATTGGCCGTCGACCTGCAGGACATCTCCTTCTCCTACAGGGATTGGGAGCATGGGGCCCACCAAGCGTGTGCCCCATTATTTTCACACCTCTCCGTGTCTCTGGAACAGGGCCAGCGGATGCTGGTCCTAGCCCCTCCAGGCAGTGGCAAGACTACACTGGCTCGGATGATGGTAGGCATGATCCCCAAGTATATGGATGGCACCCTCACTGGGAGCTTGTGCATCGATGGGGTGAACCTTGCCGACATCCAGCCATGGGACTTGGTGACCCGCTGCGGGTACGTCTCCCAAAATCCATTGGACGAGCTGGTGGCCACCACGTGTGAGGATGAGATAGCATTTCCCTTGGAATCATTGGGGATGCCACGCTATGAGATAGTGCGGCGAGTACGCAGTGCACTGGATATGTGGGGCTTGGTCCCGATGCAGGGTGCCTCTGCCCAACAACTCTCCGGAGGGGAACGTAAGCGGCTGCTGCTTGCCGTCCAGGAGGCGGTTGACCCCCATGTGTGGATACTCGACGAATCCTTTGACGACCTTGACGAGCAGTGGCGTGAAAAGCTGCTGAAGAGAATCAGCTCGCGCAAGCAGTCGACAATTGTGTTTGCGGCTCGGTACATCGACCAATTCAGGGGGACGTTCGACTCTTATGCCATGATGAGTGATGGACAGCTGCAGGTGGGCAGTGAGGATGAGATAGTCCTTGCGTTCAACCAGCTGTGCGATTCGCAGGGAACCCAAGATGATGAACAAGAGCCCATGGTATTGTCTGAGAAGCATATCTTCTCCTGCGTGGACCTCCAGGTGGAGCGTACCCGCTCCTCCGCTCCCACGCTCACCCCATTTCGGCTGGATGTCCCCCATTTTGCTCTGGAGTCCAATACCATCACATCGTTGTGTGGACCCAACGGCAGCGGGAAGAGCACGTTCAGCCGCCTTGCCTGTGGCTTGGACAAGCCCGACAGTGGCACGATCCTCATAGACGGGGTGGCAGCCACCTCTGCGGTACTGAACAGGAGCGTCGGGTATCTCTTCCAGAATCCCGACTTCCAGATCTTCCTCCCCACCGTCGCAGACGAACTGGCGTGGAGCTTGCGCCGTGCAAAGCTGGGCAAGGATGCGATCAAGGCGAAGGTGCAGGAGTGTGCCGACCTCTTCCACCTGGATGTTGCTGCAACCCCTGCGACAATGAGCTTTGGACTGCGCAAGACATTGCAGGCGGCTGTCTACTACCTCCTTGACCGTCCGTTCTATATCTTGGATGAGCTGGACAGCGCACTGACGTATGAGCGGGCGTTCGAGCTGATCCAGCTGCTGGCACGCAACGGCGCTGGCATCCTCCTGATCACCCACGACAAGACCTTTGCAGATGCGGTGGCAAGCAAGTCATACGTCATCGAGTCTGGACGCATGCACCAGGAGGCGGGACGATGACCACCAGTACCTATGTCTCTGGACGCGGTGTGCTGTACCGCACCGATCCCAGGGCTAAGCTGTTGTTCCTGCTGCTCATGTGCATCTGGTTCTTCCTTCCCATCAGCTTGTGGGGAGCGTGGCTGGTTGTCGCTGCATTGGTGCTGACCAGCTTGTTGTCGGTGGGTCCCAAGGAGACGCGCAACGTCGTGCTGACGATCTTGCCCATGCTGGCGTTCATGGTGCTGTTCATGCCCCTGAGCGAACGGAATTCACAAGCATTGTGGCGGATTGGGAGCCTGACGGTCCTGACCCAAGGTGGACTTCTGCAGACCCTGCGGCTGATGAGCCGGTTCGTAGGGATCACATTCACATGCACCTTGGTGCTGCAGACCACCCAGATGGCCGACATGATGCTGGCACTGCGCTGGTACCGGCTTCCCTACAAGGCCTCGTTGGTGGTCACCCTGGCGTTCCGGTTCATCCCATTCATCGCAGACAGCTTTACCCAGATCCGGGAGTCCCACAAGCTGCGGGACCCCAATGTCGACGAGCAGGAGGGAAAGAAACGCAAGGGGATCAGGAGCAAGGCAGGGGAGTTGATCCCCACCCTTACCAGTGCCCTGGTGGTGGCATTGCGCTCGATCCCTACCTTGGCCATGAGCTTGGAGCACCGTGGGTTCGGACTTCCGGGGAAACGGACATCCTACCGGGTTCTCCCCGTAAACTTGAGGCTCTTTACCGACTTGCTCATTTCCTTTATCATTCCTCTCATTCTCGGCTTTCTCTTTTGGGTAGGTTAGAAGCTGGCCGGGAGTCAAATCATCACCGAGGTACTTCATGCCCCAGAACAAGTCAGACAAATCAGCTCTCAAGGTGGCCCTCATAGCCATCCTCACCGCCGTTACCGTGGTTTTTACCCTGGTAGTCAAAATTCCGACAGCAAAGGGGTATCTGAACCTCAGTGATGTGGCAATCTGCTTCACTGCCTTTACATTTGGACCCTGGACTGCGTTCATCGCTGGTGGCCTGGGAACTGCCCTTGCCGACCTGATCAGCGGATATGTTCAGTGGGCTCCGATCTCGTTTGTGGTGCATGGGCTGGAAGGCCTTGCAATTGCCTTGTTGGTTAGAAACAAGATCAAGGCACAGGTGGTTCGTCCTGACGGGGCGCTTGAGGAACCCAAGCCCCTGCCGTTCTACCGGAGAATACTTGCCGGTCTGGTGGGTATGGTGATCGTAGCAGGTGGGTACTTCCTCCTTGGCGGTCTCTTCATCAGTGGTTTCTCGGTCGCTGCGCTTGAAATCCCAGCGAATCTGGTTCAAAGTGGTGTTGGCGTCATCTTGGGTCTGGCTGTTTCCATGGCGGTGCGCAAGGCGTATCCCCCCGTACAGTCCCTGACTTGGTGACCCGTTGAAAGACAAGGAGATAAATAGCATGCAGCAGTTCGCATATGACACGATCGTCGTGTTGGATTTTGGAGCACAGTACAGCCAGCTCATTGCCCGTAGGGTGCGTGAGCTGCATGTCTACAGCCAGATCGTACCGTATACGATTCCGGCTGAGGACCTGCGCAAGATGGCTCCCAAGGGAATCATCTTCAGTGGAGGGCCTGCAAGCGTCAGCGCAGAAGGTTCGCCACGTCCCGATCCAGCGATTTTCTCGTTGGGCATTCCCATACTCGGTATCTGCTATGGCCTGCAGGTCATGAGCATCATGAATGGCGGTGCAGTGCGTCGCCCTGACCACCGTGAATATGGCTTGGCAAACGTGGATATCCTCCAGCAGGACTCTGTCCTGCTCAATGGGGTTCCCGCAGGTTCTCAGGTATGGATGAGCCATGGGGATTCGGTAGTTGCAATCCCAGAGGGATTCACCAATACCGGTTCCACCCCCAATTGCCAGTTTACCGTCATCGAGGATGACAACCGCAAGTGGTATGGCGTCCAGTTCCACCCCGAGGTGGTACATTCCACTGATGGAACCAAGATGCTCTCCAACTTCGTCAACAACGTGTGCCATGCCAAGGCGGACTGGAGCATGGACTCGTTCATCAGCCAGGCTGTGCAGGAGATCCGGGCCAAGGTAGGCGACAAGCAGGTGCTGTGTGGCCTCTCCGGTGGCGTTGACTCCTCAGTTGCCGCTGCCTTGATCCACAAGGCTATCGGTGACCAGTTGGTATGTGTGTTCGTCAACAACGGCTTGCTGCGCAAAGGCGAAGCCGATATGGTCCTTGAGCTGTTCGGCAAGCACTTCAACATGCGGCTGCAGTATGCTGACGCAGAGGATGACTTCCTGCTGGCCCTCTCGGGCATCTCTGATCCCGAGACCAAGCGCAAGATCATCGGCAAGGTCTTCATCGATGTCTTCTATAGGGAAGCCCGCAAGGCTGGAGATATCTCCTTCCTGGCCCAGGGCACTCTGTATCCCGATGTCATCGAGAGCAAGTCTCCCAGTGGCGGTCCGTCTGCTACGATCAAGAGCCACCACAATGTCGGTGGCCTTCCTGAGGACCTCAAGTGGGACTTGCTGGAACCGCTTCGTGAGCTGTTCAAGGATGAAGTGAGGGAACTGGGCAAAGAGCTTGGCCTTCCCGACGAATTGGTCTACCGCCATCCGTTCCCAGGTCCAGGCCTGGGCGTCAGATGTGTCGGAGAGATCACCAAGGAACGCTTGGATACACTGCGTGACGTCGATGCCATCTTCATCGAGGAGATCCGCAAGGCGAATCTCTATGATGACATCTGGCAGGCATTGGCTTGCTTGCTTCCCGTCAAGAGCGTCGGGGTGCAGGGTGACGAGCGCACCTACCGTGAGGTATGTACCCTCCGTGCCGTGACCAGTGAGGATGCAATGACTGCAGACTGGTTCCGCTTCCCACCGGAAGTACTCCAGCGTGCAGCGAACAGGATCTGCAACGAGGTTGCCGGAGTCAACCGCGTCCTGTACGACATCACCTCAAAGCCACCTGGGACCATCGAGTGGGAATAAAATAAGAGCAACAACTTTGTATGGCTACACGAAATCGTGTAGCCATACGTGTATTCGGACCCTTTGCCAGTAAGTGCTGAGTATTGCACCCCATGTTGTTTCCTGCTGTAGAATTTGCTCACAAAGGCTGCTAGAAGGTTGGAAGATATTCCTGGTATATGCTATCCAGATTCAGAAAAGGAGAGGTTGAAGACTCCCATCCAACAGTTTTCATCTTTATACAAACAGCTTCTCGAGATTGTCAGTAACGTTTATTATTGTAGGCGGTATATATAAATTTGTTTATAATAGTAAACATTAACAAGGCAGGATCGTAAAAATGAAAAAAGCAGCATATAATATACTTCCTCCTACTGTGAATATATTGAAACAAAT
>CAYXIH010000003.1:0-73873 GCA_964465155.1 uncultured Sphaerochaeta sp.
TAGTGTAAGAACATGAAAAACGAAGTTGAAATACACTAATATTTCACTTTGATCACTACTTATACCATCGATAAAATAAAGTGGATAAAAGAGATGCTTGTAAAATCCCTTCAATTTGACCTTATGACAGTAGCAATGGACTGTCATTAGTCAATGAGACTCCCATTTTCCCCCTCTGTCAGCAGGGACAGGGTGTTTTTTGATCGAGGCTGAACAAAGTATATCCAGCAACAACACATTTGCGGGCTCTGTCCTCTTGATGTAGCCGAACGTATATTAGGAGTAGCAATTTGCTGACAGACAAGGAGCATCCAATGAACCAGACATATCCATCGGACGATGGACAGATGTACTTCATGCAGACACTGGACCTCAAGCGCCCAGCCGGAACAACCGACCTGAGGTCCCTGGGATTTCTCGATGGGACACTCTATGTATTGTATGACGGTGTCATCCAAGAATATGAAGAGGGAAAGCTCTCCAAGGAGTACCCGTCATGCTTTGAGAATCCCGTGGACTGCTCCGCACTCGAACCAGACATGTTCCTTGTCACCGATGCTACGTTGGTGCCGGTGGTGAAGCGGTATAAGCCAATATCACAACAGGTGGTCGGCACGTTCCACTGGGATGCCCGGGGTTGGTATCCCGTTGCTTGCGCATATTCCGATATGGTCGGAACGATTGGAATCAGCAGGAACTCTGACAAAAGCCTGATGAGGATCAGCACTATGGTCTTTCCCCATGGTACGACCCAGACGCGGATGACAATACCAAATATAGATGGGGTAGTCTGTGGAAGTGCCTTCCTGGGGAACATCCTCTATATCGCCATCTTTGATGGATGCCTCCGGCTGCTGATGGTGGATGTAGCCCAGAACAAGCCAGTCAAGGGTTTGACGTTCCCCACGGTCGGACCAACATATGGTCTGTTTGCCCATGAGGGGACGCTGTACGTTGCTTCTGGCCGTGGAACTGGCCAGATCCTCTCCTTGGGGATCAAGTCATGAAAGCCATGGTCTATGGGGAGCTTGCCTGGGATCCCATGTCGCAACAAATAGGTGGGTTCTGCTATGAGTGTGCGGACACCCTCAGCCGACATGCGGATGTCCAGGCAATGCCGGTAAGTGCTGTTGGTAACGATGCCCATGGTAAACAGTTGCTGGCAACAATGCAGGCGACTGGGATTCCAACCCACTGCATCGCCACAGTGGACGATATGCCCACAGGTACGTTGACCGCTATGATCACCCAGGAGGGTGAGAAGGTCCCGCTGTTCAACAAACCCTGTGCCTGGGACCGCATTCCACTGTCTCGAGAACTCACACAGATCACCGGCATGGGCGACGTCGACCTCCTCTGCTTTGATATACGTTGCCAGCGGGACGAGCAAAGCCGGAAGACGCTACAGTGGATCTTTGACCATGTTGCTCCGAAGATGGGGTATCTGCAGATACAAGAACAAGACTCCTTCCTTTCCAGCGACATCTTGATTGAATCGCTGCGTCATGCACAACTCGTAGGATTGTTGCAATCGGAACTTCCGTTCGTGGCGAAGCAATTGGGGACCAGCAATGAAGGTCTTGCAGTTGCCACTGCCCTGATGGAGGAATATGGTATCCAACAGGTGCTCCTGCTCCAATCCCATGGTACTGCTGTGTTGCATGGAAG
The DNA here is from genome assembly GCA_964465155.1 of uncultured Sphaerochaeta sp. Taxonomy (GTDB): domain Bacteria; phylum Spirochaetota; class Spirochaetia; order Sphaerochaetales; family Sphaerochaetaceae; genus Spiro-02. Next base: position 1,669 of record CAYXIH010000003.1, read on the forward strand.
GTCGGGGAAAACGGTTGGAAGCTACAACAAGCCTGTTGCCTGTGCTACCAGCGTTGCATATGCCCTGACAACAGGTCTCCCTCCAAAGCAAGCAATGGATATGGCGATGATACAGGACCATGCGTGATGATGTCACCGAATAATTGCATTCATTCTGATACGATCACCTACATAGGAGGATGATATGAAAGACGTAACAATGTTCTATTTCCCAACTTGCCCGTATTGCCGGCAGGCAATAGCATGGACAGAGGAGCTGCAGAAGCAGTATCCGGAACTGGCCAGTGTGAAGATCAACATGATCGATGAAAAGAAGCATCCCGAGATAGCCGATACCTATGACTACTGGAATGTTCCCACCTATTATGTCGATGGGAAGAAGCTCCATGAGGGTGCGGCCACGAAGGCAAACATCGAGAAGGTGCTACGGGCCGCTTTGTAGGGGATTGCATCCCCAACTGTGTCATTTGAGGTATTGCTTCTTGGTTTGAAGTCACGTATCCTTTGAGGGATTTCCCAGGGGGTACAGCACGTGGCTTTGATCAGATTCTATAAACCTACCTTGCGGCGCAAAGATATGGACGCAGTGTTGCAGACCATGGTCGATGAACATATTGGCCCTGGGGAGCGGAAGAAGGAATTCCTCAAGCAGCTGCAGGTGTTCATCGGTGCAACAGCGGGTGGGGTAGCCCTGCGTAGCTATGTCGATGCCCTGCGGATATCTCTGCAGATGTGCAACGTCGGCGAAGGTTCGCTCATAGCTGTATCGGCCCTCTCCCCAAGCATCTATGCCTCGGTAGCCGAAAGCCTGGGGGCTACATTGCTTCCTGGAGATATTGATAGCAAGACCGGATGCCTGTCGTATGAATCGGCAGTAGCTTTGCGTGAGCAAGGTGCCCAAGTCATCCTGCTGCACGAGCCATCTGGGATGATACCCTACGGTGCAGATTTCTCATCCCTTGGCCTGAAGGTCGTCGAGGATGTCACCCAGAGCCTTGGCAGCTCCTATGAGACAAGCCAAGCTGGCTCGTGGGGTGATGTCGTCGTATGCGCCTTTGAGGAAGACGGTATCGTCTCCACCGGTGGGGGAGCCGCCATTGCCTTCCGTGACGCCGCGTTTCGTCCTGTCCTGAAGGATCTGCTGGGAGACGACCGAACATATCTCGAGCTTCCGGATATGAATGCAGCGCTGGGGATAGTCCAGTTGGCGACCCTTGGGCAACAGATCGAACGTCGCCGTGAACTATACCGCCAGTTCCGCCAGTCATTGCTGAAAACACCCCACAAGCCATTTGGCATCAGTGACATCGAGTATGATGGCAATGGATACCGGTTCTCCGTCGTCTTGGACTCGAAGGTCGACGATGCCATGAAGTTTGCTACCAAATACCAGATATCATCGGAACGGACATTTGCTGGTTGCATCGGCGAGCCATTCCAAGACCGCTTTGATTTGTTTCCCAACGCCATCGTCTGCATGATGCGTGGCTTGTCGTTTCCGATATATCCGTTCTTGACAAGGACGGATGTGGAGATGCTGCAGAAGGTCATCTCCCATCTCCCATGATGGCAAGGAGCAACGCAATGGAACGTAGAGTGGTACGCAATGTACTGATCATAGCAAATAGCCTCAAGCATGAAGCACCGCCGCTGGTGGATGAGATGCTTGAATACTTTGGGAAGACTTCCATCAGCGCCATGGTCATCCAGACTGATTGCAGCGAGAACCCGATAGACATACCAGTAGACACCGACTTGGTCATCACCCTCGGTGGTGACGGTACGGTGCTCTATACCGCCCGCTTCCTGCAGGACCGGGGCATCCCCATGCTTGCAGTGAACTTGGGGACCTTTGGGTATATCACTGAGATCTCCGTCAATGAATGGAAGGAGGCCTTCGAGCAGTTCCTGGCAGGGGAAAGCCGGATATCGCGTAGGATGATGATCCGGGTGACTGTCTACCGCCAGGACCGCAAGATCTGGCAAGCACATGGGTTGAATGAGATGGTGGCTACCTCCAGCGGACTTTCAAAAGTAGTCAACCTCGAATTGGCGATCAACTCTACCCATGCTGGCTACTTCCGCGCTGACGGCATCATCATTGCAACTCCGACCGGTTCAACAGGGTACAGCCTTGCTGCGGGGGGACCAATCCTCGATGCAGACCTCTCTGCCCTGATCGTCACACCCGTGTGTCCATTCACCCTCTCAAACCGGCCCCTGGTCGTCAACGCGGAGACCCAATTGACCCTTACCATACCCAGCGGTCAGCGAACCGATTTGGTATTGAGCGTCGATGGACAAGGGTTTTGCCCCCTTGAGGAAGGTGATACGGTGATTGTCGAACGTTCGCACAGCAGGACTCTGCTGATAACCAGCGGCAGAAGAAACTATATCGACGTCATCAGAGAGAAACTCAATTGGTCTGGAGGCATGCATGCTTGAACGCTTGGATATCAAAAACTTTGCCCTCATTGAAAACCTGCATATCGACTTCACCTCCGGCTTTAATGTCATCAGTGGTGAGACTGGAGCGGGTAAGTCCATAATACTTGGGGCTCTGAACCTGTTGCTTGGGCAGAAGGCTGATGGCCAGGTCGTACGCAGCGGATGTGACGAGACCACCGTAGCAGCAACCTTTTCGTTCGACGAGTCCTGCGCCGTAGAGGCGTGGCTGAGGGAACATGACTTGGACAGCTCCGAGGGGATGCTGCTCATCCGTAGGATCGTCCGCCCAAACGGGAGAGGGATGATATATATCCAGGGTCAACCCATGACCCGTCCGGACTTGGAGGCCCTCAACACGTTGCTCATCGACATGAGCGGACAGCATGACCATCAGTCGCTGATGTCCCGCGAACGTCAGAGGATGCTGCTCGATACCTATGGAGGAAACGCTGCGTTGGTTGCCAGCTTTGTCGCTGCATATGCAAACCATGCACAGCTGATGCGTCAGCGCCAGGAGCTTGCAAAGCGTCTTGCCGAAGGTGCACGTGAAGTTGATTATCTTCGATTCTCCTTGGAGGAGATAGAGAAGGTCGACCCCAAGGCGGGTGAGGATGACTCCCTGCGTGATGAAATTCAGGTTGTCTCATCATATGAGCACATCCATGAGAACCTTGAGATGGTGCAGGAATCCCTTCGTAGCCAGAGCAATTCCGAGGGGGTCATCTCTTCACTGCATGCTGCATCCATTGCCATGCAGCGGTGCGCCAAGGCAGATCCTTCATTGGCCGAGTATACGAGCCGCTTGGAGAGCTTGCGCATCGAGAGCGTAGACATCCATGAGAGTATCCGCGATTACCTGGGTGGCATGTCGTATTCCCAGGAACGGCTTGACCAGATGCAGGACCGTTTGTCACGGATCCAGAAACTCAAGAAAAAATATGGCCCGTCTTTGGATGATGTCCTTGCCTATGCCGCGCGTGCACAAGAGAGTCTGCATGTAGGTGAAGTAGGTGAGGATGCTCTCCTGGAGTTGGATGCCAAGTTGGAGAAAGCACAACAAGCCATGATGGCCGAGGCCCAGAAGCTCACGACCAAGCGCCGTGAGTGTGCTGCCCGGCTTTCGAAGCAGGTAGTCGAGAAGTTACGCCACCTAGGCATGGCAAATGCGCAGTTCGTCATTTCCATCACCTCTGTCCCCGTAGGTCCCAGTGGTGCTGATGGAGTTGACTTCCTGATTGCGGCAAACCCAGGTGAGGCTCAGCTGCCCATCCGGGACGTGGCCTCTGGAGGAGAGCTCTCCAGGATTATGCTCTCGATCAAGACAGTCTTGGGTGAGAGCGACGATATAGCTACGATGGTGTTCGATGAAGTGGATGCAGGCATCGGAGGAACCGTTGCGAACGCAGTCGGTGAGCAGCTGCAGCAGCTGGCTGCAAGCAGACAGGTGATAGCGATCACCCATCTGGCAGCAATAGCGGCCAGGGCTGCCTCACAGTTCGTTGTAGCAAAGCATATCCAAGATGGCCGGACGTTTACGATGATCAGTCCTGTATGTGGGGATGAGCGCGTGCGAGAGATTGCCAGGATGCTCAGCGGGGACAGCGACAGCGAAGCTTCGCTGTCGCATGCCCGCCAACTGTTGGGAAACTAATCAGGCCCCAGCGGTATCCATGATGTGTACCTCGAAGTTGAGGTTGCGGGCCAACTGTCGGAGTTGATCCGCCGGGACATCGCTTGTGAGCTCGTTGCACAGGTACGGATAGACTGCATTCTGCACTTGCGTGATGTCGGGCTGAATACCCTGCTCCCTGGCAACTGCAATCAGGTCGGCCATATATTCTGCCGCAACATGGTTGAGCTCATGGGTGGTTATCCACTGTGCGACATTGTTGCATTGGGCACTGAATATCCGGACAACCGCAGCAATCTCGGAGGGTCTTCCCTTGCGATGGATGAAGTCGATCAGCTGCCCGATGCTCTCCCGTTTCTGTGACCAGGGAAGGGTATCGGGTGTGATGAACAGGCTCTTGATCGCCCGAAGACATGTTCCGATGTTCTCGATGTACAACGTCTCCATCGGAAGATACCGGCTATTTCGCATCAGCATGGAGTAATTGTTGATGTCCCTTCCGATCGAAGCAAGGTCATTGTCGGTGACACGGCTCAGCGAACGGTCGATCCATCCATATACTTCATCCAGCATCCGTGGGGGGATGTCCGTATTTGCCAGCGAGTATTTGCCCAGGCAGGTTCCCTTGCTGTCATGCAGTCCCAGGAACATCTTCAGTTCCTTCTCCTGCAGGCCATCTGAGAGAATGTTGCATGTGAACTCCTCCAGCGAGATGGTGTCGCACAGGCGTACGGTCATCGACTTGCCGTCGGAATCCCACTGTGTCAGGGAAAACCTCCCATATGACTGGCTGTAGGTATCTGGCGGGGCAATCCTTCTGTTGAGGACAAAGTACAGCGCGGCTTCGACGCTTCCGCTCATGGTGGTAGCATCGGCCTTTGCCAATGTCATCCCGGTGCCGTCGTTCTTCTTGTTGCACTTTGCAAGGGACAGGTCCTTCAGCAGCGGGGTGAGCAAGTCCTCGGTCGTGAACCTGCTGTATTGGTTGAGCGCATATATGGCGTACCTGATGTTCTGGCGAGGTTCGATACCTGCCAGGTCGCTGAAGAACCAGCCGCAGCTGGTAAAGGCAAACCCCTTGTTCTTCATGCCATCCAGCAAAACCGCGACGTTCGTATCCTCGTCACTGCTGAACTGAAGCTGCTGGTGCAGGTCCTGGATGAGCTGCTGCATCGACTCTTGTCCGCAGATTGCAGGGGCGCTCATCTTCAGCAAGTCAAATCCCGAGATTGCGCCGGAGAAGATCCTTGCTACTTGTTGGTCAAAGATGACGTCGAGTTTCTGCGCCAGTGCATTGAAAGCCACCCGCAGGGGTGTCCTCCATTCCTGGTTCCATCCCTCTTCGCCACCCGTATGGCAGCCACAGTCCTTCCACCACCGGGAAACACCGTGCGAGCATGACCAGGAAGTACCCAGTCCGCCCTCGCCGTCATGGAGCTGGGCATGCAAGGTAGCCGGATGCTCTGCAAGGTATGTCGCATAGTTGGTGAACTGGAAGTCGTCACGGTCGGACACCTTGCGGATGAGCGCGGCGAGGGCCATGTCGCCAAATGGCTCGTGATGACCATAGATCTCCCCGTCTGTTGCCGTGTGGATGAGCGGAGCATGGTCGTTCGCCTTGATTTGGGCCAGCGTCTCATAGAGGGCATCGGCATTGCGCAGAGCATGGCCAAAGCTGATGCCTTCTGCCAGGCCAGGATGGTAGAAGAATGCGGCGATGGTGCCGCCTTTGTTCCCCGTGAGGACATAGGGCCGGTCATAGGGGGCAGGGCGACCTGCAAGTTCTGCCCAGGAGCCATCCTCCTGTTGCACTGCCTTGGCCTGCCAAGGGGAGAGGACCACGAACTTGATGCCGCTTTGGGCCAGCAAGTCTATGACGGTCTTGTTGATCGCGGCCTCAGGCAGCCACATCCCCTCCGGGTCGCGCTTGAACCTCCGTTGGAAGTCGGCGATTCCCCAGAGGATCTGCATGTGTGCATCCGCTGGCTTGTCCAGCGGGAGGATTGTATGGTTGAAGCTCTGGGCCATGGCATTTCCATGTCCCAGCCGCTTGATGGAACTCGCGTCTGCATCGACGATCCGCTGGTGGATGTCAGGGTGGTGGGACTCTATCCAAGACAGGAGTGTCGGGCCGAAATTGTACGAGATATATTCAAAGTTGTTGGTGATCGATTCCACATGACCATACTGCGAGAGATACCTAGAATGGGCATTGGTGCTATAGCAGTCGGCGAAGATTCGCTCGTTCCAATCCTCATATGGCTTGGCAGAGTTCTGCTTGGGGATTATCCCAGTCTCGGGGTTCTCACGCGGTGGCTGGTAGAAGTGCCCGTGGAGGATCAGGGATGTCCTGTTGGGGGTGCTTATATTATTCATGCAGACTACCATATCACACTCCGGTGAGTTTGTTGACATCCTTATGCACCAAAGCGCAACTTTTTCTTTCCTTTTTGGAGTGAAAGATGCGAAGAAAAAAAGGGTTGGGGAGCAATTGGAAAGAAGGGTGCCAAAGAGAGTCCTCGGGAAAGGTTCGGTTGACTAAGCCGATGATTTTTGGCTACGATATTACAGCATGTGGCTGGGGGTGCGTCATGGTTTAATTCGTGTCGTTTCTTGCAGCTTTCGCGCGTACTTTCATGAGTCCGCATGCTCAGGTTGAGGGGACCGAACGATGATTCTAATCAAGATTGATGCTTTGACAACGACTGAGCTACAGTACATTGCCCAACAAGAGGGAATGGAGGACTGGGATACGCTGTCCCGCGAGGACCTCATCGACGCCTTGGAGGATTTGTACGAAGACCAGGAGACTGACGATCCTGCACAACGTTCTGGAAGGGTAAACCGCAAGCGTTTCTGCAATAGCCTCACAGATTTCCGCGGGAGCGAGAAAGAAGCCAACCTGCCAGGCGACTTGCCGGGTGTCATGGCGTTGCCCGAGGCGTATCATGAGACTTCCATCCACCTGCTGATGCGCGATCCATCCTGGGCCTATTGCTTTTGGAGCATTTCCCCCAACGTGAAGGCCCGGCTCGAGGCTGACAATGCCATCGACTCGCTGTTTTTGCGCGTTACATGTACGAATCTTTCGGATGCAGATGTCGTGGAGACGTTCGACCTCGCCGTCTCTGCTGAAGATGATTACCGGAACATCAACTTGTCCAAGCCAGGTTACTCCTATACCGTATGCCTGTGCTGCGAGAGAAGCGGCATGGAAGCACAACAGTTGTGCAGGTCCAACCAAATCGAGACCCCCAAGGCCTTTTGGAATGGGCACCTGGATATGCTGAACAAGAATCCTCAGCTGTTCAGGCTCTATTTCTCTTCCCTGGTTACCAAAGAAGGTGCCATCGTGGACAATATGTCCGTCAGGGAAATCGCCGATTACCTTTCAACTGGAAAGAGGAGCTGATTCATGGTGAACAATAGGCTGTCACTTGTATTGCATGCACATTTGCCGTTCGTCAGGCATGTCGAATATCCCAGGTTCCTCGAGGAGGACTGGCTGTTCGAGTCAATGGCAGAAACCTACCTGCCCATGTTGCGCATGCTAAAGAAGCTTCGCGCTGAGGGCCTCAAATATCGTCTGACATTTTCACTCTCACCTTCTTTGTGCGCCATGCTCGCGGACGCTGCCCTGCAGGAACGCTTCATCCAATACCTGGAGCTGCACAAGGAACTTGGTGAGAAGGAGATCAACCGCTGCGAGGCTGAGCAGCCACAATGCGTGGAACTCGCCAGGATGTATTATGAGCGGACGATGCAGAACCTCTCCGACTTCTGCGATACCTACCGCAACAATATCTTGGAAGGGTTCAGGGACCTTGAGACTTCCGGCCACCTTGACTTGATCACCACAGCAGCAACGCATGCATACCTGCCGCTGTACCGTGAATATCCAACTGCGATCAAGGCTCAGATTGAAGTCGCGATGCAGAGCCATGTGCGTTACTTCAAGAAGCAGCCCAAGGGGTTCTGGCTTCCGGAGTGTGGGTATTTCCCTGGTTTGGAGGAGTACCTCAAGAAGCAGGAGATTGAATGGTTCCAAGTTGCGTCCCACAGCATGCTCCTGTCGGAAAAACGGATATTCGGTGGAGACTATGAACCCGTCGAGTGTCCCGATGGTGTGGCTGCGTTCCCACGCGACTACAACTTGACCAGCTTGGTCTGGTCAGCCTCGGATGGCTATCCGTGCGACGGCGACTATCGTGAGTTCTACCGAGACATCGGCTACGACCTCCCGATGGAGTATATCCGTCCCTATATCCACGAACCTGAAGTCCGGGTATTTACCGGCTACAAGTATTGGGCCGTGACCGGTCCTACCAACGACAAGAAGCTCTATGACCCGCAGAAAGCTGCAATCAAGGTTGCCGAGCATGCAGACAACTTCATCTACAAAGTCCAGATGAAGGGCAAGAGCATCTGCAATTCCTTGGAAGGGCAGGATCCGTTCTATACCCTGGGCTTCGACGCTGAACTGTTCGGCCACTGGTGGTTCGAAGGTATCGATTGGCTTGAAGCAGTCATCCGCAGAGCTTCCAAGGAGCATGACGTCCAGCTCACGACACCCTCGGACTACCTTGCGACCAACCCGACGTTGCAAGTCGCCCAGCCCGGCTTCTCCTCATGGGGCCAGGGTGGCTATTCGTCGGTATGGCTTGACGGGTCCAATGCTTGGATCTACAGGCATATCCACAAAGCCATCGAGCGGATGGAAGAACTTTCAGTGCGCTTCCCCGAACAGCAGTCCCTCAAGCAGCGTTTCCTCAACCAGGCATCGCGCGAGGTGCTTCTGTCAATGGCAAGCGACTGGCCGTTCATCCTCCACAACAAGACTTCCGTGGGCTATGCGGACAAGCGGCTACGCGACCACCTGTCCAATTTCAACTTGGTGTATGAGAATATGTGCAAATGTGCGGTGAACACAGAGTGGCTGGTCAAGGCGGAGAAACGAGACAATATCTTCCCTGACATGGATTACAATATCTTCAACCCCGAATATACATCGGGCAGCTGATACAAGTTGCCCGCATATGGCCAATTTATGGGCTGTCCTTCACGGACAGCTTTTTTTTGCGCCAAATTTCCGAGGCAGGGTAACGTTTGTTAAGTGGTAGCAGGAAAACATATGTCATAGAAGGGGAATTCGATTTCATTGCAGATTGTGTTGAAGTGGGAGAGGGGGTATCTTTTGTGGTAGGAAGTGGGAGAAAATCCCATTTCTTGCAATATTTCATGTGGGGAGTGGAAAAAAGTGCTCATTGGTGACTACCGCAACATGCTCGATGACAAGGGTCGGATGCTCATTCCATCCAAGCTCAGGACTTCCCTGGGTGTGGAGAGCGTCGTGGTGACCCGTGGCATTGAAAGCTGCTTGTGGATATTCCCCCCTGCATTCTTTGAGAAGCTCAGGGGCGCCATCATGGATGATCCTGGTGCAATGTTCGACAAGCAGCTCAGGCTCATACAGCGAATGATCATTGCCCCTGCACAGGAAATTGAGATAGACAAGACTGGGAGGATCAACATACCCCCCACATTGCGCACCTATGCGCAACTCCAGCCGAAGGAAGAGGGTCTGATCCTTGGCATCTCCTCCTACCTTGAGCTGTGGAATCCGACAACCTATGACCAGTACATGCTGGAGAACGAAGCTGAGTTTGAAAGTGCATCACAGAGCCTCAGCGCATTGCTGCGCAGTGCAGCGGGAGGTAAATGATGGAATACGTTCACTACTCAGTACTCCAGAACGAAGTACTTCAGATGCTCGTCCCTCCCGAGGGGAAAGAGGCGTTGCTGATCGACTGTACCCTTGGCGAGGGCGGTCACTCGAAGCTCTTCCTTGAGAAATATCCCAACCTGCGTGTGATCGGGTTGGACCGTGACCCCCAGATCATGGAGAAGGCCCGCAACCGCCTGAAGGAGTTTGGGGACCGCTTCACGGCAGTGAACACTTGGTTTGATGAATTCTTCAGTACCTATGACGGGCAGCGTCCTGACTTGGTGCTGTTTGACTTGGGTATCTCCGTCTTCCACTACGAGGAGTCCGGCAGGGGGTTCTCGTTCCGCAAGAACGAAGAGCTCGACATGCGCCTGGACAAGAGCGCTTCCATGTCCGTTGAGGACATTGTAAACGACTACCAGGAGGAACGCTTGGCGGATGTCATCTTCCAATATGGGGAAGAGCGGTATTCACGAAGGATTGCCAAGGCGATCTGTTCCTACCGGATGACCAAGCGCATCACCCAAAGCGACGAGCTTGCCGAGATCATCTACGGATGCGTACCACCTGCATACCGGTACGGTCGTATCCATCCTGCCACACGCACCTTCCAGGCCTTGCGCATTGAAGTGAACCGGGAGCTGGACCGCATTGAGCCGGCAGTCAGGGGAGCAATCGAGATGACGGTCCCTGGTGGACGGGTAGGGGTCATCTCCTTCCACTCACTGGAGGACCGCAAGGTCAAGTGGCTGTTCAAAGGCGAAGCCGACGGATGCACCTGCCCACCAGGGGTGATGCGGTGTACCTGTGGCGGAAAGCCGATGGTGAAGATACTCACCAAGAAACCGATAATTCCGACCGAGGAAGAGCAACGGATCAACCCGCCTTCCCGTAGTGCAAAGCTGCGGGTCGTACAGAGACTGGAGGCATAGCAATGACGACATCCAAGAGACACTCTCGTAGCCTGAACAAGACTGAGAAGATTGTCCTGCTGTTCATGCTGATCTTCATCCAGTGCTGTATCTTCATCCCTGTCTGGCAGGCTGGCGAGAGCCGGACCCTCTCCATGGCGATCAAGACCGCCGAGGCTGACATCAGCAAGCTGCAGGAGCGCAAGCGTGTGCTCCGCACCCAGATTGCCCGCGCCCAGATGCCCGAATACCTCATTGACCAGGCATATGCACAGGACGTGAACTTCCAAAGGATTGCACCCGAACATGTGGTGATGGTCGCTTCAGCCGGAGGACGATGACATGATACCGACACCTTCCTGCACCTACAGCGTCCATGAGATCGCCAAGATGGTAGGGGCGACGGTCGTCGGTGCCCCAGTACATCCAATTCAACGCGTAAGCATCGACTCCCGCGATTGTGCAGCAGGTTCCCTGTTCGTACCGTTGCAAGGCGAGCATGCCGACGGGCACGATTACATTGCAAATGCTGCGACCCTCGGAGCAACGGCAGCATTTGTCCGCAAGGACTTGCTGGTGGACATCAGAAGGAAGCTATCTGCATCGCCCATGGCATTGATCGGCGTTGATTCACCACTGTGTGCCCTCCAGCGCTTTGCCGCCGCACATGTGGACAAGTTTTCGCTGCAGGCAAAGGTCGGGGTGACCGGCAGCTGTGGCAAGACCACCACCAAGGAGCTGATAGCATCAATCCTCAGCCAGAGCGGTGAGACCATGCATACGCCTGGGAACCTCAACAGCGAGATCGGCTTGCCCCTGAGCCTCCTGTCCATCGGTCCGACCACCCGCTTTGGTGTATACGAGATGGGCGTGGACCATGTGGGGGAGATGGATTCGATGCTTTCGGTCTACCGGCCCGACTATGGGATACTCACCAACATTGGAATCTCCCACCTGGGAAAGATGGGGAGCATGCAGGCTATTGCAGATGAGAAGAGCAGGATTTTCCATCCTGGCATCAGCAAGGGCTTCATCAGCGACGAGTGTTCCTATCGTAGCTGGATGGAGCAGGCCCGCAGCTGCAGCCTGACTCCCTATGGTCTTTCCTGTACCCCCGGCGTCAATGGCGTCGTGGACTTGGGGATCGGTGGCTGGGACATCTGCTACGAGCAATTGCATATGCACCTCGCATGCGTCGGCAAGCATTCGCTGTCCGACGCATTGGGTGCCATAGCCTTGTGCCGTGAGATTGGATCGACTCCCCAGGAGATCCAGGCTGGGATCGAGGCAATGGTGCCGGTAGCCGGGCGCAGCAACATCCTTGGTGGCAACGTGACGATCATAGAGGACTGCTACAATGCAAGCCTCGACTCGACGGGTGGAATCCTGGAGTATCTGCGCAACGTCCGGTGGAATGGCCAGAAGAAAGTAGTCCTTGGCTCAATGAAGGAGCTTGGGAGCATGTCCGTGAGTGCACATCAGGAGATCGGCAGGAGAATCCTTGCCGCAGCCCCATCCAGCGTCTTCCTCTATGGGAGCGAGATGTCCAGTGCGTGGGATGTCCTGATGAACAATGGATATGGTTCATATGGCAAACTGCTGCATACCAATGATTTTGATGAACTTCAGCAGGCAGTGGGCACCGATGTCCACGCCGGTGACCTCTTCCTCCTCAAGGGATCTCGTTCCATGGCGATGGAACGCTTGTTGCCCATATTGCGCAAGGCAGGCTGAGGTGTGGCAGTTCTGACGTTGGTCCAGGCGCAGCTGGTCAAGGTGAGTATCTCTTTCCTTGTCGGCTGTGTTGCTACATTCATTTTCTGTTCCCTGCTGCTACGGCTGTTGGCGCGGGTCCGTACCTCCGTTCCCGTCAAGCCCGAGCTGCTTGTCACCCAAGCATCCAAGGCCGGTACTCCATCCATGGGAGGCATCTCCTTCCTCTGTGGCATTACGGTGTCGCTCTTGATATGCTCCAGCCTCAATGCCCGTCCCCTATGGCTCGTCCTGATTGCCATCTGGCTCTTTGGGTTGGTAGGACTGGCTGATGACCTGATGAAGGAACGCCGCCATGACAGCGACGGGCTGACCTCCAAGGTGAAGCTACTGCTGCAGATGGTGTGTGCGGTAATGGTCGTGTTCCTGCAGAAATACCTTGCTCCGTTGGATAGTACTGTCTTTGCAACACCCTGGAACCCTGCTGGGCACGACATAGGCATCTGGTACCGGGTACTCTCTGTCTTGTACCTCATGTACTACGTCAATGCAGTGAACATCACCGATGGCCTTGATGGACTGGCAACCCGTACGGCTATGCCGATATTGCTTTTGTTGACTGCAGGTGGGGCGGTCATGTCTGTTTGTCCACCACCATATTCCACCAGTGCCTCCTACGGGCAGATCGTTGCCATACTGTGTGCCGGTGCCTTCGGCTCGATGCTGGCGTTCCTGTGGTTCAACGGAGGCAAGGCAAGCATTTTCATGGGTGATAGTGGCTCGCACACCTTGGGAGCCGTCATAGCCATCAGCGCCATGCTGGTGCAGGTTGAGGTAGTGACGTTGGTAGCTGGATTTGTGTTCCTGGTGGAACTGCTCTCCTCGATGCTGCAGATCATCGCCATCAATGTGTTCCATACCAAGCTGCTGCCCATAGCCCCCCTGCACCATGCATATGAGCAGATGGGATACGGGGAGGGGAAGATCGTCGACCGTTTTTCCATCGCGTCATGGTTGTGCGTGGGTGTGTCGACGGTACTGCTCATTGTGAAATGGTGAGCAACAGGCTATACTGCACCAACGTGAAGGAGAGGGCTCATGAAAGGGCACGAAGCACATTATAGGAACGAGGAAGCAGATGAGCAGCTCACCACGCTTGAGGGTGGCTCGATGAGCGCATTCACGTTCCTGTGTGTTGTTCTGACATTGATTGGGCTAGGGCTTGTGATGATGTACAGTGCCTCGTACAACGAGGCGCTGAGCATGGGATTGCCCCATCACTATTTCTTCGTCAGGCAAGCAATGTTCATTCTCCTCGGCCTGGCATGCGCTGTGGTCATCCGGTTCATCCCCATCAAGGTCATCAAAGCCAGTGCCATACCCTTGCTGCTCGTGTGCCTTGCACTGATGCTCCTCACCCTTTTTACATCCTATGGACAAGTCCGCTATGGAGCCCGCCGTTGGCTGAGCATTCCCCCCTTGCCATCATTCCAGCCCTCCGAGCTGGTGAAGCTGGCAGTCATCCTCTTCCTGGCCAATTGGTTCGGCTCGGCAAAGCATGAGGAGAAAGCGGTTCGTAGGTATGCGTTGCCTGCATGTGTGGTCCTGCTCTTCGCGGCCTTGATCTTGTTGCAGAGGGATTACTCCACTACGATTGTATTCTTGGTCGTATCAATATCGATGTTCTTCATTGCCGGCATGAGCATCGGATGGCTCCTCCTCAGTGTGGCATTCCTTGCTGTACCTGCGGCCATAGCGTTGCTTTCCCAGCCCTACCGGGTAAAACGGATGGCAGCCTACTTGTTCTCCGGCATGGATACCGATGGAATCAACTGGCAGGTATCCAATGCACGGGCAGCCATAGCAGAAGGTGGTTGGCTGGGCAAAGGACTTGGCAACGGGGTGTACAAGCTGGGACGGATTCCCGAGGTCCAGAATGACTTTATCTTTGCATCGATAGCGGAGGAGACGGGTATCGCCGGAATTTCCCTGCTGTTGCTGTTGTTCTTCCTGTTTGGACTGCTTGGCTACCGCACCTATCTGCGCATGTTGGACAAGGACAAGGCGCTGGCATACACAGCATGTGGCATCAGCACCATGATTGTGGTCCAAGCCATGGTGAATATCTGCGTGGTGACAGGGGTTCTCCCCCCCACGGGTATTCCACTGCCGTTCTTCTCCCAAGGTGGGACCAATCTGTTCGTGGTCATCTGCGAATGTGCGCTGTTGTACAAGATCATGCTCATGGCATCAGGACGTTTGGGGGGAGGTTCCCGCAAGGGTCAGCCTGAACCCCTGAAACCGCTGGCGGACTTTGAGTTCCCCTCGGATGGTTTGCACCATGAGCGCTAGGAGAGTACAGCGCAGCAGGGTTCCCATGTGGGTCAAGGTCACGTTCCTGCTGCTCATCGTCGCCCTGTTGCTTGGGTGGTACGCATTGCGCTACCTACCGGTCTTTGATGTGCAGCAGGTGTACGTCACCACCGATGACCCTGCAATTGCCATTCCCGCGAGTACATTGCGGATCACGGCCCCTTTGAAAGGGCTTTCGCAATTCGAGATATCCCTGTCAAAGCTAGAACAGCAGCTTGAGGCGCTTCCGATGGTCGCATCTGCACAAGTGCACCGGAACATGCCTTCCTCGTTGAACGTACAGCTGCAGATGCTGCAGCCTCGTGCGTTGATCAGGTCCATGGACGCCGATGGCAACCAAGTAGGGTATTTCCTGCTCAAGAACGACGAGTTGGTCCCACTGACACAGGAGGACCGCAATCTGTATGGAACTACCAAGTTTACCATTGAGGTCGACGAGGCCTATGCCTCGCTGCTGCAGCGGTATGGGGTAGATGCTGGGTTGCAGGCGGTATTGGATCTTGTAGCAGGGATGGGCTCGGCAACGGATGCAGAGAATGCCTTGATAACTCGCATAAAATACGATAATAATAACAGTAATGAATTTGGACGGATGGTGGTGGATCTTCCTGCCTGCAACGCAAGGTTGTGGGTACGGGAACCGGTTCCTGCTTCGCTTGTATCACGGTCGGTAACCTTGATCATGGAACAAGTGGCGACCGACGAGCTCCTATTCCTGGAGCAGACGCCCAGGCGGTACGACTTGTACGCCGATGCGTTGGTCCGCAGGTAGCATGCTAATGTCCAATAGTGGAGGATGCCAGATGGCAGCAGATAAGATCCTGATGGGGCTGGACATCGGAAGTTCGTGGGTTCGTGCAGTCATTGGAACGTTGAACCGCGACGGACAGCTGATGGTCGACAGCATCTGCGAGTGCCCCAGCGAGGGTGTGCGCAATGGAGCCATCATCAACATAGAGCAAACTCTTCGTGCTATCACTTCCGTAGTCTCCGAGGCGGAGCTACAAGCTGGTGCCGAGGTCAAGCAGGTCATCATCGGTATTGGCGGCGACCACATCGAAGGGGTCCCCAGCCAAGGAGTCGTCGGCATCAACGCCAAGGACCAGGAGATCAAGCGTGAGGACGTGTTCCGTTCCCTCGAGGTGGCAAGGGCGTTCGACCTTGCCATGGACCGTGAAATCCTCCATACATTGGTGCAGGACTTCAAGGTCGATGCCCGTGACGGGATCAAGGACCCCATCGACCAGATTGGCCATAGGCTGGAAAGCCGTGTCCTGGTCGTCACCGGTTCCTCCACGATCTGCCAGAATGAGCGAAAGAGCCTCCAGCGTGCCGACCTGCAGGTCCAGAGAATGATATTGCAGCAACTTGCTGACGCAGAAGTCGTGCTGAGCACCGACGAGAAGGAAGCAGGTACGATCCTGATCAATATCGGGGGCGGGGTGACGAATATGATCGTCTATACCAATGGAAGCCCTTGCTACGTCGGCGGAGTCAACATTGGGGGCAGCAATGTCACCAACGACATCGCCTATATCCTCAATAAGCCAAAGAGCGTCGCCGAGCAGGTCAAATGTGAAAGCGGATGCTGCCATATTCCCTCCGTCCCTTCGGAGGATATGATCATCATTCCCCAAGTCGGAGGAATGCCACCGATCAGGATGCCCAAGAAGGAGCTTGCCAGGATCATCGAGCCGCGCATGGCGGAGATCTTCTC
Organism: uncultured Sphaerochaeta sp.; assembly: GCA_964465155.1. Classification (GTDB taxonomy): domain Bacteria; phylum Spirochaetota; class Spirochaetia; order Sphaerochaetales; family Sphaerochaetaceae; genus Spiro-02. Next base: position 18,186 of record CAYXIH010000003.1, read on the forward strand.
CATGCTGCAAATGGCACTGGAAAAGAAACAGGTGCGTGGCTCCCTGGGTGGCGGAGTGGTGTTGGTCGGGGGTGGAGCCCTTCTTTCAGGGGCAACCGAGCTTGCGAGCGAAATCTTCCGGATGCAAGCTCGTATCGGTTTCCCTGAGGCATTGCCCGGACTTGACCGCACCTACATCAACCCCAAGTACAGTACGGTCCTCGGACTGCTCAAGAGCGAGGCAAAGAAAATGCGCGATGGTGGGGCAGCTCCCAATGCACAACGTCAGAAAGAGAACCGTTCTGGTGGGTTCGGAAAGAAATTCAAGAATTTCTTCCGCACCATGTTCTAAGAAATAATTATTGAATATACAGCCCAGACGGGCAAAGGATGATCGATATGGACCTAGGAATGATAGAAGACCTGCTGCAGGACGAGCAGACGCCACCAACCGACATCAAGGTGATTGGCGTAGGTGGTGCTGGTGGCAATGCCGTCAACAGAATGATTGCCAGTGGCTTGAAGAAGGTCAAGTTTGTAGCAATGAATACTGACGTGCAGGCCTTGCAGCGCTCCAATGCACAAGTGCGCATGCCCATTGGCCGTGAGCTCACAGGTGGACTGGGTGCCGGTGGAGTTCCTGAGATGGGGGAGAAAGCCGCCATCGAGTCCAAGGATGAGATCCGCAACCTCCTGGAAGGGACCGACATGGTCTTTATCACCGCAGGAATGGGTGGTGGCACCGGAACAGGTGCCGCATCCGTCGTGGCCGAGGTCGCCAAGTCGGTCAACGCACTGACCGTTGCAGTGGTGACCACCCCGTTTGCATTCGAAGGGAAGAAGAAGCTGCAGCTGGCACAAGCTGGCATCGAAAAGCTACGCAAGCAAGTCGATACGCTGATTCTGATCCCCAACCAATATTTGCTGAAGGTCGTCGAGAACAATACGCCGATCAAGCAGGCATTCCTCATGGCCGACGAGGTCCTGTACCAGGGTGTGCAGGGCATCAGCGAGCTGATCACCGAACCCGGTGAGATCAACATTGACTTCGCTGACGTCAGGACAGTCATGAAGGGACGTGGCGATGCACTGATGGGCATCGGATTTGGTGAAGGCGCTGACCGTGCGGCAGATGCTGCCCGTGCGGCAATCAGCAATCCGTTGCTGGAGAATGCATCGATCGATGGAGCCAAGAGCGTATTGGTCAATCTTTCAGGAAGCGACAACCTCACGCTCCAGGAATACCAGGATGTGGTGGAGATCATCACCGAGAATTGTGCAGAGGATGCTCTGATCATCGCTGGACAGGCCTACAACCCCGAGCTTGGCGACAAGCTCAAGGTCACGGTCGTTGCAACTGGATTTGAGCACAGGGAGATGTCCCCTTCGTTCGAAGCTGCCCATGATGTCCCGAGAAAGCGCTTTGAACAGGCAGCTTCCGATGCCAAGGCAACTCCTGCCCAGCCTCAGGAGACTCCGGTGGCCGAGCCGGAGAAGAAGGCTGGTGCTCCCGCTCCCCAGAATGATGCAGAAGTGATCACCGTCAATCGTTGGCAGGAATTCCAGCAGCAACTGGGCAAGAAGCAGGGTGGCAACGACTACTCGATCCCAGCAGTGCTCCGGTACTCTCGCTCCGAGGAAGAGGATTCCTGACCTATGTCCACCTGCGCAAGGCCGTGGGAGGATATCTTTGTTGACTATCAGGATTACCTGTTGCTCGAGCGGCGCCTCAGCGCTGCAACAGTTTCGCTCTATAGCCAGGAGGTGGGATGCTATCTCAAGACGCTGGAGCGCATGGAGCTGGTCCCCGAGTCGGTCACACCACAACAAGTAGCAATGTACCTCGTAGAGCGTTCCCATGGGGGAACGCTCCAACCGCGCACGCAGGCACGCAATATGTGTGCGTTGCGTTCATTCCATAAGTTCCTCATCCATGTCGACCTACGCAAGGATGATCCCGTATCCCTGCTGGATGTCCCCAAGGTTGCAATGCCATTGCCCCAGGTAATTTCCTCCCAGGTGGTGGATGCCCTCTTGGATGCCATAGATACTTCCGACTTGCTGGGTGTCCGCGACGCTGCGTTGTTCGAACTGATCTATACGTGTGGATTGCGAGTGACCGAGGCAGTGACACTACGCATCGGAGATTATTTTCCTGCGGAGGCGTTGGTCCGGGTCATTGGAAAACGGGACAAGCAACGCATTGTTCCGGTAGGTGAGGTTGCGAGTGAGAAACTCTCACGGTATGTCAGCGAGGTCCGCCCCACGCTGCTTGGCAAGCACTTTCGCGAACAGACCCTGTTCGTGGGAAGGAGAGGGAAACCGTTGACCCGGGCATTGGTCTGGAAACGGTTCAAGGAGTATTGCGCCCTTGCAGGCATCGAGGCTCACGTCCATACCTTGCGCCATAGCTTTGCAACAGAATTGCTTGCCCACGGTGCCGACTTGCGCAGCGTTCAGGAACTCCTTGGCCATAGTAGTTTGGCTACCACACAGATCTACACCCATGTCCAGACACAGGAACTGCAGCAGCAGTTCCACAAATTCCATCCCGACGAACAGGAACAATGACACATGGAAGTCTTATGGATACTCTGCCCCCTGATCATGCTTGGGGGGATGATTGATGCGATTGCAGGAGGTGGCGGCCTGATCACGCTGTCTGCCTACTATGCAGTTGGCCTGCCACCCCACATTGCATTGGGGACCAACAAGTTCTCGGCTGTCTGGGGAACCGTGACCGCCTCGTGGCGATATATCAGAAGTGGGCATGTCTCCTGGCGCTATGCGGTATTTTCCATCGTAGGTGCATTGGCTGGCTCGTTGCTTGGCGCTGCGATTGCCCTGCGTGTCAGTGGCAATATCCTGCGGTACATGCTGTTGGTGGTCGTCCCATTGGTGATGGTCCTCGTCTTGCGTAAGCCAAAGCTGGAACGGGTGAGGATCGAATTCTCCAACGCCGTGATGCTGATGCTGGCTGTGGCTTGTGGCTTTGTGATAGGAGTCTACGATGGATTCTTCGGACCGGGGACGGGAGTGTTCATGACCATGGCCTTCTCCTCCATCCTCAGGCTGGACATGATCACGGCAAGTGGCAATGCACGCGTGGTCAACCTCGCCTCGAACCTTGCCGCGATCGTGGTCTTCATAGCCGGTGGAACGATCGACTATGCAATCGGCATCCCCTGTGCCGTGGCGAGCATCATTGGAAACTTCATCGGTTCCGAGATTGCGATCAAGGGGGGCGGGAAAGTGATCCGGACGGTCATGATTGTGGTACTCTCCCTGCTGCTGGTCAAGATCGTGATGGAATTGTTCTTGTGATCCATTGAATCACCACACCATATCCTTCCCTGTGACATCCATGGATATCTCTTTGCGACTGTACATCTCATGTATCCCGTATCTCTCGGGAATCCAGCAATTGGCTGTATTGTTGACGGGAATCTCGTTGGCTGACCTGCGGAGGATGGGAAGCCTGCAGCTCAGCAGGTTCCTTCAATCCCATGCGATCATCGGCAATGCACAAACCATCTGTCTTGACCCGGTCAAAACGGAACGCGATGCGGATGAAATAGGGCAATGGCTTCACCGGCCACGTAGGAAGATATGCTTCCTAGGTGACGACGACTATCCTCTATGGCTCAGCAATAGTGAGGCAGCCCCATTCAGGCTCCTTGCCCATGGGACGTTTCCACGACAGGATTCGGCGTTGGTCGCAGTGGCAGGGACCCGCACACCAAGCAAGGATGCATTGCAGGCAAGCTACCAGTTCGGATTGGAATGCGGCCTCAATGGAATTTCCTGCATCTCCGCCGTCTCGGCGGGGTGCGACCAGGCATGCCATCGTGGCCAGGCAGATGCGAAAGTCAGGTCGTATGGACTCCTGGGGTGCGGGCATGATATTGGCTATCCATGCTGCAATTCGCTCCGGGAACGGATGATCGAGCTACACGGGGGACTTGTCTCTCCCTTTGCACCCTGGCAGCAGCCAATCAGGTGGCGGATGTTGTTCCGCAACGAAGTGTTGGCCTCCTATGCCCCCATGTTGGTGCTGATGCAAGGTGGGAGCAAGTCGGGGACCCTTTCATGTGCATCGCGTGCATTGGGACAAGGAAGGGACGTGTATGTCCACCAAGCAGGCGCCCAGGAAGGAAGTAGCTGCGGTGGAACCAGGATGCTGGTTGAGTCGGGAGCCCCAGTAGTGCAGGGGGTAGCCGACCTGCTTGCCCACGACACAAGGCCTCTGGTATTAGCACGTGCCCTGCATGGGAGGTTCAGGACAAACGACGTTGTGCGTACCGCTCTGGCAAGCGGGTCGTTGTATCGGTATAAAGATGCGTGGTATACTCCATTGCATGGACAACGAAGTGCACACTGAGTGCCAAGGGACCACCAGCGCCGTGGCCGTTGAGGAATATCTGACATACATCCATGATGTACGGGGGATGAGCCCCTGCACATGCATCTCCTATGAGCATGAGCTCCAACGTTTCCTGGAGTATCTGCAGAAGCGCAAGATTGGCTTTGACCAGATGGCGTTGCAAGACGCACGTGACTACGTGAAATATGTCATGGAAGGGCATGGCCATGGGGGGAACAAGCCAGCAGCATCAAGCATCAACCACAGTGTGAGTGCCGTACGGGGGTTCTACCGACATTGTTGTAGGACTGGCATATGCGCCGCAAACCCATTTGAGGATATCCGCAACGCACGTGGGGGAAGAAGGCTCCCCTCGGTCCTTACCGAGGATGAGGTCAGGTCTCTGACGCATATGGCCCATGACGACTTTGCATCATTGCGTGACTGCGTGATGTTCAACCTCTTCTACAGTACCGGCTGCCGTCTTGCCGAGGTGGTAGGGATGGATGTGCGTGACTTGGACCTGGTGCAGGGAAGGATGCTCGTCACAGGTAAGGGTTCCAAGCAGCGGTATGTATTTCTGACTGGGCATTTGGTGCAGCTGTTGGGTGACTACCTGCCTCGGAAACGGGCCCTGCAGCAGCGCGAGGGTATTCGGTCTCCCAAGGATCTTGACGCATTGCTGACAAGTGTATGTGGAAAACGGTTGTCGATGGCAGGCGTTCATAGTATCTTTGACAAATATCAGGTCAGCATGAACCTGCACAAGCGGTTTACTCCGCACGTGTTGCGACACAGTTTTGCGACGCACATGCTCGACCATGATGCTGGGATCCGGGTGGTTCAGGAACTGCTTGGACACTCCAGCATTACTACTACGCAAATATATGCGCATGTATCAAACGAACGGTTGCGGAAGGTCTGTATGGATTGCCATCCGCACGGAAGGAACAAACAGTGAGCTTTAGAGGAACAACAATCGTCGCTGTCCGTAAGAACGGGCATGTGGCAATAGCTGGTGACGGACAGGTTACTACGGGTGATACAGTCATGAAGGGGAACGCAAAGAAAGTGCGCCGGTTGTACGACGGGCGTGTGATCACCGGCTTCGCGGGAGCGACTGCTGATGCTTTCACCCTCTTCGAGCTTTTTGAGAAGAAACTCAAGCAGTTCAACGGTGACTTGACTCGTTCCGCCGTAGACCTTGCCAAGGAGTGGAGGATTGACAGGAACCTGCGCCGCCTCGAGGCGATGATGCTCGTCTCCGACGGGCAGAAGATCTTCCTCATCAGCGGCACCGGTGATGTGTTGGAGCCGGAGTATGACGCCATTGGCATCGGAAGCGGCGGAAACTACGCCCTGGCTGCAGCACGTGCCTACCTGGATACCGACAACACCATGGAGGCCCCTGAGATCGCCCGCAAGAGCCTGGAGATTGCATCACAGATCTGCATCTACACCAACGGCTCGATTATAGTGGAGGAAATGTAACAGATGGAAACACAGACAAATACTATCAAGCTTGACGACATGGTACCTTCCCAGATCGTAAAGGAACTGGACAAGTACATCATCGGCCAGGACAAGGCAAAGAGGACCATTGCAGTCGCACTGCGCAACCGCACGCGCCGCAGGAAACTCCCCGAGGGCATCCGCGACGAGGTCTCCCCGAAGAACATCATCATGATTGGGCCCACTGGCGTAGGAAAGACTGAGATCGCCCGGCGCATCGCCAAGCTTTCCAACGCACCGTTCATCAAGGTTGAGGCGACCAAGTACACCGAAGTCGGCTATGTAGGACGCGATGTCGAGTCAATGGTCCGCGACCTGATGGGCATAGCCGTGCAGATGGTCAAGAAAGAGATGGCAATGAAGCAGGAGGACGTCGTGCGCCAGCGTGTCGAGAACCGCCTGCTGGACCTGCTCATTCCTGACTTGAAGCAAGATGGCCAGGCCGCACCAAAGGCAACGGCATCCTCCGATTCAACCGATGTCGTGGCATCACAGGGCTTCAGCGCCGATTTCTCCAGTGCGACCGACTCGACCCGGGAGAAGTTCCGCAAGATGCTTCAGGATGGGAAGTTCGAAGAGAAGGAAGTTGAGATCAACGCACCCGTGCGCAAGCAGGGCATCGGCATTGAGATGATGTCCAACGGCAACATGGAGGATATCCAGGAAGCCATGAACTCCCTGGGAAGCATTTTTGGCAACAAGGGGCCTGCAAAGCGCCGCAAGGTGACGATCAAGCGGGCACGCGATATCTTCACCGACGAGGAAATGGAGAAGAGCGTCGACTTGGAGAAGGTTACTGAGGAAGCCAAGGAGCGGACGGAGCAGATGGGCATCATCTTCATCGATGAAATCGACAAGATTGCCGGCAACAACGGAAACAGTGCAGGTCCAGATGTCTCACGCCAGGGAGTCCAGCGGGATATCCTTCCGATCGTAGAAGGCTCGAAGGTCTCTACCAAGTGGGGGATCATCGACACGACCCACATCCTGTTCATTGCAGCCGGTGCGTTCCATATCTCCAAGCCATCCGACCTGATTCCTGAGCTGCAGGGACGTTTCCCACTGCGCACGGAGTTGGATGACCTCAAGACCGTGGACTTCTACAGGATCCTCAAGGAACCCGAGAATGCGATCACCAAGCAGTATCATGAGCTGTTGAAGACTGAAGGGGTGGATGTCGTGTTCACCGACGAGGCGATCAACCGCATCAGCGAAATTGCCTTCGAGGTCAACAGCACCAGCGAGAACATCGGAGCAAGGCGCTTGTACACGATCATGGAAATCTTGCTGGAGGAACTTTCGTTCAGTGCGAATGAGCTCTCTGGCCAGACGATCACGATCACACCCGAATACGTCAACCAACGTTTGTCGGATGTGGTCAGCAACCAGGACCTTTCCCAGTATATCCTCTAAGAGTCAGGATAATCTCACAGATACAACAACGGGCGTTCCCACCAAAGGGGACGCCCGTTTTGTTCACACTTGCAATGTTGACGGCTGGTGTTATTCTGAAATAGTGCGGTTTCCCAAGGAATTCACCACCTGTGCGAACTCCTCCGCCATATTGATGATGAACTTGCCCAGGATACCGTTGCGCGAATGGGGCTTGGAGGAGAAACAAACGCAGATGTCATCCATTCCTTTTAGTCTGATGGTGCCTGTCACCGAGGCAATCTTCCCACCCTTGGGTTTGTCGGCTTCTGTTGTTACGGTGCAACCACGTACTTGGTCATAGCTGAACTTGCTGGCTTCTCCGGCAGTGAAGAGGACCGCCGTCTTGTGTTGGTCATCCAGGCAAAGCAGGATTGCCGCATCGCTATCGTTGACGAAGGGATGGTGCTCTGTGCATACAAGTCCATTGTCATGCAGGTAGGCCACTGCCTCCTGCTCCAATTTGCCCATGACCTGCTGGTATGCAACCTGGGAAGCTTGCCGCTTCTTGCGTGACACCATGAGGTTTCGAATATTCCAAAGGGTGAATCCGATGAGCAGCAATGCAAGGATGTAGGTGAGGATTTGTGTAAACGACATGTAGGGCACTATATCATACAAGCCGTGGGAGCGGAAGCATAACATTTGCATGTTGCAACGAAACTATTTTTGTTTCATTTGAAACGATACCGTGGTATCATGTTCCGACACCTAGGAGTACAACATGATTAGGATCCTTGTAATTGTGCCATACAAAGAGCTCCACAAGCTCATTGATACCGCTATTTCCCAAGCCGACACCACCGGCATGGATATAACCACCACCCATATTTTCGGAACAGACCTGCATGCGGTTGAACCCCTTGATGCATACGATATCATTGTAGCTCGCGGTTTGACCTGCGATGCTATTGGGAAGTTGCATCCCAAGCTGCACCTCATTGAGTTCAATATCAGTTCCAGTGACCTCATTTCTGCCTTGTGGGCAAGCAAGCATGACTATGGTCCCCGACCTGTTGCCATCTTGGTGGTAGATGGAGGGATCTGCAATCCAAAGGAATTGGAGGACTTGGTGGGGATGCCGATCAAGTTGGTGCAGGTCTCGCAGGAGCAGGATGCCGTGCTTGCAATCGAGCGGCTTTCCCGGGAGGGGAGCGAGGTCTTCATTGGTGGTCTGACGGTATGCAGGGCCTGTGAGGAACGGGGATTGCCAGCGGTCCATATCAAGACTGGTACTGAAGCGGCTGTCAGGGCGATAACCGAGGCAATCAACGCTGCAAGGGTGCTCAATAGGGAACGGACGAAGTCCAATTTGCTTGCGACCGTCCTCAACAATACGCGTGACGCCATGATAGCGGTATCATCCGCTGGCGATGTGATGGCATCCAATATTGCTGCGAACCATTTGTTTGGGAGAACCATGCTTCAGGGCAGTAGCGTCCAGCATTTCTATCCCGATGCCCAATGGATGTCCACCATGGATACAGGTGTTGAGCTTGAGATCATCCAGGAGGTCAATGGGGTACAGATGCTTGTCAGCCAAGTCCCGATCCTCGTAGACAGCCAAAGCGTAGGTGTCCTCATCACCTTGCAGAATATCGAGCAACTGCGCGAAACTGAGCATAAGATCAGGACGGAGCTCCATAAGAAAGGGTTGGGGGCAAAATATCATTTCTCCAACATCCTGTGTGAAGATCCCCATATGCGGTCGCTGATCATGAAGTCTTTGCGTTATAGCCAAGTAGATGGGAATGTATTCATCATTGGGGAGACAGGTACCGGCAAGGAGTTGTTCGCCCAGAGCATCCACAACGCAAGCAAGCGCAGCGACCAGCCATTTGTTGCAGTCAACTGCGCTGCTTTGCCCGAGCAATTGCTCGAAAGCGAGTTGTTCGGCTATACCGACGGAGCCTTTAGCGGAGCAGCCAAGGGGGGCAAGCAGGGGTTGTTCGAACTAGCCCACAAGGGGACGATTTTCCTGGACGAGATAGGGGAGATGCCATTGCGTCTCCAGGCAAAGATCCTTCGTGTGCTGCAGGAGCATGAAATACGCAAGATCGGTGGAGACCAGGTTGTGCCTGTTGATGTTCGCGTCATCAGTGCAACAAACATCAATATCAACGAGCAACTACGCAATGGGACCTTCCGGTCTGACTTGTTTTACCGTATCAACCTGTTGTCCATTGCAATCCCCCCCTTGAGGGAACGGCAACGTGACATCGGTATTATTTTCCGTCATTTCATTACCTATTACAGCAATCGGTTCGGCCAACGGATACCACGTGTCACAGAGGGTGCTGTCAGGGCTCTCGAGCAATATAGCTGGCCTGGGAATATCCGTGAGCTCCGTAATTGTGCGGAGCGGATGGTTGTCCTGGACGCCAGGAGCACCATCGATGAACAGGATATCATGGATTCTGAGCTAGGAGATTATTTCTTGGGGCACCAGAATTCAGCTGTGACAGCCAGTCATGCTGTCGCTTCTGGCGAGGCATGGAACAAGATGGACCCAGGCAAACTGCATGAGCAGTTCATCCGCAGCAACATGAGCCGCGAGGCATTTTGCAGCATGACAGGTATCAGCAGGACAACCCTCTGGAGGAAATTTGCCTCCATTGGAAAGTGACAAATTGAAATAAGATTTCAAAAAAGATGCATCTGATACCAAATGAAACATTATGATGAAACATTTGTCCCATATTTGAAACAACGATATGAATGTGGGACTGGACATGCAACATCTCGCTCATACTTTTCTAATATTTTGTAATTGATATAATTGTGCTGAATTCTGCTGTAAATAAACAACAAAATATACCTCAAAAAACTATCTTCCTTGAAATATGGCATGGAACTTGCTTTGTCATGGCACGTAGGCTGAGTCCTACATGTGAAAAGGAGTGTTCCATGGAGAGGAAGCCAGTACTTGGTATATTGCTCGGTGATGCCGGTGGCGTCGGGCCTGAAATAATAGTGAAATGTGCAGCAAGCCATTTTCTCGAGACCTCATGCAAGCCGGTGATAATTGGCGACCTGCGTGTCTTCCAACGGGCTGAGCAAGTAGTAGGCATGCACGTTCCCGTGCAGGTGATCAAGAACATTGCCGATGCGACATGGAAAGATGGCATCCCGTTCGTCGATTGCTTTGACCTAGACCCTTCTGAAGTTCCTTTTGGAAAGCTGTCCATCAAGAGCGGGAAAGCTTGCCTTGATATGCTGGAGCTTGCCGTGAAGCTGTACAAGGAAGGAAGCATCGAGGGATTCTGCTTTGCACCATTGAACAAGGCTGCCATGAAGGAAGCGGGGTGTCCCTTTGAGAGTGAGCACCACCTGCTTGCTCATGAATTCAACCATACAGCACCATTTGGGGAGATAAACGTCCTTGGCAACCTGTGGACCACCAGGACGACAAGCCACATCCCTATCAGCGAAGTGAGCCAAAACCTGACAATCGAGAAGATCCTCAGGGCGATCACGTTGTGCAACGTCTCCCTGAAGAACAGCGGTATCGAACGCCCGCGCATTGCCCTTGCAGCTCTCAACCCACATTGTGGAGAGAATGGCATGTGTGGTAGGGAAGAAATTGACGTCATTGCTCCTGCCATCGAACAAGCACGAGCCTCCAATATCGAAGTATCCGGACCATATCCATCGGACATCACGTTCATCAAGGCTTTCAACGGAGAGTTCGACGGTGTCGTGACCATGTACCATGACCAAGGTCAGATTGCCCTGAAACTGAAGGGTTTCGACCAGGGAATCACCATTGCGGGAGGACTGCCAGCTCCAATCGTAACTTGTGCCCATGGGACCGCATACGACATAGCAGGTACCTCGAAGGTCAAGACAAGTGCCTTCGAGAACGCAGTGAAGATGGCCAGCCGGATGGCAAACCACCTCGCGAGCTGAACCGGAGGAAGAGAATGGAAGAGAAGAAACGCTTTGCGTTCAATGCGAAGATACTGATACCAATCATCACGCTGATCATCAGTATCGTTTTCATCGGGCTTGGCTTGGTAAAATATGGGTTCTGGAATTCCATGAAGGGACCGATGCCTGGCTTTTTCCCAACGATCATCGGGGTAGGGTTGTTCGCAGTGAGCATCCTGGCCCTGATCGGGTCCTTTGGTGAGAAAACACCCGTCTTCCCCGTGGAGAACTGGTTTGTACCCCTTGGGTTCCTCGCCATGGTAGCAGCTTCGTATGTCGTGGGGATGATCCCTGCAATTGCCATATACGTCGTGGTTTGGCTCAAATGGTATGAAAAATGTAATTGGAAGACCACGCTGATTGCGCTTGCAATAGTGATGGCCATAGTAGTCGGCGCTTTCGCCATGTGGTTGAAGATAGATTTCCCCAAGGGGATCATCTACAACCTGATCTTCGGGTAAGGGGGACATCATGGAAAACATTCAAATGCTGCTGCAGGGGTTTGCCGTTGTGTTCACCATGCAGAACGTTGGAGCTTGTCTCCTGGGTGCCGTGCTGGGACTGGTCGTCGGAGCCATGCCTGGAATCGGATCGCTCGCAGGCGTCGCCTTGCTGCTGCCGCTGACATATAAGTTCAATCCTACTACAGCAATCATTATGTTGGGTGCCTTGTACTATTCCAACATGTATGGTGGCTCTTTCAGCGCCATCCTGCTGAATATCCCTGGTGACAGCCCCGCGGTCATGACGACCCTCGACGGGTATCCTATGGCAACCAAGCGCAACCGCCCAGGACAGGCATTGTTCACAGCCAACATGGCATCGTTCATCGGTGGAACCATTGGTATGATCATCCTGACGTTCATGGGTCCTGCTCTGGCTGACATTGGGCTGAAGTTTGGTCCTGCGGAGATGACTGCATTGTTGCTGGTAGCCATGACTTCGATCGGCTGGCTCATCGGAGGTAATCCTACAAAAGGCATCGTGCTGACCTTCTTGGGCATCCTGATCGCAACCATGGGAATGGACTCCCAGACAGGTTCTCCTCGGTTTGACTTCGGAAGCATCTATCTGCTTGGGGGCATCCCGTTCACCCCGTTTGTCATTGGTACTGTTGGCTTCGCGCAGGTGCTGAGGTTGATGGAGGAGCGCAACAAGAAGGTAGAGAGCAAGATTACCCAGAAGCTCACCCTGCGCAACTCGCTGCTGACAGGAAGCGACATCAAGAGACTGCTTCCCCCAGCCATCAGAAGTGGCTTCATGGGTACGTTTGTCGGCGTCCTTCCTGGCGCAGGCGCTACGACGGGTGCATTCCTTGGCTATGCAATGCAGAAGGCATTCAAGAACAAGGAGCCCCTTGGAAGCGGTGCAATTGAAGGAATAGCTGCATGTGAGTCCGCCAACAATGCAGCCGCAGCAGGTGCATTTGCACCGTTGCTTGCATTGGGTATCCCTGGATCGGGGACAGGCGCAGTACTGCTTGGTGGCCTCATGATGTGGGGGCTCAACCCTGGCCCGCTGTTGTTCACCAACTCACCTGATTTCGCCTGGGGCTTGATCGCCTCCCTGTTCTTGGCAAACATCCTGACGCTTGCCATCGCAGTGGGAATCATTCCGTTCATGATCAAGATCCTGTCGGTTCCTGTGAAGGTGCTTATACCTATCATCACCGTAGTATGCCTGGTAGGTTCCTACAGCACGACATACTCAATGTATGGAGTAGTGGTGATGTTCGTCTCCGGCATGGCCGGATATTGCCTGGAGAAATGTGGCTATAGCGTAGCCCCGATGCTTCTTGCGTTTGTCCTTGCCCCGCTGCTTGAGGACAACATGCGCAAGGCGTTCATCATCAGCCAAGGAAGCGTCAACATCTTCTTCCAGAAACCGATCGCCTGTTTCTTCATGATCGTGCTGCTGCTGGTCATCATGACCCCGATCGCACGTACAGTCATCAAGAAGATCCGCAACACAGCCTCAGGGAAAAACCCAGCGGCAAAATAAAAGAATGCAAGGTGGAGTATTCCACCAGCAGATACAAAAAAAGGAGTTTCGAAATGAAAAAACTTACCATGGTCCTCCTGCTCGTCGCACTGGCTCTACCCATGTTCGCTAACGGACAGGGAGAAGCAGCAGCAACCGTAGCCTTCGCACCGACACGTGACATCGAATGGACAGTCACCTCAAAGCCCGGTGGTGGTTCCGATATCTATACCCAGCAGATCAAGGACATCATGACCAAGAATGGCCTGGTCGGAAAGAATATCCTTGTCTCCTACGTCACTGACGGTGGCGGCGAAGTTGGACGCCTGCAGGTATCGCGCACAACCCCGGCTGACAAGGCAAACCATACCCTGCTGACATTCAACAGTGGCGACTTGATGCCGATGGTGCAGAATACTGCAAACCGCCTTGAGAACTTCACCCCGATCGCAGTCATGGCTGTCGACAAGCAGTTGCTGTTCATCGGAGAGAAGAGCAAGTACACCACATTCAACCAAGTGCTGGACGCGATCAAGAACGGTCAGCAGGTTGTTATCGCGGGCTCCAAGGGTGACGATATTGCAACCTATGAGGCGTTGCTCGCTGAGCTTGGCCTGAACGAGAACCAGTTGGCATATATCACCAACGACTCCACCAGTGGTGCAATCACTTCCATCTTGGGTGGCCACGTCGACCTGTGCATGTCCAAGCCTGCTGCAGCTTCCCAGTATGTCGAGGCAGGCAAGCTCACTCCCGTGCTTGCATTGTCCACCACCAGATTCAGTGGAAAACTCGCAGATGCACCTACCCTGAGCGAAGTCGGAAACTACAAGAACGTTGAAGTTCCCGTATGGAGAGGCGTTGTTGGTCCAAAGGCAATGAGCGAGGAAGCTGCACGCTTCTATGCAGATGTCCTGGCACAGGTTTCTGCTTCCGAACAGTGGCAGAATGACTACATCGCCAAGAATGGCCTGATCAGCCAGTTCATGGGATACGACGAAGCAAACGCGTTCATGTCTCAGTTCCAGGCAGACTACCTGAAGAAACTTGGGAAGACCAAATAACTTGCTAGATTGAGGAAGGGACGGCGCATGCCGTCCCTATTCCCTTGTACAGGGATAAACTGTCCCTATCGCGGAGAAATCCATGAAACGAATAATACTGGTGCATACAGTGAGGAGCGTACTTGATTCTTTTGGGGATCAGCTCAAGGAAAATTTGCCCGATGTGCTCATCGACAACATGCTCGATGAGTTTCTTGTCACCGATGCAACCAGAAAAGGTTTATTCTCTCCTGCCAACAGGAAACGGTTGGAATTGGTGCTTGCCGCCGCAGACTTGGCCAATCCTGACTTGATTGTCGTGACATGTTCATCACTGACTCCCTATGTGCATGAGCTGCAAGATATTCTGAAAGCTCCTGTAGTCTGCATAGATGATGCCATGACACGCCAGGCTGTGCTCGCAGGACCCCGGATCCATGTCCTTGCTACTGCCCCTACGACAGTAGGTCCCACTGTGCAGAAGATCAAGGATGATGCACTGTCCATGGGCAAAGAAGTGCAAGTTGAATATACCTTGTGCGAGGATGCAATCAATGCGCTGCGCAAGGGTGACAAACAGCGGCATGATGATCTGGTGCTGGTCATGGCATCCCACGTCGGGGCCTGTGACGTCATAGTACTTGCGCAAGCCTCGATGTCCCACCTCCAGGCTGCCGTCCAGACCGTGGCTGGGTATCCCGTGCTCGCCTCTGTCCCGTCCTGCATTGAATCGATCAGGAGGCAATTATCATGACGACCGACATCCATGACTACTGCAGGCTGGGGATCGTCCATTCGATGGCCTTCCCCCAGGCTGCCAAGAGCCCGGAGAACTATATGGAATCTCTGATGCATCTGCTTCGTGACCCGTATTTCGATGTAGTAGAGATAGGGCATGTCCCGTTCGATTCCATCCAGCAGCAGGTTGTACAAGCCATCAGGTGCGCCCATATGGAACTGACCTATAGTGCACATGGATGGCTCTTTTTGTCAGGCCTGAACATCAATTCCCTGGATGAGAACGAACGAAGGAAGGCAGTGCGTCTGTTGTATGGTGCGGTTGACGAAGCCTATGCAATGGGCGCGTCTGACTTCCAGTTCCTCTCGCGTGGCTGGGACATGGAGCACCGCCCCCAATACCTACAGGCGTTGGTGAAATCTACCGTAGAGCTATGCAAATATGCAGAAAAGCAGGGCAACATGCCTGTATGCCTGGAGATCTTCGACCATGACATCGACAAGAAGTCACTCATCGGACCGGCATATCTGGCCAAGGAGTACGTGCAGTTGGTCAATGAGCAATGCGACAACTTTGGTCTGATGGTGGACTGCAGCCATATCCCGATGATCGGGGAGACCATTGATGAGGCATTGGACCCGATAGCCCCGTATGTCGTGCATGCCCACATGGGCAACACCCTCATCAGTGACCCCAGCCATCCCTCCTATGGGGACATGCACCCGCGCTTTGGGTTCCCCCAAGGTGAGAACGACACCCAGTACTTGGCCCAATACCTGCGCAAGCTGCTGGATATCGGGTACTTGGACACCAACACGCGTCCGATCCTCAGCTTCGAGGTCAAGCCCCAAGGCGATGAGGATCCCCTTGTTGTGATCGCCAATGCAAAGAGGACCCTCCGCGATGCGTGGCGCTTGGTCTAGGCAAGGGAGTGCAGATATTCAAGGATAGCTGCTTGTGTCGGTGGGCAACCACCGACGCCATGGCCATGGCCACAGGCGCAGGAACCGATTCCGACGTTTGGCGCTGCAACTGATGTTCCTTTGTATCCCTGTCCTATGGAGAACCTGCATTCTCCGAGTCGTTGGAGCTTTCCCTCCTTGTCCAGGGCATCAAGCGCACCATAGAGGTTTGCCACGCAAGCACTGCACGCATGGTCCTCCTGGACATACTTGCGAAGCGACTGGACTTTCCCTTGGGAGAGGGCAGGGGATGGCCGCATTGCCTGGTCAAGGTCGACGATGGTTGCAGCTTCTAAAGTTGCTGATCCCACTCCCATGTCTTGGGCATACCCGATATAGGGGACATCTGTAGTGGGGATTCGCATCAGCTTGCAGCCAAAGGAGTCCAAGAGGACGCTGTCGGTACCAATGAACATCCTGTCCTGCTGGACTGGGTTGCCACCCTCCTCGAAGTCAAGGTCGCCGCATATGCTGTCTACCACCACCAAGTCGGCATGGCGCACTGCATTGAGCGCCGCGATCGGGCGATGCAGGCCCCATGTGTGGAACTTTCTCTTGGAGGAATCGGAAAGGCACCCCTTCATGTTCTTCAGTGCACAAGTCATCACCGTCTGGCAATGTCCCTTGAGGACAGGGACGCTGATGAGGAAGTCGCACTCCATGATGGTCTTGGATACCTCGAATGTGAAGCCCCCGCGGGAGACCTGCACGTATTGGTCCTGCTTGATGTCCACCAAGGGAACGCCAAGTTCCTGTGAGATCGCATGGTAGCCGTTGACTGAGAACCCCCGTTGGGTGCTGTCACCGATCCATGCGCTCTCGGCGATCGTGATATTGGAATACCCGCGTTCCTGCAGGTACCTGATGATGGAGACCAATATCTGGGGATGGGTCGTCGCACCGGTGTCGGGGGTTACCGCCACGACGAGGTTCGGCTTGAGCACGATCTTGGAAGTCTGGCTGGGAATACGGGATGTGGCGTCGGCGGCCTGTAGGAGCGTTCGAGTCATGTGGTCGATGTCTGTACCGTGGACGATGTGTATGCTCATGCCTGGGACTCCGAGAAGCCGCTTCCCAAGTCGTGGGTGATGTGCTCTCTCATCAGGCGCTTGCAGCCTTCCTTGTCGTTGGCCTTGAGCTTGGACATGATGTCGACATGCTGGTTGATGTAGTGTCCCAGCTGTTCCTCGGGCAGGCTTTGGGCAATGCGCAGCAGCTGGATCTTGGCATCCATCCGTTGGCAGATGTCGTACAGAGCCTTGTTCTCGCTTGCTTTCACCAACGAGAGGTGGAACAGGCTGTCCTGCTCGAACACAGAGGCACGGTCGCCGATGCTCATCGCATACTGGCAGTCGGCGGCATGGCGGGCAATCTCCTGCATGTACTTGCCAAAGGAGGCGTTGTCGATCGAGTCGATGGCCAGCAGCTCCAGGTTTACACGGACCTTTGCGATGTCCAGGGCCTCCTTGTCGGTGATGGTGCTGACGCTGACATGGCTGCGTGGGGTAATGTCGAGCAGCCCATACTCAGCTAGGCGCCTGATCGCCTCGCGTATGGGAGTCCGTGAGACGCTGAAGCGTTGGGCAAGCTGCTCCTCGGAGATATTGGTTCCGGCTGGGACCTCCCCGCTGAGGATCTGCTCCTTGAGCAGTGAGTACACTTGGTCGGAGAGACTGCGCTGGACGATTCTATTGGTCATGTTCGAGGCTCCTATATGTTGATACTGTACGTTCTAATAGTGGGAAAGTCAATGAATCCGATGTTTTGTATTCCTCATGATAATCGAATTATGGATAATTGTATACAATAATATGTATGATGAATTATGCAAAAGAATGTTTATATTGATTAAAATATCAAATATATGAGATTTGTATTTGACAATTGTATACAACGGTGGTATGACTATTGTATACAAAAAACAATCGGTCTTGCGAACAAGGCCGTGACGGTGGGCAAGATGCCCTCGCCAACAAGGAAGGAGAACTACATGGGAACCAAGACGGATGAACTGCTCAGGAATCCCGGGCAGAAGTTCGATGCTCCGCAGCTCGCTGCCCTTGCCGCACGCTTTCGCATGGAGATGTTCGACATACTCCACCAGCGTGGGACTGGACATTGGGGTGGTGCTGCATCTGCCGCAGAACTGACGACAGCCCTCTATTTCAATAGGTTGCATATTGACCCGGCCAACCCACGCATGGAGGACCGCGACCGATTCATCCTGTCCAAGGGACATGCCTCGGTGAACCTCTATACCATTCTCGCCAACCGCGGGTTCTTCCCCACGGCCGACTTACCGACGTTCCGTACCCTTGGTTCGCACCTGCAGGGCCATCCTGCGATGAACAAGACCCCAGGGGTCGACATGTCCACCGGTGCATTGGGACATGGGATCTCGATCGGGCTGGGGATGGCGTTGGCCTCACAGCTCTCGGAGAAGAAATACTGGACGTATGTGCTGACTGGTGAAGGGTGCCTCAACGAAGGACAGTCCTGGGAAGCGATGATGTGCGCCTCCAAGTTCAAGCCACATGGCCTGGTGCTGATGATAGACTACAACAAGGTGCAGCTGGACGGGAGCGAGGACCAGATCATGCCCCTCGCACCGCTTGATGAGAAGCTGCGTGCCTTTGGCTGGAACGTATGCCCACAGGCATACAATGGAAACAATACTTGCGACATCCTCAGTTCGTTCGATTGGATGGACAGCGACGACGTATGGCCCAAGGCTGTCATCTACGACACCACCAAGGGAAAAGGCGTTTCGTTCACTGAGGGAAAGAACACCTGGCATGGCGCTGTCATCGACGATGCTTCCTATGAAGCGGGAATCGTCGAGCTGCGCAAACGACCTTGCGGCAAAGGAGGCGGCACTATGAGCATGGCAATGCGTGATGCATTTGGAAAGAAGCTGGCAGAGCTTGGGGCAACCCATCCTGAGCTGGTCGTATTGGATGCGGATGTCTCCTCCAGCACAAAAAGTGCGTATTTTGCCAAGGCATTCCCACAGCGCTTCTTCAATTGCGGGGTTGCCGAGGGGAACATGGCCGACGTTGCCGCCGGTCTTGCAACCTGTGGCTACCACCCCGTGATCAACTCCTTCGCGATCTTCCTGGCGCTGAAGGGGACCGACCAGCTTCGCAACGTGGCATGCTACAACAACCTGCCCATCATCATCGCCGGTGCATATGGCGGCTTGAGCGACAGCTTCGATGGTGCAAGCCACCAGTCGGTGTGCGACATCGCCATCATGCGCAGCCTTCCCAACATGCAGGTCCTCGTTCCTTCCGATGCCCGCCAGGCAGAGCAGGCGCTGGAGTATGCACTGCAGCAGAAAGGGCCGGTATATATCAGGCTCAACCGCAACGCCATGCCCGACTTGCCCGAATCTGATGATTTTGCATCGGCCAAGGCAATTGTCGTGAGCCAAGGCAAGGACCTGACGATCGCAGCAAACGGGATCACCGCTTCCAAGGCCCTGGAAGCAGCACAGGTCCTCTCCGAACAGGGCATCGAGGCAACGGTCCTCAGCGTGCCGTTCGTCAAGCCGTTGGACGGACAGGGAATCTTGCACAGTGCACTGCAAAGCGGCCGCCTGCTGACGGTGGAGGAGCATGTGCTCATGGGTGGCTTTGGCTCTGCGGTGAGCGAAGTGGTCGCACGCAGCGGCAACGCCCTGCAGATGGACAGCATCGGGCTTGACGACTGCTTTGGTGAGACAGGACCCTATGAAGCTTTGTTGGCGGAGTATGGGATCAGCGCTAAGAACATAGCCGACAAGGCACGCGCCTTGTGCGCAAGATAAGGAGCAAAGCAATGGATCAGATTCAACGTGCGTATGAGCTGCTCAGGAAATGGAAAGGTAATTCGTATGTCTTCGGCCTTGGCGTGCTGGACCAGGTTGGTACGGTAGCCGCCAAGTATGGCAAGAAGGCGCTGGTCGTCTCCAACATGACCTACATGAAGCCGGTTGCCGACCGTGTGGTGGAATATCTGGCGGAAGCCGGGGTTTCATTGGCCGGAGGGGTGGTTGCACCCGATGCAAAGCCCAACGCCCCCAGGGAGGATGTATATCGCCTGGAGTCCTATATCCTCCATACCAAGCCAGACTGCATCATCGCAATCGGCGGTGGTTCGACGATCGATGCCTGCAAGGCAGCCAATGTCCTGGCAACCTTGGGTGCAAAGGTCACCCCGGAGATCGACCATTACTTTGGGACGGGCGTGGTGAGCCATGACCTGCAGGAGACTGGCTGTGCGTTGTTGCCCCTCATTGCAGTGGAGACCAGTGCATCATCGGGTGCACACCTGACCAAGTATTCGAACATCACCGACCCGGTGGTCGGTCAGAAGAAGCTCATCGTCGACCCTGCCGTGATCCCGTCGGACCCCATGTTCGACTATGAGGTGACCAAGTCGATGCCCGTCTCGGTGACCGTCGATGGTGCCCTTGATGCGATCGCCCATACGTTCGAGGTGTTCTGCGGTGCAAAGGGTGAGGCGTATGAAACGGCCAAGGAATTGGCTGAGTGCGCGATCAGCTTGTGCGCTGAGTATGCGAAGGTGCTCGTCGACAATCCGGCGGACTCCAAGGCACGCGAGGCCATTGGCCTGGCAACCGACTTGGGTGGCTATGCCATCATGATCGGTGGTACCAGCGGTGCCCACCTGACGAGCTTCTCGCTGGTGGATATCGTTGGCCATGGGACTGCCTGTGGGATCATGAACCCGTACTACGCGGTGTTCTACTCCAAGGCAATCCAGCCCCAGCTGCAGGTTGTTGGTAAGATCTTCAAGGACTTTGGGTATACCGACGCAGACATCCAGAACCTCACTGGCAGGGAACTTGCCATGGCTGTTGCCCAGGCTATGATCGCCTATGGCAAGAGTATCAAGGCCCCTACGACATTGGGTGAGCTCAAAGGTTTTGGCGAGGCTCATGTTCAGCGGGCTATCTCCGCGGCAAAGGATCCCCAGCTGGAGATGAAGCTGCGCAACATGCCCGTACCGATGACCGCCGCCGACGTGGACCAGTACATGACGCCGATCCTCCGTGCCGCAACGGACGGGGAACTCTCCCTGATCGTGGAGATGTAGTCTCCCATCATACCACTTCTACGTCCATCCCACACGGGATGGACGTATCCATACCAACACAGGAGTATCCAATGGATGTCCGAACCCCATTGACAGTCCCAAACCCACTGGGTTCCCAATATGACGACCTCTTGCTTCCCGCCCACACCCATGTGGTGAGGATGCAGACGCCACAGGCGATTGCAGATCCCCACGCTGCGATAGCAGATGCACTTGCCCATCCCATTGGCTGTGAGTCCCTGGCATCAATAGCAAAAGCTAGGTATGACTCCTCCAAGAAGGAGCATCCCACCGCGACTATCGTCGTGAGCGACAATACCCGTCCCGTTCCCTACAAGGGGGAGGAGGGGATCCTGATGCCGATCATCGACACCATCATGGGACAGGGGTACAGGCCCTGCGACATCCTGGTGCTGATCGCCACTGGCACCCACCGGGCAATGTCCGATGCAGAGATCCAAAAGATATTGGATGAGCGTGTGTTCCAGCTGGGGATCAGGGTGGTCAACCATGATTGCCGTGACGACTCGACGCTCACCGACTTGGGCAATACTGCCAGGGGGACGAGGATCTTCATCGATTCTGCATATGTACAGGCAGACCTCAAGATTGCCACAGGCTTGGTAGAGAGCCATTTCATGGCTGGTGCCTCAGGTGGCCGCAAGGCAATATGCCCAGGCATCATCGGGGAGGCCTCGACGTTCGTGTTCCATGGTGCACAGCTGATGGCCGACCCAGCATCACGGGACTTGAACATCAGTGGCAATCCTGTCCATGAGGAATCGTTGGAGGTGGCAAAGCGCGCTGGGGTGGATTTCCTGGTGAACGTGACGCTGGACCACCATTTCCATATCACCGGTATCTTCTGCGGTGACCTGGAACAGGCTCATCTTGCCGCCGTTGCATTGATCCGCTCGGCAGTGGGTGTGCATGTCCCCCACGCAGCCGACATTGTAGTCACCCATGGTGGGTTTGTGGGGATCAACCACTACCAGTGTGCAAAATGTGCGGTGGGAAGCTTGGGTATCCTCAAGGAGGGTGGCTATCTGGTGATCATCGCCGACACCACAGATGCTGCCAACGTCGTAGGGGCGCTGACATACCGCACCATGCTCTCCCTGCTCAAGCTGGTTGGCCCAGAAGCTTTCCTGAAAGAAATTTGCAGCGACGACTGGACGTTCATTCCAGACCAGTGGCAAGTCCAGCAATGGGCAAAGGTATTCGACAGGATCCCCATGGACCACCTGATCCTCTACAGCCCAAAGCTTGACTCATTCTGGTGGCCCGCTCTTCCGGGTATCGATGGGAGGCAGTTCCTGGATACTCAGCAGCAACAGCATCCCACACGGGAGTGCTTCCAACAAGTCGTGGGGCAGGCATTGTCCTATATCGAGAAGCAGAGCGGAAAGAGCCTGCAGGATATGAAGATCGCGTACGTGAGCGAAGGGCCATACGTGATACCTACTACCGATGAACCAACAAGGAGAACAGAGAGATGAAGCTTTCCGTAGCTATTGCAGGTGCTGAGGCGCTGCCCAGCGCATTCGTGGTGTTCAGGGGGCTTGAGCAATCCATAGCCCGTGCTTCCCAGATGGGGTATGACGGGGTGGAGCTGGCGTTGATGCGTCCGGATGAAATCTCCAGGGCGGACCTGGGAAGGCTCCTTGCAGAGCACCGCATGGAAGTCTCAGCGGTCTCTTCCGGTCAAGTGTTCGCCGCCAGGGGACTGTCGTTTACCGATGAGGACCCTGAAAGAAGGAGACAGCTTGAGAGTACCTTCAAGGGATTCATTGACCTTGCCTCCGATTTCGGACAGAAGGTAAACATTGGGCGGGTGCGTGGCTCGTACATGGGCAGGGACAAGGCGATGTGCCGGCAGTTGTTCTTCGACATGGCTGGGACCTTGGCCCACTATGCCCAGGCAAAAGGGGTCCAGCTCATGCTTGAGCCGGTCAACCGGTATGAGATCGACTTCGTCAACAACCTGGACGAGGGTTCGCAGCTTCTTGATGAAATGGGTAGCTCCACCATGACGATGATGCCCGATGTATTCCATATGAACATCGAGGATGACCGTATCGGAGACAGCCTGCGCAGAAATGCCCGCTATGTCAGCTACTTGCACCTGGCAGACACCAATCGGCATGCCCCTGGTGACGGGCACATGGATTTTGATGAAATCTTCGCAGCCTTGGGCGATATCGGATATGATGGATGGACGACGGTGGAGATCCTTCCGTTGCCAGACCCACAGACGGCCGCACAACGCGCGGTTTCGTACCTGAGGAGGTACATATGCGAATCGTGATCGCAAGCGACTCATTCAAGGGGTCCGCCTCAAGCATGGAGGTGGCCAACGCCATAGAGCATGGCATCCACCGGTTTGACCCGCTCATCACATGCGACAAGTTCTCCGTCGCCGATGGCGGGGAAGGAATGGTCCAGGCACTGATGCTTCCCGCCGAGACCTTGACCGAGATTTCGGTGAAGGGTCCCATGGGCAAGCCAACCGTCGCCAAATACCTCATACGCAAGAATACCGCCATCATGGAGATGGCCCAAGCTTCAGGTCTTCCCTTGGTAGATGTATCCCAGCGCAACCCAATGCTGGCTTCCACCTATGGAACTGGCCAGATGATTGCCGATGCGCTGGACCTTGGGTGCACCGACATCCTCCTTGGGATCGGTGGGAGCGCCACCAACGACGGAGGAACCGGGATGGCGTACGCCCTGGGTGCCCGTTTCCTGAATGCACAAGGAATCGAAGTGGTGCCTGTCGGTGGCAATCTCGGTTCCATCACGCAGGTGGACATGTCGGGCTTTGACCCACGTATAGCGTCCACTACATTCCGTGTGGCATGTGATGTAGACAATCCATTGTGCGGGCCCCAAGGGGCAAGCGCAATCTATGGTCCGCAGAAAGGGGCTGACCAGCAGATGGTCGGGCAGTTGGATGCCAACTTGCAGCACCTTGCAGATATTGTGGCTCCCGCCTTGGCCTTGGAGCCCGGTGCCGGTGCAGCAGGAGGCCTGGGGTTTGGCTTGATGGCGTTCTGCAACGCCAAGCTTTCCTCTGGGATTGGCCTGGTGCTGGATGTCATTGGCATAGATGACGCTCTCGATGGTGCCGATCTGGTCATCACCGGTGAGGGAAAGATCGACGGGCAGAGCAAGCGTGGCAAAGTGCCGATGGGCATTGCAGCGCATGCAGCACGCCATGGAGTTCCTGTTGTGGTCCTTGCTGGCGATATCGGTCCTGGCACCGATGCTCTGTATCCGTTGGGCATCGATGCTATCCTCAGCACCACCAGCCGTGCCATGCCGTTGGCAGAGGCTATGGCGAACTCGCTGCAGCTTACCGAGGATGCAGCCCACCGCATGATGCGGCTGCTGGACGTCGGCAGGCGGATGCGCTAGATCGTACGGGCCTTGTCGCTGGTAAGCTTGCCTTGTGAGGCAAGGCCTTCAATGACTTGTCCGATTGCTGGGGCTGCGATATTGCTGCCCCAGATTGTATTTCCCTTGGGATGGGCCGCGGCCATGTAGATGATGTATTTGGGTGCATCCACTGGGACGATTGCAATTGTCGAGGCGAGCACCGACCCATTGGTATAACTGTTTGTCTCGGCGTTGAGGATTTGGGCAGTCCCTGTCTTTGCTCCCACCCTGATTCCTTCCACAGCCGCTTTCGTTGCCGTCCCTCCTGTTTGGGTGGCTGCTTCCATGAATGTGAGGATCTCTTGTGCTATCGCTGGATCGAGTACCTGTTGGACTACCGTCCGCTGCCGCTGCAATGTAGTGGCCCCTGACGGATCGACGACCTTGGAGATGATGTTGGGCTGCAGGAGCGAGCCACCGTTGGTCAGGATCGTCGCCGCCGTTGCCATCTGCAGGGCATTGACACCCAGCTCCTGACCGAATGAGAGGGTTGCCTTGGTCCTTCCTGACCATGAGGGAACCTGTGCCAGCGAACCCGATATGATTCCAGGCAGCTGCAGGTCCCATTTCCTTCCAAAATGCATCTGAGACAATAGGGTGCGGAACGTATCGTCATCTGTCTGCATCGCCCAGTGGACGATTGCACCATTGCACGAGTGCTTGATCATTCCTTCTTGGTCGACATACCCATGCTTTGCCGTGCAGTTGATCGTCACCACCTGCTTGGAGGGGAGTGTGAAGGAATAGGTCCCGTCACAGAAGAAGGGTTCGTCGAAGTCGGCTTGTCCGGCCTGCATGACTGCGGCCAGGGAGAATAGCTTGAATACGGAACCCGGCTCATACATGTAGCTGAGATTCCGGTTCTGGCGTTGCTCCTCGCTTGAGTTGCTATAGAAGTTGGGGTCATACCATGGCGATGACGTGGCGGCCAGGATATCACCGTTGTTGGCGTCCATGACGATGGCCATCACATAGTCGGGATCGTGCTCGTTGACTATCTGCTGTACCTGCAGGTCCAGCAGGTACTGGATATCCACATCCAATGTCAGGTATACGTCACTTCCATAGGTCGTCTCCACCCCCATCTGAGGGCGTGGCTGCAGGACCTTGTCCTGCGACAGCTCGATTCCCTCGACACCTGTTCCATCCAGGTTCGTGAAGCCCACGATATGCGAGGCATGGAATGATGCAGGATAGGTCCTGCCGCTCCCTTTCTCCACGACCACGCCGTTTGAAAGGTGTGCACGCGATGCTGCCTCCTGCAGCTTCAGCGCATCTTCTTCCTCTATCTTGCGGTTGACCATGACATAGTTGGTCCGTCCTTCGCAGAGTTTCTGTATCTGCAACGGTGTCATTCCCACATAGGGGGCTGCCAGTTCGCTGGCAAGGACGATGTCGGGTATTTCCCTGAGGAAGAATACGCAAGCCCATGTGGGTGTCTCCATGGCGAGGATCTTCCCGTTGCGGTCATAGATTGTTCCCCTCACCACATCCTGGGCAACTTGCGGGTCGTCGTAGGAGGCTTGGGGTTGGGCTCCCTTGACGACGATCCTGATGCATTGGGCCAGGAGGAAAACCGCCAGCAGCCCCATGGCTACTATGAAGAACCTATAAAAACGTGTTTTGGGGCTGGATACCATCATTTTTTTATATTAGTATGTGTGCGAGGTTATGTCGAGATGGATAGAGATAGCTACGACGATATGGGCAACTACGGGCACGTTCCCAACAACCGCCCCCATGACCATCGAAAAGGTGGATCCCACGCGTGGATTGCAGCTGTGATCATCGTGGGCATCCTGGTATGCGCCGGTGCAATCTTTCTCTGGATCAAATTGTTCCCCACTACCACTGAGTCGGCACAGCCGGCAGTCGCTGCTGCCATGGCCATACCGGCGGAGATTCCCATCTCCCTCCCTCCCATTGCAATCGACCAGCCACAGGCCACACAACCGGAGACGGTAGCTGCAGTTCCCGTTGCTACAAGCCCAGTTGCTGTTGCACCGAGTACTGAGACCACGGCAAGGTCGCTGGATGCTCCCAAGCAGGATGTGGCGCTCAACTCCAATGCCGTACAATACATCGACCATGTCATTGTCGAAGGGGAAGACCTGGCTGCCATCGCAGCTTCATATGGCCTTCGGCCGGAGACCTTGATCAGCGTCAACAAGGTGCGCAACCTGGACGCAATAGCCCCAGGGACTGTCCTGCGTATCCCAGACCGTGACGGAAAGCTGTATGTCGTGCAGGAGGGAGACTTCCTCTCCACGATCAGCCGCAAGTTCAGCTCCAACTTGGGTTGGAAGACGCTGCAGGAACTCAATGGGCTGGCGAGCGAGAACCTCAAGGTTGGGCAAGTCCTCTTCATCCCAGACATGAATACGACGGCGGCTAGCTCCATGCAGGTTGCTGCTGCCGATTTCTCCAAGCCAGCGACAGGCCGTGTCATTGCCTTGTATGACCAGACCGTTGTGGATCCCATTGATGGGACCCAGAAGACGTTGGATGGTATCCTCATTCGGGGAACCGTCGGAGCACCTGTCTATGCATCGTCCGCAGGAGATGTCGTGGATGCCGGGTATGAGCCACAGGGCCGTGGACGGTTTGTCCAGATCGGGCACGAGGGTGGATACAAGACCAGCTACCAGCACCTTGAGAACGTCGGGGTGAAGGTAGGGGACAAGGTCCGGCAGGGAGAGGCTATCGGGAGCATGGGTACCACTGGTACCGGCTATACCGAGCCAACCCTCTTCTTCAAGATCGAGCAGAAGGGAATCGCACTGGATCCGATGAACTTCTTCAACAACTAGGAACACATCATCATGAAACGCATCATTGCCATAGGCACCACTGTGCTGGCGACGCTGTTGCTGGCAAGCTGCATGACGCCTTTTGGTATCCTCCTTCCTGGAATTGGAATAGACATCCCCGTAGCGCCTGGCTTCAACATTTCAATCGACATGGACAGTTCCCTGATCATCCCGTCACGTCCCAACGACGTGGTGTTCACAGGTCCCATCATCGGGATCTGGGAGACCACATCAGGTCCGTACCGGAGGATCGAGCTCTATTCCAATGGGCTGTGCAGGTACGAGAACCTCAGGTTGCCGATATCCAGCGATGTCTGTTGGTATGGTCTCAGCACACGGACCAAGACCTTGACGCTCTATCTCAACAAGGGGGCGGACGCCCAGTTCTCCTACAAAGTGAGTGGGTCGCACGACCAATTCCTCACCTTGTCCCTGTCCAATGATATCAGGGTGGATTTCACCAGGGTCCGGTAATCACTGCTGTGGTGCAGTATCCTCTGCTTGTGGAGTATCAGGTTGAGCGTCATCGTCGGTAGGGGCCGTCTCCTTCACCACCTGCGAGTCCTTCAGCTTCTGGGCTAGCTCGGTCACCTCCTGCAGCTGGTCATCGTTCAGGTCCCCTGCAAGGGTATACAGTTGGGTCAGCTCATCCGAATGGTTCTTCTTGCGGATCGTGAAGAAATAGGTTGCGATCGTACCTGAGAGCATGGATATCATCCCCACGCCTATGACCATCAGCATCACTGCAACCGTTCTTCCACCAGCTGTCTTTGGGATGAAGTCGCCATACCCGACGGTCGTGATAGTCTCGCATGACCACCATATGCAGTCGGTGAAGTCGGGGAAGTTGGATCGGCTTTCGAAGATGAACACCAAGATCGCAGCGACAATGACGGCAATGAAGCACGAATAGATGACATGGATGAGGCCATTGGTGTTGAAGAACACCTGCACCCGTACCTTGATCTTAGAGTAGATCCCATAGATCCATGTCTTCTGCATCAGCTTGGAGATATGGAGGATGTGTATCACCCTGGGGATGTGGAACAGCGTGAAGGGGAGGGTGAAGGACAAGCATGCGAACAGATCGCAGATGTTCGTCCGAAAATATCTCCACCGCCCGCCATTGTGTGCCTGGATCATCCGTACCAGGAAATCGAACATGAAGAAGCACTGGATGCAGTACTCACCGATGATGTACCACTGTTCTTTGGTGAACGTCAGCTTCATCGCATCGAGGATGGAGCAGGTGATGATGATCACCGACAGGACCAGGATCAGGACAGAATATGTCTTGCTGTCATCGAACCGTTTCATATGCCACCTTTCTTGACACTGATTTTCACTCAGAAATATACACATGGGCATGCATGCCGTGTTGTCCAATTTGCAAGAAAGTGGTGCGATATGAAACACCCCCATGCAAAAGTTCATTCTGCATGGGGGTGTAGCTGATGTTGCTTTGGTGTTAGTTCGCGGACTGTCCGTGGCAGTGCTTGTACTTCTTGCCGCTTCCACATGGGCAGGGATCGTTCCTGCCAACCTTTGGATAGGACCTGCGTACCGTTGCATTGTCAGGCTGTGAAGCACTTTGGGTATTGACCGCAGCGCTCTTGCCTCCGAACTGGGACGGCCCGCTGTGCTGCTCGACGGTCCTGGATGGGACACGCCTGCGCTGTGCATACGCCTGGTCGTCTGCGGGGCGGATCTGGACTCGGACGATGAGGCGGGAGATGGCATTCTTGATCTCCAGCAGCATCGTGTCGAAGATCTCAAATCCCTCGACCTTGTATTCGACCAACGGGTTCTTCTGAGCATAGGTCCTCAAGGAGACCGCGTCGCGCAGCTCTTCCAGCTGGTCCAGGTGGTCCTGCCAGCGCATGTCGATCTGGCGCAGGTAGTTGAACCTGAGGAAGTCGTTGAATGGCTTCTGGCCGACCATCTCCACCTTTGCGTTCACCTCGGACTCGATCTGGTTCTTCAACTGCTGCTTGACCTCGTCTGGCTGCATCTCCTTCATCTGATCTTCGGTGAGGTCGATCGTCATGTTGAACTGGCTGGTCATCGCATCGCGCAGGTTTGCGTAGACGCGGACCTTGGGATCCTTGGCGGCGGCATACGCCTCGTCGACGACCGTATCCACCAGTTCATAGCAAGCCTGCAGTGCACGGGTGACCAGGTCTTCCTCGGTGAGGATCTCATCACGCTGGCGATAGATGAAGTTTCTCTGCTCGTTGAGGACGTCGTCATACTCAAGCAGGTGCTTTCTGATCTCGAAGTTCCGCTCCTCTACGCGGGTCTGTGCCTTCTCGATGGCCTTGTTGAGCATGGAGTGCTCGATGGGCTCCCCATCGCTCATCCCGATCTTGCCCAGCATCGTCTTGAGGTTGTCGTTGGCGAACAGGCGCATCAGCGTATCGTCCAGGGAGATGAAGAAGCGGCTGGTGCCCGGGTCGCCCTGGCGTCCGCTACGTCCGCGCAGCTGGTTGTCGATGCGGCGTGACTCATGCCGTTCGGTGCCCAGGATGTACAGGCCGCCCAACTCCTTGACCTCGTCGTAATCCTTCTTCCATGCCGGATAGACCTTCTCGATGGCCTCCTGCAGCTGCTCCGGGGTAGCCTCCGTGCCGCAGACCTTGCGGGCGCGAGCCTCAAGGGAACCACCGAGCTTGATGTCGGTACCGCGTCCAGCCATGTTGGTGGCGATGGTGACCGAGCCCTTTGCGCCAGCCTCTTCGATGATCAGGGCCTCGCGTTCATGGTTCTTTGCATTGAGGACCTCGTGGCGGATGCCTACCTTGCGCAACAGTGTCGACAGCAGCTCGGACTTCTCGATGGAGACTGTGCCTACGAGGATTGGCTGGCCGGTGGCGTGTACCTTCATGATCTCGTCGACAATCGCCTTGAGCTTGAACGCCTCGTTGTAATAGACGATGTCATGGTGATCCAGGCGTACGATCGGCTTGTTCGTCGGGATGACCACGACATCCAACCCGTAGATCTTCTGGAATTCAGGGGCTTCAGTATCGGCAGTACCGGTCATGCCGGAGATCTTGTTGTACATGCGGAAGAAGTTCTGGAACGTAATCGTAGCCAATGTCTTGTTCTGGCCGAGGATCTTGATCTTCTCCTTGGCCTCGATTGCCTGGTGCAGGCCGTCGCTATAGCGTCTGCCATGGAGGATACGGCCAGTGAACTCGTCGACGATCTGGACTTGGTTGTCGGCTACGACATAGTCCACGTCGAGGCTGAACAGCCGCTGTGCCTTGACAGCCTGGGTGACATAATGGACGAACTCGAAGTTCTCGTCGTCATACAAGGACCCGCTGATGGCATGCTGGCGCTGGAGCAGCTCCTCGATATGCTGCATGCCTTGGTTGGTGAACGTGACACGCTTTTGTTTCTCGTCGATCTTGTAGTCGCCCTTGGGGTCGAACGGCTGTGCGTTCTTGTCAAAGCGGGCGAGGGGATCCTCCTCCGGATACTCTCCGGTTGCCGGGTCCTTCTCGCATTCGACCAACAGCGGGGCTACCTTGTCAGCAGCCATGACCTGGCGCGAATCGTCCTCGGCCTGGCCGCTGATGATCAGGGGTGTACGGGCTTCGTCGATGAGGATGGAGTCGATCTCGTCGATGATGCAGTAGTGGTGCTTGGGCTGGATCTTCTCGGCATACGACCACTTCATGTTGTCGCGCAGGTAGTCGAACCCGAACTCGTTGTTGGTTCCATAGGTGATGTCGCAGCCATATGCCTTGCGCCGTGCCTCGTTGTCCAAGTCGGAGAGGATGACGCCTACGCTCAGGCCAAGATATTCGAATACACGACCCATCCAGGCTGAGTCACGCCCAGCAAGGTAGTCGTTGACAGTGACGATATGGACGCCTTGTCCTTCCAATGCATTGAGGTACGCGGCGGGGACGCAGGTGAGGGTCTTTCCTTCACCGGTCTTCATCTCCAGGATCTTTCCCTCATGGAGCACCACGGCTCCCATGATCTGGACGTCATAGTGGCGTTCGCCCAACACCCTGCGCGCAGCCTCGCGAGCCAGTGCAAAAGCTTGTGGAAGGAGTGAGTTCAACGACTCGCCCTGTGCCAGGCGCTCCTTGAACTTCTGTGTCTGGGCTGGGAATTGTCCGTCTGGGATCGACTTTGCCCATTCTTCCTGGGCGTTGACCAATGCAACAACCGGTTGCAGATGCTTGAGGTCCTTGTCTTGCTTCGTGCCGAATATTTTTTGGAAAAGTGACTTAGCCATGCATTCATTCTCGCTTCAACATGCGGATGGTATTTGTTCCTTGGACATGTTGTTGGCAAGTATAGCGGAAAGAGGAATGATTGAACAGCATGAAGTAGGGATGGATATCTCAAGATGCGTATCATTTTGACACACTTTGGGTTTCAAAACTATTTTGTTTCGGTGCCCGTTGTGGTATGCTGGCCTCACGATGAAGATCTGCTACGCCGGTGGTGGGACCGCCGGACACATACTTCCAGCCATCGCAGTATCACAAGTGCTCCGCAAGCAGGTACAACCCCTGCAGGAGTTCTGGATATGCACCGCCGACGAGCATGAGCAGCGGATGATAGCCGAACATGGGATCCGCACCTGCCCCATCCCCACTGGCAAGCTCAGGCGGTATGCCTCGTGGCGCAACTTCACCGACTTGTTCCGGATTGCAGGGGGTGTTTTTTCCTCTGTCTCCATCTTGCGAAAGGAGCGTCCCGATGTCCTGTTCTCCAAGGGGGGATTCGCATCAGTTCCCCCTGTGATGGCGGCAGCGTTGCTTGGAATTCCGGTGGTTACCCATGAATCGGACACTTCCGCGGGGCTGGCGACACGGCTGAACTTTAGAAGGGCGCTGACGACCTGCCTTTCATGCCAGGAGGCAGTGTCGACGCTCCCCGCCCCAAGAAAGGGGCACAAGGTAGTGGTCACCGGAAACCCGGTGCGCAGCGACTTGGCAAGCTGTGACGCACGCGTTGGCCGCAAGATGCTGGGGTTGGATGCAGATACCCCCTTGCTGCTGGTGCTGGGGGGAAGCCAGGGTTCGGCCCATATCAACGAGTTGGTCTGGGAGAACTTGGAAGAACTGTGCTCGCTGTGCTATGTATTCCACCAAGCAGGTGCTGTGGGGTGGAAGGAGATCGAGCATGAACGGTATTGTTGCGTTCCCTTTGTCCAGCAGGGACTTGGGGACCTGATGGCCGCCTCCACGCTGGTCGTGAGCAGGGCCGGGGCAGGGGCAATATCGGAATTGACGCTGCTGGGCAAGCCCATGCTGTTGTTGCCGTTGGGTACCCATGCATCGCGCGGGGATCAGGTGCTCAACGCACACGTCCTGCAAGAGCGGGGAGCTGCTGAGGTGCTGCTGCGAGACAGCGCCGATGCCCATGCCTTCATGTCCCGTATCCGCTCGCTGTTGGGCTCGCCACAGAGGCTTGCCGCAATGGCACAGGCAAGCGCGAGGATGGGAAGGCCTGATGCAGCGCAGGCAATCGCTGGTGAGGTGCTTGCCGTGGCACGAGAGAGAGACGCCCAAAAGGGCTGACGGAGGGTTTCATGGATTGGGGATTTCAGATAGGAAGCGTCTACTTCAGCTCCGTCGACATCATTGTCTTCGTGCTGTGCATGCTGGGTGGAATTGGTGGAGCTCTGACTGGCTTTGCCCGTTCATTCACCAGCGGGGCAGGCTATATAGCGGGATTCTTTGCAGCGCTGATGTTCACTGACAAGCTCTCCATGAAGATACAGGAGACATTCGCTTCGCTGACACCATTTTGGTCGGTGTTCATCACGTTCATCATCCTCTTCATAGCAGGATTCATTGTGCTGAGGCTCTTGGGATCATTCCTGGCGGGGATCATGGAACGAAACGGAGTCGCTGTCATCAACGGCCTGATGGGGTTCTTCTGGGGTGTCCTTGAAGCTGCCTTGGTGCTGAGCCTGGTGATCTATATCCTCAGCTTGCAGAACCTGTTCGACCTCTCCCCATGGTTTGCCGAGAGCGTGATCGTGACACGGCTCATAGCCCCGATAGCACCACAGTCGGTGCAATTCATCTCAGGACTTGCATGATGTTTGAGAACCTCCTTGCCACCCAACCACATATTGCCCAGAGACTTGCCAGCGAACTGCACAGCGGCAGCTTTCCCCAGTCGGTGCTGTTCACCGGGCCTGCCTATAGCGGCAGGATGACTGCGGCCATAGAAGTGGCCAGGGTCCTCTCATGCCAACAACACGGCGATGCGTTGTGCAATTGCCCCTCTTGCCAGCAATACCGTGAGCTGGAGAATACCAACATGGTGATCGTTTCGGCACGTGACCACCAGAGCGTGGTCACCACAGCGCTTGCCAACTTCGAGCGCGGGCGCAACCAATCCTCAAGGATTTTCTTGATCAGGAGCATCCGGATCCTGCTGATGCAGTACCATGGGGCGCTGATGGAGAGTGCCACCACCAAGACATCCCAGGCATCGTACGAGAGTGCTTCCGAGATCAGCCGGATGCTCATCGAGCTTTCTTCCATGGATGACGATACAACTGAGGCAGCAGTCAAGAAGCTTGTAGGTTCCCTGCGCACCGCCATTGCCCCGCTGCTGCAGGCCTCGCGCAAGAATACAGCCGTGAACATAGGACAGATACGTGCCATCCAGGAGTGGACGACCATGACTTCGATGGAGAAGGTCCCCAGGATTGTGGTCATCGAGGCGTTGGAGCAGTCGACTGAAGGAGCCCGCAACAGCCTGTTGAAGATGCTGGAGGAACCACCGCAGGATGTCTATTTCATCCTCCTTACCGAAAATCCTGGAAGGATCATGCAGACCATTCTTTCGCGGGTGCGCAAGTACACATTCCCCCCGATTAGCCCTGCCTCCAAGGATTTGCTGTTGCGCGATGTATTCCATGCGGGGGCAGGGAGCTTCGACTCCCTGCAGGGCTATTTCCTCAGCGGTGGCGGTGTGAATTGCGCCCAGCTTGAGCAGTTGTGCCGCAATTACCTTGACGGTGCCCTCTCACGGGCCGATTATTCATATGATGACCTGATGGCATTTGGGACAGAGGTGGAGAATTCCGGCCAGTTCGCCTTTGTCTGCTCACGCATGATGGATATCCTCTCACAGATGGTCACACAGCACTTGGTAGGACCTTCGTTGGCCGGGAGCATGTTGGGTGAGGTAAACTCGATGTTCAACAAGTCGATGGCTTTCAACCAAGGCAGGCGACTGACGCTGGAGGTACTCTACCAACACCTGCGGGAGCTGGCGGCACAATGAGCAAGATGATCAAGCGGGCAGTGGACAAGGTCAACCAGATCGATCCGCTGCAGATAGCAAAGATCCTCAAGAAACAGTCGGAAGAGACGGAGTTGTACGAGACGGTACTCGACTCCCTCACCGACGGCATCATCATGACCGACAGCCAGCACAAGGTTCTCTATTCGAACACAGTCTCGAGAATTCTCCTTCCAATCAAGCGTTTCAAGAACAGCGATGACCTTCCTGTGCAGGACCAGATTGCAGATGAGGAAGTGGTGGCGTTCCTGCAGGAGTCATTTGCAAGCAGCAACCAACGGGTAGTCCCCGGGGAGTTCGTCTTTGGAAGCGGTGACAACCTGAGAACCGTCAGCGTCCAGGTTTCCGCCTTCAACGAGGACCGGGAATTTGCACCGCTGAACAAGGCTTCGTATACCCTGATCATTGCCAACGACATCACCGAGCGCAAGAAGGCGGAGGCACGTCTGAGGCGCAGCGAGAGCCTGGCTTCCCTCACACAGGCTGCAAGCGGCGTTGCCCATGATATCAAGAATCCCTTGGCGTCGATTGGAATCCACCTGCA
The DNA here is from genome assembly GCA_964465155.1 of uncultured Sphaerochaeta sp. GTDB lineage: Bacteria > Spirochaetota > Spirochaetia > Sphaerochaetales > Sphaerochaetaceae > Spiro-02. The sequence continues at coordinate 53,310 of CAYXIH010000003.1, forward strand.
GCTGATGCGCAAGACGTTCGAGCGCAACACCACGTTGACGTTGGACCAGGCTTCCCATTTCCTGGATGTCATGCAGGAGGAAATAGACCGTCTCAACGGCATTGTGGTGGACTTCCTGTTTGCGGTGCGCCCGATGAACGTCCAGACTCGCCTGTTGAATCTCAATGACCTGATGAAGCAACTATGTGAGTTCATCCGCCCTGAATACGAAAGCCATGGGATGTTCGTCGCCACTGACTTGCGGACGATCCCCAAGCTGCAGCTCGATGAGAATTTGATCAAGCAGGTGTTCTTCAACATGGCGACGAACAGCGAGGCTGCCATGCAGCCTGGTGGCAAGCTGACAGTCTCGACGAAGCTTGATGGCAACAACGTCCTGCTGCGCTTCACCGATACAGGTGAGGGGATGACCCCCCAGACCCTTGCGAAGGTGTTTGAACCGTATTTCACTACGAAGGTGACGGGCACTGGCTTGGGGCTGACGATGGTCTACAAGGTGATCAAGGAACATGGTGGTGAGGTGTCTGTGGCCAGCACGGTCGGCCAGGGCACTTGCTTTACCTTCTCCCTGCCAGTACCGGCTGGGCAATGGCTGAGCCTGGACAAGAATGGAAACAACGACATACGGCTGCAAGCCGAGGAGATAGGCTCATGAAACGGACGATACTCGTGGTGGATGACGAGAAGAATATCAGGGAAGGCCTTGGCATGGACCTCGATCTCGAGGGGTATTCTGTGATCTTGGCCTCCGATGGCTTGGAAGCCTGGAATATCATCAACAAACAGCAGGTGGACCTGGTGATCAGCGACATGCGGATGCCTGGTCTTTCTGGTACCGAGTTGCTCAAGAGGATCTATTCATCCTATCCAATGCTTCCTGTGGTGATGCTCACTGGCCATGGAACGATCGAGACGGCAGTCGAGGCAATGCGTGACGGGGCGGTGGACTTCCTCACCAAGCCCGTGAACCTTGACCGGCTGAACATGCTTGTCAAACGTTCCCTTGCCAACCGCGATCTGTATGACCAGCACCAACAGCTCAAGCAGGAGCTGGATGACATGAAGAAGAAGACCAAGGTCGAGCGTATCTTCGGCAAGAGCCAGAAGGTGATCAAGCTGATGGAACTCGTCCAGCAAGTTGCTCCCTCCAAGGCCTCGGTGCTGATCACAGGGGAAAGCGGGGTGGGCAAGGAGCTCGTTGCAGATGCAGTGGTGGAGCTCTCGGCACGGGCGGACAAGCCGTTTGTCAAGGTCCATTGTGCCGCATTGTCGGCAGGCCTGCTCGAGAGCGAGCTCTTTGGGCATGAGAAGGGTTCCTTCACCGGTGCCGTTGCCCAAAAGAAAGGGCGGTTCGAACTTGCCAACGGGGGTACCATCTTCCTGGATGAGATCGGGGAGATCGATGCTGCAACACAAGTGAAGCTGCTGCGTGTCCTGCAGGAAAAACAGTTTGAGCGGGTAGGTGGTGAGAATACCATCACCGTGGACGTGCGCGTGATCAGCGCCACCAACAGGAACCTCCAGGAGGAGATCGCCAACGGCCGGTTCCGTGAAGACCTCTATTACCGGCTCAATGTCGTGCAGCTGGACGTTCCACCCCTGCGTGAGCGCAAGGATGACATCCCGCTGCTCATCACCGAGTTCCTGGACATGTTCAACAAGGAGAACAACAAGCACATCGAGGGGTTCAGTCCCCGTGCAAAGAATGCCTTGTACCGATATGATTGGCCGGGCAACATCCGTGAGCTACGCAACAGCATCGAGAGCGCCGTTGCCTTGTGCCGTACCAATGTCATTGAGCTGGAGGACTTGCCTCCAGCGGTGGCAAACAGCGAGAACGAGGCTCAGGTCAACTTGCCGGTGGGAATCACACTCGAGCAGGCGGAGAAGGAATTGATCGTCAACACCATTGCCCATTGCAGCGGGAACAAGTCAAAGGCAGCCGAGGTGCTGGGTATCGGTCGCAAGACCCTCCATAGAAAATTGCAGGAATATCAGATTGAACAAGAATGAAGTTTCAGATGTCTTTGAGCACGACGGACCACTGAGCCGTTCGTTCAGCTCGTTCGAATACCGCGAAGGACAGCAGCAGATGGCATTGCTGGTATCTCAGGCCTATGAACAGCAAGCCATTGCCGCCATTGAGGCAGGAACAGGCATCGGCAAGTCCTTTGCCTACCTGGTCCCTGCCCTGATGCAGGCCTTGGAGAATCCAGAAGAGCGCACTGTCATCGCAACCGCTACGATCAACTTGCAAAAGCAGTTGTTCGAAAAGGACATCCCCCAGCTGTTCAAGGCGCTGGGTGTCAGTTGTCCCGTGGCATTGGTGGTGGGGAGGGGAAACTACCTCTGCATCAACCGCCTTGAGGAGTATTTGGAGAACTACCGCCTCATGGCGATGGACCCCAACTCCGAAGTGGGGATGCTCTCCCATTGGTCACATGAGACACAGACAGGACTGAAGGCAGACCTGCCGTTCAACCTCCCTGCTAATATATGGGGAGAGATCAATTGTGACCCGGACTTCTGCTCCATGGGGAAATGCCCATACTTCTCCGACTGTTTCCTGATGAAGTCCCGTCGCAAGGCATCGGCTGCAAAGATCATCGTCACCAACCACCACATGATGTTCACCGATGCGCGCAAGAGGTTGGATGACGACGTCCCGTTCACCGAGGAATCGATCCTCCCCGCCTACCAGCATCTGGTCATCGACGAGGCTCACAACATCGAGAAGAATGCCACTGAGTACTTCACCGGGGTATACAGCGGGGAGGAACTACACCGTCAGCTGTGGTTCCTCAACCATAAGCGTGGGGGACGCTCCAAAAGCCTGCTTGAGGAGTTGGCTCCCTACAATATCGAGCCGGGCTTGGTGGATACCATCCTTGACCAGATCAACTTGCTCGAGCAGCAGATCGTTGCATTGGAGCAATACCTCATTTCTTGGCTGAATGGACTCAAGGTCAAATCCCTGTGGGTCAAGGTGGAACAACAGTCCTTGTTGAAGGATTTCATCCCCCTGGCACACAATGTCGCGGCGACAGCATCTCGGTTGAACGCCTCCTGCATCCGCTTGATCGAACACAACAATGCACCCGAGGAGCTGGACAACCGCATGCATGAGCTGCAAGTCCATGCGCACAGGGTCCAGCTTGCCGCAGATGTGCTCAATGACTTCCAGGATTTCAGCAAATGGGGTGATGACGTGCATTGGATCAATGTGGAGACGAAGGGGCGCAACAAGGAAGTGCATGCTTCGGTACTCATCAGCCCTTTGTCGATAGCAGAACAGCTTCGGCTAGCCATCTACGAGAAACTCTCCACGGTGGTATGCACCTCCGCGACCCTGACATTGGGGGATGATTTTGGATATTGGACTTCCCGTGTCGGGCTTCCCCCGGCAGGCAAGCGGAAGTTCATCAAGGGGACGTTTGAATCCCCGTTTGACTATGAGCACCGCCTGATGCTCCTCACCCCGGTGGATGCCCCTGAGTATCTGCGGGCCAAGCAGCAGGAGTTCGTCGACTATGCCGCTGCAACTGTATCGAAATCGGTACAATCTGCCGGTGGTGGTTCACTGGTGCTCTTTACTTCGTATGAGATGCTCAAGACGGTGAGGAACCTGATAGGGCCCGAACTGCAGAAGCTGGGGTATACCGTCCTGTCGCAGGACAATGGGGAACGCACTTGGCTGCTGGACCGGTTCAAGAACGAACGGGACAGCATCCTGTTTGCGACCGACAGCTTCTGGGAAGGTGTGGATGCCCCCGGAGACACCCTGCGCCTGGTCATTATCGTGAAGCTGCCCTTCAGGGTCCCCGACGATCCTGTATTCAAGGCCCGCCAGGAGCTTCTTGAGAAGGAGAACAAGAGTGGGTTCTTCTTTCTTGCATTGCCTGAGGCAACGATGAAGCTCAAGCAGGGGTTTGGGCGGCTGATGCGCAGCACGATCGACTATGGGGTCGTCATGATCCTCGATTCCCGGGTCGTCAACAAAGGGTATGGGATGTTCATGCTCAATGCACTGCCACCCAGCTATCATCCGGAAACCGAGACAGGCACGATGTCCGACAAGATTGAGTCGTTCCTGTTCGCCCGTCACTGAGACATAGCAAAGGCCTCCGAAACGGAGGCCTTGCTTGTGTGCCGACGTCGCTTACTCGACGATGGCGAGGATGTCTGCTGCTGCAAGAATCAGGTATTCGACTCCGTCAGCCTTGACACTGGTTCCTGCATACTTGTCATGCAGTACCTTGTCACCGACCTTGACTTTGATGGCTTCGGTGTCGTCGCCGATTGCAACGACGGTCGCAATCTGTGTCTTTTCCTGTGCGGTTTGGGGAATGAAGATTCCGCTTGCGGTCTTTTCCTGGACCTCTTCCATCTGTACGAGAACTCTGTCAGCCAAAGGTTTGATTGTCATGTCCATGCTCCTTATATCATGCTTGTGCGCTATTGCTCGCAACTGGCAGGGAGTGTGTCATATTGTCCCTGCATGTGCACTAATATAGTAAAATCAGTGGAATATGGCAAGCAACAAGCCTAAAATGGGGCTGTGTCATTTTGACCCCTGTGCACTTTTGTCCAATCTGTGAAAAAATTGCATTTTTTTAGTTGTCTCCTTGTATACAGGTGAGTATATTCCAATCGAAGATTCAGGACCAACTTGGAGAATAACGATGAATAACTTGCACCCAGCCCAACAACAACGGAAAAAACAGCATCAAAAAGACTTGCACAATGCTGATTGGTTCTACCGCATGGGCAAGAGCTTTGCAAAAGCTGGAAATATAGAGCATACGCTTCGTTGTTTCAACGATGCGTTCTTCGTTCGCGGACATGAGCCGGATTGCTGTTGCGACAACGAATGGAAAAGGTTCCATGATATACAGTTCTCGATCTACTTGCTGGGAAAGAAGCGCCTGTGCATCAGTCTTCCGGAAGGTGACATGATCCATGATATCATCCACATGAAGTGGCTGGAGATCCAACAGGACCTGCAGCATAGTCCATTTGGCTTTGCCACCGAGAATACCAGCGAATGGTACAAGACTGTCAAGATTGATTTTCCCTGGGAGCTGTGCGACGAGGAAATCATGGACATTTCGATGAATTGTGACGATATTGGTGCAAATAGACACGTTGCAAACGGTACATTCGAGATGATCGGGCGGTAATGGGTCAGAATGACCCGTTGTACGGCCAAATTTTGACAAGTGTGTCATTTTGATACTTTTTGAGTCAGTTTGGGGGTGATTCTGACATGAAGAAAACCTTGTCGGAATCACCAGAAAAAAGTTTTACATTGCTATCCAGCTGTAAATCAAAGAGATAGCTGAAGCAAGACACATCAATACAATTGTTTGGCATGGAAATTGCTTAGTTGGATGTATATCCCAAGGAGGACGTACATGTCAAACCAGCAGACAATGTTGAACAACGAAAGCTCGAATGATTTCTATGAAGAGGCCAACATCCTCTCCCTCTACCTGAAGGAAATCAATCGGATACCCATGATGACCAGGGATGAAGAATTCCGCCTGGCCAAGCTTGCCCAGCGTGGCAGCGAGTTTGCACGCAACCGTATGGTTGAGGCAAATCTCAGGTTCGTAGTCAACATTGCAAAGAAATACCAGAACCAAGGTCTTCCCCTCATAGACTTGATCAACGAAGGCAATATCGGCCTGATGAACGCACTTGAGAAGTTTGATCCGGACAAAGGCTACCACTTCATCTCCTATGCAGTGTGGTGGATTCGTCAGGCCATCCTCAAGGCGATTTGCGAGAAGAGCCGCACCGTCCGTCTCCCCCTGAACAGGGCCAATGAACTGATGCAGATCCAGAAGGCACAGAAGGAACTGATGCATGAGAACGGAGAGGATCCGAGCATGGAGGAGATTGGTGCCCTGACCCAGCTCAACCCCGCACACGTCGCCGACCTCATTGCTATCAGCAAGGAGATGATCAGCTTGGATGCCCCTGTGTACAGCGACACTGGCAACAGCAACGTTGGCGATTATATTGAAGATGGATCGCAGGATCCCGACGCAGTGCTCATGGATGGCTCGCTCAAGGAAGACATCAATACCGTCTTGGCTACTTTGTCTGACAAGGAGCGTGAGATCATCGAGCTGAGATATGGCCTCAACGGCCAGAACCCCATGTCCCTCAAGGAAATTGGCGAGCTCTACAACTTGACCAAGGAGCGTATCCGTCAGATTGAGAAAAAGGCTCTCGAGCGGATGAAGCACCCGTCTCGCTCCAAGATCTTGGAGAGTTACACCGCTTAGTATTTGCAGAAATTTGTCCGACGAGAAACCGTCTGTCCCACGCAGGCGGTTTCCTTGTATTCTAGGGGTGTAAAAATGAAACAATGTTCCATAACCACGAAATAACTATCTTGAGTGAAATAATTTGGATTATATTTCCTTGTTTTCACATTTCTTTGATTCACACCACTTTCTGAACATTGACAGCACCATTGTTTTTGTCTACATTGCCAACGTCTACTAGCGAGTAAAAATGTAATGGAGGGAGTTCCATGGCGACCAATGCTGTGAAATACGTGTATTTTTTTGGAGATGGGAAAGCAGAAGGAACTGCAAAAATGAAAGATCTTCTCGGAGGCAAAGGTGCGAACCTTGCTGACATGACCTCGATTGGTCTGCCTGTACCCCCGGGATTTACTATCAGCACCGAAGCGTGCGCATATGTGAGCTCCCATGACGGCTCCTATCCGGCCGGCATGCGTGAGCAAGTCCTTGAAAACCTCAGTCACCTTGAGAAGATCATGGGAGCAAAGCTGGGAGCCGCCGAGAATCCATTGCTGGTGTCAGTCCGTTCTGGTGCAGCTCAGTCGATGCCCGGCATGATGGATACCGTGCTGAACCTGGGACTCAATCCCGACTCTGTCGCAGGATTGATCGAGAAGACCGGCAATCCCCGTTTTGCATGGGACAGCTACCGCCGCTTCATCCAGATGTTCGGCGATGTCGTGATGGGTGTTCCCCACCATGAGTTTGAGCGTGCGCTCCAGGATGTCAAGGACGAGAAGGGGAAGGTATTCGACACCGAGCTGGATGTAGAGGACCTCAAGGAGGTCATTGCCCGGTACCTGCGTGTCTACTACCGTTTCACACATGAAGATTTCCCTGTCGACCCGATCGACCAGCTGTTCAAGTCCATCGACGCTGTCTTCAGCTCCTGGAACAATGAACGCGCTATCAAGTACAGGCAGATGAACGATATCCGTGGATTGCTGGGGACTGCAGTCAACGTGCAGAGCATGGTATTTGGCAACATGGGTGCCACCAGTGGCACGGGCGTTGCCTTTACTCGTGACCCCTCCACTGGTGAGAACAAGTTCTATGGCGAATACCTGATGAATGCACAGGGTGAGGATGTCGTTGCCGGTATCCGCACACCTCAGTCCATCGAGACACTGCGCAATGTGAATCCAGAGGTGTATGACCAGCTTGTGGGCATCCGTGATCGTCTGGAGAAGCACTACCATGACATGCAGGACATCGAGTTCACCATCCAGGAAGGGAAGCTGTACATGCTGCAGACCCGCAATGGTAAGCGCACGATCTTCAGCTGGCTCCGTTCCCAGGTCGAGATGGTCGAAGATGGCTTGATCGACAAGGAGACTGCAGTAGCCCGCGTGCCTGCCAGTGAGTTCGGCAAGCTGTTTGCTCCGATCCTCGATGTCAAGGTCATCCGCGACCAGAACCTGCAGGAGATCACCCATGGCCTGAACGCCAGCCCTGGTGGTGCATGTGGCCAGATCTATTTCACCGCAGCTAAAGCTGAGGAGATGGCTGCCGAAGGCAAGGACGTAATTCTCGTCCGTACCGAGACTAGCCCTGAGGATATTGGTGGAATGGCCGTTTCCAAGGGTGTCGTGACGTGCCGTGGTGGCATGACCAGCCATGCAGCGGTTGTCGCCCGTGGCATGGGTTGCCCCTGTGTCTCTGGCGCCGGAGAAATCTTCGTCGATGAACCCAAGAAGTTCCTGACCGTCAACGGTGTGAGGATGGAAGAGGGTGACTACATGTCGATTGATGGATTCACCGGTTCAATCTATGCATGCAAGATTCCCGTAAAGCCTTCTGAAATCGTTCAGGTCCTCAATGGCAATATGCAGGAGAGCGAGTCCCTGTTGTTCCAGGACTACCGCAAGTTCATGGCATTCGTCAACGAGCTGAAGACGATGAGCGTCCGTACCAACGCCGACACCCCCGCAGACACCAACATGGCAGTTGCATTGGGTGCAGAAGGTATTGGCCTGTGCCGCACCGAGCATATGTTCTTTGGTGGTGACCGCATCATCAGCGTCAGGAAGATGATTCTTGCCAACAACCAACGCGAACGTGAATCTGCTCTGGCTGAGCTGCTTCCGATGCAGCGTGGGGACTTTGAGAAGATTTTCAAGGCACTCAATGGTCTGCCTGCAACAATCCGCCTGCTCGACCCACCGCTTCATGAATTCCTTCCCAATGACCACACCTCCCGCCATGAGATGGCGTTGCAGCTGGGTATCTCGGTGGAGGAGATTGCACAGAAGATCAGCTTGCTGCATGAGTTCAACCCCATGCTTGGCTTCCGTGGCTGTCGCCTTGCTATCATCTATCCTGAGATCCTCCGCATGCAGGTCCGTGCAATCATTGAGGCAGCCATTGCCGTCAAGCGCACAGGCATTGCAGTGCATCCCGAGATCATGATTCCGCTGGTAGGCAACTACAAGGAGTTTGACTTCTGCAAGAAGCATGCCCTTGAGACTATCAACAATGTATTCGAAGAGCAGGGTCTGCACATCCAGTACAAGATTGGAACCATGATCGAGGTACCCAGGGCTGCAATAACGGCAGATGAGATCGCACGTGAGGCAGAATTCTTCAGCTTCGGCACCAACGACCTGACCCAGATGACCTGTGGCTTCTCCCGTGACGATGCCGCTTCGTTCCTGGGGCACTATGTCAATGATGCCGACAAGCAGTTCTACGATTATGATCCGTTTGCTACGATCGATGTGGATGGTGTTGGTAAGATGGTTGAGATTGCGACCAAGTTGGGTCGTTCCGTCAGGCCGGACATCAAGCTTGGCATCTGTGGCGAACACGGTGGAGACCCCAAGACCATCGCATTCTGTCAGAAGGTTGGCTTGAACTACGTGTCCTGCTCACCATTCAGAGTTCCCATCGCACGCCTTGCTGCTGCACAGGCTGCGATTGCAATGGGTAAGAAATAATTTTATATCTATCCTACATTCAGGCGGGCATCGTTGATTCGATGTCCGCCTTTTTTTGATTGGCTATTCAATGAAATATACGAGGTAAGCCGCTCGTGCTGGGATTGTGGCGTTGCCCTGCGCCCAAGCTCAGAGTCATTGAAATTCGAAAGGCCAACGTACTCGCCGGTCTCATCCCTCGACCGCCCAGTAACTGTTTTATAAACAATTACAATAAAGAAATTTATTTGGATTGATGATGTATAACAAATGGATGGTAATGAGGCGGACGTGTCATCAAGAGGAGCAGGTTCTGCGACATTGTCCATCTGTGCATTGTTGCAAGGGAAATAGTGTCTTTTTGGGATCGTACAACGTAGGATCACATCATCAGAAGATGTACTGAAGGAGATACAAGGGTAGCACTCCTATGAACTGACTTTGCTGTATATCGAAACAGCTGAGTCGGGTATTCAGTCTTCAGGAAGTGTACTCTGTTCATTCCTGGATTGAAGACATGGTCTCAATATGCAGCAGGGCATAGTTTTGAACTACCTGCAGCAAGTTTTCATCATGGATGTCGTATATTCGTGCCAGATCCAATGTTGCTTGCGGTAAGTCCCCCTGGTGTTTTGAAACATACTTTTTGACAATGGTGGCCGTAGATTGTATCCAGTGTTTGTTGAGGTTGACGAGGTTCTTGAGATTGTCGGTAGCGAGTCCTCGGGAGGGGATGAACAGATTCCCCGCAAGGGTGTACAGTGCATCCTGCAGCTTCAGATATTCACATGGGTCCACGATTCCGAGCATGTGCCGCACAGACAGGAGATCCTGGGCGCAAGTACTCTCTCCCAAGAAGACAATTCCTTCATCCGTGCTGAATACCTGCAATTCATATCCACCGGTTTCCCATTGGAAAATAGTATTGATGCCTGGGACATGCTCCTGGCATTCATTTCTATTGAGCAAGATTCCTTGTGACACCCATCCACGCTTGGAGAGGATTTCCTTCACTTCTTCGGAGGGGGTTGTGCAGTTGTCTGAGATGAGCATGACATGGATGTCATCCAATAGGACGATTCCAATATTTTCTTGACCATGGATATAATAGCAACGGTCAGTGGCCCAGATCAATGTGTTCATATGGTGCCTCCATGCCATGATGATAGCATGAACCCATAAAAAAAGCTCCCCGACTCTGAAAGTGGGGAGTTTCAAGAGCCAAAGCAGGGAATTGAACCCTGGACCTGCTCATTACGAGTGAGCTGCTCTACCGCTGAGCTACTTTGGCATGAATGCGGAACACGATGAATCTATCTGATTTTCCTGATAAGTTCAAGTGATTTGTCCAAGTAAGTACAACTTGACCAACACGGCGCTTACGAGTAGGCTATACGCAAGTTCCATGTGTTTGTATCGCATGGACAAGGAGTCACTAACCTGGATAAGCGAATCAAGAACATCACGTTGAGCAACTCGGTACCTGAAGGATGCATGGTCATGTTCAATGCTTCACGGTCGAAGACGACCCCTGTAGCAGGTCCATGTTGGGTTCCAGAAGTAGCTCAGTTCTTCATAGATGCAGCACCTGAGATGTTTGCTTATGGAATCATGAGCCAAGACATGTCGGGCCTCTTTTTGGATGACTTGTCCTTTTTTGATGGAAACGAAGACGAACTGTAAGGACGACTGTCATGATTGTACTTGGAATTGAAACTTCATGTGACGAATGTTCCGCTGCCGTCGTTGAGGACGGAAACAAGATACTGAGCAACGTCATTGCCACCCAGATAGAATTGCACAAACCCTATGAAGGGGTCGTGCCTGAGATTGCAAGTCGACTGCATACCCAATGGATAGCGCAGGTCGTGAGTGTGGCGGTACGCCAGGCTGGGTTGGAATTCTCCGACTTGGATGCCGTAGCGGTAACCAATCGCCCAGGACTGATGGGGAGCTTGCTTGTCGGCGTCAATTTCGCCAAGGCATTTGCGGCAACACTCTCCATTCCATTCATAGGCATTGACCATATCCGTGCCCATTTGTATGCATCCCAGATTGAACATCCCCTTGAATACCCTTATCTGGGTGTGTTGGTTTCAGGGGGACATACGGTCATTTGCCGTGTAAACGGTTTTGATGAGATAGATGTGCTGGGCACCACTATCGACGACGCAATTGGAGAAGCCTTCGACAAGGTAGCCAAGTTCTACAACCTTGGGTTTCCTGGCGGCGTCGTAATCGACAAGCTCTCACAATCTGGCAACCCAAATGCATTCCTCTTCCCAGGTCCTGCCTTGAACAAGGATAGCCAGCGCTATGATATGAGTTATAGCGGGCTCAAGACTGCCGTGATCAACCAGCTGGACAAGTTCTGGGATGGCAAGAGTGAAAAGTCGCCACAGAATATTGCAGCTTCCTTCCAGAGATCGGCAGTCAACCTTCTGATGCGTCGGGTTCGCCTGGCACTTGAAGATACTGGCTTGCAGCGAGTGAGCGCCGGTGGCGGCGTTGCTGCGAACTCATTGCTTCGCTCCGAGCTCAAGGCCCTGGAACAGGGAGGAATCTCCGTCAGTTTCCCATCCCTGAAGCTATGTACTGACAATGGTGCGATGATCGCAGCATTGGGATATAGGTATTTGGCGGAGGGCGAGCATAGCGATTTTGACCTCAATGCAAGTGCCCGTGTGGGTGCATTCAAGAAATTCAACAAGCAAGGAGCTACCGATGGATTCGTTTGACCTCGATTCAGTGATCCGCAAGATACCTGGATTTCCCAAGGAGGGGGTCCTGTTTTATGATATCACCGGTATCACGGCGAATCCTCCAGCCTACCGTTGGGTGATCGATACAATGGTTGAGATGTACAAAGACAAGCATTTGACTTCGGTAGGTTGCATCGAAGCGAGAGGATTCATCTTTGCAGCTCCATTTGCCTACAAGATGGGAATTCCGTTGGTTTTGGTACGCAAGAAGGGCAAGCACCCTGGGAAGACCCGGGAGAAAAGCTATGCCCTCGAGTATGGAACAGATACCATCGCCATCCAGGAGGTCGATGTCCATAGTGGCGATAGGATCTTGTTGGTGGATGACCTCATTGCTACGGGCGGGACTTTGCGTGCTGCAACGGAACTCGTGGAAGATTTTGGCGCTCATGTAGCAGGAATCTTTGGCGTTATTGGACTCCCGTTCCTCAAGTATGGCACAGTACTGGAAGGTTATGACGTACAGGTACTTCAGACGTACGACGGGGAATAGCCTGTAGGTGATGGAGGAGGGTGGGTGAAAGAGTTGTATTTTACGCCTGAGATATTGTCATTGGGCGTATTCATCATCATTTTGCTCTATATGCGTGGCATGTCCTACGTCGTGCTCCGCCATTCGCGAGATTTCTTCCGTGTCATCTTGGTATGTATCTGCTGCTTGTCGATCAACATCATCAGTTCCATCCTGATAGTCCATCCCACGTTGGTTCCGCTATGGTTCAACAACATCATACAGCTGATCTTCTTTGCAGTTACCCCTGCAATGCCTGCGGCAATTGTCTATTACATCATGTTGCAGGTAGGAGACGAGCTCCATGACTACAAGCCGTTTCTGACTGCAAAGGTTGTTTTCTGCCTGACATTGGTCATCAACTTGGTGTTTGTGGTACTCAACCCCTGGTACCATTTCCTGTATTCGTTTACCCCTGCATTAGTCTATACCCGTGGTCCTGTGAACTTCTTGACCATGATCCTCTCTGCCTTCTATGTCATATATGGACTTTCGTTCTATTTGGTCTATAGGAAATACATTTCTCCCCAGATGATGGAAGTCCTCAAATGGTTTCCGTTCATTGCAATCTTCTTGATGGTCATCCAAACCATCCACCCCAACTTGCAGCTTGGTGGGACGGCTGCCATGTTCACCTGCTTGGTGTGCTATCTCAACTTCCAGTCGACAAAACTCACCACAGACAGCCTGACCCAATGTGGCAACAGGTTCATCTTCCTCTCATCCTTGTCGTATTTCATGAAGCACAAACAGGAGCTGACCCTCATTGCTTTGAATATCAGGCAGTTCAAGAAGACCAACGAAGAGTTCGGTATGGTTGTCGGTGACCAACTGTTGCGCTACATTGGTGCAACGCTCAGGAGCCTCCCGTTTCCTGGAGAAGTGTTCAGGATCGGTGGCGACAAATTTGTTATCATTTGCCAGAAGACCCGCAATATCTCCGTAGACGATTATCTGGGGTGCCTCAAGGATCTCTTCCGGGCTCCTTGGACGGTGGAGACAGTGCGCATCATGCTTGAGGTGGACCTCGTCTCCATGAACTGTCCTGAGGTGGCGAGCAATCCTGATGAAATCCTCTCCTTGCTGGAATACTCGTTGGCGTTGCCTGCCGACGTGCAACGCGAGAATGATGTTCCTGACCAAGTGGAAGTCCGAATATGTGACGTGCGCATGCGAGAACGCAAGGTGCGCAGGGAAGAAATCATTACACTGCTACGCAAGAGCTTGTTGGAGGATTGGTTCTATTGCATGTACCAGCCCATCTTCGACATCGATGGGAAGCATGTGGTGGCTGCTGAGTGTCTCTTGCGGCTCAATGACCCTACCACGGGAAAGACCATCTCACCAGGAGAATTTATTCCCTATGCCGAGAAGGCTGGCCTGATCCCGATGATTGGCCTGAAGGTATTTGAAACTGTTTGCCGGTTTATCCACAACTGCAACCTCCATGGCATCCATACACCACCGATATCCGTCAACTTCTCCACCCGCCAGTTCTACAACCAAGATATTGACCGTCATATGAAGACCATCTTGGGTAGGTGGAACGTGAGTGCTTCCGCTGTGAAGATCGAGGTAACCGAAAGTACGTTCATCTCGAACTTCTACAAGGTTGAGGAAATCGTCAACAGGCTGGTGAGAATGGGATTTGGATTCTATCTCGATGACTTTGGGACTGGGTATTCCTCATTCTCGAGGATGATGACGCTCCCCTTCGAGTGCGTGAAGTTTGACCAGTCGATCCTCAACCGTTCACAACGGGAACAACGGTTGCAGGCCATGCTGAAATATCTCGTCCAGGGGTTTGGCCATCTCAATACCCGTGTAGTCATCGAAGGGGTGGAAACCCAAGAGCAACTGGAATTCTTGAGAAACTTCGATGTTACTGACATCCAGGGGTATTTGTATTCGAGACCGTTGCCTGAGCGGGTGTTCTTTGAATCGCTGGAGCGGATGCAGGAGAACGGGGGCGTATGGGTGCCACCATTTGCCGATTGATCCTCATGCATCTCTTGTGAAAGAAAGATATTTCGATAACTATATAGTGTGTAACAAGAAGATGGTATGTGCCACTGTATTTCTTTGCTGTTGGTGATGTAGCAACCCAAAAAAGCAAGAGAAAATTCCAGTTGTGCCTTGACAAAAAACCATGGTTTCAGTATTCTCACTGAGGATTTCAATTGGGATGTAGTGTAATGGTAACACTGCAGTTTCTGGTTCTGCCTTTGGGGGTTCGAATCCCTCCATCCCAGTTCAATAATTGGTCCCTTCGTCTAACGGTTAGGACAGGAGATTCTCAGTCTCTAAATAGCGGTTCGATTCCGCTAGGGACTAAACTGAGAGAGGCAGCCTTGCTCGGCTGCTTTTTTTTTGCCATACTATCAACAATTGCAAGGAGTTTCCGCATGATCAATGCATCGAACATATCACTCTCCTATGGTACCCAGGTCCTCTTTCGGGAAGTGAACATCAAGTTCACCCCTGGCAACTGCTATGGTGTCATCGGTGCCAATGGCGCAGGCAAGTCCACATTCTTGAAGATCCTTTCCGGTGAGATTGAATCCGACACAGGTGAGATCATCATCACCCCGGGCGAACGCATGGCAGTGTTGCGCCAGGACCACTTTGCTTTCAACAATTACTCGGTCATGGAGACCGTCATCATGGGCTACGACCGCCTCTACAAGATCATGAAGGAGCGCGATGCAATCTACCAGAAGGAAGACTTCACCGAGGAAGATGGCATCAGGGCCGCTGACTTGGAAGGGGAGTTTGCCGAGTTGGGTGGATGGGAAGCCGAGGCAGAAGCCGGGCAGATGCTCGATGGCCTTGGGATCCCCGTTGCCTACCATGACAAGATGATGAGCGAAGTCGAGGACAACATCAAGGTTCGTGTGCTTCTTGCCCAGGCGCTGTTTGGCAACCCGGACATCCTGTTGCTGGACGAACCAACCAACCACTTGGACCTCGAGTCGATCCACTGGCTTGAGGACTTCCTTGAGAACTTCAACAATACTGTGATCGTCGTCAGCCATGACCGTCACTTCCTGAACACCGTCTGTACCCATATCGCCGATATCGACTTTGGCAGGATCCAGATGTATGTCGGCAACTATGACTTCTGGTATCTCTCCAGCCAGCTTGCCTCCAAGCAGATGAAGGATGAAAAGAAGCGTAGGGAAGAGAAGATCGCCGAGTTGAAGGAATTCATCCAGCGGTTCTCCTCAAACGTTGCAAAGGCACGTCAGGCAACCAGCAGGAAGAAGTTGATCGACAAGCTGACCATCGATGACATCAAGCCCTCTTCACGCCGTTTCCCATATGTGGCATTCAAGCCACTTCGTGAACCTGGAAGGAATATCCTTGAGATCAAGGGGCTGACAAAGACCATTGATGGCGTGAAGGTATTGGACAACCTTGACCTGATGGTCAACAATGGCGACAAGATAGCTCTTGTTGGACCGAACCACTTCGCAAAGACCGTGCTGTTCCAGATCCTCTCTGGGCAGATGGAACCTGACGAGGGGACGTTCACCTGGGGTGTCACGACCTCATTGTCGTACTTCCCCAAGGACAACGGGTATATGTTCCAGGAGGACTTGTCCATTACCGATTGGCTGAGACAGTATTCCACCGAGAAGGACGACACCTATGTCCGCTCGTTCCTCGGAAGGATGTTGTTCAGCGGAGACGAAGCCCTGAAGAGTTGTACCGTCCTGTCCGGTGGAGAGAAAGTGCGTTGTGTCCTGAGCAAGATGATGCTGGAGCAGACCAACTGCCTGATCTTTGATGAGCCGACGAGCCATCTTGACCTGGAGTCGATCTCTGCCTTGAACAACGGCTTGATTGATTTCAATGGCGTACTCCTGTTCAATAGCCATGACCACCAGTTTGTCGACACTATTGCAAACAGGATCATTGAGTTCACGCCCAAGGGTATGATCGACAGGATGATGAAGTTCGATGAGTATCTCTCCGACCCATCCATCCGTGCGATCAGGGACGAGATGTACTCAGGCAAGCATCAGGCACTGGCCATTTGATGACCAAGGGGGGGAACATGTTGTTTGTGGTGGACATTGGCAACACGAATATTGTCCTTGCGGTACATGACGGTACCCGATGGCTCGAGCACTGGAGGATCTATTCCGACCAGCGCAAGACCAGCGATGAGTATTTTGTGGTGCTTGAGAGCTTGTTTACACATGCAGGATTCCATACCTCCGACGTACAACGTGCAGTGATCAGTTCGGTCGTGCCAAACCTCTCCCGGTCACTGCAGAAGAATACCAGCCGTTTGTTTGGAGTGGAGCCCTTGATGGTGTCACACTCCATAACAACTGGCTTGGTACCCTCTTCAATCCCTGCAGAGTTGGGTTCCGACTTGCTCTGCAACCTTGCCCAGGCGCATCACCAGTTTCCAGGGGAAGCGACAATGGTCGTAGACTTTGGGACTGCATTGACCTGTTCGACCGTGGATGGGGCAGGGAACGTACTTGGCGTTACTATCGCTCCTGGTCTGGTGACAGCCGTCAACGCTTTGTTTGGCAATACGGCACAGCTTCCCCAGGTAGAGCTGAAACTCCCGACAACCGTGCTTGGCAGGGATTCCGTACAATCGATCCGTGCCGGCATCATGTATGGCTATGCAGGAATGGTTACTTCGCTCATCGAGAAGACCGAAGCGGAGATAGGAACTTCCCTGCATGTCATTGCAACAGGCGGCCTCTCCTCTACGATTGCCCCCTTGATCCCTAGGATCTCAGAGGTATCACCACTGCATACGCTGGATGGATTGAAACTGCTCTCGGACCTGAATTCCCCGATATTGTCTTGAAAAAAGAAGAGGCTTCGCACCGGGTGGTACGAAGCCTTGAATGTTTCTGGGGGGATATTAGAAAACAAAATGTCCCTTGCTCATGATGGGAACCTGCTTGCCTGCTGCAGTAGTAGCCATGATGTCCATGTCGGGTGAACCAATCATGAAGTCAGTATGGTTGAGGCTCGTATTGCAGCCCTCGCCATGAAGCTGTTCTTTGGTAGTGAGGTTCTTCCCGTTGGAAAGGCATGTAGGATAGCCGGCACCCAGTGCAATATGGCATGACGCATTCTCATCATAGAGGATCGAGCCAAAGACCTTGTTGCTCTTTGCAATTGGGCTGTCTTCGTCAACCAGCGCACATTCTCCAAGCCTCCGGGAACCCTCATCGATATCCAGGAACTTCTGCATCACATCCGAGCCAACTCGTGCCGTACAATCTACCACGACACCATCCTTGAACGTGAGCGTCACCTCCTCGGTTGGTTGGTTCATCACAGAAACAGGACGAGTGGTCGTGACATGGCCATTGACATCATACATGTCTGGTACGGAGAAGATCTCCTCGGTTGGGAGGTTGGGGAAGAACCGGCTCCCATCCGGAAGGGGGTCTGAGCCGCCAAGCCAGAGACTCTGTGGCCGGAAACCAATAGTCAGGTCCGTGACACCGCTGCTGAAGTGGAGGGACTGAATCTTCAGCGAGTTCATATACTCCATCCGCTTGGCAAAGACCTTGTCTTTCTCATCCCATGCCTGTACCGGCGATTCATGGTCAAGCAGCAGGATAGGGGACAGGAGATCCCACATCTCATCCTGTGTGGCTTCGGGGCCCAGGACCAGTTGTGCCCAACGTGGGCCAGCTGCACATACGACGCACCATTGGCTTTGGTGGCGCATGCGTTTTTCCATGATGGCAGAATGGGCAACGGAGAACTGCTTCTGGTACGCCTGGTACTTCACGGCATCAAAGGGGGCGTGGTCCAGGCGGTCTTCGGTATTGTCGATCCTGATATATGCCCAATCCTCGGAGATCATCTCGTAGTCTTCATCCAACAGGTAGTGTGGTTCCTTGACCACATCCTCAATGGTCTGGTTTGCCAGCCTGCTGGCAAGCAGGTCAAGGTCATCCAGCTGGACATTCACAAACAATGCCCCATGCGCATATGCAGACTTTGCCAATATGCGTGCAAAGTCGTAGGTGCCTGGCCCAGTCTTGATGACCAAGCTCTGTCCCTTGCGCAAATTGATCCCGCGCTCGATGATGAGGTCAGCGTAGGCAGTTTTTCTTTCTTGTTTCATTTCTAGCTCCTAGTCGATGAAAATACCATGTTCGATCAATGTCACATCCGTACCATCTTCGGTATGGGCAGTCACTGTAAGTGCTTCCGAACCAAACGGGCAGTCAAGGTAGACATTGGAGAGGTTGAACCCGTGTTCGGTATGCAAGTCTCCTTCTTCATCATAGACAATGTCACGGTCTATCGAGGAGAGGGAGACGGATCCGAACCGGAGACGGGACGTCCGTTCCCGGTCAAGTGATGAAACACCATAATATGGGGCGATGCGCGACACAGCAGTGTTCTCGTCAGCCAAAGCTACCTCTCCGATACGTGCCGCTCCCTCATCGAGTGCGAAGAAAGCCTGCAGCAGGTGTTTGCCCCATTCTGCATCGTAGGAGGCAAGTACGCCATGCTCAAAGGTGAAGGTTGCATTGGTGACCGTCTGGCCAAAGAGACCGATTGGACGAGTTGCACTGACTGTCCCTTCTACGCTTGCAGCAACAACAGCCGTGAACAGCTGTTCCATGGGAAGGGTAGGGATGAACTTCCTGCCCGAAGGGAGGACTTCCATTCCCCCCTCCCAATGGCTTTTCCTTGGGATGCTGAACGTCAGGTCCGTACCTGGGGCGCTGAGATGCAGAGACTTCACCTTCAAAGACTGCAGGTACTGCTTGCGGTAATGGAGCATCTGGGCTTGGTCATCCCATGTGCGGCGCGGGTCGTCCTCGTCCAGCCTCAGGATATCCTGAAGGATACTCCATAGGGCTTCCTCATGTTCATCCTCACCGAGGATCTGGTGTGTCCACTCAGGCCCAGGGAGGTTTGCTACCACCCACGGCACTGCTATCCTTCTGTCGAACACCAGTGGTTCCGCAAGGTGCTCATAGCGCTGTAGGCGTGCGAAATCACCATCAAGTCCGGTAAATGTCTGGGGTGCTTCCCATTCCTTTGTATCTGGATCGGCAAGACGGATCATGACAGCACCAGTGGGGTTTGGCCTGAGAATATCGTTTTCCATCGGGTCAACTGGTATGACACTGTCGGGCTTGCCTTGTTCCATGACGACGATCGTCGATTGCTGCAGCGTGATCTCGCTTGCCATGCGCGCCAACATCTGTGCAAACGGAACTCCGTTTCCCTCGGTGTTGATTGAGACGGCGTCTCCTTCCTGAACACGCGCCATAGCCTCGAGGATGAGGCGAGCATATCTATGTTGTAAATCTTCCATTGTCAGGACCTCCTGGGTCGTACCCCATGATACAACAAGGATGTCGTTTGATGAACACCCCAAACAGAAGATGCTCACAGGCTATTGGTTTGGGAAGGGCCCGAAGGAGAAACTGAGATTATTCAGAGTGCTGTATATCTGGATATGGGTACAAACGAATCACAGAGAACTGCAAGACAAAGGGAATCTTTCATGTGAGAAACAACAATTTCTGAGTCTTTGACAACAAATAATCCATAGATCTCTAATTCTGGGTTGCTGACAATTGCGTTGTAGGAAAGAACGGAGATATTTCTTCCATTGAATAAGAATGGTATTGGATCTTTTGTGTCAGAAACTGGTTGGTTAAAAAAGAAAAAACTCCAGTTCGGTAACCAAGTACGAAGTTACATGGATGAAAAACATTCAAACCGTAATACCAAAACTGGAGCTTCTCAACTCATTATATCAAAACTTCTGGCAGTAGAAAAGTTCAATTAAGGGCTGTTGTTGCAGAGAACCAGCAGGGGGAAAGACAAAAGAGGAGTCTTCCGTCTTAGGGCTCCAATTGCCTTCAGGGAAAATCTCCTCTTTCAATGGAAATATACTACGCAAATCCGATCTTGTAAAGCACTATCTGAAAGATTCGGATCAATTTCTTTTTCAGCGCGGTCTTATGGATGCCATGCACTATCAACCTGAAGACAAAAAAGCCCTGCTCGAACGCAACAAGCAGGATATCCAGACAGCAGT
>CAYXIH010000004.1:0-71535 GCA_964465155.1 uncultured Sphaerochaeta sp.
TTTGCCTGAAGATTCACGGTAGAATTAGCAGCGAACAAGCTTCCAGCAACCATTGCGATAACCATTACCATCATCAATATCTTTTTCATTTTCTTTTTCCTTTACCTTTTGTAATCGAGTGCAAGTCTTTTTTTGATTACATCCATACAATACAAATCTATCAGACTTATGTCAATACCTTTTATCAAAATCTTGTATAAATCTCATAATTTTTAGTGAAAATTTATTAACTTGTTATATTATTTATATTTAACTTATGCCACAAAGACTCACTCTATTTCTACTTATCGTCTCTCATCTCAGAATGTTTACATTTTTGGGTAATGTATACATGAAATACACCCAGCTTGTGTCATCTTTATGGCTCATATCAGCCAACAACTGCTGCCTATTGCTCTCACTCTATCGTAGAAAGACACCAGGCTGACCTGCTACAAAACACACGCCGAGGTAGATCTTTATTCCAATCTGTGTGCAATTCACACCGATTAGCTAATGCAAGGGACTTCACAGAATCAAATCAGAAATTTAATCCCTACCTTTCAGCTCACATTCGATTGAAATGATGTACAGGCACAATCTTCGCTATGCGCTGAAGAACTGCACCCGCTTATGACTTAGTAGTGGTCGTAGCAAGCCCCAGCACTGGAGAAGTAATCAACCATCCGCCTCAGTCGCCAACAGGAGCTGATCAAAGCATAGCGAGGCACTGCCCTCTCACATATCATTACTCAGCATCAAAGGTTTGTTCCTGCAATAGGCAGATAGGAGGAACAAGAAGAAGCATCCAGGCTCCTGGTATCCCATGAGCTCAGTCACCCCTGGTGGTATTGTCTGTATGAATTCTGAAGATCACTTGAGGCAAATTGGTGCACGTAGACGAAAAAGCCCATCGCACGCCAGCGCGATGGGCTTGATGTAAACTTTGTATTGTTTAGTTAGCAGTGACGTTGAATACGAGAGGTGCAGTATAGGCACCAGCAATCGCATTGGTCACATCATCGTCAGTCAATGCCACGACCAACTGCTTTGATACGATTCTGCGCTTGGTTGCTGCTCCTGCAGTAACTGCAGCAGTGTCATCGGTCAAAAATCCAATAATCTCGGTATTATTGGCAGATACAGTAACTCCAGCAAGCGTATATCCAATCGTGGTATCCACGCCAGAATCATTCGAGGAGAACAAGCCAGCGGTCAACTTGATTGTCACGGCAGTGGGCACGTTGGTATACATTGAATAAAAACCAAGGTTTTGGCTTCCTTTGCCAACTTCAAGAGCCACGGCCTGATTGGCAACCACTTCAGGCGTCAATGCATCAAATGCCATTGCAGTAGCTGAATACCTATGCTGGAGGTAAGCACCCACCGTTCCATTGAGGGTCACATTCACATCAGAAGCAGTAGGAACTGCAGCAAACACACCAGTCATCACAATCGCCAGAACCAGAAGAACACCAATCATCTTTTTCATTTTGTATCTCCATGTATCTTGCCGGGAAGTCTTTTATCCGTGCAAGTCTTTGTTTTTCCCTACGACCATAATGTACTCTCGTTGCAGACTTATGTCAATAATAAAGTAAAAAAATTGATATTATTTTTAATTTTTTTATTGATTTTTTGTTATTTTCTTTATTTATATGATTTTAACTTTTGACACACTTGTGGCATTTATGGCCTTTGTTGGGGTGTGTTGTATAGTTCGTTCCGTTTGTATGTGTAGGTTGGTACCTTTTTTGGGTTCTATCTACATGGACTTATGTCATCGATATTCCACCTTGGAGGGCTCCTACGTCACATGAACGGGGATAATGTAAGAAGTTTGAGAAAAAACGGTGATATTTGCCTTGAAAGGTGATACACTTGCGTTATTACGGACAAAGAAAAGAGGGACGCTCTTTATGATTACACCGCTTGCTACTGAAACCAAGTCAACACAGATTGCCAACAAGCTCGAGGAGATGATCCTCTCCAAGACCTACAAGGCGGGAGAGCCCCTTCCGTCGCAGCAGGAGCTTGCAACGCAGTTCTCCGCCAGTTCCCGTTCCGTTCGGGAAGCCTTCAAGAACCTCGAGGCCAAGGGACTGATCCAAGTCAGCCAGGGAAAGCGTGCAATAGTCAAATCCAATAGCCTGGACCAGTTCGTCGAGTCTCTCTCGGCTACCCTGATCACCAACCATGCACCGGACAGGAAGCTCATCAACGACCTGATGCAGGTACGGACCACCATTGAGGTCTCCGCTACCAGAGAGCTCAGCCGTGACCCCGCCCGCATGATCGTCATCCGTGCACTGGACCGCTGCGTCTCCAAGATGGAGCTGCTGCTCCCCTCCTTGGAAAAGAGCAAGGACCCAGACCTCATTGCACAGCTGCGTGCGATCGACTTCGAGTTCCACACCAACCTGATCAGGTCCAATGACAACATCATCCTCAACAGCATCTACGAGAACCTCGCACCCCAGCTGTACAACGCACTTGAACGGCTGCCCGAGACCTTTACCGAGATGCGCAAGAAGATCAACGAATACCGCTACCTCGTCGAAGCCCTTGAAAACGGGCAGACCGACCTTGCGGTTGCATTGACTCTGGTCAACATGACCAACATGGTCAACAAGTTCGAGAGCATCGAGCTCTAAGACTCCACCAGCACCAGAATATGGAACAGGCGCCTGCCATGCGGCACGCGCCTGTTTTCTCTATATGCTCCTGGATTGCAATCAATCAACTTCCATGGCATCCATATTCACGGCAGCTGCTCAAGCGTAGGCTGCATCCTTCTCAGGGAACTTGTCCACGATCTTGGACTTCAGCGACGTCATGGAGACGAGCATCAGCGCCACGGCCAAGTCAGTCTGGCCATTCTGCAGGGCATCACACAGATACACATAGTCACGTACCCGCTTCTCAAGCTCAGAATAGGTGAACTTGAGCACCCTGAGGTTCTGCTGGAGCAGGGGCGACAGGTATTCATAGATGGCATTGAGGATCTGGTTTCCGTTGGAACGGACGATGATGCTGTGGAAGCGACCGTCGAACTGCATGAAGCGGTCTACAGCATTGGGCTCCTTCTTCTGGATATCGGGAAGCAGGCTCGTCATGCTCTGGCACTGCTCGCGCAATTCGTTGACGATTTCCTTGCGGTCAGGATTTCGTGAGAACTGGCGGGCGGCGGAAGTGCTGACGGTGATGCGCACCTGCAGCAGGTCCAGCACCAGCTTCTTGTTGTTGGCCTGGTTGCGGATAATAGAGTTGGAAAGGGATTCAACGAACTGATCCAAGTTGTTTGCCTTGATCTCAGCCTTGCGACCTTGGTGGATCTGCACAAGCCCCTTGGCCTCCAAATGCTTGTATGCCTCGCGGACGGAACGAGAACTTGCTCCAAACCTATTGGCAACCTCGTGCTGGGAGGGAAGGAATTCCCCTGCCTTCAACTCGTTGTTGAGGATCATCTCCTCGAGCTTCGACGCAATACGGGATGACTTGGTTCCTGTTGCGGTTTGTATTTCCATGCTAGCTTACTCCTCATCAATCTTGGTACCACATTTCAACACGGTACCAATACGTGTCACAAGCAACAACCTTTTCTACTTATGACATAATAACACCACACGTAAAAATATTCAATACAATGGAATTAAATTTTTTTTATATGTCATAAGCTGACTTCATACATACATGTAACTCTAGATATGACATGAATGTCAAACAGTGTACACCATGGCTTGCAGCCTGTATATTTCACACTGTAGGGAGGAATCATGATCTTCGATTTGTCACGTTATAAGGATGCGCTGAAGAGACTCAACGCACAGAAGGAACAATCCACCGTATTCTATCCACTGGGAGATGGGGACGTCACCATCCCAATCGTCCTGCAGGATATTGACCAACTCTACAACCCCCTGGCACCAGAGGAATACCCCGAGCCATCCGCGGAAGTCATGGACAGGATCAACACGGCCATCACATACATCCCCATTGCGCGGACGCTCAATATCAGCTTGGATGTACGCCAGCCACTGACCGAGGGGCAGAAGACGCGTGCTTCCAACATGCTGCGCAACTGGTTTGGAGTTTCCGCAAGGATCCAGATCAGGGAACGCCACGTCATGTCGCTGCGCATCATCACGCTGCTCGCCTGTGGTGTCATCTTCCTCCTCTTCTCATACATGATGGCAACTTTGACAGAGATAGACCATGTGTTCTATGATACGGTCAACATCTGCGCGACGTTCATGATTTGGGAGGCGGCTGACGAACTCTTGCTTGAAAGAAGTGCCCTCACCTTCCAGATCACCAACAGGATGCGGTTGTACACCAGCACCATATCATTCAAGGAACAGCAGACCAAGGCATGAACACCATCATAGACATCCGCCATGCAACCGTACGTCGTCAAGGATCCAACATCCTTGACGATATTTCGCTATCCGTGGAATCGGGGCAGCATGTTGCCATCATCGGGCCAAACGGAGCAGGCAAGAGTACCCTTGCGCAGGTCATCTGCGAGGAGATCCACCCGCTGTGGCGGGAGGACTATTGCCGCCTCCTCTTTGGAAAAGACCACTGGCAGGTATTGGAACTGCGCAAGAGGATGGGAGTCGTCTCCCTGGCACTGCAGTACCTGTGCAACAGCACCTATACGGCACGTGAGACCGCCGTCTCCGGCTTCTTCAGCTCCATCGGCTTGGACTTCCACCATACCGTCACCCCACAACAGTGGGAACGGACACAACAGGTCATGGAGGAACTGGGGGTATGGCACCTGCGCGACAAGCGCATGAACCAGCTCTCCTCTGGCGAGGCGCGCAGGGTCCTGCTTGCCAGAGCCTGCGTCCATGACCCCCAGGTGATGCTCCTTGACGAAGCGGTGTCGAATCTCGACTTCCCCTCCCGAAGGCAATACCGGCATTCATTGGAGCAGTTCGCGGATTCAGGCAAGACCATCGTGCTGGTCACCCATGAGCTGTCGGAGATCATCCCCCAGATCAAGCGGGTGGTTGTCATGCAGCATGGTAAAATCTTCGCCGACGGACCCAAGGAACAGATACTCAACGAGCAGTTGCTCTCACAAGCCTATGGGACACCTGTCTTCGTCGACGAACGGGAAGGACTGTATACCGCCTGGTGCTGAAAAACGGTACACCGACATCGTTTTCCGTAGTATAGTGGAGGTACCGGAACCACGGCTTCCCAGGAGGAACAACATGAAACGGTGTTCAATCATCATCCACAGTGTCAACGGCAACTCATACATCATGGGTTCTTATATGCAGGAGCTCCTCAAGGAGCGCAACGTCGACGCGCGGCTGTACCGCGTGGACGACCCAGACCTGCACATTTGGGCAAACAAACTAGAGACTACCAATGAATATTACGAGGATATACTGGCCATCCCGCTGGCGACCATCTCTACCTTGAAGAAGAGCGACATGGTCATCCTTGGATGCCCCACCAAGTTCGGAAACGTCACGGCGGAGATGAAGTCATTCCTTGACTCCACCTTCGACTTGTCTGAGGACCGGAGCCTGGAGAGCAAGTTCTTCGGATGCTTCACATCCTGTGCCCATTCAACGTGCGAAGGGTCCCATGCACTGGACGCAATGCTCTATTGGGCTCAGAACATGGGAATGCTCCATATCCCGTTCGGCGTCCATACCGAGATGCCCAACTGCAACCAGCCGGTGGTAGGATTGGTCCACCTTGCAGGCCAGGACAACATCATCCGGCCATCGCAACAGCTGGGGGACGTCATGGGCGCCTACGCCGACATTCTCGCAGCATACGTGCAGGAGTGATGCCCCGGCATCACTCCTTTGAGAAAATATCCTTGACCCGTGCGCTCAACCGGTTGAAGAAGCCCTTCTTGCCAAAACGCTTCTTGTAGTCGGTTGTAGCGCTCTGGATCGAGATGTCCTGGCTACCCGAAGAGTTCTTCAGGTTGTCCCAGTGCCTCACCACCCACATGTACAAGTCACCCTCGGTATGTCCTGGGAACGACGAGAGCAGATGCTCGTGCCGTATCTCCTGGACTATCGGAAGGTAGACATTGTTGAACCACGACTTGGCTGCTTCCTGGAATGAGATCTCCTCGGTCTTGTCCTGGTTGATGTAGTACTTGTGGACGAGGATATGGTTGACCATCTCCGGATACATACCTGGGCTGGTGAACTCAATCTGGTCCATGTCCAGGTACCCCTCGGGATGATACAGCTCCTTGAAGCTCTCACGCTCGTAGTTGACCACCCGCTTCTTCAGCTGGCGCTTGGTCAGGCCCGGCTCTATCGGGATCTCGCTGTCCAGCTCGACAACCTCGGCATCGATGAACTCGATCCCCTGTGTCTTGGCAACCGAGACCCGGTGGTTGCCGTCACGGACAAAATAGGCGTCACCCAGCTTGTAGACACTGATCGGAGGCAGGTTGATGTAGTTCTTGTGGGCACGGTCGATGCTCTCCCAGCGGTTGCGCAGCAAATCCTTCTTGGGGTAGAAAGCCAAGGTAAAGTCATGGTAGCGCCCCTCGCTGCCTATGATCTTGTCGATGGGTATGGTACGCATGCCCAGGTACGTCTCGTGCTTGGGCTTGAGGAGCTCGGACACCTCATAGAAGGAAAGCAGGTCGGAGTTCTTCCACTGGAGGGTGGAGAGCAACGACTGCATACGCCCGCGAGCACGGGCTTTTGTGAAGTCTTCACTTGATTGATACGAAAGTTCATCCCTATTCATTTCTTTATTCCCAGTTCATCATCCGTGAGGATGAAGTTTTTGTAGATGTTGATGATCGTCGTTCCATGGTACTGGACGATCCTCGGGGCATTGAGGTCGTCCAGGTGCACATGCCCATGCAGCAGGTACTTTGGCTTGAACCACTTCATGAACGTCAGCAGTGGCTTGAACCCAGTGTGGCACGGGTCGATGTCATCGTTGATGCCAAGCGGCGGAGCATGCGTCAGCAAGATGTCCAGGCACCTGCCATGGACCATCTTGTTGAACAACAGCCTGGGCGCCATGCGCAATATCCGGAAGAACATCTCCCTGTCGGTATACTGGTTGCTTCCCGTATTGTACCTGCGTGAACCACCCAACCCTGCTATGATCAGGTTGTTGCGCTTGTCATAGCAGACCTCGCCGTCAACATAGTCCCCACCGAAGGGAGGCAGTACGGTTCCATTGTGGTGGTAGTTCGGACTCAGGCTCCCATAGTACGGATTGCCCCTGATGAACATGTTGCGGTGCTCCAGGTTGTGGTTGCCAAAGACAAAGAACAACGGCTTGTTCAACGACGATATGATATATTCATAATACTTCAGCGGAAGATCCCCTGCAGAGACGACACAATCCACATCGGCATACCGCTTGGAAATGTTCGGAGAGTAGATGATTGGGTCCACCGTATCCGATATGCACAGGATCTTCATCGCCCTCACCCCAGCATGTAGCCACAGTCGGCCACGACTGTCTGCCCGACTATCGGTGCGGAGACAACGGATGCAAGGAACAGCACCACATCAGCAATCTCGGATGCAGGGACCATCCGGCCCTGCACGCTACGGCTCTCATACTTGCTCCCCAACGGGTTGTCGCCATGCAGGTACGGAGCATCCACCAACCCAGGCGCTACGGCATTGACGCGCACCAATGGTGCCAGCTCGGCTGCCAAGGAGCGTACATATCCACTGACAGCCGCCTTGGAGGCGTCGTAGTGGGCAGTACCACCAAAGCCCGGGCGCAGTGCATTCATGCTCGATGTCGCCACGATCGCAGGGTTGGTCCCACGCTTCAGCAAATCCAGCATCAGGCGCACCAGGCGCCACATTCCCTGGATGTTGGTGTTGAACACCATGTCCCACTCTGATTGGGAGAGGGACTCTTGGGCTGCGACGGTAAATACCCCGGCATTGTGCACCAGTACGTCCAAGTGGCCATGGAGCTGCATCAGCTGGTCGTGGGCTGACTGCACGGATTCCTCGCTGGTGACATCCAAACGGATGGGAGAGCACTGTGGCAGGGAAGAGCACATGGCTTGCGCCCGCAGCTCCCCAGCCTCGGTGGCAAACCCTACGTAGACCACAGCCCCCTCTTGGGAGAAGGAGCGTGTGATTGCCTCACCGATATTGCTTGAGCCTCCACTGACCAGGACTACCTTTCCCGCAAGATGCAGCTTCATCAGAGCACCTCCGAAAGATATGATGCCAAGCTGTTGCAGTCGGGATACGAGGAAAGCAGTCCTGAAGTCCCCTGGCGGTACGTCTCATGCACATAGGCTGGGCACATGACGGTACTGCACAATGCATACCCCTGCGACCACCCCTCTGTCAAGCGCGTGCCTTGCCAACAGCCGCCTTCCACTACGGACATTGCGCTGGCCCCGCTGTGCAGCAGGGTCTCGCTAAATGTTCCGTCTGGGCGGAGGACCAGCTGAGAGACAGGATCACCCTCCAGGTGATACCACACCTCGTCAGTGGGCAGCCAATGCAACGAAGAGAAGGAGTCGGGGGTAATCAGATACCAGATCACACCCCCGAGCTTCTTCCCATCCTGCATAAAAGCATGGGCTATCCGAAAATAGCCTCCCTCACCCTCAAGGGGAACGAGTCCAAAACGCTGAACGACTTCCTGCCAGGGCATCTTAGTCCTGCACCGGCCATGTATGGACGATTGTCTTCACCAGGTTGCTGAACGCCACCTTGACCTTCTCGCCCGTCTCCAGCACCTCATGGTGGTCCAACGGCTGGTCAAGGATACCAGCAGCCATGTTGGTGAGGCAGCTGATCCCCAGCACCTTCATGCCGCATTGGTTGGCTGCAATCGTCTCAGGGACCGTGGACATGCCAACTGCATCCGCACCGCACATACGTGCAAAGCGCACTTCAGCCGGTGTCTCGAACGAAGGTCCGGTGAACAGTTGATAGATGCCCTGGCGGAGGGGAATGCCCAAAGCCTCACCGACACCCAGCGCCATGGTGCGCAGGTCAGGGTCATATGCCTTGGACATGTCGAAGAAGCGCAGTCCCAGCTCATCGCAGTTGGGTCCGCGCAGCGGGTTGTCCGCCACGAGCTTGATATGGTCGGTGATGATCATCAGGTCGCCAGGCTTCCAGTCCTTGTTGACGCATCCAGCTGCATTGGTCAGCAGGAGGTTGCGTATCCCAAGCATCCGCATCACCTGGATGGGGAACACCACCTGGTCCATCGAATATCCTTCGTAGTAGTGGAAGCGGCCCTGCATGCAGACCACCCGCTTTCCCTCGAGCTTGCCGATGACAAGCCGTCCGGCATGGCCGGGGACGGTGGAAACGGGGAAGTGGGGAATCTCAGCATAGGGGATTGCAACAGCCTCCGTGACGCTCTCGGCAAGGGCTCCCAGGCCACTTCCCAGAACGATACCAATCTGCAGGGCCTCGTCACCCACCTTGCTACGGATGAAAGATGCAGATTCAAGCAGTTTGTCCATCAGGTTTTCCATAGTAATTCCTCCATATGTGTTGCATGTTCAAATGTATCCTATATTCTTCCCAGGGAATAGTCACAGGTTCAACGTCCACTTCGTGGTGAACCCAAACTCCCCTTCCGTGGGCTGTACGTCAAAAGAGACATCCCACTCGACTGGCGTATTGGTCTCGATATCCACACCGTCTCCACTGTCGTTGATCCCAATGATCGGAGACGGGCCCAAGACTTTCTGCAGGATCTTGTCGGGCAACGAGGTGTCTGTTATCGACAGGGGTGCAATGCTATCCGAATAATGTACTGGGGGCTCGAGCATCTGAGGCACATTCATGGGCCCGTTGTCGAGGGAGAGGTAGTCGACGGTCTGGGGACGGGTGACATACAGGTAGATGCCAAGCCCCAATGATATGAGAGCAAGGATGACCAAGAGCATGATGATCCAAGGCAGTGCGTTTTTCTTCATGACCTGACCAGCATATACGAAAACGGTACTGTTGCTCCAGTGTGATTGGAACTACAGTACCGTTTGATTGAAAACACGGGGAAATGACTAGAAGGATTCTCCGCTTGCCTTTGGCGCTGCCGACTTCTTGGAGAAGAGGACCAGTGCGATCAAGGTGACCACATACGGGAATATCTTCAGGTATACCGGTGGGATGACCTGCAGCTGCGGGATAACCTGGGAGACGTTCGCCAACGTCGAGGCAAGCCCGAAGAAGAACGTAGCGCCCAAAATCCCAAGGGGTTTCCACTGGCCGAAGATCAAGGCTGCGATTGCCAAGAATCCGAGGCCTGCAACCGAACCGTTGAACTCGCCCGAATAGGTGATCAGGATGACACCGCCACCCAAACCGGCAAGTGCTCCGCTCATTACGACACCGAAGTACCTCATGGCACGGACGTTGACACCAGCAGATGCAACTGCGGACGGGTGTTCGCCACAACCCCTCAGCCGTAGCCCGAAGGATGTCTTGTACAACAACAGCCAGGAGAGTCCCCAGATCAGGAGGACCAGCCAGGTGCTCCAATAGCTTCCAGAGAAGAACAGGGGCCCTATGATGGGAATATTGGAAAGAACTGGAACATTCTTCCTGACGATACCCATCATGATGCGGATGTTGCCGCTTCCGGTGATCGTACGGGCAAGGTAGACAGTCAGGGCGGAAGCAAGCATGTTGATCGCAGTTCCACTGATGACCTGGTCAGCCTTGAGGTTGATTGAGGCAAAGGCATGCAGCAGTGAGAAAATCGCACCACACACAACCGCAGCCAACAGCCCCAAGGGCAATGCTATGGAATAGGCGACAGTCTCAGTCAGCTTGATCGTCAAAGCGGAGGCAAAATACCCGATGAGCATCAAGCCTTCCAGACCCAAGTTCGTGACGCCGCTCCGTTCGCAGTACAATCCACCCAAGGAGGTGATGAGCAACGGCATCGTGTATGCAATAGCATACGGGAAAATCATGGTAATAATTGCCCAGAATTCACTCATTTACTTCACCTCCTTTTCGTCGTCGTCCGAACCATCGCCGGGCGCAGGGGTATCTGGCGGCAACAAGCCGTCGGTATCACCCTCGATCTTGTCATGGTCAAGCTCCCAGTTCTCGTCGGCAACAGCCTCTTCACGCTTGGAGACATCGGGGTTCACCACAGGTATACCCTCCTTCTCCTCGCTGCGCATCGTCAGTTTCTTTGCCACCCAGTCCCAGAACTTCTTGAACAGGACGCTCGTCGCGGTGAAGTAGATGATCGTTGCGATGATCGTGTCTGCAATCTCCGGGGGAACACTGGTCATGGCGTTCATGAAGCCCTTGCCGGACTGCAGGATGCCAAAGAACAATGCGGAGAAGAAGACACCGATCGGGTTACAGGCGCCCAGCAGGGCAACTGCGATACCGTCGAATCCCTGAGCGGGCATGACGCCAATCTGCATGTTGCGTGCATAGCCAGTGTAGAACGTCAGGCCTGCAAGACCTGCAAGGCCACCTGCGATCATCATCGACAGGACGACGTTGCGGTTGACCTTGATACCTGCATACTCTGCACAGAACCGGTTGGAACCTACGGCCTTCAGACCAAAGCCCAGCGTCGTCTTGTCCAGCACAAGCTTGACGAGAATGACACAGATGATCGCTATGAAGAAACCGAGGTTCATGTACGATCCATTGAATAGGTTCGTCAACCAATCGGTACGAAGCGACTGGGTCAAGGCGATGGAGGCGGACTCCGTCTCCAAGGAAGGACCCTTGAGGTAGGCGGGGACGATGTAGAAGACCGACCAATAGGCGATCCAGTTCATCATGATCGTCGAGACAACCTCATGGACGTTGAACTTTGCCTTGAGGAAGCCTGGGATGACACCCCAGATCGCACCACCAAGCAGCCCTGCAAGAATCAGCACGACCAGGTACAGCGGGCGAGGAAGGAACACATTGTGTGCCACGAACGTCGCGCACAGGCCACCCACGAGCATCTGGCCCGAGGCACCGATGTTGAACAGTCCTGTCTTGAACGCGAATGCGACCGACAGACCTACAAGCATCAGCGTCGTGGCCGTAGCCATCGTGTTGCCGATACGCTCGATATTCATCAAGCCACCCCTGAAGAGGTAGTAGAACCCTTTGAACGGGTTGTCCCCGATGGCTGCCATCAGGATTGCACCACCGACGAGCCCCAGGAACACCGCGGAGATAGCAATCAGGAAATCATTGCTCTTGAAATGCCATTTCTTCCTGTTCATTGCGCACCTCCGTTGCCACGTACGCCAGCCATCATCAAGCCGACTGCATGAGCATCGGTCTCGTTTGTGTTGACGATGTCGATCAGCTCGCCGGCATTGATGACGGCGATCCGGTCGGACAGGTTGAAGATCTCATCAAGCTCGAAGGAGACGAGCAGTACCGCCCTCCCCTTGTCGCGGTGCGCGACCAGCTGCTTGTGAATGTATTCGATTGCACCGACATCCAGTCCACGGGTGGGCTGCACAGCGATCAACAGCGGTGGATCGGAGACAACCTCACGTCCGACAATCGCCTTCTGCTGGTTGCCACCAGAGAGCTTGCCGGCCAGAGAGAAGATTCCCTCGCCACTGCGCACGTCGAACTGCTGTACGATGTCAGTCGCATACGCTTCTATTTTGTTCTTGTCCAGGATTCCATGTTTGGAGAACGGTGCATGGTAATAATCCTTGATGACCATGTTCTGTGCAATTGTCTCGTTGAGGACCAGGCCACGCTTCTGGCGGTCCTCGGGGATATGCCCGATTCCTGCCTCGTTGCGCTTGCGAACCGGTGCGGAGGTAATGTCCACCCCAGCCACGCTGACAGTCCCCGACTCGATGGGCCGTAGGCCCGTGATGGCCTCGATCAGCTCGGTCTGGCCGTTGCCATCGACACCAGCGATACCGACGATCTCACCGGCACGGACGTTGATCGAGAAATCCTTGACGCCCAGGACCTTCTTGTTGTTCATCACGTTGAGGTTGTGGACATCCAAGATCATCCTTCCAGGCTGCGCAGGACGTTTGTCTACCTTGAAGTTGACCGGACGGCCAACCATCAGGGCAGCCATCTTTGCGGAACTGGTAGAATGGACGTCCACGACATCGATCATTTTTCCCCTGCGGATGATGGTGCACTTGGAGGCAACTGCCTTGATCTCATCCAGCTTATGGGTAATGAGGATGATCGACTTACCTTCCTTGGCGAGGCTACGCATGATATCCATCAGCTCTTCGATCTCCTGTGGCGTCAATACAGCCGTAGGTTCGTCAAAGATAAGGATTTCAGCGTCACGATAGAGCATCTTGAGAATCTCAACACGCTGCTGCATACCAACGGAGATGTTTTCGATGACCATGTCAGGATCAATGCTCAGCCCGTATTTCTCTGAGAGCTCCTTGATCCTCTCGGAGGCCTTCTTCTTGTTGATGAAGAAACCACCTTCCTTGCCCAGGATGATGTTCTCGGTGACGGTGAAGTTCTGGACCAACTGGAAGTGCTGGTGGACCATGCCGATGCCATAGTCGTTGGCATCGTTGGGCGAATTGATATGAACTTCCTTTCCGCGTACCTTGATCACCCCACGGTCAGCCTTGTACAGGCCGAACAGGATGCTCATCAGCGTGGATTTTCCCGCACCATTTTCACCGAGGATGGCATGGATCTCTCCTTCATCTACCTGGAGAGTGATGTCATCATTGGCGACAATACCCGGGAATTCTTTGCGAATATGCAACATTTCAATTACATGACTCATTGGTGTTTTTGACTCCCTTTGAGGACACGAGGGACTCGTGTAACGATTTGCGTGTCCCAATGGGACAACAGTGCCTGAGAATTCCACAAGGGCCGCCATGTCAGGCGGCCCTTGGGAAGTAGTTCAGCTATGCGGTTATTTGTACAGACCAGCAACCTGAGAATCAGCCACGACAATCTTGCCGGACTTGATCAGGCCATTGACCTTTGCAACCTCTGCAAGGACGTTGTCGGAGAGGTTCGGGTTAGCCTCGGGAATACCGATGCCATCGTTGGTTGCGTTCAGGCGGAGGATCTGACCACCAGGGAACTGACCATTGAGTTCTTCGACGATCGTATCATAGGATGCGCGGTCGAGGTACTTCATTGCGGAGGTCAGGATCACAGACTTGCCGGAAGGCAACAGGCCGTCTGCGTACTGGTCAACGTCAACACCGACCACCCATACGTTCTTGCCAGCTGCAACGCGGTTCTTGGCTTCGTTGATAACGCCAACACCAACGCCACCAGCTGCTGCGAAGATGACATTTACACCCTTGTCAAACATGGAAGCTGCAATCTGCTGACCAGCTGCGATGTTGTCGAAGGAACCCTGATAGAGGTCGTTTTCCTGCTTGAGGGAAATCTTGGTGCCATAGGTCTCGTTGGCATACTTGATACCCTGCTGCCAGCCCCAGTTGAACTTCTGGACTGCGGGGATCTCCATGCCGCCGATGAAGCCGAACTCACCGCTCTGCAACTGCAGTGCAGCAGCGACTCCAGCGAGGAAGCCGGACTCTTGTTCTGCCCAGTAGAGAGCAACTACGTTTGGTTCAATGCGGTAGGTGGAATAGTCAGCGGTATGGGGCTCGCCGTCGAGGATGACGAACTTGGCGTCCTTCCACTTGTCCTGTGCCAC
Organism: uncultured Sphaerochaeta sp.; assembly: GCA_964465155.1. Lineage (GTDB taxonomy): Bacteria > Spirochaetota > Spirochaetia > Sphaerochaetales > Sphaerochaetaceae > Spiro-02. The sequence goes on from CAYXIH010000004.1 coordinate 14,602, forward strand.
ATACACGGCAGTCTCAAACTTGAAGCCGGGGCATACAATGTACTTGTAGCCAGCGTCATAGAGGTTGCCCATTTCCTTCAGGTAGTCAGCTTCGGTGGTGCCGGCTGGCTTGAGGTACTTGACGTCAAGGCCGAACTCGTCAGCAGCGCGCTTGATGCCTTCCCAGGTTCCCTGGTTGAAGGACTTATCATCGATGGTACCGGAGTCAGTAACCATACCGACTTTCAGCTTGGCATCTTTTCCTGATTTAACTTCAGCTGAACCGTTTGCAAAAGCGAAGGTTCCGAGCATCAGCAGGACGCAGAGTACAACAGTAAACTTCTTCATGTGTTCTCTCCTGTAAAGAGTATATTTGTATGCATAATATTACCGCCTGCCCGAGACCGTGTCAAACGATATACACAACCCATATGTTGCAATATTGTTGTTCATATCGCCATTTGCACCCAAAGTGATACAAACATGGTCCAATGACGGAATGCATCCCAAGAAATTGGACAAGGGCCCCTTGCGGAGCCCTTGCGCCTGCGACGCAGGCTACGAGGTATTGAGACGAAGAACCGGGCGACGCCCGTCCTGCGGGCGACTACTGCCGCTCTTCTTCGATGCAGGCAAGCATAAATGGGCCCACACCCTTGAAATCGTCGGTCACCACCGGCTCCAGGATGTAATAGCGGAACGAACCGTCACGGTAGGGATTGCCACCCAGGCCCGCGACGGAACAGATTCCGCCCAGATGCAACTGGCCATCCGCATCCTCTGTAAGATATCTTTCGCGCATTCCGTCCATGGCACGGCGTGCAGCACTGACGTAGGGTCCGTGGTGATCGAGGAGCCCGGTGCGCACACCCTTGAACAGGCTATAGGCGAACATCGAAGTGGCAGAGGTCTCCAGGTAGTTTCCTTCCCGTGTGGACTGGTCCAGGACCTGATACCACATGCCACACGGATCCTGATATTTCAGGACAGCATCCAACAGCTGTACCAGCATAGAAGCCAGCACGGGACGCTTGGTGCTCTGCGGGGGAAGATAGTCCATGATGTCGAGGATGGCCATGGAGTACCAACCGATGGCCCTTCCCCAGAAATGGGGGGAACAACCGGTGACGATATCTGACCATCTCTGGCCACGGGACTCGTCCCATGCATGGTAGAGCAACCCAGTCTTGGGGTCGCGCAGACGCTCCCATGTCGCGACCAACTGGTCGCATACATCATCAAAGGAACCATCGTCTCCAAACTCTGCGCTGTATTGGACATTGAACGGTCCCTGCATGTACAAGCCGTCAAGCCATACCTGCCAAGGATAGATCTCCTTATGCCAGTAAGGACCGGCAAAGGTCCGGGGCTGATGCACCAGCTGTGCTTTGAGGCGCTGTGCCGCCTTGTGGAAGCGCTCTTGCCCCGTCAGCTGATACAGGCCGAAGAGATTGCGTCCGGCATTGATCTGGTCGAGGTTGTACTCCCCCTCCCGGTACGTCACGATCGAGCCATCTTCCCCGATGAGGGGCGAGTACATGCTCAGTGCCCAGGCATCATAGGAAGGGTCGCCAATGAGGGAACCTACTTGCCGAGCGGCCATGATCACCAGCCCATGCTCATAATGCCAGCGCATCATGCCAGGGCGGTAACGCTTGATGACCGAATCAGCCATACGTTGAGAGAGAGTCCGCTTGTCAGGTCCCATCTTCGTGATACTCCATTGCTTTCGAATTGTTGAAGGACTGCATTCCGTACGGTTGCCCGTACGGAATGCCATGTTGAACGTCGAGAATTATTTGAGGAGGTTGTTTTCCTGTGCGAACGCAACACCAGCCTCTTCCCAAGCCTTTCCACCGATCTTGTCGAAGTCGGCCAGCCATGCTGCCCAGTTCTCGGGAGTCAGTGCACGCTTGCCAGTGAGGAACTCGAGCAGACCCTGCTCGTAGAATCTCTTCACGTCTGCATTGGGTGCAGGAAGGGTATCGGAACCGATGTTAGCGGTCCAGTCACGGGACTGCATGTCACGCATGACAGTCAGGGCGCTCATGGTCTTGCCGGAAGTCTCGGTCACATACTGAGGATACCGAGCAGCAAGCTCGATGTCGCTGTTGTAGAAGACCATGTTGCGCAGCTGGGTCACAGTCTGGCCAGCAGGAGTGGAGAAGCCAAGCTCGAGGCCTGCGTCAACAGGTACGCCAGCAGCATCCTTGGTATAGTTCACACCCTCAACGCCCCAACCCAGGAGGTAGTAGCCTTCGGGAGAGGACATCCATTCCAGCAACCGTGCGATCGCATCGGTCTTTCCAGCCTTGGCAGCCTTGGAGGAGACTGCATAGATGCGGTAGTTCACGGTGTAGGGACCGATGGATGCATCGCCATTGGGGCCAGCGGGAGGATCGATGACAATCCATTCGCCGTCGGGGAAGTTCTTGTCGAACGGAGCATAGTTGGCCTTTGCTGCGAATGCTGCATTCTGCTCGCGCATGATACCAAAGCGACCCTGCTTCCATGCTGCACGGAAGTCATCCTTCTTGTAGGACATCCAGTTGGGGTCAAGCACGCCCTCGTCCATCATCTGCTTGATGTAGACCATTGCGTCGTACATCTCGGGATCCTTGAGGTTCAGGCCAGGATCTGCAGTGGTGAGGTCCCAGGTACCATCAACGCCAAATGCACCGAGGATCGGCTGGAAGCGGCGGCCAAGGCCCTCTTCGTAGTTGTTGACCTCGATGAATGCGCCATAGCCATAGGTATCGTTCTTGCCATTGCCATCGGGATCATTGAATGTAAAGGCCTTCATGACCTCCATCAGCTCGTCGGTGTTGGTGGGAACTGCAAGACCCAGCTTGTCCAGCCAGTCTTTGCGGATCAGCAACCCTTCGTTCTTGATGATCGAGCCTGGGGAAGCCAAGCCATAGGACTTGCCATTGATCGTGGTGAACGCCTTGCTGTCGTCGTCATACTGTACGGCAGTACGGGTAGGCATCAGGTCATACATCTCGTCCACGGATGCAACAAGACCCTGCTGGACCAAGCGCTTCCATGCGTCACGGCGGACCATGAACAGGTCGGGGAGGTTGTTGGCTGCGCCAGCTGCCTGGACCTTGACGTCCTGGTCGCTTTCATTCGAAGGAAGGGCGGTCAGCTTGAGGTCGATGCCAAGCTCGTCCTTGATGATCTGGTAGCCTACCCAGTCAGTCGGGGGAGGTCCTGCCTCCGTGATGGCTGCGCCATACCACAGCTCGATGGGAACCAATTCCTGTGTCTTCGCCGCTTCAGCACCGCCCTGTGCGAATACTGGGCTTGCCAGCGACATGATCATCGCGATGATCGAAACCAGAACCAACAGATGCTTCTTCATGGTCATTCCTCCTTGTTTGGACACCATTGTTGCAGAATCATATCTCTGGGGTGGCATCGCCACCCCATTTTCCATCTCACCATCGGTGAGAAAAACGGACAAATTAATCAACCCTTGACGCTTCCCAGCAACGTTCCCTTGGTGAAGTATTTCTGGATGAACGGATAGGCGATGATCATCGGGATCGCGCTCATGAATACCGATGCAGCCTTGATGGCGTTGATCGGGGCCTCGCCAAACGCATTGACCTCAACGTACTCATTCATGCCAGATGCCATCAGGATGTTCCTCAGCAGGATCGGCAGCGGCTGCAGCGAGTTGCTGTTGAGGTAGAGCATGGCATGGAAGAAGTCGTTCCAGAACGACACTCCATAATAGAGCCCGACGGTGAGGATGATCGCCTTGGACAGCGGGAGGATGATGCGCGTCAGCACCCCGATCTCCGTGCAGCCGTCGATCCTCGCCGACTCCTTCAGCTCATTGGGAATCCCCTCGAAGAAGGAGCGCATGATGATGCAGTTGTAGGTACTGATCGCTCCAGGAAGGAACACCGCAGCCAGCTTGTCGATCAGACCCATGTGGGTGATCAACAGGTAGGAGGGGATCATGCCTACGTTGAACACGTAGGGAATGATGATCAGCACGCTGAGGATCTTGCGCCCGGGCAGTGTCTTTACCGACAGCACATACGCAAGGGGAATCGTCAGCAACAACGACGTCAGGACGCCGAAGACCAGGATCTTGAGGCTGTTTGCGAAGGCAAGGATGAACCCATTGTTGCCCAGCAACGCCTTGTATGCTGCCGTGGACCACTTCCATGGCATCAGGAACATCCCCTCGATGTTGCTTCCAATGAAGTCATTGGGCCTGAACGAGAGGGTGATCGTACTCCACATCGGGATCGCCACGATGAACAGCAGCATCCAGAGGAAGACATCCACCAGGATGTAGAATGAATGGTCGGCTCCAGTGAGGCGGACCGTTGTACCTTTGATAGTTCTTTGTTTGTTACCCATGTTGTCCACCTGTTCCTAGAAGAGCGACGAGCCCGAGATCTTGCGGGTCAGCCTGTTTGACAGGAAGATGAGCATCATCCCGATGGCACCCTTGAATAAGCCTACAGCTGTTGCCAGGCCGAACTGGAATTCCAACAGGCCTTGCCGATATACCCAGGTGTCGATGATGTCGCCGACACTGTAGACAGCCGGGGAATAGAGCATGAACAACTGGTTGAACCCTGCATCCAGGATCGTACCGATCCTCAGCAGGAGCACCGTCACGATCACGGGGGCAATCGACGGCAGCGTGATGTACCTCACGCGCTGCCAGGAGTTTGCACCCTCCACCATCGCAGCCTCGAACAACGACATGTCGATGCCCATCAACGCTGCAATGAAGATGATGGCCGACCACCCCATCTCCTTCCATGCATCCGAGAAGATGACTATCCAGGGGAAGGCCTTGGTATTGGTCAGGAAGTCCACCGGCTTGCCACCGAAGAACTTGATCACGTCGTTGACCACGCCATCGCCAGGGGCCAGGAGGACCAGCAGGATACCATACATGATGACCCATGAAAGGAAGTGCGGCAGGTAGGTCAGCGTCTGCACTACCTTGCGCAGGTGGGTCCTGCGGCATTCATACACCGCAATGGAGAGAATGATCGCCAAGGGGATACAGAAGATGATCTTCCCGAAGCTGTACATCAGCGTGTTGCGCAGCAGCTCCCAGAAATAGAAGGACTTGAAAAATGTCCTGAAATGTTCGAAACCGACCCATTTGCTCCCCAACACCCCGTCCAGGGCCATATAGTCCTTGAACGCGATCTGTCCGTTCCAGATCGGGATGTACTTGAAGATCACATAATATATGACAGGGATGGCGGCGATCAGGTAGACCGACTTGTGTCGGATGATCTCCCGCACCAATGGACTGCGCTGTTTCAGCTCCTTGCTCTTTGCCATGTTGATTCATACCTCGTTGTCTGTAGCATACGCCCTCTTTTGGTGAAAATGCATGGGGCTAATTGTACTTTTCCGACATTTTGGCATGGAACAAGGGGCGAAATAGCGTTACCTGGAGCGAATTTTCCCTGGAGTAGTCCCCGTAATCTTCTTGAACACCCTACAAAAATAGGCTTGGTCCTGGAACCCGGTACGGGATGCGATCTCGTTGATCGTCAACGCGGAACCCTGCAGGAGCTTCGAGGCAAGGTGTATCCGGTACCTGTTGAGATATTCCCAAGGGGAGAGTCCCAGCTCGCTGCGGAATATCCGTGTCAGGTAGTCCTCGCTGACATGCACGGCCTCTGCCAACTGCCATCGCGAGATCGGCAATGTCGCGTTGGCCTGCAGGAATGCAACCGCACGCTTGACCAATGCGCCAGTGAGGGCCGGAAGGATATCATCTCCTCCCTGGATGCCGTTGATCCTCCCCACGAACGACTGGCATGCAAACATGCTGGGATCACATACGATGACCCGCGGCAACAGGCATAGCTGCTCGGTCTCGTCGTTGCTCAGCACATCCCGTACCAGGAGCACCGGAACATTCCCGGCAACCGACAGTCCACGGATGTATGTGATGTCGGAGGGTCCGAACGGCGCACCCATCAGCAGCAATGACGGAGGATTCTGGGATGCTGCCTGCATATATTCGTGCACGTCTTCCAACCGGAGGACATCCCGGGGGGCAACAACCTCCAGAAGGGCTGGTGGGACATCTCCCAGCACGAACACCACGACGCCACCTTGGGAGATTGCAAGTGCCTCGACTGCGGAGTCAAGCGTAGGGGCTCCTGGGGGCAATCCCAAGGCGAGAAACGGTATCTCCGATCTGCGTGGATCACTTTTGATGGCATGTAACGCCGCAAATGAATCAAATCCAGACTGCTCGGCATCCCAAACGAACACCGATGGCGTGGTACCCGGCACTTCCCCGCTCACCAGAGCCTGGGGGGAGACAGCAGCAACGGGTGGGAATCCAGAGTCAAAGGACCAAGTCGGTTCTCCCAAGAACCATGCCGGTCCATCATACCGCACTGGCTGGCGTCCCGCATGCCCACCGAGTGTCGGCCATGCAAAGGTACACGCAATGAATTCATCGGTAATCTCACAGCGGCCGTCGTGCATCAGCATGATCTGCTCGCACAGCAGCAACCCTGGGTCCTGCATGGCCATGACTGGGTTCCACCCCGGGACAAGGAAGCGCACGACCAAGCCATCCACACCCGCTTCCGCCTGTACCGAACAGGCGACTCCCTCTTCATGGGCCTTGCGGGCAATGATCGAGACCATTTGGAACAGACGCTCCTCGTCCAACACCACCGAGGGGAGACGCTTGCTGAGATAGGGTATCTCCAAAGACTGGCACGCTTGCCTGAGCAGCGCATCCGCATCACACAACCGGCGGTCCAGCTCCAGCTCCCCAGTCTGGACCAGGGCAAGGTCCAGCAGGTGCGACGCCTTGTCGATCTCCGCCCCGATATCCTGGGTGACACGCGTGTCGGTGCCCAGGGCAGCGAGGTTTCGGATTTGCTCCAAAGGATCGCGCAGGCCGTCGCTGACGTTGGCAAAGAACTCGGAGCGGGAACGCTGCGCCTTCTCCGCCTGTTCCCGGGCGAGATTTGCGGCATCCAGCAGGAATGTCCCCTTGATCGCACTGGACAGGGATGACCGCAGCTCCTCGAACAGCTCACCGCTGCGGGAAGTGGTACGGATGATGAAGTACCCCAACGGCTGGTTCTCCATGAACAGCGGCTGTACAACATAGATGCCTGTGCCAAGACGTGACCGTATGTCCGAAGGCAACAGCTTCCCCATGGAGAACTCCCGTTGATGCTCGAACAATGTATCTTGGAGGAACCCACCGACAAGGCGGCTATAGGTATCACCTTCGTTGAGGACCACAAAGGCGGCGTCAATTCCCAGCTGGGGCAAATGGCGGTGGAGGACCTCACCGAGGTTTGCGACCGAGCGAATGCACAGCAGGTCGCACTTGAGGGAATTGAGCAGCACGCCCCTGCGCGATGACTCGAACGTGCTCAAGTTGAACGTCCGGCTCTGCATCTGACCCACCAAGGGGGGGACATCATGGGAAAGGAATGACTGCATGTCATCCGACAGTGGGAGGAACAACTGCAGCCAGCGCAGTGCCTCGTACAAGAGGTTGACGTCCCCTCCCCAGGCAAAGAACTGCTCCAGCAAATCGGTGCATCCCTTCTCCAGCGACTTGGCCGTACCATTCAGCGCAAGGTCTATGAGGGGATCTACATGCTGGTGGAGCACCTGTTCGTTGATGCGCATCGCATGGGACAGCCATCTGAAATAGCTGCGGGAGTCGGTAATGACCTCTCGGGCATGCTCGATGCCACCCAAGGAATCGGTGCAGCCACAGGAACGGCGGACGACCAGCTCGGCTGGGAGGAGGATATCACCCTCGCCCAGCACATCATGGCTGTCCACCATGCGTGCCACGGTATCGTAGGCCATGATCCCCATCTGCACGTACGGCATGCTGACGGTAGTACACGGAACGCGCAGCAACTGGCTCTCATGGGTATCGTTGAACCCTACCAGCCGCAGGTCCCCGGGAATGTCGATCCCCATCGCCTCCAACCGCTTGCCAGCTTGGAACATCATCAGGTCGCTTGCACATACCAGCGTGTCGAAGTCCTTTCCTGGGACCAGCTGCCGTCCGACGACCAGCTCATCCAACGCCTCATCCCCGCTGGACCATGAGGTTGGGCTGCTGACCAGGTTTGGGTCGAACGGTATGCCGTATTCGGACAACGCATCCACGTAGGAGCGGTAGCGGTCCTGGGCCGACACATGCTGGTCGGGTCCCCTCACGAATGCAATCTTTCTCGCGCCATGGTGGCTGATGCAATGGGCAACCGCCGCCTTCATCCCAGAATAGGCGTTGAAATTGACGCTCGGCTTCCCATCGATCTTCATCCCCACCGAAACGAACGGGAGATTGGAGAAACGCTTGTGGAACTGGACAAGGTCCTCCACGGGGACAAACCCACCGATGCTGGAGCTCCAGCTGACCAAGGCATCAAGGTTTCCTGCGTTGGCAAGCTGGTAGACGGAGGAACGCAGGTACTCGAAGTTCTCTCGGCACTCCAGGCGCCCGCCTGCGAATATATAGAGTGCATCGTTGCATCGGGTGGCTTCGTCGGCAAGGACGGTCCACAATCTATTGGAAGATCCCGTATGGATGGACGCAAGCATGAAGCCGATGTCACGCCGAGATGATGGGGTATGTTGCTCGTGTTCCTGCATGCAGCCATCATAGCATGTTGGGCAGGGACGGAATAGTCAAAAGAAATGTCCGGAGAATGAACTTGACAGCTCACCCAGCGGGGAGTAGGATTGGAACAATGTTTCATTTTAATAACGTAGAGTCATTTCTTCTTCGCTCCAACAAGATCCTCGAGAAGGGGATGCCCATACTCACGCCCTTGGGGGTCATCCTGGGCCTGATCTTGGGAGCACGCATCAGCTGGATGAAACCGGCGGTCACCTGGCTGTTCGCCTTCATCACCATGAGCGGTGCGCTGGGGATCAACCCCAGGGAGTTCTTCCGTGTCCTCTCCAGCCCAAAGCCGCTGATCGTGTTCTTCCTAGGATCGCATATCCTGATGCCCCTTGTGGCATGGGCAGTAGCTTCCATATTCTTCCAGGCAACCCCGGAGGTCATCACCGGCTACATCCTGCTGTTCTCCATCCCCACTGCCGTCGTCGGCTATATCTGGTCCAACATCTACAAAGGCGACGGCGCCCTGTCGCTGACCCTGATCCTCCTGGACACATTGCTGGCACCAGTGCTCACCCCGTTCACCGTCAAGCTGCTGACCCAGACCAATATCGAGATCGACACCACCGCAATGATGCTCTCCTTGGTATGGATGGTCGTCATCCCCTCGATCCTGGGGACACTTACCAACCTCTTCACCAAGGAGCGGGTCACCAAGCATGTGGGTCCATGCCTCAAGCCCTTTGCAAAGATCTGCCTGCTGTTCGTGGTGGCGATCAATGTCTCGCAGGTGGCAGACGAGGTGCTGCAGATCGACTGGAGCTATCTTCCCATCATCCTGGTCTCGGTGTTGCTGGCCGTCGGAGGCTTCCTCGTGGGACGCCTGCTGACATGGGCTGTCCACCTGGACCGTCCCCAGGCAGTCGGCATTACTTTCTCCGTAGGACTGAGGAACATCAGTGCCGCATTGGTACTTGCGATCTCATATTTCCCGCCCAAGACGGCCATACCGGTCATCTTCGGCATTGTATTCCAGCAAATGATCTGTGCGCTGACTGGGGGATTCCTCTTTGGAAGGAACCCGGCTCGCCAGAAGAAGAAAACATGCAGACTGGCGTAGGCCGTCCGCGATATTACAAAGTATGCTATGTCATATAAAGGAGACTTCACATGCTGCAACCCATCAATGAAGTAAAGAGCACCGTCACCCGCCCAGAGCGCATCCTCCAGTATGGAGAGGGAAACTTCCTCCGTGCATTCGTCGACTGGATGGTGGACATCCTCAACGAGAAGACCGGTTTTGACGGAAATGTCGTCATGGTCCAGCCGCTTGACCGTGGCATGGCCGACATGATCAACGCCCAGAAGGGATTGTACACCACCATCCTGCGTGGCGTGCAGAACGGCAACACCGTCGAGCAGTACCGCTGCATCAACAGCACCAGCCGCTGCATCAACCCCTATGCCCAGTTCGACCAGTACATGGCTTGCGCCGAGAACCCCGACCTGCGCCTGATCGTCTCCAACACCACCGAGGCTGGCATCTCCTACCACAGCGGCGACACCCTGGCCGACAAGCCACAGGTCTCCTACCCTGGCAAGGTCTGTGCGTTCCTCTACCATCGCTGGCAGCATTTTGCCGGAGCAGCGGACAAGGGCATGATCATCATCCCCTGCGAGCTCATCGACAAGAACGGCGACACCCTCAAGTCTATTGTCCTCCGCTATGCCTCCGAATGGAACCTCGAGGCTGCCTTCGTCTCCTGGCTCAACGACAGCTGCGACTTCTGCAACAGCTTGGTCGACCGCATCGTCCCAGGCTATCCCAAGGATGAGGCAGCCGCACTGTGCGAGAAGCTTGGCTACCAGGACAACCTGCTGGACGCTGCCGAGATCTTCCACCTGTGGGTCATCGAATGCCACGGGAAGTTCCACGAGGACGAGCTCCCCTTCGACAAGGCCGGCCTGAACGTGGTATGGACCGACGACATGAGCTTCTACCGCACCCGCAAGGTCCGCATCCTCAACGGTGCACATACCATGACGGTCCTTGCCGCCTACCAAGCTGGGTTGGACACCGTGGAGCAGTGCATCCAGGACCCGGATGTCTACAAGCTCATGCACGAGGGTATCTTCAATGAGATCATCCCCTCCATGGACGGCGACAAGCAGGAGCTGGAAAGCTATGCGGCTGACGTATTGGAGCGGTTTGCCAACCCCTATATCCGCCACATGCTGATGTCCATCAGCCTCAACTCCACCAGCAAGTTCAAGACACGTGACCTCCCCTCGCTGCTGGGCTACCTGCAGAAGCAGGGGACGTTGCCCAAGATCCTCGTGTTCTCACTCGCTGCCCTGATCTCCTTCTACCGTGGCACCGAGATGGACGGCCCGGCCCTCAAGGGCACCAGGGACGGCCAGACGTACCTTATCCAGGACAGCCCCGACGTGCTGGCCAAGTTCGCGCTCCTCTATGGTGAGGGTGGCGACAACCAGACCATGGCACGCCGCCTTGCAAAGGGCATCCTCTCCCAGAGCGACTGGTGGGGCCAGGACCTGACGCAGGTCAACGGCCTGGAGGATATGGTTCGCGACAACCTTGCCCTGATCTGGGACAAGGGGATGCGCGAAGCGATCAAGAGCGTATTGTAAGGAACGAATATGTCGACCAATCCTGTTTTGAAAATTCATCCGACCGACTCGGTGGCAGTTGCCATCGAGTCCCTTTCCAAGGGACAGGTCATCACCATCGGCAATGAGGCTATCACCCTCGTCACCGATGTTCCAGCGGGGCACAAAGTCTCGCTGGTGGACCTGCAGCCCGGCGACAAGGTGATCAAGTACGGCTACCCCATCGGCAGCGCCAAGGAGTTCATTGCCAAGGGCAGCCACGTGCATGCCTTCAACACAAAGACCCTGCTGGCGGAGAGCTCGGAGTACACCTACGACAAGCAGGCGGCGCAGCAGTGCATCCGCCAGGCGGAGCTGCTGCACAAGCAGTGGGAAGGACAAGTGCCCACCATCGAGGCATACCACCGCGCCGACGGGCGCATCGGAGTTCGCAACGAACTGTGGATTGTCCCGACCGTAGGCTGCGTCAACCGCGTTGCCGAGAAGCTGGTTGGCTGGGCTACTGCGGAGTTTGCGGACCTGCCATTGGATGGCATCCATGCGTGGACCCATCCCTATGGTTGCTCCCAGATGGGTGAGGACCATGAGTCCACCCGCAAGATCCTGGCTGACTTGGTCCACCACCCCAACGCCGGTGGCGTACTGGTCATCGGGTTGGGTTGTGAGAACAACACCATGGAGTCGTTCCGCCAACTGGTTGGGGATGTAGATCCTGCACGTGTCAAGTTCCTCGTCTGCCAGGAGGTGGAGGATGAACTGGAAGCTGGCCGCGGACTCCTATCTCAGCTTGCCGCAGTTGCATCCAAGGATGTACGCACCCCCGCTCCCATGAGCAAGCTGGTCGTCGGCTTCAAGTGCGGTGGCTCGGACGGATTCAGCGGGATCACAGCCAATGCATTGGTGGGAAGGTTCTGCGACGCTCTGACAGCCATGGGTGGGACTGCCATCCTCACAGAGGTTCCCGAGATGTTCGGTGCAGAGCAGATGCTGATGAACCGGTGTGTCAACGAGCAGGTGTTCAAACAGACTGTTGACCTGATCAACGGGTTCAAGGGATACTTCACCGACCACCATCAGGTGGTCTATGAGAATCCCTCTCCCGGAAACAAGGCAGGTGGCATCAGCACTCTTGAGGACAAGAGCCTCGGATGCGTGCAGAAAGGTGGCCAAGCCCCAGTGGAGGCTGTGCTCTCCTACGGGGACACGGTCCACCATACAGGACTGAACCTCCTCACCGGACCGGGCAACGACATTGTCTCCACCACGGCTCAGACGGCCGCAGGTGCACACATCATCCTGTTCACCACCGGACGTGGCACACCCCTTGGGTCTCCCGTTCCGACGATCAAGGTGGCGAGCAACAGTGCATTGGCAACGAAGAAGGCCAACTGGATCGACTTTGACGCCGGCAGGCTGCTGGTCGAGGACGAGCAGGGTGTAACGGACGATTTCATCAACCTTGTGGCGCAGACCGCAAGCGGAATCTATCATACGAAAAACGAACAGAACGGCTATGCCGAGATCTCCCTGTTCAAGGATGGAGTAATACTATGAAACAATTCATGGACGAGAATTTCCTGCTTTCCAACAAGGTCGCACAGCAGCTGTACCACGAGCATGCGGCGACACAGCCAATCTTTGACTACCACTGCCACCTCATCCCCTCCGAGATTGCGGCGAACAAGCGCTTCTCCACGATCACGGACGCATGGTTGGGCGGTGACCACTACAAGTGGAGGCAGATGCGCTCCAACGGCGTACCTGAGAACCTGGTCACTGGCAAGGATGCCGATCCCTATGAGAAGTTCGTTGCCTGGGCAGGGACCATGGAGCAGCTGGTGGGCAACCCCCTGTACCACTGGACCCACCTCGAGCTGCGCAGGTACTTCAACATCGACCTGATCCTCAACCGCGCCAATGCCCGTGAGATCTACGACCTTGCCAACAAGAAGTTCGCAGAAGATCCCCAGCTGTCGGTATTCGGCATCATGGACAAGTTCAATGTCTATGCAGTGGGCACCACCGATGACCCGGCCGACGACCTGGCATACCATGCCCAGATTGCAAAAGAGGGAAAGTGTCCTGCAAAGGTGCTCCCCTCATACCGCCCGGACAAGGCCCTGAACATCGAGAAGGCTGACTTCGCACAGTACATCAAGCAGCTGGGTACCAGCGCTGGCATGGCGATCAACAGCGTGGATGATGTGGTCAAGGCATTGGTCAAGCGCCTGGACTTCTTTGTGTCGTTGGGCTGCAAGGCAAGCGACCATGCCCTCTCCTATCCCCCGTTCGTCAAGATGAGCGACGAGCAGATCCAATCTGCCTTTGCAAAGAAGATGGAGGGTGGTGAGCTCACCGCTGCCGAAGTAGATGCATACAAGACCAAGGTCCTGATCGCACTGGCAGCAGCCTACCATGAGCGCAACATTGCAATGCAGCTGCACTTTGCAGCACTGCGTGACAACAATACCCGCATGTTCAAGCTCCTGGGACCCGATACTGGCTTTGACGCCTCGTTCGACCTCCCCATTGCCCAGAACCTCTCCTCCTTGCTCAACGCAATGAGCGAGAACGACCAGTTCCCCAAGACAATCCTCTACACCCTCAATCCCAAGGACTACTACTCGCTGGGCACCCTGATGGGCTGCTACCAAGGTGGTGGTATCCCGGGCAAGGTGCAGCTGGGATCTGCCTGGTGGTTCTGTGACCACAAGGATGGGATGGAGCAGCAGATGAAGGACCTGGGCAACCTTGGGTTGCTGGGACGCTTCATTGGCATGCTGACCGACAGCCGCTCCTTCCTCTCCTACCCACGCCACGAGTATTTCCGCAGGATTTTGTGCAACATCCTGGGAACTTGGGTAGAGGACGGAGAAGTACCGTACGACATGGGGATGCTCGGAAGCATGGTGGAGAATATCTCCTTTGGCAACGCACAGCGGTATTTCGAAGGCTAATCCCAAACGGAGGGACACGACATGAGCAAGAAGGAACTGGAAGAGATGGAGAGTGGGAGCACCGACAAGCAGATTAGCTCCGCGGTCAGGACAATTACGATCTTGGAGCGGCTTGCACGGCACAAAAGCATCAACTTGGAGCAACTTGCCAAGGAGACGGAGCTTCCCAAGGCCACGCTTCTGAGGTTCCTTTCGACCCTCTCGTCGCTGGGGTATGTCTATCGAGACCCCTCCGACCAATATTCGCTGACGCTGAAGATGTTCAGCGTCGGCTCCCATGGGCTGGAGCACTTGGACTTGATCAAGCTTGCCCAGCCCATTGCCGAGGAGCTCTCCGAACAACTGGGGGAGACAGTACACATGGGCATCGTGGAGGAAGACCATGCAGTCTATGTGATGAAGAAGGAGTCTACCTACAACCTGCGCATGTACTCACGCGTGGGGAAGATGATTCCCCTCTACTGCACCGCCATTGGAAAGATCCTCCTTTCGGACATGGACGAGGCCGACATCAAGGCGTATATCGACGCCCATGCCCTGGTCCCGTTCACCCCCAAGACATTGCGGACCAAGGAAGAGGTCAACAACGAGCTCGCCGCAATCCGCAGCCGCGGGTGGGCAATGGATGACGAGGAGCATGAGCTGGGGATCATGTGCATCGGAGCCCCCATCAGGGACTACACCGGGTCAGTCATCGCTGCCCTGAGCGTCTCCTGGCCGATGTTCCGCTTCGAGCGGAAGAACTTCGACACCGATGTCGCCACGATCACCAATGCCTGCGCCAGGCTCTCCCGCCTCCTTGGCTGGGAGGGTTGATCCCAATGCCTGCAGCCGCTGGGTCCGGTAGCTGCGTGGCGAGATGCCCATCAGCTTCTTGAACACCTGCCCCATGTAGTTGGGGCTTGAAAAGCCACAGGCCCGTGCAATCTGCTGTACCGAGTCATTGCTGGTGAGCAGCAGCTGTGCCGCATGCGAAATACGCACCTGCGACAGATATTGCCACAGGGGTAGCCCCACTGCGGTCGAGAAGGTCCGTGAGAGATATTCCGGCCCAACACCGCACCTGTTTGCAATGTCATCCAGCGTCAGTGGTGTTTGGTAGAGATCCTTCATCAGCGCCTGTGCCTGGAGCACCAGTGGCTGATGGCTTTGGGGCATCTCCGCAAGAGCCATCCCATCCAGGCGGTCGATGAACACCAAGAGCCGCACCACATCCATGCGGAGCACCAATGCAGAGTGGCGGTCGGCAACCCCATATTCATAGTTCATCTCCGACAAGATGCCCTGTAGCGTACCCCTGAGGTTCCTGGGCACATGCACCACGCGGCTGCTCAAGGAGCCGATGACCGATCCTTGGTCCAACGACTGCATGTAGCTGTTGGGGACAAACACAAAGAACCGCTCGTGCGATGCATCTCCCTGCCACTGGACCCGGTGCATGACCCGTTTGTTGATCACAACCAAATCCCCTGCACAGATATCGTAGGTCTCCGAGCCAAGGAAGAACTTGCGCTGGCCTCCGACGAGGTAATAGAACTCCCACCCATCATGCCAATGGGGGGTCTTCATCGAGACATACGGGGCACTTTTCTGACGGCGGACCACCAAGCCTCCAAAGAGGTTCTGGTGGTTGTGGTACATATCTACGGGGGTTGATTGTGGCATGCTGACACCATACATCAAAAAACATTGAATTGGTAGGATAAATACAACAAACCTGTAATATATTGGAAGGTGGCTGGGGTATAACTGTTGCCATGGACCCCTCACCCAAACTCTCGGGAAAAGACTCCGAGTTCCGAAACCAATCGCTCAATGGCGACATGCACAAGGTGGTGCTCACCATGGGCACGCCGCTGGCGATGTATGCACTGTTCGCCGGCCTCTTCACACTCCTGGATACCCTCATGGCCAGCCACGTCGGAGGGGTTGCCGTCTCGACTGTCGCATACTTAAGCCAGATGAACCTCATGGTCAATGCAATCGGCGGTGGTCTTGCCGTAGGTGCCTCGATCAAGGTGAGCCAGGCATTCGGAGCAGGCGACTACCCACAGGTACAGCAGCGGATGAACTCAATGTTCGGGCTCATGGGCATATTGGGTGCAATCGTATTGGTACTGCTGCCCTGCACCCCGTTGATCCTCTCGTGGGTGGGGACCCCCACGCAGTTCATCACGGAGGGGCTGGGATACTTCTCGGTGCTGTTGGTGTCCACGGTGGTCAACTTCTTCAACGCGGCGTACATCAATATCGAGAAGGTCCGGGGAAACACCAAGCGGATCTTCCGGCTCAACCTGATGACCATGTTCGTGAAGCTCGGATTCTCGGCCATCTTCATATACATATTTGACGGCACCATCCTGATGATTGCCGTGGCGACACTGATAGCCTATTGCTCGCTGTTTGTGTTTGCCATCCGCAACCTCAGTGGCAAGGATGCGGTGTTCTCCCTCAACTTCCGGCAGATGCTCCCCAAAAGAAGCATTGCAGGTCCGATCATTGGCATCTCGTACCCTATCAGCATCGAGAAGACAGCCTTCTCCATGGGAAAGACAGTGGTCAACTCGATGGTTGCAGGCTATGGCCCGCTGATGGTCGGGTCTTTGGGTGTCTCGAACAATATCTGTGGCATGGTCACCAACTTGCAGGGTGGGTATGTGGATGGGGTCAATGCGATCGTCAGCCAGAACCTGTCGGCAGGGAAGCCGCTGCGGGCCATAGAGGCCTACAAGTCGTCGCTGCTTGTCTCGTGCCTGATCAGCGTGGCTGGAATCTTGTGCATAGAGGCCCTGCGGGTTCCCCTCACCAAGCTCTTTGCAACCAGCGCCACAGGCTTCGACCCCCAGTTCCAGAACATGATATTGGGAGTGCTCCGCTTTGACTTGCTCAGCTGCCTGCCCCTTGCAGCCAACAATGCGGCGATGTCGCTGCTGTTTGGCATGGGAAAGACCAAGCTGACGCTGCTGATCAATCTCTGCAGGGTATTCGTGTTCCGTATCCCAGTCCTGTGGGCATTGCAGGGACTCTTGGGACCTACCTCCCTTGCCGTTGGGCTGATGATGTTCATCTCCAACGCCCTGACGGGAATCCTTGCTACTTCCATCGCCTTGGTGATGATCCGTCGCCTGCGAACCGAAGCAGGTATGGTGCGACCATCTCGGCTACGGCATCGGCTCCGAGGGGGCTCAGGTGGGTATTGTCGGCAACCCCTTGGGGATAGTTCGCCGATTGTCCAGGAGCCTGATGCAGGTACAGGGTGCAGGACCGCTCCTCTCCCAGATCCGCTACCAGCCGACTGCTCTTGAGCTGCACGTCTATCAGGGGGACCTGCAGCTGGTCAGCCACATGCTTCATTGCATCGGGATAGCTTCCATGGGTATCCACCAAGCAGCCATCAGCGAACCTCCTGCGTACCACCGGTGTTGCAAACACCACGGTCCCACCATGCTTGCGTACCTGGCCTACCATGTAGCGCAGGTTGTCGCTGAACGTCGACCATGGTTCGGTATGGCGCACCTCGTCTGGCTTGGACTCGTTGTGGCCGAACTGGATGAGGACCATGTCACCCGGACAGAGATCTTCCAAAACCTGCTCGAAAGTTCCCTCGTCGAGAACCTGTTTGGTACTACGGCCATTGATCGCACGGTTGAAGACCGTCCAATCAGGAGGTAGGTGTGATGCCAAGCATTCACCCCACCCTGTCTCTGGCCGGACAGTCTCTTCTTTCGGTGCACAGGTAGAGTCTCCCAACAGGAACAGCCTCATCATGATTCCTCCAAATGTACATGAGGGTCGCCTTGCGACGACCCCCCGTTGATACGATACATATTCCAATCATCCGAACGCGGATGCAAGGCACATATACTAGCGCTGTACGCGCCCGCTTCCGTCACCCTTGCACAGGGCCTCGACCTCGCTCTTCTTTGCAAGGTTGAAGTCACCGTCGATGGAGTGCTTCAGAGCAGATGCGGCAACTGCGAAGTTGATAGCATACTGCTCGTCCTGGGGATAGTTGGACAGGCCATAGATGATGCCTGCGGCGAAGGAGTCTCCGCCACCTACGCGGTCGATGATGTCGGTGATCTCATAGTGGCGTGAGAGGTAGAAGCCACTCTTGCCCGAGAGTGCTGCGCTCCAACCGTTGGTGTCGGCGCTCTTGCTCTCGCGCAGCGTCACCGCCACGACGGAAATATTGGGGAACTGGCGCTTGACCTCCGCGGTAAGCTCCTCGTAGACCTTGGTGTCCAGCTCGCCGCTGGTGACGTCCGATGCAGCCTCGATTCCCAGGCACTTCTGGATATCTTCTTCGTTTGCAATGATCACGTCCGCGAACTTCACCAGCTCGCGCATTACCTCGGGAGCAGTCTTGCCGTAGTTCCACAGCTTCTTGCGGTAGTTGAGGTCGATCGAGACGGTTGCACCGGCTGCCTTGGCACCCTGCATGGCGGCAAGGGCACATGCTGCGGCGTCGGCGCTGATGGCTGGGGTAATGCCGGTGATATGGAACCAAGTGGCGCCCTGCATGATCTGCTTCCAGTCAAAGTCAGCTGGCTGGGCCAAGGCAATGGAGCTGTCGGCACGGTCATATACGACGGAGCTTGCGCGCTGGTTTGCACCGGTCTCCAGGAAGTAGATGCCTACACGGCCATTCTTGGTCATGTTGATGGCACTTGTGTCGACACCATACTTGCGCAGTTCACGTACTGCTGCCTCACCAACTGCATTGTTGGGAAGTGCGGTGACAAACTGTGCCTGTTCTCCAAATATGGAGAGGGAAACTGCAACGTTTGCTTCTCCACCACCAAAGGTAGCCTCGAGGCTCGGGGACTGGAAGAGGCGCTCATGGCCGGGGGACTTGAGGCGGAGCATGATCTCGCCGAAGGTGACGTATTTCTTGTTCATGGGGAAACCCTCCTGATGTGCTGGTGCCGGCCAGATTGACCGTATGTCTCATCATACGTGCCCTTTTGAGCACTGTCAACATTTTTTGAAACAATGTTCCGTTTTTGGAAATAGTGTGGTATACTCACCTCACAACACAGTCACAATGTTAATAAGGAGAATATACCATGTACGAAGCATTCTTTGAAAAAGTCCATGCAGTAGGCTTGGTCCCGGTCGTGAAGATCGATGACGCAGCCAAGGCCGAGGGTCTTGCCGGAGCACTGGTCGCTGGCGGCCTTCCCTGTGCAGAGGTAACCTTCCGCACCGATGCAGCCGAGGAGGCAATCCGCCGCATGAGCACCGCATATCCCCAGATGCTCGTCGGTGCCGGTACGGTCATCAACGTAGAGCTCGCCAAGAAGGCAGTCGCCGCAGGCGCATCCTTCATTGTATCACCTGGTTTCAACCCATCGGTGGTCGATTGGTGCATCAGCAACAACATCCCCGTCGTCCCCGGCGTCTGCACCCCCAGCGATATCGAGCAGGGTCTTGCACGCAACCTGAATGTCCTCAAGTTCTTCCCAGCTGAAGCTTCGGGTGGCGTCAACATGCTCAAGAACTTCGCAGGTCCGTTCCCACAGCTGAAGTTCATGCCTACCGGCGGTATCTCATTGGACAACCTGCAGGAGTATGCAAAGACATCCAACGTGCTCGCAGTCGGTGGTTCCTGGATGGTCAAGGCTGACCTCATCGAGAACGAGCAGTGGGACGTGATCAGCGACATCTGCCAGAAGGCAGTCGTACAGCTGCAGGGCCTCTCCTTTGCCCACATGAGCATCGACAACGAGAATGCCGAGGCAGCTGAGCAGGTCATCACCGCTTTGTCGGCATTTGGCTTGGACATCAAGCGTGGCAACTCCTCCACCTTCATGGGTGGCATCATCGAAGTCCTTCCCCGCATCTTCCGCGGCAAGCGCGGCCACCTGGCCTTCAAGTGCTTCGATGTCGAACGCACCCTGGGCTATCTTGCCAACCATGGCTTCCATGCGGATGACTCGAGCATCACGCTCGATGCCAAGGGGAAGATCAAGGTCGTCTACCTCAAGGAAGAGATCGGCGGATTCGCTGTCCACCTCATCAAGGCATAACCAGGGACAATCCCCCCAACAGGCATGGTCAGTTCAACCGACCATGCCTTTTTTGTTTCCAACTGCAAGCAACATACGATCTAACTTCTTTCCTGATATATCCTTTACCTCATGTATTTTAAACTTTTTGCAATAACCGTGACAGGTGTTATTCATCATGGTACAATCCAGATTGGAAAACCAATGTTGGTTGTGGGGAACAACCGGAAGGAGCACCGTATGGAAATCAGGGAAGAGAAGAACGGCGGAGTCTATACATTTTCTATAAGCGGAAGGATCGACACGGTCACTGCACCCGCTTTGGAAGCAGCATTGCAACAAGCATATCCTGAGGCAAAAGGACTTGTCTTGGATTTTGCCGATGTCGATTACATCTCCAGTGCTGGCCTCCGAGTATTGCTGGCTGCCCAGAAAGTGATGAACAAGCAAGGCTCCATGCGTCTCCTCCATGTCAAAGAAGAAGTGTTGGAAGTTTTTGAAATCACCGGATTCTTGGATATCCTCACTATCGAAAAATAGTCCTTATCACACGAAGGAGACCTCATGAAACGAGTTGCCTGTATGTTGGTCATACTATGCATGGTTTCGTTGTATGCAAGTACTGACTATAGTTCACTGGATGGAAGTCGTATTGGTATCCTGACGGGATCAAGCTTCGAGGAGTCTACCCGAGAATGTTTTCCCAATTCACAATATAGCTACTTCAATCAAATCACCGATTTGATCGTAGCATTGCAGCAGGATAAAATAGCTGCGTTCATTGTTGATCAGCCAATAGCTGTGTATATTACTACAAACAATAAAGGCCTCACATACAGTAAGGAGAAGCTTTCAGAAGACAAGTATGCATGGGCCTTCTCCAATTCTGGCTTCTCAAAAGAGTTGTTGGCACAGGCCAATGAATTCTTGGAAGCATGTGAAAAAAACGGGACTTTGAAAGAGCAACAAGACATATGGTTCACAGCCAATGATGAACGCCAAACCATCGACAGGAACTTGGTGAACAAGAATGGCGTGGTCCGGGTAGCAATAAATTCAAGCCTGGAGCCATTTGTATATCTGCGCAACCAAGAATATGTCGGATATGACATTTCGTTGTTGTACATGTTCTGCAGGGAATATGGATATGGCCTGGAACTCTATGACATGGATTTCGCTTCCATATTGCCCTCTTTGGCCTCTCAGAAAATGGATATGGCCACTTGCTGCATCATTTGGACTGAAGAGCGGGCGAAGAGCGTTGCTTTCTCAAACCCAAACTATTTAGGTGGTGCTGTTGTAGTAACCAAGAACAAAATGTCCGGCAGTTTGCCTCCTACAGATGCTTCAGCCACCCAATATATCATCGACCAACACAATGGGAAGAAGGTTGCTATCAAGGTTGGCTCCATATTTGACAAGACGGCACAAAAATATTTCCCGGATTCAGAAATCGACTTTACAAAAGGTTTGCCGGAATCCGTGTTGTCAATCAAACAAGACAAAACAAATTTCGTGCTCCTGGACCAACCAATCGCCAGATATTTGGTAGCCTCGGAGCCTGAATTATACCTCTATCCAGAAACGTTGGAACCAGACAGATATGCTGCGATCACACCAAAGACTCCGCGCGGGAAACAACTCATTCAGGAATTCAATGAATTTTTCGAACCATTCAAACAAAGCAGTGAATTCCATACTATGGAAGCTGCATGGTTTGATCCAGAAAATACAGACATAACAATCATTGAGGATTTGCCAAATATCAATGGGGTCCTCAAATTGGCAACGGCACTGACGCAGACACCGTTCGACTTTGTCAGGAATGGCAAGCCACAGGGGTATGAGATTGATATCATCTCCCGGTTCTGCAAAGAGAAAGGGTATGCTTTAGAAATTTACGACATGGAATTCGGCTCAATTATCCCTGGTATTGTTACTGGAAAATTTGATATGGCTGTCGCGGCATTTTCCATTACCGAGGAACGGGCAAAGAGCGT
Source organism: uncultured Sphaerochaeta sp. (assembly GCA_964465155.1). GTDB lineage: Bacteria > Spirochaetota > Spirochaetia > Sphaerochaetales > Sphaerochaetaceae > Spiro-02. The sequence continues at coordinate 36,803 of CAYXIH010000004.1, forward strand.
CTACTTCTCTGACCCACTCTATGAGGGTGGCATTGCTGTTGTCACCAAGCAATCAAATGCAGCCACGAAAGAAGAATCGGCAGATACGATAATCCAAAAGTTTAATGGGAAAAATGCAGGCGTCAACACAGGTACCATCTTTGACAAGATCGTCGGAAAATACTTCCCGGAAGCCACACTCTCTTTCTACAACGATATTCCGAGCCTCATCGTAGCATTGCATCAGAATAAAATCGATTTTGTCCTCCTCGACGAACCGAATGCCCGCAGCATCGTCTCGGAAGACCCATCGATAATGTACTATCACACGCCACTTGAGCCCGATTCGTATGCAGCTATCCTACCAAAGAGTGAAGATGGGGTTGCACTACAAAAACAAATCAATGAGTTCGTCACGAAACTCAAGGATGACGGCACCCTCTCAGAGATGGAGAAGTATTGGTTCGACGCATCCATCGAAGACAAGGCGATCATTTCCGATTTGCCCAATGTCAATGGCGTGCTCAAGGTAGCGACCCAACTTTCCAATGTACCGTTCGCGTATGTCGAAGATGGGAAACCTGCTGGATTTGAACTGGATGTACTTGCGAGGTTCTGCAAAGATGCAGGACTTCAGATGCAAGTCTATGATATGAATTTCGATGCGTTGTTGCCCTCGATCATCTCTGAGAAGTTCGATATTGCGGTTGCATGCATTTCCATAACTGAGGAACGAGCCAAGAGCATCAATTACACCATGCCGTTCTATAATGGAGGCATAGTGGTCGCGACCCTCAATGAGGATGCCGTGGCCGCTGGCAATGCGGATGCAGGTGAGAAGACAGGGTTCTTCGCAAAGTTTGCAACCAGTTTCAAGCGGAATTTCCTTGATGAAGACCGGTACAAGCTCGTATTTGACGGATTGTATGTGACAATAATCATTTCAGTGTTCTCTGCACTGTTTGGTACCATTGTCGGCTTCGGAATCTGTATGCAGAGACGTGCCAAGAACAAGTTCCTCAGTGGGCTTGCTGCTTGCTTTATCCGCATTATACAAGGCCTCCCAATAGTCGTCATGCTGATGATCCTCTACTACGTCGTCTTTGGTGCTTCACCCATCCCGGCCATCATTGTTGCGATCATTGGATTCTCCATCAACTTCGGAGTCTATGTCTCTGAGATGATGCGCACCGGAATCGATGCCGTGGACAAAGGCCAGATCGAGGCTGCCAATGCCTTGGGATTTGGAAAGGTGAAGACGTTCGTAAAGATTGTCATGCCCCAGGCGGCAAGGCACTTTATCCCAGTCTACAAGGGTGAGTTCATCTCCATGGTCAAGATGACTTCGGTAGTCGGGTATATTGCGATCCTCGACCTCACAAAGGTGAGCGACATCATCAGAAGCAGGACGTATGAGGCGTTCTTCCCCTTGCTGAGCACTGCTTTGATCTATTTCGTCATCTCGTATTTCTTCATCTACCTGATTGGGCTTCTTGAGAACAAGCTAGACCCGATGAGGCGGAAACGAACCATCAAAGGAGTTACACTATGAGTCTGATCAGCATACAACATCTACGCAAAGAGTATCCCAATGTAACCCCTCTGAAAGACGTCAACTGTGAGATCAATACAGGCGAGGTAATATCAATCATCGGTCCCTCGGGAACGGGAAAAAGCACGTTGCTGAGGTGCATCAACAGGCTGGAGACTCCCACTAGTGGTACGATCATCGTAGACGGCGTCAATATTTTGGCAAAGGATACCAACATCTGCAAGGTGCGGGAAAAGATGGGGATGGTGTTCCAGTCGTTCAATCTGTTCTCCCATCTGATGATCATTGAGAACATCATGCTTGCTCCCATGGAATTGCTGAAGGTGAGCAAGCAGGAGGCCTACGATGATGCCTTGCGGCTTCTGAAAATGGTAGGACTCAAGGAGAAAGCGTTCAATTATCCCAGTGAGTTGTCCGGCGGCCAAAAACAGCGTGTTGCAATTGCACGTGCGCTTGCCATGAAGCCACAGATCCTGCTGTTCGATGAACCAACTTCCGCTTTGGACCCGACCATGGTCGGTGAAGTTCTCTCAGTCATGAGGTACCTTGCCAAAGAAGGTCTCACCATGATGATCGTCACCCATGAGATGAAGTTTGCCCGTGATGTCTCAACACGGGTGTTCTACATGGATGAAGGTGAGATCTATGAAGACGGGACACCGGAGCAGATCTTTGACCATCCGCAGAAAGAGCGGACGTTTGCGTTCGTCAAACGGCTCAAGGTATTTGAACAAACCATTATTTCTTCTGATTTTGACTTTATTGCCTTCAACAATGCCCTCGAGGCATTTGCCAACAAGATTGGAATTGCAGCCCCGACGATACAGAGTGTTGAACTTCTGTTTGAGGAGCTGTGCGTCCAACAAATTATTACCAAGCTCCATGAACAGTTCAAGCTCACATTCACACTCAGCTATTCAGAGGTGACCAATACGTCCCAGATCGTGATCACCTATGATGGCGAGAAGTTCAATCCATTTGAAAGTGATGATGCTGAGTTTGAGATTTCAAGGATGCTCGTCAATAAGAAGGCTTCTGAAAGTCATTATTCTTATGATGGAATAAATAAAATTGAACTAACAGTATAAGGAACTTCCTATGATTGCTTTCTTGCAACTTCTTGGATTCGGATTACTCATAAATGGTTTTGTCGTGGTATTCTATATGTTGGACAAAAAAACCAAGTTCGGGTCAATGCAATACTGGTACAAGCAAGCAATCATAGGTGTTGTTTTTGGTCTGTTGGCAATATTGTCAACTGAATGTGGAATCTCCTATGAGGGGTTTGGCATCAATGTCCGCGATGCTGCACCACTCAGCGCAGGTTTGATCTTTGGTGCACCTGCTGGCATCATATCTGGCGTCATTGGTGGATTGGAGAGATGGCTCTCCGTATATTGGGGAGGTGGCTACTACACCAGGTTGGCTTGCTCCATCTCAACCTGCTTTGCCGGCCTCTTTGCAGGGTTCTTGAGAAAATACCTGTTTGACAACAAGATTCCTGCTTGGTATTACGGCCTGTTCATCGGCTTCGTGATGGAAGTGTTCCACATGTTCTCGATATTCGTCATGAACAGCAATGATATCGAGAATGCCTATTACGTTGTGCTGAAATGTTCACCCCTGATGATCCCCGCAGTCTCAATCACCGTCATGTGTTCGACGCTGCTGGTGTGGCTCATAGCAAAACGATTGAATGTCCACACCCACAATTGGACGTTTGCACGAAAGAAAGAGCAAAAGGGAATCGCCCAATCCTTTGCTCAGTGGCTGTTCCTCTGCATCTTCATTGCATTCATCACCACATGCCTATACTCGGTGATATTGCAGAAGAACCTTGCCAAAAACTCAGTGGATACCCTCTTGAAAGTGAATCTTGTGGACGTTGAGAATACCATCAACCTGTCGTCGGACAACAACCTCGACAGGGTTGGACACCTCGTTGCCACGGAGATAGGAAAAACCAATCCTTGGTTCCTCACGGTAACACGGCTTAATCAGATCAAGGACAAATACAACGTGAGTGAGATCAATGTCGTCAATCAGGACGGCATCATAGAATACAGCTCAAACAAAGACTTCATTGGGTATGATATGAATTCTGGAGATCAGTCGAGAGTCTACATGGCCTTGCTGGACAATGAAGAGGTCATCATTGAGCCATATCAACCGATTGCATATGATGATTCTCTCTATAGGAAATACATAGGCATCAAATTGGATCCACTTGGGTTTGTCCAGGTTGGATATGATGCTGATGCGTTCCAAAACGACATCCAGTTTGAGATTGTCAATGCCACGAAGAACTGGCATGTGGGAAGAACCGGCGGCGTCATCATCTCCAACGTGAACGAGGTCATCATTTGTTCCAACAATGGCAGTGAGAACAAGCTCGTCTCCGAAGTCATCATCACGGATTCAAATTATTCCAATCCAAATACGTTCGACGTCTCCATCGGTGGAGAGAAATACTACTGTAGGACTGTTCTGCTGGAAGGGTTCAGGGTATTTGCCTATATCCCATATTCTGAGGCAGACCTCAACTTGAATGTCTCCGTCCTGATCATGGCATTCATGGAAGTGATCATCTTTGTCATCATTTTCATTTTGATCTACCTGTTGATCAAGGTCATGGTCGTCAAGAATTTCCAGGAGATCAACAAATCATTGGACAAGATCTCCCAAGGGGACCTCAGCGTCGTGATGAATGTCACCTCCAACAAGGAGTTTGCCTTCCTGTCAAAGGACATCAACCAGACAGTTGACACCCTCAAGCGGTATATCGCCGAGGCTGAGGCACGCATCGACAAGGAGCTTGAATTTGCAAAACATATTCAGCACAACTCATTGCCGTCAGTCTTCCCCCCATATCCAGACAGGAAGGAATTCGACATATTTGCTTCGATGCAGACAGCCAAGGAAGTTGGTGGTGATTTCTACGACTTCTATTTTGTCTCCAATGATATCTTTGTATTCCTGATAGCCGATGTATCGGGCAAGGGAATCCCTGCAGCGTTGTTCATGATGAAGAGCAAGACCTTGATAAAGAGCCTTGCCGAGTCTGGCTTGAGCGCAAGCGAAGTGTTCACCAAGGCCAATGAGGAACTCTGCAACAGCAACGAAGCAGGAATGTTCGTAACGGCTTGGATGGGTATCCTGAACCTTGAAAGCGGACTGCTCTCCTATGTCAATGCAGGGCACAACCCTCCCCTGCTCAAGAAAGCCAACGGGGAGTATGTCTATTTGAAATCACGGCCTGGATTCGTATTGGCAGGTTTGGAAGGATTCACCTACAAGTCCAACGAGATGTTGTTGGATACAGGAGATTCGATCTTCCTGTATACAGATGGTGTCACCGAGGCCACTGCAAAAGGTGATGTGCTCTATGGTGAACAGCGACTGCTCGAGGTGTTGAACGAACACAAGGACCTGGACCAGAAGGGCCTCCTTGAGGTAGTGACAACATCCCTTGGTGATTTTGTACAAGATGAGGAACAGGCAGATGACATCACCATGCTTGGCATCAAATATTTTGGGAAATTGGAGGAACAATTGATCGAACTTCCAGCGGATATCGACAAGCTCAATCAGATTCTTGACTACACCCAAGAGATTCTCAGTGCCCATGAGTGCCCACCCAAGACCACCATGCAGGTAAGCGTCGCCATTGAGGAGATCTTCGTCAACATTGCCCACTATGCATATGGGGGCAAGCCTGGCATTGCCAAGATTATCTACTCGTTCCCGACCGACCCACGTGGAGTCATAGTCAGCTTCATTGACAGAGGTATTCCATACAACCCGCTTGAGAAGAGTGATCCCGATATCACACTCTCTGCGGAAGAGCGGGAAATCGGTGGCCTGGGGATCTTCATGACGAAGAAGATCATGGACGACATCAGCTATGAATACAAGGATTCATGCAACATCCTGCGGATATACAAGGGATATTGATTTCTCCATCACCCTAGGATAGTGGAATATTGTTGCGGGCCTTGGTCCAACCTGTTGATGCGGCATGGAGAGTTCCTGTGACAGCCTCTGAACTCGTGTGTATTTGCATCAAATACCATGGGTTCATTCCATGTTTTTTGGTGCACAACTCCCCATGATTGTCCTATACTCAAGGCATGAAGAACCAACAAGACCAGATATGTGCGACACCAGGATTGCCCAAAGAAGAACAACCAGCAATATTGGCGTTGCAGAGCCGGTGCAATGACCATGATGGATCCCATACTGAAATCGAATTGGAAAACCGGTACACACGTGACAAACAGATGCCATCCCATTTCGTCGGGTACCACCAGGGTAGCCCTGTTGCACTGTTGATGCTGTTCCACATGGAGCCATTGGAGATGGAGGTCATTGCCTATACGGATCCAAACTTCCGCAGGCTTGGATGGTTCAAGAGATTGTTCGAAGCCGCCATGGTGCAAGTGGCAAGCCATGGTGTCAAGCGGTTGCTCTTCCAGACAGAGAACCAGGAGGAGGCTGCCCTGGTGATGGACTCCATCTGCACCAAGTGGGACATCAACCACAGCGAATACAGGATGAGCTGTGTACACACTGCTTCAGCGGACATCCCACGGCTCGATGCCCAAATCATCACCACTAATACCCTCGCAACTGCGGCAAGCGTAGGCACGGGCATCTATGAGGGCGAGTGGGAGGACAACTTCTCCTTCCTCTCCACAATCGTCACCACCGACGGTTCACAGGCTTATCTCCTGCATGACGGTGAAGAAGCGGTGGGGATCTGTTGCCTGCGCATGTATGACGATTGTGCCCTCCTGTTTGGCTTGGGGATCAAGCAAGAGCTACGGGGAACTGGATTGGGCAAGAGATTGCTCGCCACCATGCTTGACATTGCACTGCAGAGCCGACAGGTGGTCACCCTGGAGGTGGATAGCATGAACCCTGCCGCTTTGGCCTTGTACCGCCGCTTGGGGTTCGTTGAGGAGTTCCGCACCGATTATCTCGGTGCGGATACCCACGACATTAGGATTGGAGGGTAATATCTGTTCCAGACTCCATGATGAATGGAGGTTCAGCCCCATTCACCTGGACATCGATGAACGTGCCCACGACATTGCGGCAGCGAATCCCCCGTCCTTCGACTGAAGAAATCCCTGCAAACATCTCAGACTCATCGACACTCACCAGATCATTGTCCGCGACATCGAAGGTACAATGCTCTACCACCAATGAGGTAATCGGCTGCTCGGGCAGTCCAACGATGAACCCGGCACTTGCACGGCTGTCCGTTGCATGGCAGTTGGAGATCCTGATACCAGAGAGTGATGGTGTGTCTGCTTCGAGTGGCAGCGGCTCGGGACTGAGGCACTGCATGTCGGTCGTACCACAGCGGTAATACATGTTGATCGTAATCGGACAGAAATTGCGGCGCATCGTGAGGTCACGGAACTTCAGGTCATGTATCGCCCCACCCCTGCCACGGCGTGTCTTGATTCTGATCCCACGGTCGGTCCCGTCAAACAGGCACCCCGTCGCCTCGACATCCCAGATACCGGCAGCGGTCTCGCTGCCGATGACAACACCTCCATGGGCATTGCGGACCGTACAGCCGCTGATGTATACCTCTTGGGTTGGTTTGTCGACAAGCATCCCATCGAGGCCACTGCCGCTCTTGATCGCAATGCCATCATCACCGACATCCACCACGCAATCTTCTATGACGACATCCGTGCAGGAATCGATGTCGATCCCGTCGGTGTTGGGAGCATCTGCTGGGTTCTTGATCTGGACATCCCGAATTGTCACGCCCACGCAGTATACCGGGTGGAGCGTCCAAAACGGGCTGTTCACCAACGTCACCGATTCCATGAGGACATCGGAACAGTCAAGGAACTGTACCAATGGGGGTCGCAGGAACTGGCACTGGCGTCCGCCACCGCCCCCTGGCTGCTTTTCAAACCCGACGTTCATCCTGGCAAAACGCTTCTCAAGGTCAGTCTGGGGCTCATGCTGTGTATTGCGCTTGTGGATCGAAGCTTCCCACCACACCTTGCCAGATCCATCGAGGACGCCACCACCGGTGACCGTGACATCATGCGCACCATTGGCAAAGAGACAGGGGTGCATGCACCAGCACTCGACCCCTTCCCAGCGGCTGTATACCGGAAGGTACTTCTCAAAGTCATCGATGAAGCGGATGGTTGCCCCACTTTGGATCTCCAGCGTGGTCTCCGACCAAATCTGCAGGGGACCTGTCAGATAGGTTCCCGCTGGGACAACCACATGGGTCCCCCCATGCTTGGCAGCCCGGGACAGAACCGCCTCGAATGCCTGGGTATCATCATGCAGTCCATCTCCTACTGCTCCAAAGTCCAACACTGATATCGTATCCATATGGCCTCCATGCCGTGATTCTTTACAAATACATTCCGAGTCTGTACACTCAACCGCATGATGAACATCGGTTTTCGCGCACACGATTTCGGGTCCTTTGCGACCGTCGGGGAGTTGGCCGCCACCATTGGCCAGTTCCAAAAGCCATCCGTCATCCAGCTGGCACTGAAAAAAGTCATCCCCACTGCCCCTGCGGTCAAGCAGTACACTCCCCAGCTCATCGATGACGTCCGCTCTGCCCTTGCCCAGCAACAGGTCGGCGTCGCAGTCATCGGATGCTACATCAACCCCGTGCACCCGGACCCGGAAGCCCGCGATGCCCAACTCTCACAATTCGAGACCTGCCTGAGGCTGAACAAGGAGTTCGGATGCAAGGTCGTCGGTACCGAGACAGGATCATGCAATCCCGACAGTTCCTACAACCCAGACACCTTTGACCCCAAGGTCTGGGATATCCTCAGGTCAAGCGTCGACCGCCTGCTGCAGACCGCCGTCAAGGAAGACGCAATCGTCGCACTCGAGGCAGTCTCCAGAAAAAACACCATCTGTTCCATCAGCAGGATGGCCCGCATCATGGAAGAATTCGATTCCCCCCACCTGCGTGTCATCTACGACCCCGTCAACCTCGTCCCTTGGCTTGGCATTCCCGAGCTTGATGGAAGCGTCCGCACTGCCCCTTCATCGGAAGCACAGCAGGCCTTCGTTCAGGAGGCCCTTGATGCCTTCGGTGAAAAGATCGTGGCCATCCACGCCAAGGACTACATCCTCGATGAACGCGGCTGGAAGATTGGCGACATCCCCATACTCACAGGGGTGATGGATTGGCCCATGATCTTCAGGACACTGAGGACCAACGGCATCGATGTCCCCATACTGCTTGAGAACCTCAATCCCACAACCCTTGCGGATACCTTGGAACAGCTACGCCAATTCTGAACCCTGCCATGGCAGGGCGCAATGTCCGTTATAGCTCTCTTTTTGTACTTTACCGCTCCTAGAACAGGAGCGGTTGGTCTAGTTGCACGGGCCGTTTGTTGTCTGACAAGACCTTGGTCATGTAGCTACGGTCCAAACCCAAGTCGTTGACCAGCCTGACCAGCAACTCCTCCGGTACGAGGTTCTGCTCGGCGAAGAGGAAGATCAGGGCCTTCTCGGCAATATTTCCGGGAAGCAGCGAGTTGTAGTAGATCTCCTCATCTGCAAGCCCTTGATACCTTCCATGGATATTCCCATACAGTATTGAGTGCTCCATGTCATGTTTGAGGGCATCAAGTTCCTTGCGCAACGGTGCTTCATCACCACGTGCAGCCATCTCTCCAAGCGGCTTGAGATGGAAGAAGGTATACTCCTTGCCGGGAAGATAGTGGTGCTCGTCACACCGTGAAGCATAGTTGGGCGAGAGGGAATCTGACTTGAGGATGTCTCCACCGACAATGATCAGGGGATCGAAATAGAGTGCCGGGCACTCCTTGCCATCCACCTGGTAATACCGATAGGTGTAGAAGGCATCTTTCATGCAGTCCGGATGCTCACAATAGGCGGTCAGCGGTATCACGTCCGTTGCGATATCAAGCATCAGGCGGGCTGTGGAATTGAAGATGTCCCTACGGAAATTGAGGATCAAGGTGGGGAAGATGAACATCACCCCCCGTTCGAGGCTGTGGTTGCGGACGACATACGCCAACCGCTCGTCAAAGAAAGAGGCCTCATCGATAATGAACGTACCGACACCCGGATTGTCCTCCAGCACCCGCTCCAAGCCAAACGAGTCGCGGATGCGGGCAATGTCGCTGCCACAGCGGACATATCCACCGCGGTAGCACAATGCATCCTCGGGCAAGTCGGAGAAACGTGCCCCATCTATCTCGCTGCGGATGAAGAACACCCGGCGACGGTCAACGTCGCCGGTGCTGGTGCGCATTCGCACGACATCGCTCTTCTTCTGGGCAATGGCTGCATCCCTCCACACTCGGGCGGAGAATTCAGTCTTGCCAGAACCCATTGGGCCAATCAGCAGCACCCTTCTGCCCGGAGATGTGAAATCGAAATGGGAAAACGTCTCATGCACGTCAATGGTGGGGAACCCCAGGCTCTTGAGAAAGTCCTCGGCTACCCCACTTTGTTCAATACGAGGCATCTGAGGCAGCTCCCTGTACGATGGCGATGCCGCTGCTGGTTCCCAGGCGGGTTGCTCCGTTCTCGATCATGGCACAGGCAGTCTCATAGGACCTGACACCACCGGAAGCCTTCACACCAATGTCAGGACCAACAGTCTTGCGCATGAGGACAATGTCTTCAACGGTTGCACCGCCAGTGGAGAATCCTGTGGAGGTCTTGACGTAGTCGGCACCCGATGCAACTGCGATCTGGCATGCACGCACTTTCTCCTCGTCGGTCAGGAGGCAGGTCTCGATGATCACCTTCAGCAACATGCCACCACAGGCAAGCTTCACGTCCCGGATATCCTGTGCGACCAGGTCGTCGCGCTTGCCCTTGAGCCAGCCAACGTTGATGACCATGTCGATTTCAACTGCACCCTGCTCAACTGCATGGTGTGCCTCGAATGCCTTGGCGGCCGTGGACATGGCTCCCAATGGGAAGCCAACGACGGTACACACGTTCACACCGGTATCCTGCAGCAGCTGGGCACACAATGGTACCCAACAGCTATTGACGCACACAGAGGCGAAATGCCACTTGGCTGCATCCTTGCACAGCTGCTCGATGGTCTCCTGGGTGGCGTTCGCCGCCAGCACGGTATGATCAATATACTTTGCAATGTCTTTCATATAATCCTCCAATCTTGAGTTGGTAGAAGTGGGCATCTGCCCTGCTGTGAGAGTATCCCAAAAATATGGGGAAAGCAACGCATGGCGTGCAGGAATTTGGAGTTGCTCCAGGTTCATCTTGACCACAGACCCATTGCAAGATAGTCTTGAACCATGTTTTTGCAAACCATAGCTGACCAATACCTGTGGGTAATCTGCGTGATACTCCTGGTAAATATCTTTCAGAGAAAGATTCCAAACTCGGACAAGAAGCGCTTTGCCACGATCTACCTGGCTGCACTTGCACTGTTGTTCGATGTCGTGATCATTGTCGTCATCACCCGGGGCTGGCCGCAGTGGACTGCAGCCATCGGACTATTGATGGTCGTTGCCCTTGGCATCGCCCTGCGCAAGTGGGTATGGCCGTTCAGGCTCCATTGCCCCGATTGCGGCAAGAGGCTGGACCTCAACCATGTCATGGGCCACGATGACAACCGCTGTGACGACTGCTGGGCAAAAGCCCATCCCGAGGAAGCTGCAAAGCTTGCCCAGGAAGCCAAGGAAAAAGAGGAGGCTGCCCATCCACAGTCCCCTGCAATTGCCCAGGCAGAGGCGGAAACCGTCGACCAGATTGACTGGGACGAATGGGAGCCTACCGAGACATGTGTGATCACCTACCTGTTCGACGATGCAGGAAACGTACTGCTCATCGACAAGAAGCGTGGATTGGGCAACGGTCTGGTCAACGCTCCCGGAGGCCATATCGAGGAGGCGGAGACTGCGATGGAAGCAGCCATCCGTGAATTCAAGGAGGAGACGGGATTGGATGTCTCCGGCTTGAAGCACATGGGTGTCCTGAACTTCCAGTTCCGCGACGGGCTTGCCATGAAGGGTCACGTATTCTTCAGCAACAGCCACAGCGGGACCATGGTGGAGACTGACGAAGCCAAGCCGTATTGGTGCCCCACCACCGCCATCCCCTACGACAAGATGTGGGCTGACGACCAGCTGTGGCTCCCCCTTGCCTTGGACGGCAAGCACTTCGAAGCCAATTTCATCTTCGACGACCGTACCATGCTCTCCAGCGATGTGCAGGTGGTCGACCAAGAGGATTCCGACCAATAAGGGCTATCACAAGCCTCTCATGCGCCGCCTGTCACGGGCGGCGTTTTTCATGTCCAGCTGTTTCACATATGGCGGCATGTTGTGCTATCCTCACAGCATGAAGATATTGCTGGAGCGCCACCAGGCTGAGATTGAGATCAAGAAATCACGGTTCATTGCCATTGCTGCACCAGTGGAAACGGTACAGGAGCTGAAGACACTCATCACGCAGACGCGCAATGAGCATCCGCAAGCTACCCATGTGGTCCATGCCGCCGTCATGGGGAGCGAGGGGACCAACTTCTCCATGAGCGACGACCATGAGCCGAAGAACACCGCCGGTCGTCCTGCACTGGAGGTGCTCAAAGGCAGTGGGGTAACCAATATTGCCGTCTTGGTGATCAGGTACTTTGGAGGTACGCTGCTGGGAACCGGTGGCCTCGTCAAGGCATATGGCGACAGCGTCAAGGCTGTGCTGGAAGGGATACAGACAGAAGAGCTGGTGCAGCGGGCCACCTGTACCGTAACGACCGACTACAGCAGCTATGAGCAGATGAAGAAGCTGCTGCTCTCCCATGAAGGAACATCCATCACCGAATCGTTCGGTACCGAGGTGCTGCTCGGTGCATTGGTACCAACGCACCTGGTGCAAAGCCTCTGCGATGCAGTCACGGAACTGACCAACGGAAGGGATAGTGTAGTAGTAGTCTCCTAACGTTTTGAAAGGCGACGGAACCGCAAGCTCGGACCCTCGGCATCTGGCTGGGCAGTCTCTTCCGGCTCTACCGGCTGGAGTTCTTCCGGCTGTGCCGTAATATTCCACGGACCGTCGAGGGAGAGGTCTCCTCCATCCAAAAGCTGTGCAAACCGGATTGCAATGGAGAGAGACTGCTCAACCACCTTGGGTTCGATTGCCTGGGGCAGGTCATCGGGGGTGTGGTAGACGCTCGGACGGGAGATATCATCCCATGCAATTGCGGAGAGCGTCACGGCATGGAGACCCGCACGGGCCCCTTCGGCGGCATCTGTCCCACCTCCCAAGAAAGGAATCGGATGGCTCTTCGCATGGTAGCCCATGGCCTGTGCAATCTCCACGCATCCACTGGCCATCCGCTGGGAGAGTTTGACCGTCCCGTTGATATCACGCACCAAGAACGTCAATTCGTCGCTGTAGTAGGGACAGTCAAAGTTGAACATCCAACTGTCTCCGGCAGTTGCCTGAAGCATGTCATGCTCCTGTGCACACCACGCCCGCGATCCTCGCAGCCCCACCTCTTCCCCATCGAACGAGGCAAACACCAGCTGTGTATGCTCCAGGCCTTTGCCGTTCCGACGGCTCCAAGAGAAGAAACGTGCCAGCTCGACAGCCATGGAAGAGCCAATGAGGTCATCGCCAGCCCCTGGGGATGCACCGTCGCCCATGAAGCGCCACAGCGGGAGGACGAAGGGAACCATCAGGGTAAAGAGGATGAGGAAGACCATGATTGCCACGGGGGGCAAGCCAATGGTGAACAAGCGCCCGGTAACCGCCTGTACCAACAGCTGGACCAGGGAGAAGATCCCCAACATTCCCACCAATGCAACTGGCAACCCGACCTTCATGGCATAGGTGGATTTGTCCAGCTTGTTGTACCGGAACAAGCGTGCGCTATCATGGTGTCCGCTGAACACCACGGTATGGAGCACTTCTCCACTTGGGTTGATCACCCCATGAACATTGCACCCTGGCACCGACGGGTACAACGAATCGGTCATAGGCTTGTAGGCAATATATTCTCGGTATACGACTATCCCGAACAGGATATACAGGATAACGGAGAGGAAGGGAATTCCGAACCACATCAGCAGCAGGCTCAAGGGGTAGAGCACGACAGCCATCCGGATCCATCCGGTGAAGGCTCCGGGATGCATGGTAAATTCCTGCATGTGTGTCGAATCACAGAACTTGCCCAACTCCTCATGCAGATCCTTTGCACATGCCGCGTCGGCCTCGCTGCCTGCGGGGCGGGGGCCATACGCACCAATGAGGCGGCTGACGCGCTCAAGGGCAAGCTTGGCAAGCTTTCCGGCCTTGAGTGTCTCCACCCCACCCTTGGGTTGTGTATCTGCTGGTGCCGGTTTGTTTGCCGGACGTTTTTTGAACGAGAAGTTGAACAGTCGCATTTTCAACCGTATTGTGCCCATTGCCTTGAGAACTGTCAATGAACAGCCACCTCCCTGTCCTACCGTGGAGACTATCCAAAGTGAAACTGGCAAAGCATCCTCAGCTTCGTGTAATGTCCATCTGGGGGAATGACCCTAGGCGATGAATGGGAGTTGTTGTATGCTCCGGATAGAAGGAACAACAACATGCAAGCAATCATGGAGACGTCGTTCGACGCCTTGTATCTCACAACTGTAATTGTCATCGGAATTTGGATGTTGGCTCAGGCCAAGGGCAACTTCCAATATATTTTGTTCGGCATCATGGCCATCGTTTTGGGTTGTGGAGATGCATTTCACCTGGTTCCCCGTGCAATTGCACTGTGCACCACGGGATTGGAGTCCTATACCTATCAGCTGGGGATGGGAAAGTTCATCACATCCATCACAATGACGGTATTCTACATCTTGCTCTATTACGTGTGGAAGCTCCGCTACAAGCAGACCAACACAAAGTCTTTGACGGCTTGGATGTACATACTCGCAGGAATACGTATTGCCTTGTGCCTGTTCCCTCAGAACGGCTGGACCACCGCGTCGCCGTCCTTGACGTGGGGTATCCTGCGGAACATCCCGTTCGCAGCAATGGGCATCATCGTGATTGTCCTCTTCTACAAGAGTGCAAAAGAGACGAATGACCGTCCCTACCGCTTCATGTGGCTGACGATCGTATTGAGTTTTGCGTTCTATATCCCTGTGGTCCTGTGGGTCGACGTTATCCCTTGGTTGGGATTCCTGATGATCCCCAAAACTTGTGCATACGTATGGACCATCTGCATTGGTTTTGCAGATATGCTCCGTTCCCAAAAGAAATTACATTAGGGTTGAAATTGTTGTGGCAGGATGACTTGACAAAGAGTTGTCCTGTCACTATAGTAGTAACCCGACTGACAATCCGTCTAATGGAGAGATGTCCGAGCGGTCGAAGGAGGCGGTCTTGAAAACCGTTGAGGCGAAAGTCTCCGGGGGTTCGAATCCCTCTCTCTCCGTTCGTTTGTTTTTTCTAGGCGTAGAGTCTTGGAGAGGTGCGAGAGTGGCCGAATCGGGCTCCCTGCTAAGGAGTTGACCTGGTAACGGGTCCGGGGGTTCGAATCCCCCCCTCTCCGATTTGTTTTTTTGCATTATGATGATGAGACCATAGCTCAGCTGGATAGAGCATCAGTTTGCGGAACTGAGGGTCGGAGGTTCGAATCCTCTTGGTCTCGTATTTTGTAATCACCTGGAGAGATGTCCGAGTGGTCGAAGGAGACGGACTCGAAATCCGTTGTATCGTCTGACGGTACCGAGGGTTCGAATCCCTCTCTCTCCGAATGACTCGGCTTTTTTATCAGGGGTGATTATCAAATTGGAGGGGTGTCCGAGTGGTCGAAGGTGCACGCTTGGAAGGCGTGTGTGCTCACAAGGCACCGAGGGTTCGAATCCCTCCCCCTCCGCTTTTTTTATTCCCAGTGAGATAGATTCTGTGCTATTGATCGCCACCCAACCCCGTCAGGACCGGAAGGTAGCAGCGGCAAGTGGTTGGTCGATGAGCCACAGGCGATTTATCTCCTGGGATTTTTTATGTCCTGCTACCCTTGGTCATCGTTCCCAAATGTCGTACTCTTGTCGTGCTGGAGCCTTCAGTTCCAAGCCAACACACCATATGACGAGGTTCATACCATGGATATGATCAGGAAACTTGCAGATGCATTCAAGGCGATCCCTTCTATCTCATGCATGGTTTTGGCAGGTTCGCGCACGTGTGCAATCACAGACCAATACTCCGACTACGACATCTATGTCTATAGCAACACACCTGTCCCACGCCCCCAGCGGGAGCAGGCGATCAGGCAGCTTTCCGACGAATATACCGTTGGCAACAGCTTCTTCGAGGAAGGTGACGAATTCTTCTTCCCAGAGGATGGCAGGCGCATGGCCGTGGACATCATGTACCGCGACTTCGGCTGGACTGACAATGAAGTGCAGTCGGTGTGGATACGCCACGAGGCTCGCTTGGGCTATACCACCTGCTTCATGCACAACATTGGAACCTCCCAGATCCTCTTTGACAAGGATGGGAGGTTCACTGCGGTCCAGCAGACGGTACTGGGACCATACCCCGAGCAGTTGAGGACCAACATCATTGAGAAGAACCACATCATGCTCAGGGGAGACCTTGAGGCCCCCTACCTGACCCAGATTGAGCTAGCTGTAGCTCGGCATGACCTGGTGAGCATGAACCACCGCACGGCAGCCATGCTGGCAAGCTATTTCGATATCATCTTTGCGTTCAACAGACAGCTCCATCCGGGTGAGAAGAAGCTCATGGCCTATGCACAGCTGCTGTGCCCCAGCCTCCCGCGTGATTTCGAAACAGATGTCCATGCAGTATTGTCCAACACCGCATCGGAGGCACACCTCGTGGATGCGGTCACAACGCTCCTGGACCACCTGGACGAGCTATTGGCAACAGAGGCTAGGTAATCGAGACACCAACAGACAGGTAGGTACTCCGTTTCCAGAAGAAGTTGAGCAAGGGGAAACGCCCGTCATGGTAGGAGACTTCCAAGGCGAGCGACTTGCCTGCACCTATGTTGGTGATAGCTACACCGAGCATCACATCCCATTCAATCTCCCAATCGGATGTGTCGTCCGTAGGGGTAAGGGTATGCTTGGTCTGCCCATCCTGATGGAACTTCATCTCCAGGTTCCCATAGACCTTGTATTTCTCCAAGAACGGATACTGCAGATGCACATCCAGCTGCAGGATATAGGCACCATAGCCAGAACCATAGGGTCCCCTGACTGCCCATTGGCCATTTCCCCTGTCCGGTGTCGCATCACCAGTTGATGTGACCACCCAGTCGGGCTGGTGGAAATAGGGCTCCCACCATGAAGTCTTCAGGGGCAGCATCGCGGAGAAATAGACCTGGGCATATGTGCACCCGTCATAGCCCAAGGCGAGCTCAAGCATATTGTCACGGGTATAGGCCACCGACTCATACGTGTCGGGGCCCCCCTTCCTGTTGATTGCCTCCTGGAGGATCTCATCACCGGTATGGCCAGAATAGTGCTTCAGGCCAACCTTGGTGACGAACATATCCATGATCCTCGCTTCCCCTCCAAAGAAGAACGTCCCGTCGAACCCGACCAAGGCAGTTCCCCCTTGCATGGCAAATACGGAGTTCAGGGAGGCCTGCAGTACAACATCGGCCATACAGTACTCTTCCCATCCCATGCGCAGGATCGAAATACCGGTTCCCAGACGGAGATTGAGGAACTGGTTGGACTTGGCGCTCCATGGGCGGTACTCCAACAGCTCATATCGGCCTGCATCTGTGGCTGGGACTGACGTATTCTCCATCAGGACATTGTTTCCCTGCGGGTCGCTGGAAAACTGCTGGAGGAACTTCAGGGCGCTAGTATAGGAGAACGGATCACCCTGCATTGGTGGGTACATGGGATTCAATGGCCCAAAGCTAAAGCGAAACGATGCGGATGCAGATGCCATGCACACGACAACAACCAGAATGACGACGAGCACTCTTTTCATGGATTCACCCCTGTTCGGATCAGATTGTCACCGTCACCCCGAAGGAGAAGTAACGGGTATGCTGGAAGAAGTAGTTGAGCAACGGGAACCGTCCGTCATGGTATCCAACCTCAATCGTGAAGTCGGGCATATAGGGGAGTTCCTCAAGGCTCAGGCCGACGGTGACGGTATGCTCCATGTCCCACGGCCAGTCCTGCATGTACTGCAACGTCGCCAAGTCGATCTTCCCATCCTGGTGCAGCTGCATGTCCCAGGCAACATAGGCACACCCCACATAGGGGATGGGCACCTGTGCCTCGGCACCGATACCGATCCTCCAGCCCTTGTATGACGACGGGTAGGCGTTGTTGTTGTGACCTCCGAGCCCTTCCTGCCCATAGATATATCCTGAGAGAGGCAGCCCATACCCTGGATCCTTCTCGCTGGTATCCTTCAGGGCATCGGCAGGAACATGGGCAGCGGGCCGTATCCAACCTACGTGCATCGGCAATTCTGCCTCAACCAGCACCTTGAAGTACTGAACTGGTTCATAGGAGATGTCAAACAGGTAGGAGTTGTTGCGGGTATACTCTGTGATCCCACTATATTCCCCCACACCGTTTCCGGCAGTATTTCGCTCCATGAACCCATAGAGGGCTTCGTCTCCCCAGTGCCCGGAGAAGTGGTGCACTCCAAAACGGAATGTCAGCTGCTCAAACAGCTGGAGAGAAACACCTCCCCCATACATACCGTCGAATCCCAGGACATCGACTCCACCATAGGCTCCGAATACCGTGTTCAGGCCACCATGGACATACCCCTCGATAGCGACAATATCCTTGTACTGGAACCGAAGCAACCCGAAGTTGACCGCCGCCTTGAGGTTCCAGTAGGTATGGTGGGATGCATCGACATCCCTGAACGGAAGACGCACGTAGCCTCCTTTCCCATCATTTGCGGCGGTACTGGTTGCCAGGATATCTGTTGGAAGATATTGGGAATCCTGTGGTGCGCTGAAATACCGGAACGCAACGTTGTTGGCCAAGGGATAGGCACGGCTCTCCTTGTACAGGGGATCCATCGGCGCGGGAATGAATGAGAATCCGGCACCAAGGTCAATGGCGGCGGAAACACTACAGGCGCACAAGAGTACGCCGAACAACAGAGCAATACGACGTATACCTTTCATGTTGAAACTGTACCCCCATTTTCCCAACAACAACAGAAAAAAGTATCGTCAGGTGAAAAGTCAGGCTTGTTGTCCGCAACGGCTGGGGTATGCTATACTTCCTTCACCCAAAGGAGTCCGTACATGGCTTATGAAGTGACGGCGACACGAAAGCGCCCTCAGGCGTTCGACACCCTCGTCGGGCAGGAATTCGTCGTCTCGACGATCACCAATGCAATCGAGCAGGGGCACATCGCCCATGCATATCTCTTTTCCGGACCCAGAGGGGTCGGAAAGACTACCTCCGCCAGAATCCTGGCCAAGGCGCTGAACTGCGTCCATGGCCCCACGTCGCATCCATGCGGGGAGTGCGAGAACTGTAGGGAGATCACACAAGGCAACAGCATGGACGTCATTGAAATCGACGGTGCCAGCAACACTTCGGTCAACGACATCCGCACGATCAAGGACGAAGTTCTCTTCCCTCCGCAGAGCAGCCGCTACAAAATCTATATCATCGACGAAGTGCACATGCTCTCGACCAGTGCGTTCAACGCGCTGCTGAAGACCATCGAGGAACCCCCTGCGTACGTCATTTTCATCTTCGCCACCACGGAGACGCAGAAGGTTCCCGCCACGATCCGCTCACGTTGCCAGCAGTTCCATTTCCAGCTCCTCACGTTGGACACGATCAAGGAACGGCTTGCTTCCGCTGCAGCAGACATTGGTGCGACAGCAGACGATGATGCCCTCTTCTGGATCGCCAAGGAGGCTACGGGGTCCATGCGTGACGCATATACCCTCTTTGACCAGGTAGTCTCATTCTCAAACGGTCATATCACCCTTGCGCAGATCCAAGATAAGCTGGGGCTCGTAGGAATCGACCAGACATCCGCGATCCTCACCTGCTTGCTGCACGGTGACCGTGAAGGTGCCTTCAATACCCTGGAGGCTATTCTGGGAAGCGGTGTGTCGGTCGAGCAATGCATCAAGGACTTTACCCAATATTTCAGGACGCTGCTGTTGATGAAGAGCGGTATCCACAATGAGGATATCCTTGGGGAACAACCCCAGAGGTTCCCCCGTGAAATATTGGATGCATATTCGGAAGAACAGATATCTGCGGCATTGGAACTGTTTTTGAAGCTCTATCGGGAGATCAGGTATTCGGTGAATCCACGCTTTGAGCTTGAGCTGGCCGTCCAACGGCTGTCTACCCTGCAGTTCCTGGTCTCACCCATCGTGCTCATGGAGCAGCTGGCCCGGATGAAGAACGACTTGGTCAACGGAAAGATTTCCCCAACCAACGAGGCTCTTGCCCAGATCCAAGTCCCTCCCCCTCCCAGACAGGCCCCGGCAGCCCCTCCCGTAACCGCGCGCGAGCGTGTTGCCGCCCCGCAGCAGGTTGTCCAGCCGGTGGCTTCACAACCAGTTGCCGAGGCACAGCCCCAGCAGGTAGTGATCGGACGCCCACAGGAGAGCAAGCCTGTACACCGTCCCCTGACGATGAACGACATTGACCCCCTGGCCAAGGTCGCAAAAGAGACCAACCCGGCAGTTGGGCGTCTCATTCCGCAGATAGTAGGAATCGAGGAACAGGATGATTGCCTGACGATACGCTTTCCCAATACATTCTGCATAGCGCAGGCCAAAGACGAGAACACGGCATTCCGCAAGGTCATTGAGGCCTTCAACGGATTCACCGGCCAACTGAAGTTCGAGGGGTTGGCCAACCAGCAGTCCCAGCAAACACAGCAGCGGCTGGACGATACTGCCTTTGGCGTGGCCAAGCTGTTCAGAGGAACGGTCATGCAGGCAAAAGGAAAGGAACAACAATGAACCCATTTGAGTTGATCAAGAACGCACAGAAGATCCAGGAAAAAGTCGAGCAGATGAAACGGGATCTTGCTGCAAAAAGCTTTACCGGCACATCGGGTGCAGGTATGGTCCAGGTCGTGATGAACGGCCAGCAGGACATCCTCTCGGTCAAGATTTCCCCGGAGATCGTAGATCCGGCAGATGTCCAGACGCTGGAGGTGCTGCTCGCATCAGCGGTGAACAATGCCCACGCACAGGTACAGCAATACCTCACAGAGCAGGCACAGCAGCAGGGTGCAGACCTCGGACTGGGTGACCTGATGAAGGGTGGATTCCCACAATGACCGCATTGGAACAGCTTGCCCGGGACCTTTCAAGGCTCCCGGGTATCGGCCCCAAGAGCGCATCTCGCCTAGCATATCACCTCATCAAGACCGACAGTGCCTACAATGAGCAACTGGCTGCAGATATCGCCCATATCCAGGATATTGTATTCGCATGCCCACAATGCGGCAGCTATACCGAGACCGATCCATGCCCTGTATGTGCAGACCCGTCACGGGACAGGAGCCTGCTGTGCATCGTGGAGCAACCACAGGATGTGGTGACCATCTCTGCTTCCGGTGCCTTCGATGGGCTATTTCATGTATTGGGTGGTGCGATCAGCCCATTGGATGGCATCGGACCGGAGAAACTCAGCTTTGCGAAGATGTTGCAGCGCATCAAGGAAGGGTCATTCCAGGAGATCATCATTGCGACCAACCCCACCGAGGAAGGTGATACCACTGCGCTGTATATCCGCCATCTCCTCAAGGGCCGTCCCGACTTGTCCATTACGCGGCTGGCCTCAGGCCTCCCCATCGGAGGGGACTTGGAGTATGCGGACAGGCTGACCCTTGCACGCTCGCTTCGGGGCAGGATCAAGTTCTAGCAGGGTCTCCAAGAGATAGTACGGAGCAAAAAAAAGCCATATCGGCAATTCTTGCATGATTTGCCGATATGGTTGGTGTTTGCTTGTTCACAAGCTTACTTCATGTTCCGTTCTTTCTTGATTTCCTCGTAGGCACCCTGTATCTCACGGAACTTCTCCGTTGCATATTTGGTGAACTCTTCCGGCAGTCCCTTGCTGGCGACAGTGTCGGGATGGAACTCGATGCTCATCTTCCGGTAGGCATGCTTGACGTCATCATCGCTTGCATTGGGAGTCAGGCCAAGGACCGAATAGGCCTTGGTCGTGGCGGATGACGTGCCATATTGCCGGGCAATGCTGTCCATGATCGAATCGGAGAGATGGAATAGTTTCCCTGCCCGATGGATCATGTCATTCTCCTGGCGGTTGACCGCTCCATCTGCTGCCGCCACGCGGTAGAAGATATCGATCATCAGCTGCAGGAGCGCAGGCTCCTGTGAGAAATTCTGATAGAACTGCGTGGCGAACTGGTCGAATGTCCCACCACCTTGCAATGCTGCATTGAACACCCGCATTGCTGCGATCTTTCCATTGGCATCGAGGTGGAAGTCCCGGTCGATCGTCTCCTCGATCTTGTGGCGCTCGGCCTGGGAGACTTGCCCGTCGCACGAGGCAAGGCGAGCCAGCATTGAGAATGCACCGACAAAGAAGAGCATCTGCGTCTGGTCTGCACCTTGTGCCATTGTGCTCGAACCAAAGAACATCCCCTGCTGCCGGTTTCCTGCCTGGTGGCTGAATTCACCGGCCTTGTCGAACATGTGCCCGAAAGCGGCACCTGCAATCATGCCAAGCGGTCCCCCGAACATGAATCCGAGGGTACCGCCGATTATCTTGCCAAACCAACCCATAATTACCTGCTGTTAAAGTTTATCGATGAGCATGGAACACTTGCCCGAAGGAATGGGCAATGTCTTCTTCTTGTGTTCATCAAGTATTTCGATGGTGAAGTAGTACAGCTTCTCCGACTCAAGGCGGATCTCCCAACCCCTCGCATTCTTGTTGCTGAGGATGGTGATCAGGTTGCGCTTGAGGGAGAGTGATTCAATCCCCATCGCTTCCAGGCTCTGCATCGTCCAGTTGACCGTCTTGCGGGGCAACGAGATATCAAGGCCTATGATGTTCTCGATCATCAACGTGATCGTGACAAGTCCTGCCATCGGCAGGAACCGCTTGCGTGGGAAGTCGGGCAGCGACGCACAGGTGGGATACCCCTCCTTGCTGGGCAGATAGGCTTCCCACACGTCTCCGACCTTGTCCCCGTCCGGATGGAGGGTATCAAGGATAAAGTACATGTGGCGGATTGCACATTCACGTGCAAAGATGAACTCATGGTACCGCTCCAACCCCTTGATCACCATGTAGGTGAAGAACGGGATGACTGCACCGTTGTAGCCATCGCAATTCTCGCTGTACGCGGCTGAATCAACGGCCACAAGCGGGAACGGGTTCTCCGTTCCGAACTTCTGGGGATCATGGAGGTATTCAATGAGCTTGGATGCACGCTCGTCATTGGGGATCTCGGCGAGCATCACCCAATAGGCACCCAGATGCTGGTAGCCGACACGGTTTTCCTTGATGTCCAGATCGTAGTAAAACTCAGTCTCGGGATCCCACATCAACGAATTGATCCGGGTCTTGAGGGAGAAGAAGATCCGCTTGTAGCGGAAGCTCAGCTCCTTGTCGTTGAGGATATCGCCGATTGCAGACATGTACAGTGCATTGACAGCCAGCTGTGCATTGAAGTCCACCGGATAGTAGACACGGTCACGTACGAGGTTGCCGGTCATGCATGCTTCTACAGGAACCGAATAGAGGCCATTCTCCTTGAGGAACGTCTCCTGCATCCAAGTGAAATACTTCTCAAGGACAGGGACAACTTCCTTCAGGCGCTTCTTGTTGCCGATCTTATGGTAGAAATTGAACTCCACGTAGGCGAACAGCAAGGGACATACACCTTCTGGGTTGCCATTGGTGAAGACGGGCTCACCAGTCTCGACGGAATAGTCGCTTCTGATTGCACCATTCGCCTCCTGCTTGCTATAGAAATAGTCAAGCAACGGAAACGGAGAATACGCTTGGTTGCTATATACGAGGAACAACGCGGACATGCAGGAATAGAACTGGTTGAGCGTCGTCTGCCCAGGATATGAGAGATATCCACCGGAGAAACCATTCTCCTTCGTTCCCTGCTTCCAAAGCTCTTCGAGCCAGACCCACGTCCTGTCATACATGTCGACGAAATCTTGGTCATAAAAATGTACCGATGGTACCAAATCCTTTATCAATCGGATACTCCTTGCATCTGTTCCGCGAGCTTACCAAACGACGTTACGTGCAGTATAGAGAATACTACCGATGCTGTCAGAAGTCAATAAAAACTTCAACAAGCAGACTTCAAACGCCAAAACTTTTCATTGTGGCTCAACGACTTATCCAAATGCGTAAAAAATATGATATTGAGAAAAACCATGGGCAGTTTTTCCAGCCACCCATTATACCATCATTGTCAATACCCCAGCTTCCAATTCAACGGAAATATGGCTGCATGCACGTGAGATCACTTCCCCGTCGGCATGGATGGGCATCCGCTCCCCATCACAGGTCAAATCGACGTTCTGGGAATGCTGGACCCGGAAGTATGGATGCTTCACCTGAGTCCCCTTGAAGAACTTCAACCCAATGGGGACCAGCTCACGCCCCTTGATCGGAACAGCTGCATACACCACGTCAAACTGCCCGTCGTCTATCTTGGCATCGGGTCCCATCAGGAAGGCAGAACCCATGCGCCGTCCATTGCAGATTGATATCTGCTGGGTCGACAAATGCTCGGTACCATGGTCGGTGACCATGGTCACCTTGTACGGCTTGGGATAGTGGATCAGGGTCTTGATGAACGCCAAGAGATACGAAGGCATCCCGCTGAGATGCTTGAAATCCATCGCGGCAAAATTCACCAGCGGCTCAAAGCCCATACCCACGCCATTGACGAAATAGCGACCTTGAGGGAAATTCCCACCATAGACTTTCCCGACATCGAAGCTTTTCCGGCTTCCAGCCACGATTGCATGGCAAGCCGTACAGACATCGCAGCGGGTTCCGACGGTAAAGGCAAAGTCGTTGCCCCTGCCAATAGGAATAATTCCCAGGAGCGGTGCATGGTCTTCTTTGATACCCAACTCTTCTTGGGCACGCATCATGCCATCCACGACTTCGTTGACCGTCCCGTCGCCACCAGCGGCTACGATTGTCCGCCACCCCTCCGCAACTGCCTGATAGGCCAAGGAGATGGCATCTCCTCGTGTGGTTGTCAACCGCACGACACACCGGTAGCCTTCCGTGGCAAAGCACTTCTCAATCTTTTCCTGCTGGGACAGAGCCTTCCCCTTGTCTGCATGGGGATTGAGGATTACATATATTTCTTGGTTTTGTGTTGAATTGTCTTCCATCGGTAATGTCCTTATGGTGCAAATGTCAGGTCATTGGAACAGGACGTGGAAACACACAACACGGTGTCGACATACCCAATCCATAGATAGTCTAGGCGATACATCTCTCATTTTCAACACTTTTGCACACAGAAAGCCAAATGTCTGCATTGCAGATTCATACTATACACCGACATGGTAATTACATATCATCTGGATATGACCGAACACACCACAGACCTCTTTCTCCCCATGAACATGGACGACATGCACCGCCGCGGCTGGACCGAGCTGGACATCGTCTTCATCACTGGCGACGCCTACGTCGACCATCCCTCCTTTGGCGCAGCCCTGCTGGGCAGGCTGCTCGAGGCAGCCGGCTACAAGGTGGGCATTGTCTCCCAGCCACGGTGGGACCGTACGGACGACTTCCTGGCCATGGGCAAGCCACGCCTCTGTGCAATGATCAGCGCAGGAAACATCGACTCGATGGTCGCACGCTACACGTCCGGTGGAAAAATCCGCCATGACGACCTCTACTCCCCAGGTGGTGTCGGAGGGAAACGGCCCGACCGCGCCGTGATCACCTACTGCACCAGGGCCCGGCAGGCGTATGGCAAGGAGACTCCGTTGGTCATAGGTGGGTTGGAGGCTTCCCTGAGGAGGACCAGCGAGTACGACGTATGGTCCGATACGGTGAGGCGCCCCATCCTTCTCGATGCAAAGGCCGATCTCCTCGTCTACGGCATGGGAGAGTCCCAGACGCTGGAGATAGCCAAGCTCCTTGCGAAAGGTACTCCTATCAGCCAGATCACGGATGTCCGTGGAACCGTCATCAATATCCCAGCCAAGGAGCTGCCCCAGCTTGAGGAACACTCCCCATGGCCCTTGGTCCAGCTTCCTTCCCATGAGCAGGTCAGCGAACGTGACAAGCTCTCCAACACACCCACTTCAGCAGGTCGGCAAGCATATGCCCAAGCCTTCCAGCTGAAGCTACTCAACGAGAACCCCATGCAGCCCAAACGATTGGTGCAATCCTGCGGAGACCGGATCATTGTCCAGAACCCACCGTCGCTCCCATTGTCCACACGTCAGTTCGACATGCTCTATGAATTCCCCTATACCCGCAACTGGCACCCTTCCTACGATAGCCAAGGGGGAGTGCCGGGATTGGCAGAGGTGCAATTCTCGATCACCAGCAACCGCGGATGCTATGGCGCCTGCTCATTCTGCGCCATCACCAGCCACCAAGGACGGATGGTCCAAGTCAGGTCCGAGCAGTCGCTGGTGCAGGAAGCCCGCGCCATGACCAGGCATCCAGCTTTCAAAGGGTACATCCATGACCTCGGAGGGCCTACGGCCAACTTCCAAGGCCCGGCATGCACCAAGCAGCTCACCGAAGGCCCATGCAGTGGCAGGCAGTGCCTGTTCCCAAGACCTTGCAAGAACCTCAGCGACTCACACGCACGATATCTCGACATCCTGGATGCCGTTCAGGCAGTCCCGGGTGTCAAGAAGGTCTTTATCCGGTCAGGCATCCGATACGACTACCTGATGGAGGTGACCGATGAAGCGACGCGCAAAAGGTTCATCGACCACTTGGTACGGGACAACGTCAGCGGCCAGCTCAAGATTGCCCCAGAGCATATTTCTCCACAAGTATTGGATGCAATGGGAAAACAGCGCGTCGAAGTCTATGAGGCGTTCCGCGATGCCTATGCAGATGCAAACCACCGGCTTGGGCAGAAGCAGTATACCATCCCATATTTCATAGCTGCCCACCCAGGGTCAACGTTGGAAAGCGCCATCGAACTGGCACTCTACCTCAAGAAGGAGGGATTCATCCCCGACCAGGCGCAGGAGTTCTATCCCACCCCCGGCACAGTCTCCACGTGCATGTACTATACTGGCATGGATCCACGCCCAGGCAGGTCATTCGCACAGGTCTACGTGCCCAAGGGACGGGAGAAACGGCTTCAGCGGGCACTGCTCCAGTTCCACAAGGAAGAGAACCGTGCGCTGGTGCGCGAAGCCCTGCAGGCGGCGGGACGCAACGACTTGGTGAACGTGCTGCTGGGACGCCCCATGCAACAACGGAGAAGATAGCTACCGAAGCGACATCCTCAGCTTGCCATGCTGAGGGCAGTGTTCCATGAAGCCACTATTGCCGTACGAGTACTTGACTCTTATTGGTCAACCAGTTAGACATACCCCATGCCCTCAATAGAAACACACAAGGACTTCTATGTCCGCATGGCATCGATCGCATTGCCGATCATGCTGCAGAACCTGCTTGTCTCATCCCTCTCGTTCGTCGATACCCTGATGATCGGGCAACTAGGCAGCAGCGAGATTGCAGCTGTCGGCCTTGCCAACCAGATGTTCTTCCTCATCAGCCTCTTCTTCTTTGGAGTCAGCAGCGGCGCCAGCATCTTTGTTTCGCAATATTGGGGTGCAAACAACCGTGACAGCATCCAGAAGGTCATGGGTGTGGCAATCGCCACCGGTGTGGCGGGAGCGGCCGTGTTCTCCGTCATCTCCATCGTAGCCCCCGAGGCGGTGATGCATATTTTCACCCGCGATGCCTTTGTCGTACAGCGGGGCAAGGAGTACCTGCAGCTGGTGGGGATCAGCTATATCTTCACCGCCATCACCACAGTCTACTCCACAACGCTGAGGGCCACCGGAGATGCCAAGACCCCGTTGATAGTCGCCTGTTTCTCCCTCTCGTTCAACGCATTGTTCAACTGGCTGCTGATCTTCGGCATTGGACCGTTCCCCCGCATGGAGGTGGCAGGCGCAGCCCTGGCAACAACTATCAGTAGGCTGCTTGAGATGCTCATCCTCATGCTTTGGAGCCAAGGTCGCAGGACACCCGCAGCCATGCACCTCAAGAAGGCATTCAGATGGGACAAGGCGTTCCTTGTCGCATTCTTCCCTACCTGCATGCCCGTGGTCATCAATGAAGTCCTGTGGGCGCTGGGAATGACCACCTACAAGATTGCATTCAGCAGGATGGGAATCGATGTCATCGCATCCGTGAATGTCACTGAGGCGATCAACAGCCTCTTCTTTGTCGCCATGATGGGTATCAGCTCCAGCTGTTCGATCATGATCGGCATCCAAATCGGGGCAGGCAACCAGGAACGGGCTTCCGTCTATGGCCACCGGTTCATGAGGATCGGCTTGGTCGTGGGAGCCATCATGGGAGCAGCCATGGCCATTAGCTCACCGTTCCTTCCCAGGCTGTTCAATATCTCTCCCGACATCTACAAGATGACCTGCTTCTCCCTGATCGTAGGCGGATGCCTCATGCCCATCAAGTCGGTGAACATGAACGTCATCGTCGGTATCCTCCGCGGTGGCGGTGACACCCGTTTTTCCATGATCGCCGAAATGCTGGGTGTCTGGGGTGTCGGTGTCCCCATGGCGTTCTTTGGCTCCATGGTTCTCCATCTTCCCATCTGGTGGCTGTACCTCCTCATAGGCTTGGAGGAAGTGCTCAAGTTCTGTATCGGAACCTGGCGCGTACGCAGCGGCAAATGGATCAACGACTTGGCCAAGACTCCTGCCTGAAGTGTCTCTTTCATTGACCTTCCGTACGTACAACCGTATAGTTTGGGTGTAGGGAGACATGTCGTCTCCCTCCGAGGAGCAACTTATGGCAAACAGAACCGTACTGACCAACGGAACCGTGATCACCGGGTTCGCCACATTGAAAAACTGTGGACTCTACATCGAAGAAGACGGAACCATCGGCGATATCTTCAACATGAAGCGCCTAGCAGAAAAACGCTTTCCACCTGAAACTACAATGATAGATGTCGGAGGCGCCTATGTGACCCCCGGCCTCATCGACACACATATCCATGGCATCGGAGGCTTTGGCACCGAAGACTGCAAGGAAGCCTCGATCCTTGGCATGAGCGAACGCCTTGCAGACTTTGGCGTCACATCCTTCCTTCCCACAGTCTATACCGACAGCCTGCCCAAGATGCTCAACTCCATCAAGGCAATCGTTGCAGCAATGGGCAAGGAGCACGGTGCCAAGATCCTGGGGATCAACGTAGAAGGTCCATTCATCTCCCCAGAGCGCATCGGAGCCCAGGCCCCGGAGGGGCTGCAACCGGTGAGCATCGAGGTCTTCAACAAGATCATCGAGACAGGCGAAGGACATATTGTCTGCATGACGGTAGCCCCAGAGCTCAAGGGAATGCGGGAACTAGCCCTCGCAGCACGCAAATCGGGCATCGTTCTCCTTGCAGGCCATACTGATGCCACATATGAGAACATCATCGAAGGGATGCAGTGCGGCATCCTCCACTCAACCCACTTCTTCAATGCGATGAGCCGGTTGCACCACCGCAACCCCGGCACAGTGGGTGCTATCATGATCCAGCGCGACATGCAGTGTGAGATCATCTGTGACGGCGTGCACGTCCACCCGGAACTCATCAAGCTGCTGCTGCGCGAGAAGCCGCTGGGCAACATCGTGATGATCACCGACAGCCTCAAGCCCACCAAGCAGCGCACCGGAGCACTCACTGCCAATGGTGAACCGTGTGTCCCCGGCCCTGAGGGTGGGTTCGTCAGCGCAAGCGACCCGACCCTCTTCATGGGCTCATCCCTGACACTGCTGCAGGCGGTCAAGAACATGGTCAGCTGGGAAGTTCCCCTCGAGCAGGCTATCCAGATGTCATCGACCAACCCAGCCCGTATCTATGACTTCCCCAAGATCGGAAGCCTGATCCCAGGGTACAAGGCGGATATCACGATCTTCGACAATACATTCCAACTCAAGGGTGTCTTCATCAACGGAGAGCTCGTACGCGACCGCTTTGCCTGAAGGGCACCCCCCCAATCCATTCCCAGGAGGAATACATGACTTCACAT
The DNA here is from genome assembly GCA_964465155.1 of uncultured Sphaerochaeta sp. Classification (GTDB taxonomy): domain Bacteria; phylum Spirochaetota; class Spirochaetia; order Sphaerochaetales; family Sphaerochaetaceae; genus Spiro-02. The sequence goes on from CAYXIH010000004.1 coordinate 66,565, forward strand.
GACGCAATCTCGGGCCTCAAGCCCGATCATCTTTGGCAATATTTCTATGAGCTTTCCCAGATTCCACGTGAAAGCGGGAACGTTACGGGAGTACAGAAGTGGCTGCAGGAGTTTGCCACCGAACACCATATCCGCCATACCAGCGACAGCGTGGGAAACATCATCTTCTACAAGGATGCAACACCCGGACATGAGCATGCACCGGCTGTAGCCCTGCAGGGCCACATGGACATGGTCTGCGTCAAGAAGCCGGGAAGCACCCATGATTTCCTCCATGACCCAATATTCCTGGTACGCGAAGGTGACATCCTCCATGCAAAGGACACCACCCTCGGAGCAGACAACGGCATCGCCGTCGCCATGATCTTGGACATCTTCACCGACGACACGCTGGTGCATGGTCCCCTTGAGGCTATCTTTACCGTCGACGAGGAGACAGGCCTCACCGGTGCCTTTGGACTGGACCCCACCAACATCCACAGCAAGATGATGCTCAACCTCGACAGCGAGGAGGAGGGCATCATCTACATCGGGTGTGCAGGTGGCATTGAAGTCGATGCCGACCTCATCCAGCCCCTGCAGGCTGTCCCTGCTGGGTGGGAGACATGGGCTCTCCGTGTCGACGGTCTTTCCGGTGGCCATAGCGGTGCGGAGATCCACACCCAGCGGGCAAATGCGATCAAGGTTGCTGCCCGTGCCCTTCACGCTGTAGGGACACATTGCAACTTCATGCTGGTATCGATCAACGGAGGAACCAAGCGCAATGTAATTCCTTCCACGTGCGATGTCGTATTTGCTACGGCCGTTGCCGACCACGACTGCGTGCTGCAGGCTATCAAGGCCGTCACTGCGGATGTCCAGAAAGAACATGAGCTGACAGACCCGCATGCAAACATCACCCTCACTGCAGCACAACCTGCCAAGCAGGCATTCTCCCTGCAGCAGAGCAAATCCTTCATAGACTCGCTGCATGCCGCTCCCCATGGCGTGGACAAGATGAGCCTGACGCTCAAGGATGTCGTACAGACCTCTTCAAACCTTGCCATCGTCACCACCGAAGCTGGCCATCTGCATGTCATCTCCAGCCACCGTTCATCCGTCCTCTCGGAACGTGACGACGTGGCATCGAGAATGGCCGCGGCAATGACACTCTGTGGAGCAACTGCAACCTTCTCCGGGGCATATCCCTCATGGACACCGAACATGGAATCGCCATTGGCCGCCTTCTGCTCCAAAGCCTATGAAACGTCTTCAGGGAAGAAACCGGTCCTCACCGCCATCCATGCGGGTCTTGAATGTGGAATCATCAACAGCCTCATCCCCGGGATGGACAGCGTTTCTATCGGACCTGACATGTGGGGTGTCCACTCTACTGATGAGCGGATCTCCGTCTCCTCAGCTGACCGGACCCTTGGCTTTGTCAAGGAACTGGTCACATCCATCGGATCATGAAGCACGCAACCAACCACCCGGTGATCGGAATCGTTGGAATGCTGGAAACCCCTCCGGCATCCTCCCCGTTTGTCGGAGTGGACCGTCAGATCACCAACGAAGCCTATACCAGGGCAGTACAACTTGCAGGAGGGACTCCCCTCCTGCTGCCTGTTCCTGCAGACGTTCAGGATGCATCGGTACTCCAGGACTACATCACCCTCTGCGATGGACTGCTGTTCCAAGGTGGCTATGACATCGACCCCAGCAACTATGGTGAGCAATCCCATGAACTGCTGGGTGAGGTGAACATGCGAACAGATGCCTTCCAGATCAAACTCTACAAACTGGCAAAGGAAGCAGGCCTCCCAATCCTCGGCATCTGTAGAGGTCTCCAGCTGATCAACGTTGCAGAGGGAGGAACGCTGTGGCAGGACCAGAGCCTCCGCCCCAAGACAACCACCATACAACTCAACCACAGCCAGTATGCGAATGCACAGGAGGGATGCCACCAGGCGTTCATCACCCCAGGCTCAACCCTCAGCTCGCTCTTTCCCGGACCCCACCTCTTGGTGAACAGCCTCCACCACCAGCAGCTTCACACCGTAGGTGATGGCCTACAAGTCGTAGCAACATCGGAAGACGATGGAATTGAGGCTGTAGAGGCTATCAATACACCACCTTGGATCTGTGGAGTGCAATGGCACCCTGAGGCGATGCTGCTGAGAAACGACATGATGTTCCCACTCTTCCTCAAGCTGGTGCAGGAAGCACGAAGGACCTAACAATGCATGACGTCATCATTATCGGAGGAGGTCCTGCGGGACTCTTCTGTGCCTGTTCCATCAAGGAATCCGACACATCTGCAGATGTGCTGGTGTTGGAGAAAATGGATGCATGCGGCCGCAAGCTGCTGACCACCGGAGGTGGCCAGTGCAACATCACCCGCAAGGCAAACGAACGGCAGCTGATCAAGGGATTTGGCAGACATGGCAAATTCCTAGGGCATGCCATAGCCCGGCTGACACCAGAAGCCACGTGTGCATGGTTCGAGCAGCATGGGTTGCCACTGACACTCCGCGATGACCTGAAGATATTCCCAGCAAGCTTGGATGCCCATGACGTACGGGACCTGCTGGTCAGCACCTGTAGGAACATAGGTGTCGTCATCAGGAACAATACCCCGGTACAGGCTGTCTCATACGAGAATGGAATCTTCCATGTCACGACCGAACATGGAGTATTCCAATCACAGAAGCTGGTGATCACCACCGGGGGGATGAGCTGTCCCGGTACTGGTTCTACAGGAGATGGCTATGCCTTCGCCAAGAGCCTTGGCCATACAATCGTACCCGTCCATCCTGCCCTTGCCGCCGCCAAGGTGACAAACATCGACCTGTCTCCGCTGGAGGGTGTGAGCCTCGATATGGTCCATATCCAGTCTGACGCTGTTTCTTGCAGCGGACCACTCTTGTTTACCCGCAACGGGGTATCAGGTCCGGTGGTCCTGGACAATAGCAACTTGCTGCATGAATCACCAAATATCAAGCTATGCTTGCTTTCCAAGCCCAACGGCAAGCCGCTGTCAAAGGAAGCATGTGCCATACAGCTCAAGCAGGAGGCACAAGCCCATCCGGCTAGGAATGTCCTGACAATGTTCCATGAGACAACGCAGCTTCCCCAACGACTGTGTACGTTCTTGATGCAGGCAGCTGGACTTCCGACCGACCTGCGCACGGGCTCGCTGTCCAATGCGCAGGCTTTGAGCTTGGCGACAATGTTGTGCTCTTGGGAGCTATCGCTCTCCTTTGCAGGAGCTTTCCGCACCTGCATGGCAACCAGCGGTGGTATCAGCCTGGACGAGATTGACCCCAAGACCATGCAGTCCCTCATATGCCCCAACCTCTACGTCGCCGGGGAGGTGCTGGACATCGATGCAATGTGCGGAGGCTACAATCTCCAAGGAGCATGGTCAACTGCAGCTACTGCAGCAGCTGCTATCGTTGACGGACTATAGCATCCCGAGCACGCACCCGCTTCAGCAAGTCTTCGAGCATATCCATGAAGGTACTCCGATCCTGCACATCATCATGACCAGTGACCACCGTATCAAACGGTAAGGATGCCAAGGTGGCGACCAATATCTCCAACTTTCCCAAATACTGCTTGGGTGGCCATCCATGGTGAAAGTCATCCCCATGGATGTCACCGCAGAACAACATCTTGTCCTCCGGCACCAATACTACGCAACCGTCGTCGCTATGTGAATTCTCAATCTGCAGGAGGTTGCAATGGACGCCCCCCAAGTCCAGAGTAAGTGAACCGGTGAAAGTCCGCACGACAGGCACTACCTCGATCTCACCGGGGTCCTGATATTCCCTGCGGATATATGTATCGCTGAACTTGATATCAACTCCGGTACGGACTCTGCTGCGCATGGCTGCGTCATCCCATTTCCAAAGCATCATCTCACGCAGATGGAGATCTGCCTCCGCTGTGGCGATCGAAATGGAGTCATGGTAACGCCGCAGGCCAAAGCTATGGTCCCAGTGGCTATGGGTGAGCACCACATAGTCGGGTGCCGTGATACCAAGTTCATCGAGGAACGCAGAGGCGTGCCGAAAAGAGTTGCCGGCATCTATTGCAAGGCAACCACGGCTTCCCTTGACCAATGCAAGGTTCGGACGGTTGGTGCGGTCGTCATGTGGAAATAGAATAGTATGTTGTGTTGGATGACAGAGCATATGACCAGTATGAGTCGTTTCTGATGGGTGGACAAGAGAAAACCAGATGTAAATCTTCTTTCCGAAGGATGGAGATTCGTCCTGATTTCCAGACTCCGTTGTTTGTAGCTGTATTTCGCAAAGAGAACCTTCGAATTACATCAATTCACTGTCAGCCAGAGAATGCTCTGTGAAGCAAACCAACATATCTTCAATGAATATCTTAAGTCTCAGCAGGGAGATCTTCTCTATTCGTTTCGGCATAGAATATCTATTTGAAAATCATGTATATCAATTGAATTGGGGATGAGTATTACAGCAGCCCTAAACCTCTTTCCTTTTCAAAGTAATTTCATTCTTTTCGATGAACTCTCTATATGTCATCGCAATACCCCAAGAAAGAAAAACATCTCCGCATCCCCTCGTTCAATTGATACCCCTCTTCAAAAGAAAAATCTTTTTGGTCTTGGATTTTTACTTCAGACAAATACCCCATGGAATACAAGAGGGCATAGATTATGTTTTTCTGATCATCACCAGTCGCCTTGGAGAAAACCCGAGTGGCTCTGATTTCGTCCCAGACCATCCAGAACTGGTCCTCAGATACTTTGATTTGTTTTGGCGTACCGACTCTTGTAAATATGCAGTTTTCTTCCCAATCAACCATCCACTCCTCATTCTCGTATTTGAATTGATGGGAGAGAAACAAGTCTTTCTTGCTAGCGATAATATTATCTTTCACTGCAGTGAACGTCATATCCTTTGCATTCTCATGCAACCATTCACTTGTTTCCTGCTGCTTTCTGTGTTCTGGTAC
>CAYXIH010000005.1:0-5046 GCA_964465155.1 uncultured Sphaerochaeta sp.
ATCAGTTTCCTATTTCGCCCGATACCTCATTCCCACAGATATTTCCCATGAGCCAGATATTTCCCATGAACCTAAACAAAAAACCTTGTAGTCATTACAACTACAAGGTTAGATGCTCCCCCGGACGGATTTGAACCGCCGACAGGGTGGTTAACAGCCACCTGCTCTACCGGCTGAGCTACAGGGGAATACTGTTCTCCATCAACTGGTGAACGTAAAGTACCTTACCCGATAGGCTCTTTTCTGTCAATATAGTTGGAGATTTTCATTGCATTTTGGAGAGAAAAAATCACACAGTATGTCTCTTTTGGATGGTCTTTCGAGATAGTTTCTTATGGGATGTATATTTGACAAGAATTGGTGCAGAATCTTTGTCCTGACGTCTTTTTTTGAATGATTGGATGCGGAAAAGAAAACCCGCATACAGAGAATTGCATGCGGGTTGATGCGTATCGTTTGGGTCGTTGGTTAGACTGTTCTGCCCTGCTTGGCCATGTTTGCCTGGTATACTCTCCATGTTGACTCGATGATCGAATCACATGAGCTGTACTTTGCAGTCCATCCCAGCTCGTCATGCGCCTTTGTTGAAGATGCTACGAGCTTTGCTGGGTCTCCAGGGCGACGTGCCACGTATTCTGCAGGAATTTCCTTGCCTGTGATCTTGCGTGCAGCGTCGACGATTTCCTGAACGCTCAGGCCGCTTTCGCTACCAAGATTGACTACGATGGACCTGTTGTTCTGAATCAGGTAATCGGCAGCACGTACATGTCCGTCAGCCAAGTCGGTGACATGCACATAGTCGCGCACGCCAGTACCATCGGGGGTGGGGTAGTCGTTGCCGAAGATCAGGAGGTTGGGTCTCATGCCTGCAGCGACTTCCATCACCACGGGGATGAGGTTTGCAGGATTGCGTTCCAGTCCAAGCATCTTTCCGTCTGGATCATAGCCAGCGGCGTTGAAGTAACGCAGTGCGGCATATTTCAAGCCTTTCAGCTTTGCAAACCACTCAAGGTTCTCCTCGATGCAATACTTCGTGTATCCATAATAGTTTTCGGGAGCCTTGGGATGGGCTTCGTCGATGGGCAGGTAGGCAGGTTCGCCATAGACTGCCGCGGAGGAGGAGAGGATGAAGTTCATGACTCCATGTTTGACACATTCGCTGATGAGGATGAGAGAGCCAGTGATATTGTTCTCAGCATACTTCTCAGGCTTGATCATCGATTCCCCGGCAGCTTTGAAAGCCGCAAGATGAACCACTGCATCCCAACCTTGTGAAAGTACTTCACTTACGCGCTTGCGATCGAGGATGTCCCCTTCGAACAATTGGGCTTTCGGACTTACGTTGCTGTGGAGGCCAGTGGAGAAGTTGTCGTAGATGCCCACGGTGTCACCCCTGTCAAGGAATGCCATGGCAACGTGTGTTCCGATATACCCAGCCCCGCCAAATAAAAGTACTTTCATAGTTCCTCCATATTCAGAATGAACACGTGTTCATTCGGTATGGCTTAACTATACTGCAACATGTTCCCCAATAGCAATACAACATTTCCATATTGTATAAACTATTGGGGAGAGACAGGTTAGTTGAAGCTCTTGATGATTGCTGAAAGCTCTGAAACGCGTTCCTTGAGCAATTCGGGGCTCTTTGCCTCAACTACAAGGCGCAGATACGGTTCGGTGTTGCTCTTTCGGACGTTGAACCACCAAGTGGGGAACTCAATACGGTACCCATCGAAATCCATCACCTTGGTTGGGTTGTCATGGTTGACATACCGGTCGAACAGAGCAGCCATTGCCTCGTCCTTGTCCTGCAGCTTGAAGTTCATCTCGCCACTGTTGGAATAGGCAATGATGGAGTCGATCAGCTGGGAGAACGTCTTGCCTTCGTGCTTGAGGGCAACTACCACCTGCAGGACGATCAGAGAGGCGAGCATCCCACTGTCGCAGTTGAAGAAGTCACGGAAGTAGTAGTGACCAGCGAGCTCTCCCCCGAACACAGCGTTGATGTCACGCAGCTTGGTCTTTGCATAGGCATGGCCAACCTTCCACGTGTAGACGGTTGCACCCAAGCTTTCCAAATATTCGGTTGTGGAACGGCTGGTGCGGATGTCCTGCAGGACATTGCCAGTCTCCTTGCGCATCTTCAGGTAGTAATATCCCAATACAGCGGTGACATAGTCGGGCTGGATGAAGCGGCCTTTCTCATCGATGAACATCACACGGTCAGCGTCGCCATCGTAGATGATGCCGACATCGCTGTGGTTCTTCAGGACGGCCGCTTCAATATCCTTGCAGTTCTTCTCTTCGAGGGGATTGGGCTCATGGGCAGGGAAGGTCCCATCGAAATGGTCATACAGGTAATGCTGGTTGGTGCCAAGCAGATCCTTGACTATGAGGTTTGCCATGCCGTGTGAGCAGTCGATGCTGAGGTTCATCCCTTCGAGGTTTGGGACATAGGGCTTGAGGAATTCGAGATAGGCGCCCTTTGCATCTTTTTCGATGACCGTGCCTTTCTTTGCAGCAGGTACTATCGTCTGGGTCTCAACCATCTGCTGGAGTTCGCGAAGGCCGCTGTTCTCACCCACGGGAACTGCTTTGGTCCGGCTGATCTTCAGCCCGTTGTATTCAGGTGGGTTGTGGCTGGCTGTGATCTGGACCGAAGCATCGGCCTGGAAGTAGACAGTTGCAAAATAGACCATTGGAGTCGTGGCCAGGCCAATGTTCCAGACATCCTTTCCTGCATCTGTAATGCCGTTGCACAGTGCTTCGAAGATCTCATCGCTGGTTGTCCGGACATCCCGTCCGACTACGACATACTCGCACTTGAGCAGGGAAGGAAGAAAATAACCGATTTTGTAGACGGTATCTTTATTGAAGTCCTTGTTGTAGATACCCCTGATATCATATGCCTTGAATGCTCCCATGATATATCCTCCATGTATATTGATATAATGTGTCCAACTGGCCCTATTTCGTCAATGTCGGCCGTTGCAATTTCTATTTCTGGTCCTCGACAGGCAAGTTGTTGTTCTTGTCTATCTCCCGTACAAACCGCTTGGGGTCCATCAGTTCAAAGAAGAAGGTGGTACCTGTCTCCATCTCCACCTTGGTCACCAGCTGCTTGAAGATCTTTGAGAACCAACCAGCATCAGTGACTGCAGCTGCGCTGATGAGACCCTGGGCACAGTCACTTGCCCTGGACTTTGTGACGCTGCTGACTCGCACGACATGCTCGGCTCTGAAGCTGCGTTCATACTTCTCATATTTGGGAGCGTTCTTCTTTGGCTTGAGCTTGTACCCCAAGATCATCGGGAACCGTTCGAAATCCTCGAAGTAGAAGGTATCCTTGATCTTGTAGAGAAATACCCCATATTCTCGGATTGTCCCGTCGTCGCACCCATACCACGTGGCATAGGTTCTCCATTCGATCGTTCCTCCGTGCTTTGCCTCGAGCTCAGATAGGAATTTTATTGTGTCTTCATCCATGAAGGACCTCCACGAGATACTATTAATTAATTACTTTATCATATATACTCCGGCGGAGAAAGGTGGTGCACAGGACCATGGCCGAAAATTATATCGAGAAAGACTTCGGGAAGATTCTGAAGAACAATGCCCTGCAGATGCGTCGTCTGATGCTCAAGGATGGCACGGACTGCATGCGCGTATACGACAGGAACCTTGAGTATTTCCCCGTGACGGTCGACCTCTATGGCCCCTATGCACGGATTACGGATTACAGCGAGGACGGGTTGCCTGAAGACGTGCAACGCACTTGCTGTGATATCGCAGCAAGAATGTTGTATGTCCAAGCCGACCATGTGATCTTCCACCAGCGCAAGAAGCGTAGTGGACGGGAGCAGCATGAGCTTCAGAGCGATCAGTCGTTGTTGGTGCAAGTCAAGGAACATGAGCTGTTGTTCACCGTAGATCTCACCAAGAGGATCGATACTGGCTTGTTCCTGGACCATGCTGTCACCCGCATGATGGTCAAGGACCTGAGCAATCGCCTGAGCGTCCTCAATCTGTTTGCATATACAGGGTCATTCTCCGTGTATGCTGCAGCCGGTGGAGCCAAGCAGGTGGTAACGGTGGACATGTCCTCCACCTATACTCAGTGGGCTGAGAAGAATCTTGAGGCAAATAATTTTGCCTCGGAGAGTTTTCCATGCGTCACCAGTGATGCATGGAAATATGTCCGTTCGGCAGTGTTGTCTGGGATGAAGTTCGATCTGATCGTCTTCGACCCACCCAGCTTCTCGAACAGTCGGAAGATGGAACATGATTTTGATGTCCAACGGGATTATGCCCGTTGGATGAGGATGCTCAACAAGCTCCTGGTGATGGATGGCTTGTTGTTGTTCTCCACGAACCTGAGTACATTCAGGTTGGACAAGCGGAGCATACGGGGATTCGATGTGCAGGAGATTACCGCGGAAGTCGCAGCTCCGGGATTCTCAAAACGCAAGGGCAGTGCCCGTACATGGATGATGAAGAAGGAACATGACGTTCAGATCCCCTCCGAATATTTGGAGGAACCTGCAGTTCCAGCGTCGGATACACGTGCTTCCGACGACGATGCAATGACACAGGTGCAAGAGGCACCAACAGAAGAACAGGAAACGAGAATGGAAAACGAACAGAATCCCGTAGAAGAAATGGAAATGATCAACGAGGCTAACGAGTCCCTCGAAGCAGCGAAGGAAGTGGAAGCGGAAGTTGCCGCACAAGAGCCAGTTGTCGAGGAGATTGCAGACGACCTGCTGACCCTTAATTGGGACGAAGAGGCTAACGATGCTGAGGAGTCCTCCGATGTGAAACCTGTCGAGAAGGTCTCCGAGCGCAGGGAAGATCGTCCCCGCCGTGAGTATGGCGACCGCGACAGCCGTCCTCGCCGTGATGACCGTGAACGCCGCCCCCGCAGTGGTGACGACCGCAGGTCCTCCTATGGCGACCGTGACAGCCGCCCACGCTACAACGACGACCGCAGGTCCTCCTACGGCGACCGCGACAGCCGCCCACGCTACAACGACGACCGCAGGTCCT
>CAYXIH010000005.1:5146-5320 GCA_964465155.1 uncultured Sphaerochaeta sp.
CCTATGGCGACCGCGACAGCCGCCCACGCTACAACGATGACCGCAGGTCTTCCTATGGCGACCGCGACAGCCGCCCACGCTACAACGATGACCGCAGGTCTTCCTACGGCGATCGCGACAGCCGCCCACGCTACAACGACGACCGCAAGCCGTCCTATGGCGACCGAGACAGCC
>CAYXIH010000005.1:5420-21029 GCA_964465155.1 uncultured Sphaerochaeta sp.
GTCCCCGCTACAACGATGACCGCAGGTCTTCCTACGGTGACCGCGACAGCCGCCCCCGCTACAACGACGACCGCAAGCCGTCCTATGGCGACCGCGACAGCCGCCCCCGCTACAACGACGACCGCAAGCCGTCTTATGGCGACCGCAAGCCGTCTTATGGCGACCGCGACAGCCGCCCCCGCTACAACGATGACCGCAGGTCCTCCTATGGCGACCGCGACAGCCGCCCACGCTACAACAACGACCGCAAGCCGTCCTATGGCGACCGAGACAGCCGTCCCCGCTACAACGATGACCGCAGGTCTTCCTACGGTGACCGCGACAGCCGCCCACGCTACAACGATGACCGCAAGCAGTCCTATGGCGACCGCAAGCCTTCCTTCGGTGACCGCGACTCCAAGCCACGCAGATACGGTGAAGATGGTGGCGACCGCCGCCCCTTCGGTGACCGCAAGCCTGCAGGCCGCTTCGGTGGTGACCGCCGCGAAGGTGCCTTCCGCAAGGAAGACAAGCCCCGCAGCAAGGGTCCCAAGCCATATGGCTTCGACCGTTTCAACGAGACCCGCGATCGGGGCAAGGATGAGGACAGCACCTTCTTCTGGCTCAACGACGACGACTCGAAGAAATAATTCCAGTCACTGATGTGACACCAAATACATGCGGCTCTTGGGAAGTTTCCTGGGGGCCGCTTGTTTTTTTTCTTGGCTCTGGGTGTATGGTGTTTGGAGATAGTCTGTGTCAGACTTTGGGTTGTTGGAAGAAGGAGTGACACTTGGGACGAATTCATAAGATTGGATATGCAGCGTTGATCGCCGTGTTTATCTTGGCATATACCCCTTTGGAATGGCTTGGTTCGCGTTGCCTCCAATGGCTGGGTGGGAATCCCGAGACTCAGTACTATCTTGCAGATACCCTCTCGTGTGTCTTCATGTTGGTATTCTATGGAACCCTCTTGTTCATATTGCGCCACAAGCAACAGCCGGTGCTTCCTGAGATGCAGGTACGTGCGAGAACCTATGGAGCTGCTGTGATCATGACACTGGGGGTAGGTGGGATTTCCTACCTCTGGTTGCTCCTTGTGGATGTGCTGCCCCCGATACCGTTCATTGCCGAGAGTGCACAGCGCTTTGAGGAGATGGGGACATCCATGGGGACTGAACCCTACCCGTGGGTATTTTTCTCAGTGGTCTTGCTGGGACCCATTGTCGAGGAACTGTTGTTCCGGGGCTTGGTGTTCCAGGAAGCGGAAAAAATCCATGGGGGAGTGTTTGCCGTAGTAGTCTCCGCCGTTCTCTTTGGTATCTTCCACATGGAGTTCGTACAAGGTGTCTATACATTTTTCATGGGGCTGGTATTTGGCTACATATACCTGAGGACCCGGTCCTTGGTGCTGGTCTGCTTTGCCCATGTGTTGAACAATATCATAGCATCGCCCCCACCTTTCTTGGAAAACGATCTATTCTTCTCGGTCGCCACGGTAGTGCAGGTCGTGATGATCCTCCCCGGTGCCTACGTGCTCTGGAGGTGGTTCGTGCATCCTGCGAACCCGGACAAGATGGATCCTGTTGTGCTTGAATAACGTTCCAAGATGCTAGTTTAAATTAACGTTAACCCTTGTTTTCCCTCCATAAGCCACCAATTGGTCAACATTTCGCTTGTGGACGTTGGAAACAGTGTTAACATTAATCTATGAGTATCGGACAAAAGGACATTGCAAAAATAACAGGGTTCTCAGTCAATACCGTCAGCAGGGCACTTCGGGGAGACCCGAAGATCAGCATGGCGACCACCAAGCGCATACGGGAAGTCGCCCTGGACGTGGGGTATATTCCCAATGCCATAGCTGCCTCCATGCGCAGTAGCCGCAGCAAGACTATCGGAGTCCTCTCCGCCGATTCCGCCAACCCATTCTTCAGCGAGGTCATCCGTGGGATCGAGGAAACCGGAAGGCACTATGGTTACCATATCCTGCTTGCCAATACCGAGGAATCGGCGAAACGGGAAGAGGAACTTGTTCGGATGTTCCAGTGCCGGCAAGTGGATGGGATCATTGCGATGCCTACCTATGAAGGGGACCAGGCCCATGTGGACCTGTACCGGAACTTGACCATCCCCTATATCTTCGCAGGACGGTATATTGATGGACTCAGAAGCCACAGCATCCTCCATGAGGATGTATCCAGCCAACGTTCGGTGGTTGAGTTCCTGCTGGAGGGTGGACACCGCAACATCCTCTGTATCGCCGGACCGAAGAAAGTCAGCAATACATTCGATCGCCTGGTTGGAATCCGTGAGGCCTATGCAAACTACGGCCTGACGTTGGACGAAGGGTATGTATTCCATGCCGCAGGCCATATTGAAGATGGCTATGCGATCACCAACCATGCCCTCAACAGGGGGCTGCAGTTCACTGCAATCGTCTGCTTCAACGACATGATGGCCATGGGTGTCCTGAAGAGCCTGCACGAGAACAACCTGGCCGTACCGGGGAATATCGAGGTCTTTGGGTTTGACAACCTGTATATGTCCCAGTTCATGCAGCCGTCCCTATCAACTGTGGATGTCCCCAAGTTTCGACTTGGGTCGGTAGCGATGGAGAGCCTGGTGGCTCACATCGAAGATGGATCCTTGCCATATATTGAGGAACGTATTTCAACGAGGTTGATCTTCCGAGAATCAACCCGTTGAATGAAAATTCTTGTGAAACGATTAAGGAGGTGTTCACATGAAGAAACAGATTGGTATCATCCTGCTTGTCGCTCTTGTGTCTATGGGAATGCTTTTTGCCCAAGGCTCAAAAGATCAGACGGCGCAGACAGGCCCCGTCGAACTGACATTCTGGTCACTCTTCACAGGTGGTGACGGCGAATTCTTCGACGCAATGATCAACGAGTTCAATGCAAGCCAGGACGGCATCGTCATGAAGAACGATACCGTGAAATTTGACAACTACTACACCAAGCTCACCACGGCGCTGGCCGCTGGGAATGCTCCGGATGTCGTGGTGGTACACCAGGGAAACATGCTCCCGTATGTCTCCAATGGATACCTTCTGGCCCTGAACCAGTATATCAGCCCGGCTGCCCTTGCCGACTTCCAGGAAGCTCCGCTTGCTGGCACGACTACCGATGGGAAGATCTACTCCCTGCCGTTGGATGTCCATCCGATCGTGATGTACTACAACAAGGACCTGCTCAAGGCAGCTGGGGTGACAACGCTGCCCACCACGGCACAGGAGTTTGCTGACGCTGCACTGGCTGTGAAGAATGCAACGGGCAAATGGGGCTTGGCAATCGACAACACCACTGGCGTCTACAAGGCCTATACCCTGACCAGGCTATTCATGTCGATGCTTGCCCAGCAGGGCGGTTCGCTGCTCAATGCAGACAGCACCAAGGCCAACTTCAACAATGACTATGGTGTGAATGCACTGGCATGGCTGCAGGACCTGGTGTTCAAGTATCAGGTCAATCCCAACGAATTGGACTATGATGCCGCGATGAACGTCTTCAAGATGGGTGATGCTGCGTTCTACTTCAATGGTGTCTGGGCAACTGGCGCATTGGAGCAGACTGACCTGAACTTTGGGGCAGCTCCGCTTCCGGCATTCTTCGGAACCGAGCCCTGGGCTTGGTCTGGCTCCCATACCCTGGCTGTCCCCGTGCAGAAGAACCAGGACCCCGTCAAGGCACAGGCAGCAGTCGACTTCATCGAGTGGATGACCGCCAATGGTGAGATGTGGGCCAAGGCTGGCCACATCCCCACCAGGAAGAGCGTTGCCCAGAAGGATGCCTTCAAGGCTCTGCCATATCGTGCGGACTATGCCGCAGCGGCAGCCTATGCGCTTGAGACTCCCAGGACTCCAGCTTGGGAAGAGGTGTATGGAACCATGAGCGACATGCTTGAGCAGGCAGTGACGAAGAATCTCCCTGCAAAGCAGGCATTGGCCAACATGGAGACCACCATCAACAAGATCTTGGCTTCCTACTGATCGCCTACAGGCATCCCTCCCGGCAACGGGAGGGATACCCATTTCGAAAAGGAGCATCCCGATGGCTATTCCTGGCAACAAAGACAAGCGTGACGGTCTCATCTTTGCCTTACCGTTCATGATTGTATTCGTGGTATTCATGGTCTTTCCCTTGGTGTTCGGGCTGGTGATCAGCTTTTTCAACTGGAACATCCTGGGAACGCCACGTTTCATCGGGCTTGAGAACTACAAGGCGCTGTTCGTGGATGGAAAGTTCTATTCGTCGTTGTGGCATACCCTTGAGTTCGTGCTGATGACCACACCCGTCCTCCTGGCCCTTGGCTTTGCCATGGCCCTTGCAGTTACCGGAAAGTCACCGATCAAGGGCTTGATGGAGAACGTGTTCTTCGTGCCCTATATTTTCTCCATGACCGTCATCAGCACCCTCTGGGCTTGGCTGATGCAGAAAGACTTCGGAATCTTCAACCAGGTGATCACCTCCATGGGAGGATCCCCGATTGGGTGGCTGACCAATGAGAAGGTGGCCATGTGGTCAGTTGCATTGACCACGTTGTGGTGGACCGCAGGTTTCAACATGGTGTTGTTCTCTGCAGGCATCAAGCAGATCCCACGGGAAGTGTATGAGTCGGCGATGATCGACGGTGCCTCCTGGTGGCAGGTCGTGCGCAAGATCACCATACCCCTTGTGTCATCTACAACCGTATTGTGCCTCATCCTGCAGGTGATAGCATCGTTCAACGTGTTCGGGCAAGTGTATGTGATGACAGGGGGAGGCCCGTATGGGACGACCCGTGTCCTCGTCCAGTATATCTATGAGACTGGGTTCAAGTACTTCAAGATGGGCTACAGCGCAGCAATGAGCTATGTCCTCTTCCTGGTAATCCTCATCATCTCGGTCGTACAGTACCTGTTGCTCAACAGAAAGGAGGAGGCATGAACCTGCGCGCACAACGCTCGGCCAAGCAGATGCTCTATGTAGTCCTGCAAGTCATGGTGGTCCTCCTCTGGCTGTTCCCATTGTTCTGGTTGCTGCTCACATCCCTCAAGCCCGAGGCTGATGTCGTGACGCGTACCCTGCAGTTCTGGCCCAAGCGCATTACCTTCTCCAACTACGCAAAAGCCTTTACATCCACCTATATCATGCGGTGGATGCTCAACTCGATCATTGTATCGGCAGTGACCATGGTATTCACCTTGGTCATCGATGCCCCTATCGCCTATATGTTTGCCAAGATCAAGTTCCCTGGCCGTTCCATCCTCTTTTGGATAGTCATGGCAGGGATGATGATTCCCTTCCAAGTCCTGATCATCCCCTTGTACCTGCAGTTCAACGCCATGGGGTTGATCAACACCCTCACGGCAGCCATCATCCCACGGTTGGCCCTCCCAATTGGCATCTTCATCCTCAAGCAATTCTATGAGGGGATTCCCACTGCCTTGGAGGAAGCTGCCTTCATCGATGGTGCAACCCGCTATTCAATTTTCATGAAGATCATTCTCCCATTGGGGAAAGCTGCGATGGCAACGGTGATGATCCTCTCCCTGATCAATGCATGGAACGACTTCCTCTGGCCGTTGATCGCGATCAACGACACGGTGAAGTATACCATCACCGTCGGGATTGCAAACTTCCAGGGAACGCACGGTACCCAGTATGCCCTGATCATGGCTGGAGCGGTAATTGCCTCGATACCACAGTTCATCTTCTATTTCTTCTTCCGGAAGAACATCATTGCCGGCATTGCGTCGACAGGAATCAAGGGGTAGATGCCATGCAAATAACACTGACATCCCGCGATATCCAATGCAGCCTGGGCCGTGCCCCATCCTTTGCCATGACCTGCAGCGTGAGCATGGATGGACAGCTGCTGGACCGGCTGGATACCACCGTCCATGGGCATACGGTCGTCTCACGGTTCTCACAACGGGTGGTGGTCACCGATACCATCCAAGTCCATGGCTCATTGGTGCTGGTGCACCGTAGCTGGAGCTTCCAACGTCCTGGTTCATACCGGCTGTTCAACAATTTCTCCTATGATGATGCACAGCAACCAAATACGGTGTTGGTGCCCGCCGTGTGGTACAACGACAATGAGCAGGGAATAGGGATGTATCCGACACGGGCAAGGAGTGAATTCTGGAGCTTCTTGGAGCACCGCATGCCCATACCTGGGTGTATCCAGCTGAGCAACGGCGAGCGGATATTCACCGTATCCACCGATCCCGCAACCGACAGTGCCTGCTATGCCTCTTCCAGTTGGGATACCCATGGCATCCGCATAGCGATTCCCGGCACTGAGTGGCCATGTAGCTACCATGGCAAGCAGGCATTGGACGACACAACGGACCAAGAGGTACCCACCATTGCCATATCTGGGCCGCTGCAGCTGCATAGGACATTCTATGTCCAGTGCACCTCTTGCCCAGATCGTCTTGCCGCCTACCGAACATATGTGGAGCAGCTGCGTCAGATATTGCCAGCCCAGGGTGAGCCTCTGATCAGCTGGGATGCATACCGTACATCCAAGATCGTGCACCTCATCAGCATGGTACGCCGTGCCGACAATGGAGATGGCTACCTGCAGATGGGCAGGGGCAACGGAGTCACGCAACCGGTGTATGAATTCACCGCCGCCTCGTTCCTGGTCAAGAGCCTGGAAGGTGCGTGTATCCTTGCCTCCACACCTGTCCAGGAAGTGCCAGCTGCATCACTGCAATATCTGAGTGAGCTCTTAGGGCTTCCCAATGATTGTGACTTGTTGTTGGAAGTGGCAGTGCGCATCGCCAACTTCTTTCTCAAGGCTGAGAGTGAGCCGGGGGTATTCAGGGACTGCCATGACCTGCACAAGCATATCTTTGGCGGGTACCTTGGTATTGGTGAGCACCAGGAGTTCCAATACCTGGTCAACAGCCGGTGCAATGGCGAAGCCATGAAAGGGTATGTGCAGTTGTGCTCCATCCTCAAAGAGCACGACCGCCCGTATCACTCCTACCTGGATTTGGCCCAGCGCGTGGCAATGTTCTATTGTGACAACCAGCTCTCCACTGGCTCATTCGGGAGGTGGTGGTCACCCTCGGGGATGCCCGTCAATACCCAGGGAACCAATGGGGCATACATTGGCTCCTTCCTGATAGCACTATACCGCTTCTTGCCAGAGAATGACCCGATGCGTGGCACACTGTTGTCTGCGATCATGCGCTGCTATGCGTATTATGGTGAGTTGGCGAACGAAGGTGAGTTCCATGGCGACACCTTGGATGCAGATTCCTGTGACAAGGAGGCGGGTGTCGCATTGCTATCCTTGTTCCTTGACCTGTATGACCTGCTTCCCGACCAGCGGTACCTTGCCAGCGCCCGGAGGGCTGCAGACTTCATCCTGCTGTGGATCTGGCAGACCGACCAGGTGTTCCCTGCGGGCACCCAGCTTGCCAAGCATGGTTTCCACACGATGGGGATGACAGCGGTATCGGTGGCGCACCACCATTTGGATTTCTACGGCATGACGATCGCATACGATTTCCTACGCCTGTATGCAGCCACCGGTGAACGAATCTACGAGCAGCAGGCGCACCTGATGGCCAATGCATGCCGGCAGTTGATCGCCGATGCCAACGACGCTCTGGGGCGTGACGCTTCGTTCATCGGTTGGCAGCCTGAGCAGATCAACCACACCAACTGGGACTACTTTGATGAAGCAACGCGTTTTTGTGGCTCCTTTGACATTGACATCGCTTGGGTGAACGTCCTGGGACTCGGGGCGTATATGAAGATCAAGGAGCGGTTTGCCCGCTTCATGGAGTAACGATCATGGACAAGAACCGGATATCCCTTATCTCTCTGAACTTGTGGAACACGGAGCACCTTGAGCAACGCTCAAGGTGCCTGACATCGTTTCTGTCGACATACCATGCCGACATCTTCTGCTTCCAGGAGATCCGCCCACAGCTCATCGAACTGTTTGCTCCTGTAATGCAGGAGTATGAGCGCGTGCAGGGACCGGATGCAGGCTGGCAATGCGAGTCATCAATCTACTTCCGCAAGGATCGGTTCAAGCTGGTGCAGGCGGGTAGGGTGGACCTCAGGATGCCGGAGCCCGATCGTGGGGTGTTCTGGGCAAAGCTTGCCGACATGCAGGGACGGCAATTGTTCGTGGCGACGATGCACCTGACCCACCAGCTCAATGCAGATGAGAAGCGCACGGGCATGCCATATCGTCCCCGGGAGGCCCATGATGCCTCGGCTGCATTGCTACAGCTGACTTGTGGCATGCCATCAGTCATCTGCGGGGACTTCAATGATCCTATCCAACCCTCGAGGATCTTCCATGAGGATGCAGGGTTTGAAGATGTATGGAACATCCTGGGAACCCCCGCTCCCGTGACGTTCCCCTGTCCGTTCCTCTCCGATGAACTGTTCTTGGTCGAGGCAATCGACAAGATCATGGTCAAGGATGGGCTGTCTCCCATCGCTGCCTATTCCCCCCAGTATTCAATTCCAGGCCAGGCCCTGTCCGACCATTGGCCGGTGATGGCTGTCTTGGAATATTGATAGTTGTGTTTCTCCTTGTGTGCTGCCGTGCATGTTCCCTCCATGCACGGCAGCTGTTGTCTTTGGGTAACCACAAAAAAAGAGTCTCTGAGTAACCACAAAAAAGATATTGACATGGATGGTAATTTGTAGCATTATATCCTTAACAGTATTTAATACTAATAAGGAACGGCTATTATGAATAGGAGACGGACAATACAGCGTGACTTGGTGCTTCAGGAGATTGCACGTCGGTGTGACCATCCCAATGCCGAGCAGGTGTTCGAGGCGGTATCAGATACCCATCCCAGCATCAGCAAAGCCACCGTGTACCGAAATCTCAACATCCTTGAGCAGGAGGGCCTTATCAGGAGGGTCTCGTTGCCAGGAGCGCAGTGTGACCACTACGACCGGACCTTGGACAACCATTATCATGTATTCTGCGAGCGGTGTGGCAAAGTTGCCGACGTTGACCTCGCCTACATGACCCAGTTGTCCGATGCGGTACATGAGGCATCAGGATACCAGCTGTTCAGGCACGAAATGGTCTTTCACGGGCTTTGCCCCGATTGCAAAAACAACGATATGCAGCATTAGCCTGCACAGGAGAGGAGATTACCATGGAATTGAAAGGATCAAAGACGGAAGCTAACTTGAAGACTGCATTTGCAGGTGAATCCCAGGCACGCAACAAGTACACCTACTTTGCAAGCAAGGCTCGCAAGGAAGGGTATGTGCAGATCGCAAACATCTTCGAGGAGACTGCCAACAACGAGAAAGAGCATGCCAAGATTTGGTTCAAGCTGTTGCAGGGTGGCGAGATTGGTTCCACCGCAGAGTGCCTGAAGGCTGCCGCCGAGGGTGAGAACTACGAATGGACCGACATGTACGATACCTTCGCCAAGGAAGCAGAGGCCGAGGGGTTCAAGCAGATTGCAACCCTGTTCGCCAAGGTCGGCGCAATTGAGAAGCACCATGAGGAGCGCTACCTCGCACTGCTGAAGAATGTCGACGAGGGCCTTGTGTTCTCACGCGACGGCGAGATGATCTGGAAGTGCAGCAACTGTGGCCACATTGCAATTGGCAAGAAGGCTCCGCTGGTATGTCCAGTTTGCGCCCATCCCCAGTCCTACTTCGAGATTGCGAACAACAACAACTACTAAGACCGATAGGTCCGTTATACAGCAACGCCCGCGTGAACCACGCGGGCGTTGCCATTGCAAGGGGTTCAGAACAGCCCCAGCCGCTTCTTTGGCTCCGTGTCGATGCCATAGAACCGCATGGGATTGACTGTGGTGAACGCATGCACCTGGTCGTCGGAGAACGGTGACTGCTCAAAGATACGGTAATAGTTGGTGTATGACTCGACCTTGGTCAGGTTGACCGAGAAGTCGGAACCGAACATCGTCTTGGAGAGGATGGCATCGGCCTCCTCTGGACCCGAATCGTTGATGAAGTGGAGCAAGTTTGCATAGAACTCGGGAGTCGATCCAGAGAATGAGAGGTCGGCATATACTCCTGGGTACTCCTTCATCAGGGTGACGATGTCGTAGAACCACCCAGAATCGGGCATCTTGGTCGCAAGCGAAGACAGGAATGCCATCGGGCGTTTGTTGCTGGACAGGGAGTACTGCTTGCCAAAGTGGGCAAAGTCCACCTTGATCATCGGGTAATGCTCGAATACAGGTCTCCAGCTCATCGGTGCTGTATATTGCCAGGCCGTCTTGGCCGGGATGCCACGGAACCCCTGGTCGTCGCAGTGGGTGACGATCGGAACATCGTTGTCAACGCAGAATTGGTAGATCATCTGCATCTTCTCCAATTCCGCCGGATCCGAAGGCCAGGGGTTGGTTCCCAACGGTGGATAAATCTTGACCCCATAGAATCTCTTTTCCCGTCCTGCTTTGCCTGTTGCAATCTGCACTGGGTCGATCCTGCGCCCGTCGGTCCGGATCATGTCCAGGATCTGTCCTACGAAGTCAGCATCATGGACGGCTGGGTTGATCCCAAGGATAGGGTAGAACTCGAACAACCCTTGTGGCCTGTTCTTGTAGTACCAATCGATTCCCTCCACCGTATCCTTTGCATAGGCCATGATCCTTTCGGGTTGCGTAATCTTGTAGTAGATGGAGTTCCACTCTTTCTGGTCCTCCGAGAAGTCCATCACCAGGGGGCACATGGCGAGCTTGCTGTATGTGCGGTTGCGGAAGTGGAGCTTGCCCTCACGGATGTATGGTGCGTCGGGGTACATATAGTTGGGAGGGAAATGGGTCCTGTTCTCCGGCCGTTCATATTTGCCAAGCAGGTCATCCTCCATCATTGCGAAGATTTGTCCGATGGGTCGCTCGAATGCGGAGAGGGCATTCATCAGCGTCTGCATCATCTGGCTCCCCTTCCTGTTGGCAGGGGTGAGGATATAGGAAGGCGACAGCGCTCCGCTGGTAAGGAACTCGGGCAATCCGTCCTGGATTGACTCGATGAAGCTAATGAAGCTGGGCTGCGCAAGCGTCATTGCATGGAAATGTGTATCGAAGAAATACTCCATGGAAACCTCCGGTCACTGCCAATGATACACAATGCCGGCCGTCTAGACCAGTTCCTGAAGGCGTTTGTGTTGGCTCATGATCCGTTGGATCAGTTGCGTCCTCTTGTGCATGATCGAATGGTTGTTGGACAGCCTCAGTACCCGCACCAGTTCATGGACCTGCTGCTTCAGTGTCTCCATGAGATATGATATCTCTCCCTGTGAAAACCCCAATGCCGTGATCAGTGTCGCAAAGGAGAGGGGCGTCAGGAATGTATCATCTGTCCGTTCTTCCAAGAGCCAGCGTGTGCCAGGGACCAGCAGGGGGCACAGCGAGAGCCTGCCATCCTGCTGTTCTTCAAAGTACAACTTGTTGGAGGAAATGGTGTCCGACCCTGTGAGGAAGGTGAACACTGCACGCCGGAAGAACTCATGGCGGTGTGGCAGCGGGACACGCTTCACATACGTTGCCCGTTGCTCCAGCTTGCGGAACTTTGCAGGGATGCAGGTTGCCTTGTTGTGTTGGCACAACGCATCGGGTGATCCACAGAGAGGCATCATCAGGGCCAACTCTCCTGTATGGAGGAAGACCATCTGTGCCGCTACCACCCGTATCTCGAACAGGCGCACCAACGACCGCATGATCATCTGGTGGTGGAGGTGCAGGACGCCCTCTGGTTGCCTCTTGGGAACCTCCAGGATATGGGTTGCGTCTTCTCCGCCATCGGTGCAGACCGTGAAGAAATTGCAGGACCTTGAATGGAATTCATTACGGATATACCGAAACGGCATTGGGTGGGAAACATCAGGAAGAAAGGATGCGATGTCACTCTGATTGGTAGGAATACATGTCTGTAGGTAAAGTACATTGTCAATTTTTGTCATTGTTGCCTGCGGAATCTGAGAATCAGGCACGTTGTACAATAAGAAAAACGGGAAGTTCAATAAGATTGTGTCAAATTACAATAAATGTAAAGAAAAGATTGGATACTATGGTTTGATTGTATAAAAACAAGGAAGTCCGCCAATTCGCAGACTTCCTTGCAAGTATTGTTATATTCCCATCTTCTGCTTGAGCTTTGCCCAAGAGTCCTTGAGTGTCACCGTCCTGTTGAACACGGGGTGCTCGGGAGAATGGTCGACGCTGTCGGGGGTGAAGTACCCGTTTCGGATGAACTGCAGGTAGTCACCGGGCTTTGCATCGCGCAGGGAAGGTTCGACCTTGCAATGGTTGAGGACCACCAGCGACTGCTCGTTGAGGTCATCGAGGTAGTTGCCGGTATCGCCACCGGGGTACTCTGTCTTGAAGAGCTTGTCATACAGGCGTACCTCACAGTCAATTGCCTGGTCTGCACTGACCCAATGGCTGGTCCCCTTGACCTTGCGCCCATCGGCAGTGGTGCCCCCACTGGACTGCGGGTCATAGGTACAATGCACTTCCACGATCTTGCCATCTGCATCCTTGACGCATGACTGGGCAGTGATGTAGTAGGCGTGCTTGAGCCGTATCTCGTTGCCGGGGTAGAGCCGGTGGAAGCCCTTGGGAGGATTCTCCATGAAGTCCTCGCGCTCGATGTACAGCTCGCGTGAGAATGGAATCATGCGGGTTCCTGCATTGGGATCCTCTGGGTTGTTGTCGGCTTGGATGTACTCGACTTTTCCCTCAGGGTAGTTGTCGACGACCACCTTCAGGGGATCGAGGACTGCCATCACACGTTCGGCGCGTTTGTTGAGGTCCTCACGGACGCAGAACTCCATCAGGGAGTAGTCTACGACACCCTCGACCTTGGCTACGCCGACTCTGGATACGAAGTCACGCATCGACTCGGGGGAATAGCCGCGTCTGCGGATACCGCTGATCGTCGGCATCCGGGGGTCGTCCCAACCGGTGACGATGCCCAGCTTGACCAGGTTCAGCAGCTTGCGCTTGCTCATCACCAGGTAGTTGATGTTCAGGCGGGCAAATTCATACTGGTGGGGAGCATGGTCGATGCCATCGATGCTGGTCGCCCAGTCGTATGCCGGACGGTGGTCCTCGAACTCAAGGGTGCAGATCGAATGGGTAATCCCTTCGATGGCATCGGAGATCGGGTGGGTATAGTCATACATGGGGTAGATGCACCAGGTGTCGCCGGTCCTGGGATGGGTGGCGAACTTGATGCGGTATATGGCGGGGTCGCGCATGTTGATGTTCGGGCTCGCCATGTCGATCTTCGCACGGAGGATGTAGGTACCCTCGGCATGCTTGCCTTGGCGCATTTCCTCAAAGAGCCTCAGGTTCTCCTCGATGCTGCGGTCACGGTCGGGGCTGTTCTTGCCAGGGGTGGTGAGGGTACCACGGTACTCCTTCATCTGTTCCGGGGTCAGACTGTCGACGTAGGCTTTTCCCTCCTCGATGAGGCGCACGGCAATCTTGTACAGCTGTGGGTAGTAGTCGGAGGCATAGTACTCATACGGTTCCCAGTCGAAACCGAGCCAGCGGATGTCCGACTTGATGGAGTTGATGTATTCGACATCTTCTTTCTCCGGGTTCGTATCGTCCAGGCGCAGGTGGCATCTTCCACCATACTTTTGTGCCAGGCCAAAGTTGATGCTGATGGACTTGATGTGCCCGATGTGGAGGTATCCATTGGGTTCTGGTGGGAAGCGGGTCACGATCGTATTGTCGGGTACCCGTCCGTTGGCCAAGTCATCCTCGATGATGCGCTCGATGAAATTCAGCGGAGCCTTCTCCTCTGTTGCTGCAGTTGCCGGTGTTGCGTCAGCCATATAATCCTTCCTGTGTCCTTTCAAAGGGACCTTCTTGATGATACCGCATCGTAGCACAAGCGTTTTGCTTGTCATAGTGCACCACTACCGAAAATATGATGAAAAGGGGTGGTAGACCCCTGCAAACAATTATTGTTTTCTGGCATACTGGGTCCATCACCTGAAAGGAAATCAAAACCACATGTCCAACATCGCTTCTAGGTTTGCGTCTGAACTCCGTAGCGAGTTCTCGGGCTACAACGCCTCTTCCTGCTCCAAGGACCTGCTTGCAGGCCTGACCGTAGCAGCCGTCGCCCTGCCATTGGCCCTTGCCTTCGGCGTGAGTTCGGGTGCCGACGCAGCAGCCGGCCTCATCACCGCCATTATCGCAGGACTCCTCATCGGATCGCTCTCGGGCGCTTCATACCAGATCTCCGGTCCGACCGGAGCCATGACAGCTATCCTTGCGGGGCTTTCCGCCCAGTATGGGATGCAGGGTGTCTTCATAGCTGGTTTCATCAGCGGAGCCATCCTGCTGGTGGCAGGACTGCTACGGTTTGGGGTGGTGGTCTCCTTCATCCCAGCTCCCGTCATCACGGGATTCACCAGTGGCATTGCCGTGATCATCTTCCTCGGGCAGGTCGACAACTTCTTCGGGACCACCAGCGTAGGTGACGACACCCTCAAGAAACTTCTCTCCTATGGTACGCTTGGGTTTGCCCCACAGCTCTGGCCGGTCCTCTTCGGTATCCTGGTGGTGGTCATCATGGTCCTGTGGCCCAAGAAATGGAATGCACGGTTCCCCTCGTCGCTGTTGGCCATCATCGTTGCGTTGGTCGTCCAGCTGTTCATGGACTTGCCTGTTGCGGAAGTCGGTGCGATCCCCCGCTCCCTGATGAGCGAGAACCGCCTGACCTTCTCGACGATCCCATGGATGAACTTGGGCGAGTTCCTGATCCCTGCGGTCAGCATCGCTGCGCTGGGGATGGTCGAGAGCTTGCTCTGTGGCGCGGCAGCAGGAAAGATGAAGGATGAGAAGCTCAACTCTCAGCAGGAACTCCTTGCCCAGGGCTTGGGGAACATGGTGATCCCGTTCTTTGGTGGTGTTCCCGCCACTGCGGCCATCGCCCGTACCTCCGTTGCGATCAAGAGTGGTGGGGCTACCCGCCTGACGAGTGTATTCCATGCCGTAGTGCTGTTGTGCTCCATGTTCTTCCTGGGGCCTGTGATGAGCCGCATCCCTCTTTCTGCATTGGCGGGTGTCCTGATGGTCACTGCTTGGAGAATGAACGAATGGGAGGCCATCCGTCAGATTTTCTCCAGGAAGATGAAGACTTCCATCGCACAGTTCTGCGTGACCATGGCAGCCACGGTGGTGTTCGACCTGACCATGGCGATAGTCATCGGCATTGTCTTCTCGATGGTGTTGTTCGTAGTGCGCCAGCGTGACCTGAGCATTGAAGTCGATGCTCCATCCATCAAGGGTGACGACAGCCAGACGAAAGTGGTGTATGTCGATGGTGCGATGTTCTTTGGTACCCAAGACAAGCTTACGACGGTGGTGGACCGGTTGGTGGGAAGTGGTTGCCGCCGCATCGTGGTGTCGCTACGCGGGGTGCTGACGATCGACCACTCGGAGGTAACCGAGCTTGAGGCCATCGTCAAGTCGTGCCGCAAGCGCAAGGTCTTCATTGCCTTTGCAGGCGTCCAGCCGCGGGTGATGAAGATGTTCGAGCGCTTGGGCTTTGACGTGGCCGTAGGAAAGGAGTACTTCTACAGCAGTGCTGTCGTTGCAGTCGACTCCTTCAGCGGTGAATC
>CAYXIH010000005.1:21129-60829 GCA_964465155.1 uncultured Sphaerochaeta sp.
AGGAGTACTTCTACAGCAGTGCTGTCGTTGCAGTCGACTCCTTCAGCGGTGAATCCGACGAGGTGCATGTATATGCAAGCTCGGAGAACGACACGACCATCGAGGGAAGGTCTGAGTTGGCACAGCAGCAACCAAAGGAGACGGACTTGCCCATTGATGGGAAGGAGAAATCCCTGAGGAAGAGTGCCGGTCCATCTGCCTGAGCTACACACAGGCGCATGGACATTCCCATCCGCTGCAGTTCCCAACGGACGTTGGGGCCCTGATGTGGCTCCAATGTCCATGTGCAGGAGTCTGCCGATCCCCTTGTGCACAGGCGTGCATGGACATGGAGCTTGCCGTCATCGGCAATCCATGCCGATGTCCAGAGCCAGTCGTTGGGGTCTTGGTGGACGCATACACCACATCTGGCGATATCTGGTCCAACCTGCAGGACATCACTGCTGCATGAGAATACAAAGTCCTCGTCGCTGACGGCAAGCATCCGCAGGTTCCCTGCGGATGAGTCGTCTCTGAGGGTGCCAGCCTTGACTGGGACGGTGGTCGAACGTGATGTGCGTGTGGCTCCATGGGGGAGTTTGTTCCAACGCATCTCTTTCATCAGTGCTTTCTTCATGCCTGCAGTATATCTGGAGTACAGAGAGACCTCAAGTAACTTCACGATGGACACGCTCTTGTGGTATCCTGCTATCAGCAGGAGGTCCACATGAGAAGTCCCAAAGAGTATTCGCTGCAGAGATCGTTCCTTTCCTTGTTCGAGAAGGATTCGTTGAGCGCAAGGATCGCCAAGGCATTGGTCAACGACGAGGAAGTGCAGGCTATCCAGGACTACGGCAATACCGTCTCCATCGTACGGCTTGGGTTCAATGACCATGGGCCGGTGCATATGCGCCAAGTTGCGCACAATGCAGTGGTGATGATGAACCTCCTACGTGAGGCTGGCGTGAAGACGAGCTTGGAGACGGAAGGAGAGGGGACATTCGACGATAGCCTGTGCGCCGTGGTCTTGGCTTCGATGCTCCATGACCTTGGGATGTCGGTAGGACGCCAGGACCATGAGCTGACCAGCTGCATGCTTGCCCAGCCCATCATCCAGCGGGTCTTGGACGCCGAGATACCCAATGACCTGCACAAGCGGGTCGTCATCCGTTCCCTTGCCATGGAGGGTATCATCGGGCACATGGGCATCCGCAGGATACATTCCATCGAAGCAGGTATCATCCTGGTGGCCGATGGATGCGACATGCGCAAGGGGCGTGCACGCATCCCCCTTTCGCTGAACACTTCCCCTCGCACTGGGGACATCCACAAATACTCGGCGAACTCCATAGAGGACGTTCGTATTACCGCTGGGGAAGGTTTCCCGATCAAGATTGCAGTGGAGATGTCCTCCTTGGTCGGTATGTTCCAGATCGAGGAGGTGCTGATGCCCAAGATCAACATGAGCCCAGCCAAGCAGTACGTGGAGGTATATGCCCACGTGACCGGCGAGGAGCCGAAGAGATACCTGTAGGAGGGTAGCATGATAGCAGTAGTTGGTGAATCGCTGATTGACTTCATAGCACAGGAGGAACGTGCAGACGGCCAGACGTACGATTCCCATGTCGGTGGGTGTGGGCTGAACACCGCAACGGCCATAGCAAGGCTTGAGACACCCGTGATCTTCTTGGGTGGGATCTCAGCTGATATGTTCGGCAAGCGGATCATTGAACACCTTGTGAGGAACCAGGCCCTGTTCGATCCTGATTTGTGCTGCATGGCAGTGCCTTCGATGCTGGCGTTTGCCAATGTCGATTCCCGGGGTGCTGCTTCATATGCCTTCTATTGCAGGGGTACGGCACCTATGGTCATTACCGAGGAACAACTGTGTAGTTCGTTCTCGGAGAACAAGGATATCAGAATCGTCCATATTGGTTCGGTGAGCCTGACCATGCGCCCCGCTTCACGCTCCATCTTGGACAGCGTGCAGTTCATGGACCCCCACCCGGTAGTCTGCTTTGATCCAAACATCCGCCCAGCTGTCATAGATGACATGCAGGCTTACTTGGCAACCTTCTGGGATGCGGCGCGCATGAGCGACATCATCAAGCTCAGCGACGACGACTTGTCGCTGGTCTTCCCACAGGAACCCGACTTTGACAGCGCTGCCGCCGCCTTGCGCAATGCTTGTGGTGCCCATATCGTCATCACACGCGGGGCCCAGGGTTCGGTTTGGTATACCCCCGATGGCCGGGTCATCTCCCATGAAGCTGCAACGGTTGATGTTGTCGATACCGTAGGGGCAGGGGATACGTTCGGTGGTGCAATCCTCTCGTATATCTATTCCCATGGGCTGACTGGTGTCGATGGGGAACCTCCAGTGCTGGCTACGTTGGATGATGTGACCATTGCAAAGATCCTGGCTTTCGCAACCCAAGCAGCAGCAGTCACCTGCTCCCGCGCCGGTTGCAATCCCCCGACGCTGAAGGAGCTGGGCTGCTAAGATGCACAGAAAACCATATTTCCTGTTCCTGTGCTGCCTGTTGGT
Source organism: uncultured Sphaerochaeta sp. (assembly GCA_964465155.1). Taxonomy (GTDB): domain Bacteria; phylum Spirochaetota; class Spirochaetia; order Sphaerochaetales; family Sphaerochaetaceae; genus Spiro-02. Next base: position 23,657 of record CAYXIH010000005.1, read on the forward strand.
GGTATTGGTCTCCTGTTCCAAGCAGGCCAACAACCAGGATGCCGACTACTCCAAGATGGAGCTGATGCTCGGTACTGTTTGCAAGATTACCATCACCGATGGGCAATTCAGCCAAAACCAGGCCAATGAGATCTTGGATGCCTGCTTTGCGGAGATCAATACCATCGAGCAACTGATCAGCCGCAATATTGCAACCAGCGAAGTTTCCCAAGTCAATGCCGCCGCAGGCAAGCAGCCGGTGGTGGTCAGCAAGCGGGTATTCGACCTGGTTAAGACCGCCGTGTCCTATGCAGAGTTGACCGGCGGTGCGTTCAACCCTGCAATTGGTCCGCTAGTCTCGCTATGGGGCATTGCTACCGACCATCCGTACCTCCCCACCCAGGAAGAGATCGAGGCAGTCCTCCCCCTGATCGACTACCATGACATCATCCTCGATGCAGCAACGTCGACCGTCTTCCTAGCACGGACGGGCATGTCGCTGGATCTGGGTGGCATCGGAAAGGGGTATAGCGCCGATGCAGTGAAACAGATCCTTGAGTCGCGGAAGGTCAAGAGTGCCTTGGTGAACCTTGGAGGGAATATCCTGGTCGTCGGCAACAAGGCCGATGGGCAGCCCTGGCGTATTGGGTTGCAGGACCCGACATCCAAGCGCGGCGAATACTTCATGACCGTCTCTGTGACAAACCAGTCGGTGGTGACCAGTGGTCCCTATGAACGGTTCTTCGAGCAGGATGGGGTGGTCTACCATCATATCCTTGACCCCAAGACCGGATATCCTGCAGATACCGACATCGTCAGTTCCACCATGATTTCCGACAGCTCCACCATGGCAGATGCATTTTCAACTGCAACCTTTGTCCTAGGGTTGGAAAAGAGCATGGAGCTCCTCCATTCCATCCCCACCATCGACGGGGTGTTCCTGTTGGATTCTGGTGAGGTAGCGATTACCCAGGACCTCTTGCAGCAAGACCAGCGCTGGCGCATTCGCTCTGATGCAATCCAGGTGTTGGTATCTGAATCCAAGGGCGTCTGAAGGTAATGACATCATTACCCCTTTGTGATAGCTTGTAGCGACACACAACAGGGGTATGTCCACCATGAATCAAGTTCGTTCTGATATTCCACGCAGCTTGCAGTCGTCGTCGTTGACCCGTCAGCTGCTGGTCGTAGCCCTTCCCATCGTCGGGACGAACCTGCTGCAGACGCTGTACAACCTCATCGACACATGGTTTTTGGGACGTCTTGGCGCAGAGGCGCTGTCTGCCCCTTCGATTACCATGAACATCTCCAATTTCCTGATTGTGTTCGGCACGGCTTTCTCCATTGCCGGAACCACATTGATCAGCCAGACCTATGGTGCCAATTCCCATGACCAGGAGCGGATTGATTTCCTTGCCAGCCAGGTGTTCCTCATCAACATCCTGATGTCGGTTGTCGTCATGGTGCTGGGGGTATTGCTCACAGGCCCGCTGTGTACGCTGATGCGCGTTCCCGTCGGTCTTACCTACGACTATACCTATGCCTACATGTCCCTGACATTCCTGGGGATGCCATTCATGTTCACCGACATGATCTTGCGGGGGACGCTGCAGGGGATGGGCAACTCCGTCACCCCGCTGGTCGTCCAGCTGGTGGCAGTGCTGTTGAACCTGGTCCTTGACCCGATATTCATTTTCGGATTGGGGCCTGTCCCTGCCATGGGGGTTGCAGGTGCAGCAACCGCGACCAATATTGCACGGTTCGTCTCCTTTGCCATAGGGATGTACATCCTCCTTTCGGGGTGCAAGGGACTGCGGGTGCGCAAGAAGTATCTCAGGCCCGATGGTGCATGCTATCGCCTGATCTTCCGCATCGGGCTTCCCGCTGCGTTGGGCCAAGCGTTCAGTTCGTTGGGCTTTGCCGTGATACAGGGTGTCGTCAACTCCTTTGGGCCTGCTGTGATCGCGGCCTTTGGCGTTGGCAACAAGATCACGGGGCTGTTCAATATGCCTGCCATGGGTATCAGCCAGGGGGTAGCGGTCGTCAGTGCCCGCAAGCTGGGGGAGGACAAGCCCAAGGAGGCTGAGAAGGTCTGCACCATCGGCATGGTGATCACAGGGGTCTTCATCAGCTTGGGCATGTGCTACTGCTTCTTCTTTGGCAAGGACTTGATGCGGTTCTTTGTCGATGACCCAGAGGTCATTGCCTATGGAGTGCAGTTCTTCCATGTGATCAGCTTCTCGGTTGCCATCTTTGCAGTCTATACGGTCATCACAGGTGCCTTCCAAGGCGGTGGTGTCACCCGCCCGGTGATGATGTTCAACATCGTGCGGCTGTGGGGCCTGCGTGTCCCATTGTCCTACCTCCTTCCGTTGGTATTCGGAATGGGTACCATGGGGATCTGGATTGCCATGGTGACTTCGAACTTGGTTGTCTCCATCTGGGCATTCGCCTTGTTCGCCACAGGGTCATGGAAGCATAAGATCGACATGTCCCGCATCGGCAAGCAGGCCAAGGTCGAGTCACAGGCACCGGTCGTGGCGGTGATGACCGAGACCGACCCGTTCACCGAGGGTGTCGGTGCCGGCGCAGACGTCGACCAAATCCTTGACTTGGAAAATACAATAGGAAAGGTCACTCCCTCCTGACTCCCCTTGTGTCATGCAGAAGCTGTGATGTACAATAGATTCGAATCCTCGATACACCGGAGCATCAATGGTACGCCATCCCAAGCACAACCTGTTCGTACAAATCCTCATGATCGTGGCAGTCGTCCTGTTGGTCGTCGTCATCGGTCTGCTGCTGTTCCGCTGGACAGCCTCCATTGAATCCCGAAGTAGGGAAAAGGAGCTGCGCAGGGCCCTTGCAGATGTGCTTGACCAAGGAGGGGAGCGGGGACTCCTCGAGTTGGCCGGGGTGCCTGTGAACAATATTTTCTATGGTGACAGTGGCGTCACCCTGTTCCAAGGCGACACCGCTTCATGGCGGTTCAGCGCAGATGAACTTCAGAATATCTCAATCTACGATACCTGCAACAAGAGTGTCGTCCATATCACGACCATCGGGGAAGGCTCCGTAGGCTCCTTCTTGGATGTGTTGCCCGAGCAGGGCACTGGCAGTGGGATCGTCCTCTCACGGGACGGATACCTGCTGACCAATGCACACGTTGTCAGTGGCGCTACCTCCATGTCGGTGCGGCTCTACGACGAGACCACCTACGATGCTGTCCTGGTTGGTACCGACGAGGAGAATGACTTGGCTGTGATCAAGATCAAGCCATCCTCCAGTAGCCCCCTCACTCCCATCTCCTTCGGGACCTCGGCCGACTTGCAGGTTGGTCAGAAGGTAGTTGCCATCGGAAACCCCTTTGGCTATGACCGTACCATGACCACCGGTATCGTCAGCGGCTTGGGACGTCCTGTTGTCAGTGACAACGGCAAGGTCATCATGGGGATGATCCAGACCGATGCCCCGATCAATCCCGGCAACTCCGGTGGCCCGTTGCTCAACAGCCGCGGTGAGATGATTGGGATCAACACTGCAATCTACTCCACCAGTGGGTCGGCTATGGGAATCTCCTTCGCCATCCCTGTGGATGCTGCAATAGCTGCAATTCCAGACCTCATCAAATATGGAAAGGTCCAGCGTGGCTGGCTGGACATCGTCCCCGTGCAGCTCTCCGCCCAGATCGTCGAGTATGCCAAGCTACCCGTGGAACAGGGGATCCTGGTCAGCCAGGTTGTAGTTGGTGGCAAGGCTGAGAAAGGCGGTCTGCGTGGAGGGACTCAGCTGGTACGCTATGGCAACAGCGTCATCTACCTTGGCGGTGATGTGATCGTCGGGATCAATGGAAAGCCGGTGGGCGAGTACAATGACATGTACAATGCCCTGATGGCCACCCGTCCCGGGGAGAAGGTTGAGCTGACCGTTGTCCGAAATGGTGCAGAGAAAAAGCTCACCGTCGAACTTGTGGAACGTAATTCGGAGAATATTGGCTGGATAGTCCGCTGAGTGTTGTCATGTAGTACCATTGGGAGGTACTATACATCTGTCAAGCATACATAGGCCATCGTGGCATGCACGGTGTTCCAAAGGATAGTCCGAATGGCTGAACAAACAAGCATGGATCCATCATGGGCCGAGCGCATCGAGACGAATGTCCATGAGGGTGCAAAGGGTGGGGTTCCTACAACTCCCTTCCAAGTGGTGGCTCCCTACGAACCATCTGGTGACCAGGCACAGGCAATAGACCTCCTGGCCAAGGGGTTGATGGATGGAATGGGGCGTCAGACCCTCAAAGGTGTCACCGGCAGTGGCAAGACCTATACGATGGCAAAGGTCATCGAGCGGGTCCAGCGCCCAACCCTGATCCTCTCCCACAACAAGACCCTGGCCGCACAGCTGTACCGTGAGTTCAAGTCATTCTTCCCCAACAACGCTGTCGAATACTTTGTATCGAACTATGACTACTACCAGCCCGAGGCATATGTCCCTGGCAAGGACTTGTTCATTGAGAAAGATGCAGATATCAACGATGAGATCGACCGCATGCGCATGTCGGCCTCGTTCTCATTGATGGAGCGCCGTGATGTGATCGTCGTGGCTACCGTCTCCTGCATCTTTGGCTTGGGAAACCCAGTCTCCCTAAAGGACATGATCCATACGTTCCGCGTGGGGCAATCGTTCAACCACCATGATACCCTTGACCAACTGGTGCGCATGCTCTACGAACGCAACGATGCAGTCCTCAAACGGGGATGTTTCAGAGTCCGCGGCGACAGCATCGATATCTGTCCGGCATACCTTGAGAATGCAATCCGCATCAATCTTGATTGGGATGAGATTGCATCGCTGCAGTGGTTCGATCCCTTGACGGGTGAGAAGGGTGAGGCCGTGGACTCGTTCACCCTCTATCCTGCCAAGCAGTTCGTCATGCCCCAGGAAGCGGTGAAGGCGGCTGTTGGGAGGATCCAGAGCGAGCTGGAGGACCAGCATGCCTACTTCGTCAACTCCGGTCGTCCGCTGGAGGCTGAGCGCATCAAGTCCAGGACGGAATACGACATCGAGATGCTGATGGAGATCGGTCATTGTTCAGGTATCGAGAACTACTCACGGCAACTGACCAACCGAAAGCCAGGGGAACGTCCTGCGGTCCTGTTGGACTATTTCCCCGAAGATTTCCTGACATTCATCGACGAGTCACATGTGACGCTCTCCCAGATTGGTGCCATGTACGAGGGAGACCGGTCGAGGAAGATGAACTTGGTAAACTATGGGTTCCGTCTCCCCTCCGCATTGGACAACCGTCCCCTGAAGTTCAATGAGTTTACCCAAGTGGTCGGACAGCGGATATTCGTTTCCGCTACCCCGGGGAATACCGAACGCAACGAGAGCAGCCAGATCGTGGAACAGATCATCAGGCCAACTGGTCTGCTCGATCCCGAGATATCTGTCCGTCCCACCGAGGGGCAGATGGAGGACCTCTATGGGGAGATCCGCAAGAGCATTGCCCGCAAGGAGCGTGTGCTTGTCACCACACTGACCAAGAAGATGGCGGAGGACCTCTCTGCATACCTGGCCAACCTGGGGTTGAACGTGCGGTACCTCCACTCGGAGATCGAGACAATCGAGCGGGTGGAGATCCTCAGGGACCTCCGGCTGGGGACGTTTGACGTGCTGGTGGGCATCAACTTGCTCAGGGAGGGGTTGGACTTGCCGGAAGTCGCCCTTGTAGCAATCCTAGATGCAGACAAGATTGGCTTCCTCCGTTCAGCGACTTCCTTGATCCAGACCATTGGCCGTGCGGCAAGAAACGCCAACGGCAAGGTCATCATGTATGCAGACCGTGAGAGTGACGCAATGAAGGAGGCGATCAGCGAGACACAGCGCAGGCGTGCGGTCCAGATGGCCTACAATGAGGAACATGGCATTACTCCTACGACCATCAACAAGGCCATCCATGACTTGATAGTTCGTGAGAAGGAAGATAGCGCTGAGAACCAGAAGGAGGACATCAAGGTCCGCAAGGGTGCCTTCAATCTACTGTCTGCTTCAGATAGGCGCAAGTATGTCAAGGAACTGGAGAAAGAGATGCTCGAGTGCGCCAAGAACCTCGAGTTTGAGCGCGCTGCTGTCCTGCGTGACGAGATCGAGCATGTACGCAACATGCAGATCGACTCCTGATTAGAACTCGAACAGGAGCAAGTCGTAGATGCCCCGGATGCTCTGGGGCGTCTGATCTTCCTTGCAGTTGTTGTTGACGTAAGAAGCGGCATAGGAGAAGATATCGTCCATCCCTATGCCGTACTTGCTGGCAGCTGGCATGCTTCCCGAGAAGTAGAGGTCTTTGAACACCAAGGGTGATGTTCCAGTTTCGTAACGTGACACCATACCCATGGACGAGAGGAGCCCTTCGGTGAAGAATCCATGTTGTCCTTTGATGGGCCAACCAGGTTCCCATGAACTCTCGTCTTTTCTCGCTGCCGTGATGATGAACAGCTTGTCCTGCTGTACGGATGGCAAGTTGCTGAACAATTGATCCAGTACGTCACCAAAGCCCTGCTTCCCATAGGTGGTATCCAAATATGAGTCGTTGCCTTGTCCTTCGAGGAACTGCCCGCTGAAGCAGCTGTCGATGATCAGCAGCTTGCGTCCAGGGATCTTGTTCACTGCTGCCAGCAATTCGGAGGGGGAAAGGAGGGAAGCGGTCCTCTTCTCTTCAGTCAATCCTGAAACTTCAGTGGTGGAGAATACGAACTCCCCTGTTTTGTCCAACCCGTGGCCACTATATGTGAGGATGAACAGGTCGTTTTCACCAGCCTCTCCTGCGATGGTCGCTAGCTGTGCCAGTACATGCTCCTTTGTGGGATAGGTGGCTTCTTTGCGTCTGTTTGCATCGGTAGTTCCCTCCTGCACCATCAACAGTGGATACCCATCAGCAAATGTCCTGTTGGTTGAGAGCTTTGCACCAAGCCTGAAGGTTTCGGAAAGCCCCTTTGCATCTCCGACCGTGCCTGCAAGGGTAGGACGGGTTCCCGAACTGTTTTTCCAAATTTCAGTGTCTTGGTAGTCGATGCCGATGCTGATCATCCGAACCAACCCTTTGTCCGGGGCTTTTGTGTAGAGCTCGCAGCTGCAGAGCATCAGGATACAGAGTGCCAATAGGATGAGGCTGTGTTGTTTGTTCATTGTTTGCCATCCTGTTTGCGGGACTCGGAGTCAAAGTTGTATCCCAGGGCAATGCCGACTTGTAGCCCTACGATGTCCTTGCGGAACTGGGCAGAGAGGGGTATCGAGATGGTCAAGAAGCTGGAAGGGGCGACCTTCAGGCGGAACGAGGGAGCCAACGATGTCGATATCGCGCCAAAGGCTTGGTGGACGTCCAGGTCAAAGCAATACTGGACGGCACATGCTCCCCTCAGTCCAAAGATATCGGTGAAGTCATAGCGGATGGTGAAGGCTGGCCCTACTGCCCAGAAGTCCCGGTAATATGTCTGGCCCCAATAGATTGAACGGGTGACGTACTGGAGATCCAGCGCAATGGTAAGGGTGCAGTTGTCGATACGCATCCCGGCGAACGCAGCGTTGATGTCCACAGCCATCTGGCTACGGAAGGGAAGGACTTCACTCTCCCTCAGTGATCTTGAGAGGGGGACAGCCGCATAATACGAGTCGCTGACCGTAATCTCTGGAGCCCATGCTACTACTGCGGCAGCAACGGTTGATACTGTGCCCATGAGGAGGAACAGGGAGAGCAATATAACTTTGCAAGTTGGAATCGTATGGCGTATGTGCATGCAGGTCCTATCCTTCGCATGCAAGTATATGTTCGATTTCCTTGCATGCCTATAGTGACATGCATGTTTTTCTCGCTGCCGATTCATCGTTTGGCGATATTGACCCCTTCTTCATACTCCTCAAGGTCGGAAAGCCGTATTCCCAGGGTAGCCGTAGGGGCAGTAGGAAGCTCTTTGCTTGTCGCAAGCACCTCATGGCCATGGTACTGGTACGTCAGCAGGTAGTTGCCACCGGTGTACTCGCTTTCCACAAGCATGGCACCAGAGAGCTGGACATGGGGGAGGAAGTCAGGAAACGCAGTATTTGCATCGGTGTGGACAGTGACTTGTTCAGGCCTGAAGAATACCTGCCGCTCCTGTGTGGGCTCGATGTGGCTCCATGAAGCTGGGACAGGGGCATTCTGGACAGTGTCCGCAACTACCTCCAATGGGAGAATGGTACCTTCTCCCATGAATTGGGCTGCGAAGAGGGTTGAGGGGTGGCGGTATATCTGCTGGGGGGTGGCGATTTGCTCGACTTGCCCGTCGCGCATGACGACTATCCTGTCGCTCATTCCCAGCGCTTCCTCCTGGTCGTGGGTGACATGGATGGTCGTGATGCCAGTCTCGGCATGGATCCTGCAGATTTCCTTGCGTAGGTGCTTGCGCAGTTGAGCATCCAATGCGGACAGTGGTTCATCCAGCAGCAACAGGGACGGCTTGGAGGCGAGGGCACGCGCGAGTGATACACGCTGGCGTTCACCACCTGAGAGTTGGTCGGGCCAACGGCGTTCATACCCCTGCAGTCCCACCAGTTCCAACAGGGAATGCACTTGTTCCTTCCGCTCCTTGCGGGACACGTGCCTGAGTTTCAGTGAGTAGGCGATATTGTGCTGTACATCCATGTGGGGAAACAGGGCATAGTCTTGGAAGACCATGCCGATCCCACGTTGCCATGGTGGGGTGGCGGTGATGTCTTTCCCGGCAAGGGTAATTGTCCCGCTGTCAGGGGGCATGAGGCCACAGAGCAATTGCAAGGCTGTGCTCTTGCCGCAGCCCGATGGTCCGATGATGCTGATCATCTCCCCTTCATGGACAGTCAGGTCAAGCTGGAGCTTGAACTGTGGATAGGTTGCAGTCAGGTCGTTGCATGAGAGCCAGATGGGTCGGTCAGGCATGTGAGCCTCCCTTCAAGAGTTCTCCCACCAGGAATACCAATGCACAGGTGAGGATCAGGACGGTTCCCAAGGCACAGGCACCTTGGTAGTTGTATGAATTGATGAGGCGGTACATCACAAGGGGGACGGTTGTGATCTTGCTGCTGGCGAGCGTCAGTGTGGCGTTGATCTCACCCATGGAGATGGCGAATGCGAACATGCCCCCGGTAACCAAAGCACTGCGTAGCAGTGGTACTTCTATGTTGCGGAATGCTTTTGACGGGGTGGCGCCCAGCAGCAGGGCCGAATGGCTATAGGAGCTTGGAATCTTTCGGTATTCTGGCAACACGGTGCGCAGCACAAATGGCGTTGCTATGACCACATGGGCGAGGACCACCAGCACAAAGGAGATGTCCATGCCTCGGATCTTGCTCTGGATGAGGTAATAGCCCAAACCGATGATTACCGAGCTGACGGCCATGGGAAGCATCAGCAGGAGTTCCATCAGCATGGTCGTTCCTCCCTTCTTCCCCTTGATCGAGGCGGCGCAAGTCAATGCCATGGGGACTGTCACAGCCATGACCACCAAGGCGATGATGATGCTATGGATGACCGCATCCAAGGAGGCTCCCATCAAGCCGGTGGCTGATGTCGTCCCAAACAGCTGGGAGTACCACTTCAGGGAGAATTGCTCGCCTCCAGCTCGGGATACAGGTGCCATGAACGACCTGACGATGATGCTGACAATTGGTGCTAGAACAAAGATAGCTGCGAACAACGCATAGATGGCAGCCGCAATCTTTCCCAAGAGGGTTGCCGGTTTGCGTTGCTCCCGTTGCAGGGGACTGGAGAAAGCTTCCTGACGGGCAAGTGAGCGTTGGGTATGCGAATACCACAGCAGGAGGAGGCTGGTGATGAGTATCGAGAGGATCGAGAGGGCGGCGGCTCCTGACACGTCGAATGTCATGCGTGCCCTGCGGTAGATTTCTACTTCCAGCGTGGTGAACTGCGGACCACCGCCAAGCACCAGGATGATGGCGAAGGAGGTAAAGCAGAAGAGGAAGATCAGGGAGGCGGCGGAGATGATGGAGGGCATCAGCCTCGGGAGGGTGATCGTCCTGAATACAGTCCATCTGCGTGCTCCCAGCAACATCGCCGACTGTTCGCAGCGGGGGTCCAAGTGTTCCCAGAAGGATGAGACGAGGTTCAGGACTATGGGAAAGTTGTAGAATGCATGGGCAAGGATGATCGCCTTGAACGAATAGAGGATCTTCAGCGGGGGCTCGTCAAGTCGGAACAACGACATGAGCATCCTGTTGAGAAACCCGTTGTTGCCATAGAATATGACAAACCCCAGGACGACGAGGATAGTTGGTAGGACGAATGGGATGGTGCAGACTGCACGTATGAGCCGTTTCCCACCAAAGCGGTAGTTCGCCATCAGGTAGGCGCCGGGAAGCCCCAGCAGCAGGGCAAGGAGGGTACTGGCCAAGGCCTGCCAGAGGGTAAACGCCAAGATCCTCAGGATGTAGGTGTTGGTGAATACCTGGACAATCGGTTGCCAGCTGAATTGTCCATCTTCGCCGATGAATGCATTGGAGAGGGTGGAGGCGAGGGGAAGGAGGAACAACAGCGACAGCAACATAATCCCAGGTATGGGCAGCTTCCTATAGAAGCTGCTGGTTCCAAGTGCATCCGTTGCAGTACGTGTCGTTCCTTTCCTTCCCATCTTGATTCCTTTCCTGCGGTGAGTATACACCGCAAGAACGTCAGTTTCTACTCATTTCCTGTGTCCATGCATCAAGCCAAGTGTCCAGCTTCTCTGCGATCAGCTGTGAAGGAAGGACGTTGGTGGTCTGAGGCTTGGGAGCCCAGTCGAATGCATCGGGAAGATCGACGGTGGAATTGACCGGATACATGGTATTGGTCGTTGCCACGACGAGCTGTCCGTCGGAGAGCAGGAAGTCGATGAATTGCTTTGCAGCCCCCAGGTTCTTGGAGGATGCGAGGATACCTGCGTTCTCGATCGTTGCATTGTGCCCCTGTTCGAACACCAGTGCTTGGTAGCGGGTGGTATCTTCCCACATGACATGGTAGACGGGGCTTGTCGTGTAGCTGATGACCAGTGGTGCTTCACCTTCTGTGAAGAGCCCATAGGCAGAAGACCAGCCATCTGCAATGGTCAGTGCGTTCTTCTTCATTGCCTTCCACCACTGCAGGTATCCCTCTTCGCCAAAGGTCTCGATCGACCAGATCAACAGGCCAAGGCCTACTGATGACGTGCGGGGGTCGATGAGGATGACTTTGCCCTTGTACTTGGGATCGGTCAGGTCCTGCAGGGATGTCGGTGCATCGGCTGCAGCAATCTTCTCGGTGTCGTAGACAAAGGCGAAGTTGCCATAGTCGAACGGGAGCAGCCTGTGCTGGTCGTCGATCTGCAGGAATGCAGGAATGTCTGCAAGGGTGGGTGAAACGTAGGGCATGAACAAGCCGCTTGCCAATGCCTTGGAGGCCATGTCGTCGCTGATCCCGACAGCCACATCGGCCACTGGGTTCTGCTGCTCCACGATCAGGCGCTGGAGCATCTCCACGCCGCTGCCTGCACTGACAAGGTTGACCTTGATCCCAGTCTTGGCTTCGAAATCCTTGACCAAGGTCGGACCAGGACCCCAGTCACCGGTGAAGGAGTCATATGCGTACACCGTCAGGACCTGGTCGGCGGCAGCCGCCTTGGCCTCTTCACGGGTACCTGCTGCAGTTACACCGCTCATGCACAGGAAAATGGCAAGAACGATACACAAGACTTGATGCTTTTTCATGAAGCACCTCCGTTTGGGTATTCTGCCATGGGGATAATAATTTTGAGACGGGATACAAGTCTTCCTACGCTGGCATTATCCAGATCAGGTCAACGGGTGTAATCTCAGGCCTAATGGCCACCCCAGGACATAGTCAGCCTACCGAATCCTCCATGGGGTGTCAAGCACATTGAGTTGACCCCATCGGGACTCGTGCGGTACGATTGTGCCATGGAAAAGCTCTTCACGTGCCATGATATGACCCAGATAGACACAATCTCCCAGGACACCTACGCAATGCCTTCCCTGGTCCTCATGGAGAATGCATCCCAAGGTGCATGGCACATCATTCAATCGGAATTTGCATCACACCTTGACCGTCTGGTCGTCATAGCCGGTGGTGGCAACAACGGGGGCGACGCCCTTGCAATCGCACGTACTGCCCATATCCATGGGGTGGCGGTGCAAGTCATTGTCGCCTCCACCCATATGTCCGCCTCCTGTGCCGTGCAATATGATATCTGCACCCGTTTGGGAATTGAGATGGTTGCAGACGAACAGGCCTGGCAGGGTGTCCTCAGTGGCTCCACGCTGGTCGTCGATGGATTGTTGGGAACGGGGTGTAGCCGTCCGCTTTCTGGACTCCAAGCCACGTTGGTTGAGGCTGTGAATGCCCAGCAAGTTCCTGTCATCAGCCTTGATATCCCTTCGGGCATGGGCGATGCTGTAGCTTCCGACTCGCTGGTGGTGCATGCCACCATGACCATCAGCATGGGAAACGCAAAGCTGTGCTGCTATCATCCATCGTTGCGTCCATGGGCGGGCTCCATTGTCCAATCTGACCCTGGCTTTCCCCCCATCGCCTTCAACACTATCCACCCTGCCGCCAGCTTGCTGGATGCTTCGGATATCCATCTCAAGCCGGTTTCCCCTGCCGCCTACAAGATGACCCGGCCACGTGTAGCTGTGTTTGCAGGGTCCCATCAATGGAGCGGGGCAGCACGCTTGGCGGCACGAAGTGCCTACCATGCACAAGCTGGCATGGTCACCCTCTTTGCCGATTCCACGACGTTTGACCTGTATGCGGCGGAGACGCCCTGTGTGATCATATCCGCCTTGGAGAGTCCTTCCCCCAACCTTGATCATTTTGATGTGCTATTGGTGGGCCCAGGTTGGGGGACTGGACATAGGGAGCTGTTGTGCTCGCTGTTGTCCAGCAACCTCCCGATCGTCTTGGATGCCGATGGAATCAAGGAGTATGCACGACTCTGTGCAGCAGACAGCCGTTGGTGTACTGCCCATGGTCCTCTCCTGATGACTCCCCATATCGGTGAGCTACGTGTGCTCGCACAAGCCATCATGGGTAGCGGTGCCAAGGTGGTGCAGGGGGAAAGCACCAGTGAGTACGAGTCTCTGCTCGGTGAGCTTGCAAGACGTACCCATTCTTCAATCCTTGCAAAGTCCCATGTGAACTGGATCCATGATGGGTCCCAGCTGCAGATTGTCGACGGCATGTTCCCTGCATTGGGAGTGGCCGGTAGTGGTGATGTGCTCTCTGGAATTTGTGCCGCCATGCTTGCCCGTGGTGTGGCTCCTTCCATTGCTGGTACCCAAGGAGCGTTGTTGCACCGGGCTGCCGGTGAGCATGCGCTCTCGACCGTCGGTTGGTTCGACGCAATACAGTTGTGCGATGCAGTAGGACCTGCCTTGGTCCATGCCCAGGAGACCAAGTCATGATGCAGGTATATTTCCTTTCGATCGCATACATGCTGCTTGGTGTGGGAATGCTGTTGGTTGACCACTCTGGTGGTCGTCTCCTGCTGCTGATACGAATCAGGAAAGCGTTCCGGTCGACGAAGCGGATGCGGATCTTCGTGATACTCTTGGGGTTCCTGCTGACTGTCCTCCTGCTGGTGCTTCCTGTGCCTCCCGGGCCCATGGTCCTTGGTGACTTGGTTCCAGCCTTGACGGTATTGGCGTTGACAATTTGGTTCCTCTCACAGTCCATTGAGATCTCTTCCAAGTCCAAGGTGGTGCCAGGGTTCAACGAAGGGGTGCAAGATGAGGATTCCTTGGATGAAGACATGCTGCACTATACTGGGAACTTCATCGAGAAGAACAAGACAGTCTTTGGGTATATTGTCCTGACTGTTGCTGTTTTGCATTTCCTTGTACCCATGTCCGTGTTATTATGAGCCATTATTGCGAGGGGGAGTGGGGATGGAGATGCTGAAAGAGAGGATTACCACAGCAGGTGTGATGCTACAAGCGGGGAAGATCCTGCTTGCCAAGCGCAGGGACGGTGGTTCCATCGGAGGGCTGTGGGAGTTCCCTGGAGGGAAGAACCGTTGGGGGGAGACTCCCCAGGAGACCCTCAGACGGGAATTCGAGGAGGAGCTAGGACTCAATGTCCTGGTAGGCCAGCAAATCTATACATCTACATTCACGAACAAGGGAACGCTGTACAACCTGAATGCATTCTGGGTGACATGCAGCGATATGTCGGTATTGGACCTGAAGTTCCATACCCAGTGCCAGTGGGTTGTTCCCCAAGAGGCACTGACCTATGACCTTGCACCATCTGATGCAGGAATCTTGCAACAAGTAGTAGCGCTTCTCGTGTGATCATGAAGAAAGCCGCCCTCTCGGACGGCTTTCTCATAGACGGGATGGCATGGATTACATGACTGTCCCGTTGGCAATGATTGCATTCTTGTTGATGACGATAATTCCATCATGGATCGAATACATCTCGAAGTCACCCTCCTTGCGGGGGATGTCATCAATACCAATGCGACATCCATCTCCGATGCGTGCATTCTGGTCGATGATGGCCTTGCGGATGATAGTCCCCTTGCCAATGCCGATGTTGGGAATGCCCTTGCGTGCATTCTCGATCTTCTCCTCGACCGTCTCATAATGGGAGGCACCCATGCAGTATACGCCGTCAAGGGAAGCTCCTGATTCAATGAGGGTACGGACACCAATGATCGAATTGACGATATAGGCGTTGGTGATGATGGAACCTTCGGAAGCAAGGGAGCAGCTGATATTGCAGAAGTTGACCTTCGTGGCGGGAAGGTGGCGTCTGTGCGTGTAGATCGGCATCTCCTCATCGTAGAAGTTGAACGCTGGATTGATGGAGGCCAAGTCAAGGTTAGTCTCATAGAATGCCTTGATCGTACCAATGTCTTCCCAGAAGTCGTCGAAGAGGTAGGTTGCGACCTTGCGGGTCTTGATTACCTCGGGGATGATCTCCTTGCCAAAGTCGGTCTTGTCGTTGTTGAGCACCTCTTCCATCGACTTGGCAGTGAAGATGTAGATACCCATGGATGCCAGGTAGTCGTTGGTGGCGTCCACGTTCTTGCCAAGGGAGTCCTTCATCAGCTTTGCAGGAACCCGGTAATCGGAGATGTCTGCATCGTCGGAGGGTTTCTCGAAGAATTTGGTGATGTATCCATCCTCGTCAGCCCCGATGATTCCCAAGCCCGTCGCCTGTTGGCGGCTGATCGGCTTGGCTGCAATTGTCAGCTCCGCACCGCTGTCGATATGGCGCTTGAGCATTTCCTGGAAGTCCATCCGGTACAACTGGTCACCGCTGAGGATGATATAGTAGTCAGCCTGCTGGTCATGGAAGTGCTTCAGGTTCTTTCTCACAGCGTCGGCAGTTCCCTGGTACCATGTCTCGCTATGGTATGTCTGTTCAGCGGCCAAGATTTCGACAAATCCATGGGAGAAGGTATCGAACACGTAGGTGTTTGAAATGTGGTTGTGCAAGGAAGCTGAGTTGAATTGTGTCAGAATGTAGATCTGCAGAATTCCACTGTTGATGCAGTTTGAGATTGGAATATCCACCAAGCGGTATTTTCCTGCAAATGGTACTGCAGGTTTTGACCGGTCCATGGTAAGGGGATACAAACGGGTTCCCTTACCACCACCGAGGACGATTGCGATTGCTTTCTCTTTGTTCTTGGCCATGTTCATTTCCCCTTTCTCATCATGTTGTGATACAAATGCATATACGCTTGTGCCGAACGGTCCCAGGTGTTGTCACACTCCATGGCACGTTGGCGGATTCCAACAAGAACATCATGCCCGGCATCCCACCATGCCACGGCACGCCCGACGGCTGCGACTATTGCAGAGCCGGACATCTCGTCGAAGAGGATGCCCGTTCCTTTTGCTGGGTTGGCATCGAGGTCAACGATTGAGTCTGCGAGTCCTCCGGTGCGCCGTGCCACGGGCAGCGTCCCATACCGGAGGGAGTAGAGCTGGTTGAGCCCGCATGGCTCATACCGGCTGGGCATCAGGAAGAAGTCGGAGCCAGCTTCCACCTGGTGTGCCGCCTCGTTGCTGAAGATGATGTTGACCGAGAGGTTGTGGTGCACGTCGGCAAGCAGCTTGAGCTTCTCCTCGTGCCGTTTCTCACCAGTTCCGATGATGATCATCTGTATGGGCATCTCTTCCAATATCATCTCAAGTGCACAAGGAGATCCTTCCAGCAACTCATTGAAGCCTTTCTGTTCGGCAATGCGGCTGATCATCGAGAAGAGGGGGACATCCGGATCAACGGGGAGCCCATACTGCTTCTGCACAAACGCCTTGACGATTGCCTTGCCGCTTTGGTCCTGTTCGTCGAATGGAACTGGGAGGAATGCATCTTCAGCAGGATTCCACTCCGTGTAGTCTATTCCGTTGATGATCCCTTCCAAGGAGTCCTTGCGGGAGCACAGCAGCTCATCCAGGCCACAGCCATATTCTGGCTGCTGGATCTCCATTGCGTAGGTGGGGCTAACCGTCGTGATCATGTCGGCGAACGTGATGCCCGTCTTGAGCATGTTCACCCGCTTGGAGGCACCGGTTCCCACGAACATCCGGTTGGTGGGTTCCACATCGGACATCAGCAGGTCCATCCTGGGGAACTCGCCTTGGTATGCAAGATTGTGGATGGTAAAGAGTGTCTTGGTCTTGGAAAAACCTTCTGACTGATCCTTGCGCACCAAGTAGGGGATGAAGCCGGCTGTCCAGTCATGGCAATGGATGACATCAGGAATCCACTGCAATTGGGAGCACATCGGAAAGAGTGCCTTTGATTGCAGCATGAACCGGTTGAAGTTGTCCCCATATGGAGTAAAGGAGGTATCTCCGTAGATTCCCTTGCGTTGGGAATACCACGGGTGCACCAATGCATAGACAATGACATTGCCAAACGTACGGGAGCGTACCTGTGCGTGCTGGGTACTTCCGTGCATTGGAACATCGATGGTGCAAAGTGGCTCGCCAAAGCCAGTCATGTCCATGGTTCCATAGGCGGGAAGCATGATTCGTACGTCTACTCCGGACCCGGCCAAAGCCTCGGAAAGCGCACCTACAACATCGGCCAGCCCCCCCGACTTTGCGAATGGGACCGATTCACTGGAAACCATGAGAACTTTCATGACTTCATTACATCATTAGACACAACACGGCGTCAAGGTTAATTGTGAGCCGTTTTTCCTCTTTCCAATGAGGGTGTGCCTGGAATGAATAAAAATCCTCCGAAAAGAGGTTCCATGGTTGAGCTCAGGCCAAGATGGGGGTATCATGGAGACGTTGGATTATCTTACAGGACGAGCTCTGCGCCCTAAGATTCTTTGAAACGGGGGGGATTCTCTGCATGGAATTTGAGGCTTCATATCTTGGTCTGTTCGTTGTCCTTGTCTTGCTGGTGGACATTACCATCCATAGCTCACGCTCATATTTGCTCACCAATAGTGTATTCCGGCTCATTGCTTGGGTTACCCTTGTCGAAATCACGATAGGGGTGCTTCTGGACTTGCTTGCTACTGGTGTTGTCTTTATCAGCCAACCCATCACCCTCTGGACCAAGACGATCCTCAATATGCTCTATCTCATATTTTTCCCTGTCAGTACCATGCAATGGCTCTACTACGTTGTGAGTGTCAGCCGAAACGATCCGCCGCGCAACAAGCGGTTCATGCTTCCTTTCTTGATAGAAGTGTGTCTCTTTGGGGCTCTCATGCTGACAAGTCCATTCAATGGCTTGGTCTTCTCAATCGATTCAAGCGGTCTGTTCATCAAGGGAAGCCTCTATTGGCTGTTGGAGGCAAGCTCCAACATCTGTACGATCGGGATGCTCGTCATCTTGATCAAGCAGGATCGGTACCTTGACACCTATAAGCGAACGGTCCTTTGGACTGTCCCGATCTTCTGTTTCCTAGCCCTCGTCCTCCAAAGTTGGATGCCCCCAGGGCCTGATATGGCAAATAGCACCGGCACCAACAGCATGGTGTGCCTGCTCCTGATAGTCTATCTCAACATCCAGAACCGCAGGATTACCTATGATATGAATGTGGGGGTACCCAACCGCCAATCGTTCGACAACAAGGTGAAGAAGGAGTATGAGCGTGCCAACACAGGCACCGTCTGTATTGTCACTTTCTCGAATATCAACACCTTGTCCCGCCGGTTTGGAGACGATGCCGCCCTGATGCTCCGACAGAGTATTTCAAGTTTGATCGTGGAAAACACACGGACCCACAACACATATCTCTATGGGCCGGACGAGTATGCTATATTCTTTGAGGGTGAGAATACGAGCCCTATGACGAGTCTGTTCATCGAGCGGATGAAGCAGCGCTTCGAGCAACCGTGGGAAATTCCCATTTCACCGGGAACCCGTGGAAAGAGGGAGATATTCCCATTGCGGGTAGACGCCACCTATGGGTTGCTGGAGTATCCAAAGCAAGCCCCTACATCCAAGCTGATGTATGAAGCTTTGGACTTCATGATCGGCACACAGTTGAAGAGTACCCAAAATGGCGGGTTGCACAAGTTTGATCCTATCCTGCTGATGCGCCGAAAGAGGCTGCAGGATGTGATCAATGCCGTGAACAATGCGATTATCCGAAAGACCATCCACCTGCAATACCAGCCGATCATCAACATCGCTACGGGGAAAATCGAATATGCCGAGTGTATCATTCGGGTACAGGACCCGTTGCTCGGTTGGATCTCCATCAAGGAGCTCAATCCCGCCATCAAGGAGAGCGGCATGGAGAATGAGGTTGGAACCATCATACTTCAGGCATTAAACGCTCTGCAGCAGCAGCTGGGGGACCATCGGGGACACCTGCAACGCATCAGCCTCAATACGAGCTCGGTCATGTTTGAGAAGGATTGGTTTGGCAAGAGGTTCGAGCAAGCGGTTCAGAAGCTGAACTTCCCCTCACATTTCATCGCATTGGATATCCAGGAAGACAAGGAGATTGACCAGTTCTCCATGGTCAAGGCAAACATGCAGCACCTGCAGAAATTGGGTGTGAGTTTGGTCTTGGATAACTTTGGCAGCGGCTACTCTTCTTTGCTTTCACTGTTGGGGCTGCCATTCAATGCCGTGAAGTTCGACCCAATGGTATTTGGCGACTCCAAGCATCGTGACACCGTCCTCAAGGAAGCAGTATCGGTCATCCACAAGGTAGGTCTTCCCGTATTTGCACAGGATATCATGGATGAACAGCAGTATGAGCTGTGCAAGGAGATGGGCATCGACTTCGCCCAAGGCAGCTTCTTCAGCCATGCCTTGTCGGAGTCTGAATTCATCGATCTCATTCATGAGGATACTGGGGATGAGTATACCTTCGTGCCCTCGTTCATGCGTTCTTGAAAAGCAACGCGCCTGTTTCCAGGCGCGTCTGTGGCTTATTTGTATTTCCGACCTTCCAGCTCGTCGATGTATTCGCTCGCGCAATGTGCTGCGACAGAGCCATCTGCTGCGGCGGTGACTATCTGCCTGAACGGGGTGTCGCGCACGTCTCCAGCTGCATACATGCCGGGGACGCTGGTCTCCATCCTGCGGTTGGTCTTGATATATCCCGTTTCATCTTTTGCAACGTCAGGGACTAGCTCAGTCTGGGGGATCATTCCCACGAAGATAAACACAGCATCAAAAGGTTCGGTGACAGTGTCTCCATTCTCCACATTCTTGAGGATGACCGACTCGACCTTCGTCCCATTGCCAAGGATCTCGTCGATGGTCGTCTGAAGACGTACGGTGATCCTGGGTTCTTCCATCACTCTGCGCGCCAGATCGCTCTGGGCACGGAATCGGTCCTTGCGGTGGATGATCGTCACATCGTCAGAGAGCTTTGCAAGATAGAGGGCTTCCGTACAGGCGCTGTCACCACCACCTACGACCAGGATCTTCTTGTTGCGGAAGAATGGGCCGTCGCATGTCGCACAGTAGGAGACCCCTTTGCCTGTGTATTCAGCCTCGCCCTTGGCACCCAAGTTCCTGTGCTTTGCACCGGTGCAAATGATGACCGCCGGTGAGCGGTACACCCCGTTGGTTGTCTTTGTGACAAATTGGTCACCATCATGCTCGATGGATTGCACGCTGGCATACACCAGTTCCGCACCAAAGCGCTGTGCCTGGTTTTGGAAGCGCATTCCCAGGTCGTACCCGGAGACAACGGTGTCCACACCAGGGTAATTCTCGATGGCATCGATGACCAATGTCTGTCCACCGGGTGCCATCTCCTCGATCATGGTTGTCTTGCGTGCCGCACGGGCACCATATTGGGCTGCTGCAAGGCCTGCTGGGCCTGCTCCAATGATCAGGATATCTCTCTGTTCCATGGTATGCTCCTTATTTTGCCTGTTCGGCACGAAGTCGTGCCTCACGAGCGATCTCTGCATCACTCTTCCTAATATATACAGGACCTTCCCCAATGTCATCTGGGCCGACTTCCTGCAGTTGCTTCAGTCCCAGCTGGATCATGGCCTCTCCAATTTCCCGGTGCGTCATGGTATCGACGGTGACGCGTGCCTCGGTCAGGCCCTGGAGGAGGGGAGCAAAAGCAATCGCATCGGGGCCTGTGACCAGGATGCGGGAATTGCCTGTTATTGCTGTCACTGCTTCTTCCGGGGCACAGTCCATGTCGCTGCAGCTACGTGTTCCATCTTGGAACGCTGCAACATACCACCGTCTCTTCTTTGCATCGATGACTGGCATGACCACACCATCGAACCAGCGCACTGGCCATGCATAGGCTGCAAGGGTAGAGACTGATACCATGGGTTTCCCACTTGCAAGGGCAATGCCTTTGCAGGTTGCCATGCCAATTCTCAGTCCAGTGAAGGAACCGGGGCCTTTGGTGCAGACCAACAGGTCAATGTTCTTCAGCTCAAGGCCGTGTTCCGTACATATTTCAATGATGAGGGGCAACAGATTCTCGGAGTGCTTGAGCCCGGCGCTGACAACCCGTGATTCATACGCTGTATCGGTTTGCAATGCTACTTGCAATGTCTCGTTGGAAGTGTCCACGGCTAGGATGTTCATAGGTCGATTCCCTCCACGTCGATGATCCTGCTCTGGTCGGGAGCAATGTCCACCGTCACATAGATGGTGTCGGGTGGGAGCATGTCCTGGATCTTCTCACTCCATTCCACCAGTGCAAGACCGTCGCTGTACAACATCTCCTCACCACCGATGAGTTCGAATTCCTCCGAACCCTCCAAGCGGTAGAGGTCCATGTGGTACATGGGCATCGTTCCCTCGTACTCCTGGACCAATGTGAAGGTCGGGCTGACGATTGCTTCCTCGATGCCAAGCTGTTGGGCAATTCCCTTGGCAATGACAGTCTTTCCAGCACCCAGGCTTCCCCGCAGGGATATGACCCGGCCAGGTTTGCATGCTCTTGCTATGCGCCGGCCGACTTCCATGGTCTGCTCGACGCTGGTGCTCTCATACCTCATCGCCTATTCCTCGTCATGGGCATGGTCGTGCTCATGTTCGTGTTCCTCTGGATGGAGGAGGTCATTGGCATCCACAAGTTCCTCGACAATGACCGAGGCAAGTTGTTCGCCCGTTTGCTGCTGGTAGTCCTGCATCAGGTGCTGGACTCCAGGATCACGCTCGTCTATGACGCGTGCACGCTCCAACAGGTGGCGTGCCTTGTCAAGCTGGCCATCCTTGAGGTGCAGGTATGCCAAGTTGGTGAGGATCTTGATATTCTCCGGATCCAAATCCAAGGCAATGTCCAGGTAGTCCTTGGCAAGCTCGCGGTTGCCGACTTCCAAGGTGCAGATGGCCACTTCGTTGTAGATGTCGCTGCTGACTTCTCCCAACTCCAGGCATTTCATGAAGCAGGGGAGGGCGTCCTGGTAATTTGCAAGGCGCCTCAGGGCCCATCCTTTGAGGAACCATGCGTTCCATACCTTTGGATTGTCCTTCAGGAACTCGTCCAGCAGCTTGATCGCCTGCTCGTCGTTTCCCATCTGGATCTCGTCATACGCCTGCATGATCGTCTTGTTGTCGTCCAGCTTCTCGTGCACGTCACCCATCATGTTGGCAACCTGCTTCTTCTTGGGGCTGTCTGGTGCAAGCTCAAGGTATTTGTCCAGATATTCCCTGGCTATCTCCATGTTCCCCTGATAGAGGTTGAACGTGCCATATTCGCTGAGCAGGTCGATGTCCTGTGGATAGAGCCTCAGGCCCTCTTGGAGGATGTGCTGGAGTTTCTCCTGGTACATGTCAGCTTCCGTCTCATTGCCGTCAGCTTCGAACTTGGCTGCAAGTTCGCCATAGATGACGGCAAGGTTGATGAACGTGGATGGCTGGGGATCGAGGTGGTTGACCACCAAGAAGAGCTCCTGCGCAAAGTCATAGTCCTTCACCTTGGCCTTTGCAATGGCGGCAAGGTTCAATTCCTTGACTGCATCTGGCTGGAGGGCAAGCACGAACTGCTTGTAGTAGTCGGTATCGGGATTCTCCGTGTCCCATGCAATGACCTTGAGCATGCCTGCCATGATCATCTCAAGGCGTACGTCCTTGGATACATCGACTTCCGCTTGGCCCGGGTTGAGCTGGAGGGGAATCTTTTTTGATGGGTCAACGGTGAAGCCGTTGATCTCCTGACGCATCGTCTGGGGAAGGGAGATGTAGACGATGTCCTTGAGGTTGCCGTTGCTTGCGCCATCTTTGGCGCTGTGTTTCTTTTCCATGGTACACCTATCAATCAAAAAAGCCTGCGATGTGGTTCCGGGGAGTGCTCTTGAACCGAAGGTTCAAGGGGGGAACTAGTGGCTGGAAATTCTGTTCCACAACTCCGCTTGCGCGGCAGGATCAATGCAATCCAGCTATACCGAACCCCTATTGTGTTAGTTGAGCCAAGAGACTGTGTCCCCGGCCTCCCATCGCAGGCAATAAGTTCATTTCAATGATCATTCCTACATATATGCTAACACGGACAAGCGGTCTTAGCATAGGGGATTCAGCCGTTTTTGGCTCCTTCACCCCTCGTAGGGAACAACGCAACTAGCTATCTTCTTGCAGTTGTGTTGTTACTCGGTTTTGGAAATCGGACGCACGACGATCATGCATGCGTCGTTGAGATGGTCTTCTGGGAAAAAGTTGTAGAACGTGAAGTTGTAGATGAACCGTTGTGCAGGATAGATGCCATATCCGTCTTGGTTGTGGTCGGTCGTATCATACGGGTCAGCTACTATCAGGACATCGTCACCCTGATCCTCAGTTCCCATTGTGTCGTACCCTATGGCCACTTGCCAATGGCCACCCCAGTCGTTCCATCCTATCAAGACAGGATAGCCCTGTTGCAGTTGTCGTTGGATATAGCCAAGGTCGATGGCTGAGATGTCATCGATGAAGTCATAGGTAGTCTCCAACTCGAATCCTCCCACTCCTTCTAGGATCTCTATCATCTGGTCCAGGCAGGTTCCGATATGTGCTTCTGAATGATCAGTGCGCAAGTCGGCCAAGCTTTGTTCGTTCCAGGTTCCTACGGCACCATAGTAATCCAAGACCATCAGGATGGTAGCGGGGCCGCATGACCACCAGGAAGTCTGCTGGATCGTCCGGAAGGAGGGGAGTATGGTCAAGCTTTCACTGGTGGCATGGTAGAAGTCCACCTGCGGGAAGTAGGGGGAATTCCTATGGTCTGCCGACCGTTCGTTGGTGTTCGCACCATTGTCGCCAAGGTTCACGGCATACGGTATCTTCATCTCATCTGTAAAGTTTCCGTTGGTGCTGGTGCACCCTACAGCCATGAGCATGGTCAGCACAATTAATCCAAAGATGGACATTCGGAATTTCAACTTGTTCTCCAGTTTGAACAAAAGGGACCATATGCCTCCATATGATCCCTCCCATCTATAGATATTGCAGTCTTACAGTTCAGGCAAGTCTGGCAATTCGTCGATTGTATCCAGCGTATCCTGTGCGGGGATATCTGAGAGGTCATCCAGCTCGATGTTCTCCATCATCACGCCGTCATGCGTGGTGAAGTTCTCGGCTTCCTCCAACTCCAATGCTGAGTCAGTGGCAAAGATATCGATGTCATCCAGTCCTTCGATACTCGAAAGGGTGTCGAGTGCGAGGTCGATGCTCTGCTGTACTTCCTTCTCGCTCTGGGTGAAGGTCTCTACATACTCTTCGAGTTCGGCGTTGTGTGTCTTGACTACGTCGAAGTCGTTCCTCAGGTTGTTGTACTCTCCCTGGAGGGTTGCCAGCTGTTCCTGCAGCGCTGCAAGCTCGGCCGAATCAATGACGGCAGCCGGTCTCTGCTCAAGGTCCGCGACCTGTTGCTGAAGGGATTCCACGCTGGAATTCAGTGCGTTGCGTTCCTGTTCCTGCTGCTCAACCTGTGCCTGGAGCGCGTTCTTGTCCTTGCGCAGTGTCTCGATCAGGAATGCAGCCTTCTTTACCCGCAGTTCAAGCAACTGCATGCTGTCCAGTGTCGCCATAGTATGTCCTCCCTTCGGGTACTCCCGACTGTCTGCAATAGTAACCCTTGGGGTAGTTCCTATCAAGGGGGAAAGATGGAAATGAATCTGGAAAAAGAAACGGACCCATTCCGAGGAATAGGTCCGCTGATGAACAGGTCGGTGGCGTTATTTTGCCAGGACAACCTTGACTTGTGCTACCAACGCGGTGAAGGCAGCCTTGTCTTCGATGGCCATATTGGAGAGAGCTTTGCGGTTCAGGTCAATCTCAGCAAGCTTCAGTCCATGCATGAACTGGGAGTAGTTGAGACCCTCAGCCTGTACACCTGCACTGATTCTTGCGATCCAGAGCTTGCGGAAGTCGCGTTTGCGTTCCTTTCTGCCCCGGTAAGCATACTGGCCAGCCTTTGCAACTGCGTCCTTAGCGACACGGTTGTTAGTGCTTCTTCTGCCGTAGTAGCCCTTTGCCTGTTCGAGAATTTTCTTCCTTCTGTCCTTGTGCTTGGTTCCGTCTACTGCTCTTGGCATATTCTCAACCCTCCCTTAGGCGTATGGAAGCATGACTTTTGCAATCTTTGCTTCACAGTCGCTGAGGATTCCAGAAGAGCGGAGGTTGCCCTTGCGCTTGCTGGACTTCTTGGTGAGAATATGGCGCAGGCCCTGCTTCTTATAGCGAACCTTGCCAGTCCCGGTGACCCTGTACCGCTTTGCAGCGGACTTTCTTGTTTTCATCTTTGGCATGAAAGTACCTCTTTGCGCCCACAAGGAACAAGAACCCTTGGGGCAGCTATTTCAACATCCCCTACGGGATGCGTTTACCATGTTACTGGTTTTTCTTGGGTGGCACGACCTTGGTGGGGCTGACGATGATGGACATCATCTTTCCTTCCATGGCTGCGCCCTTGTCAAGGTTGAAACCTACACCATTGATGGTCAGTTGTTCAAGTATCTTGTCCAAGACAACTTTACCCAATTCAGTGTGGGCAAGCTCACGTCCGCGGAAGCGGATGCTTACCTTGACTTTGTTTCCCTCGGCAAGGAAGTCGCCGATGAACTTGGATTTGGTCTCAAGGTCGTGCTTTTCGATCTTGGGCTGCATCCTGATTTCCTTGACCTTGATGACGGTCTGGTTCCTCTTGGCGTCCCTGATGCGTTTTTCCTGTTCATACCGATACTTGCCGAAATCCAGGATCTTGCATACGGGAGGTGCCGCGTTGGGGGATACCTCCACCAGGTCAAGCCCTGCCTCTTCAGCAAGCTGCACGGCGTCATATACGCTCATGACTCCCTTCTGCGTACCCTCTGCATCAATGACGAACACTTCTCTCGCACGGATCTGTCTGTTGATCCTCAAATCCTTGATAGCCAATCGATCTCCTCGTTTTTTCTGGAAAAACCCACATTGTAAGTATATATGGCTCAGAAGAGCCTCAATTCGATAATATAGCAACAACTTCAATACATGTCAAAGTCCTCCCATGCGAAAATGAGGAATTATTGTCAAGGAAAACAAACAACTTGTCGGGAAACCAAAAGTTATCGGACAATTATTTTATATTTTGATGTAAAAGTGGCTCTTAGGTCTGTCAGAAGTATTGTCTTTTTTCGACAAAAATACGAATATTGTCCATGGAAAATGAATCTGGGATTGGAAGCGGGGTAGCATGTTGCTTCTGTGTGTTTGCTTTTCACACCTTGTCCAACAATTTTACCAGTAGAAATATAAAACTTACTGCATACGAGGAAAGAAATTGGTATGACAAAAAAAGCGATTGGAATGTTTAGAGCTATTGGAATTTCATGTTTTCTATGCTTCTTGGTACTTATGACAGGTTGCGATACCGGTGATAGTTCCCTTCAAAAGGATGTTACCATATATATCTCTTCACAAAGTTCGGGTGCAAGGACCATCCTGCCAACGGAGTATCCTACTCCCGTGAAATACCATCTTTCATTGACAAGCACTACTGGTGGCCCTGCTGTTGCACCGGTTGAAATTGACCATTCATCGAATGTACAGGCAACCTTTTCCGATGTATATGTAGGTTCATATACATTGTTGGTAAATGCCTATTCCGATGCTGCCAAGACAAAGCTTATTTTTACTTCTAGCCAAGAGGTGAACGTAACTGCTTCTGGGTCAAATGCCTTTACTGCAAATCTTACCCCTATTACAAGCTCTGACGGGCAGGGGACAATCAGCATCAACTTTGACTGGTCGCAGACTGGTCGTACAGTGACCCATATTCAGATGTTGCTTTCAGATGGGTCAACAGACACGGATACAGGTGCACTGGTTTTCAATACTTCCATGGAGAAAGTGGCAGTGCCTGCAGAGAATGCAACTACTTCGTATCTCTTCAGCCAGGACCTCCCAGCAGGCCTCAATCAGTACGTCACATTCAAGCTCTGGAATGGCGATGAGCTCGTAGGCTCTTCCGGTGTTGATATCGCCCATGTGTACCAGAACATCACTTCCACCTCATCATCTGCAAAGAACTATATTTTCAGCTCCATTGACTTTCAGCCCGCTTCAGGAGTGAAGCAAGCTTCTGTTGTTCCGAGTACGGGAAACTCTGGTATTGGGTTGGATGTCGCATGGACGAATCCGATTGGCACCTCCCACCAAGTCATTACATGGAAGAATACCACCGAGGGTTCGACTGAAGAGGGAAGTCATACCACTGCTGCCACCGATACTTCGTATACCATTTCAAACCTTCAGGTGAATACCACATATCTGGTGAAAATCAAGACATACTATTCGGAAGGATATCAGAGTGCAGAAGTTCCTTTTTCAGCTACCACGATAGTTCCTGCCCAAAGCGTCTCAATGACTGGAATTGCTGATTCAGATAAGCAGGCATTCGTTCCTGGTTCCAGTTTCAAGCTTGTTCCTATCGTGGCATCTACAATCGAAGGGGAGACCGCAACTGATCTCGGATATACCTGGACAGCTTCTGATGAGAATGTAGCCATGGTTCTTGCTGATGGCACTGTAGTCGCCAAGAAGATTGGCAGCAGCACTATCACAGTGACAACCAAGAATGGCAATAAGACAGCTTCTGTGGCTATGGATGTCTATCTTCCAAAGCCGATTTCTTCTGCAACAGCAGATGACACTGGTATTACTATTGCTTGGAATGCAATCACCAATGCAGAGAGTTACGATGTCTATAAGGGAAATGATAAGCTTTCTACGGTTACTACTGCCGAGGGCAATACTTCCTATAGCGTTGTTGACAATCACCTGGTATCCGGTACTGCCTATTCATATTCTGTTGTAGCGAGAGCCACTGTGGGAAATGTTGCATATGATAGCTTGTCTTCTGTAGCGACTACCGGTATTCAGCCTGCGGCTCCTTCTATCTCGATTACGTTGCCAACCGCTGCTGCTGATATTACAGATGGTATTTTCATGAATGGCGAAGATCCCATCGTGTTCAATCTCGTGGAAGGTGACCCCTCGCTGAAGATTGAGGTGTCTCCTGTCGCTGATGCCCAAAGCTACCAGTGGTTCATCAACAATTATCCATTGGCTGCTGCTACTGATACACCCTACATTGCCTATGTGACTACATCTTCCAAAGGCTTGAATAAAGCAGTCATGGACAATGTGCTCTCACTCCAGGTTACTGGTGCCGATGGCATGAAGTATATTGCAAAGACCAAGCTCTATTATGTTGCAGTCAAGGAAATATCCGTGACCTATACTGGCATGACCAGCGTCAAGACGACAGATGGCACAGTACAGCTTACTGCAAACGTCTCTCCTGCCAACGCAACTATCCAGAATGTCTCTTGGTCGTTTGTCGATCCAACTGCAGCTGCGTCAATTGCAACCATAACAGATGACGGCAAATTCACTGCTTTGGATTCTGGTACGGTTGCTGTGAAGATGACGACCCATCATGGGTATACCAATACGCAGGACATTGTTTGTACCGTCCCCGTAGCGGGCGTGGCTATTGCTACTCCGACAGCCAATGGCATCCATTTCATCAATGGTGAGAATGGCTATGGGGCAACAACGCTCAGTGCATCCGTCATCTCTGCTACCACTGGCAAAGCTGCTACCAACCAATCTTTGGTTTGGAGCACCTCCAATGCAGATGTCCTCAGTGTTGACCAGAATGGCTTGATCACACCAATAACAGCTGGAACAGCACGCATCACCGTCACAACCATGGATGGTGGCTTCCAAGCCACATATGATGTATCCACGGTCAAGATAATGATTACCAAGGGTGGCGTTGATATTACAGGTGGTTCATTTAACAATGGGTATAATGGTTGGGTTGGATCTCGTCCCTCGTCGACCTTGGCAATTGGGTATCTTCCTACTGACTTTGCGAAAGCTGGGATTACCTATCAATGGACAGTAACTGGGTCTAGTTCTCAGATTGATTCAGGTGCAACCGAACAGACATGTACCATGAGCAAAAATGGTGCTAACGCTGCGACAATGTATGTGACATGTACTATTTCCAAGGATGGTACGAAAGTAGTTCAATTGAAAACGACTGGAGTAAGCTAATGAAGAAAACACTTGGTTTCTTGTGTATCGTGGTTTGCTGTTTCATTTCATTGATCGGCTGCCAGGATACCAGCAGTAAGACCTATAGGACCGTCATCCAGATTCAGGCACTTGATCCAGAAGGCAAGCCGATAGAGAAGGTTGGTTCACGTTCGATCATTGCAGGAGAGTATACGGTACCTGGGTATTACGAAGTTGTCCTGCAGTCTGTAGCCGATGAGACCTTGGTGTATACCAGTACTTCGACGACAACCTCTGTAGTTTTTGAGAATATCTTTGGTGGGACGTACAACCTGACCGTCCATGGCTATTCGGATGAAACAAAGGGAACCCTCGTCATGTATGGGTTCCTGGAGTCTCAGCCTATTGGCTATGCATCCAACAAGGAGATTGATGTCTCCATCAAGATGATGGGGTCAGGTGAGGGGCTCACTGCAACAGTACAGGTGACCATGGACTGGACACGTTCTACCAAGAAAATCGATGAGGTGCGTTTGTTCATCTCCGATAGTCCTGATAGCTCCAGCATGGAAACTTGGACTTTGGCGGCAACCCAGAAGATTACTGAAGCCAACCAGCAGACCATGGCTTTCTCGCAGGAGGTGCCTGTTGGTGAGGACAAGTTTATCAAGTTCTTGTTCTATCAGAACGGGACATGTGTCGGATACTCTATTCCAGAGGTGGCACAGCTCTATTCTGGTCAGTTTGTCACCACCAGTTCCCCTGAGT
The DNA here is from genome assembly GCA_964465155.1 of uncultured Sphaerochaeta sp. GTDB lineage: Bacteria > Spirochaetota > Spirochaetia > Sphaerochaetales > Sphaerochaetaceae > Spiro-02. The sequence goes on from CAYXIH010000005.1 coordinate 53,373, forward strand.
CGTATATTTTCGATGATGCCACAAATCCCTTCCGTGATGCACTGAACATCTCCGATATCAACTTTGTCTATGAAGCTGCTACTTCAACGGCTTCTGTGTCTTGGACTAATCCCCAGGCATATTCAAAGATCCATGTTGTGTTGTATGAGGATCCCAGCAATACCGAGTTCTTTGCCGAGCATGTGATCACCGCGGCCAATGCTTCCGAGTATCTGGTCCCAGGGACCGAAGCAATGATGAAGACATCATTTGACAAGCTCAAGTTTGGAACCCCCTATAGGTTGGAGCTGTATGTCGAACATGGGACAGGACAGGAAAGCGAGCATTCCATCACCAACTTCACTACGGTCAAGGTCGTAACTCAGATCCTGCTTACCAGTTCGGTGGCAGATGCTGACAAGACGACCTATACCAAGGACAGCACTTGTACTATCACCGCTTCTTTTACCCCTGCTGATGCTGAACTTGGCAATGTGATGACCTGGAGCGTTTCTGATCCTACGGTCCTCTCCATCGAGGCAACCACCGATACCACCGCAACTGTCAAAGCATTGAAGAATGGGGTTGCCAATGTCGTTGCGACCAGCAACTATGATTCGAAGGTAACGCAGTCGTTTCCCATAACTGTCTACTACAAGGCCCCCCAGGCGCTGGCGGTAAATGTTGTGGGCAATGAGATGCGGCTGTCTTGGACCGATAACAATGAAGGTCACTCTGGCTACAAGATATACCGCAATGTCAACAACACTTCCTATGTCCTGTTGGATACTATTGTGGATATCACTCAGAAGACCTACACGCTGACTGACCATACATCGTCGTTGCTCAAGGTTTCAACGTATGGAACCATTGGGGGAAAGTCTTTCGAAGCTTTCTCCGAGCCAGTTGCGACGGTGGAACAGGCATCTCCTACAATCACTATTATTTTGCCCAAGGCTCCAGCGGACATTGCAAATGTGTTCACCCATCTCAATGGGACACAGTTTGATGCAGATTCACAGCTTGCTATCGAACTGCAATCTCCGATTGCCAATGCCCAATCATATTGTTGGTTCCTCAATGGGACGCAGTTGGTTGCAGGTGACTTTGAATCAGTCAAGTCCCTGGTGATTTCAAAGGCTAGCCAGGGGATCAACCTGACGCAGAAGAATCCAAGCCAGGATATCATGCTTGTGGTCAAGATAGACGGCAGGCTCTATTCAAGCACCCTGCGTGTCTTCATGATCGACAAGGAGCAGGAAGTCCCTGCCCAGTCGGTAGCCATTACCGCACCGGCGTCAATCACCTATGGAGAACCTCAGACGTTGGGATATGCAGTGCTTCCTGAGAATGCCTCGGTGAAGACGGTCAACTGGAGCAGTAGCGATCCTTCGATTGCAACGGTAGATAGTACTGGCCTGGTGACAGTGCAAAAATCTGGGTCAGTGACAATCACAGCCTCGAGTACCGTCACTGAAGGTGTCACAGACTCCAAGACCATCTCCTGTATCGTTCCAGTTGCATCAGTTGCAATCAACACCCCCAGCAGATCCACAGTGTTCGTCGAAGGACAGAATGGATACGGCTCGGTCGATCTGGATGCAACGGTTGTATCTGCCGCAGGTGCATCTGTTGCTGCAACCAATCGAACGGTACGTTGGAGTAGTGCCAATGAACAGGTTGCAACCATCGATGCAACCACTGGTGTCGTAACTCCAGTCTCCGGTGGTTCTGTTGAGCTGTATGCTGTGACCGATGATGGCAACAAGCGTGCATCCGTCAGCATCCTGTGTGTCGGTGCCGACCTCTATGGTGGCAAAGGCTACAAGGGTGATGGAACCGATGCACCGGTTACCGACACTACTGTCTCAACCACAGGTTCAGGTGGAAATGGAGAGACGTATACTTTCAAGATCTCCTCAATACCATCGACATTTGTGTTGGGAGACAATTTCTCCATCAACTGGAACTTCGAGAAAGATGGCGGTCCGACTGAATATGGTACGCCAGGTATTCGTCTTCGCTTGCTCTCAACCTCCGGCAGTGAGATTGTCCTCAATAGGCAGGCAAATGCATCGGGCAAAGATCTATATGCAACCGTCAAGGACGCTAACGGAACAATCGTATTGCAGCGCAAATGCCATGTTGTTTCATGATTCATGATTTGATTGTCAATGCACAGGGCCAGCGTTTCAGCTGGCCCTGTTTCGTTGGATGTGATGTGAGATGTTCAGCTGAACATCAAGCAATGGTTGGGAGGTTTCTCTGTTCCTCCCTCCTGCGGATTTCTTCCTTGAGGAGCGTGTAGCAGACTGAGGTGGTGGGGACGGCGAACATCATACCCAGGACACCAAAGAGGCCTCCACCGACCATGACTGCGGTGAATACAAGGATAGGTGGGAGTCCGACCTGCGAGCCAACCACACGTGGGTATATGAGATTGTTCTCAAGTTGCTGGAGGATGACGAGGTATACGACGAACCAGATTGCCATCATGGGGTCTACCATGGCAATCATGAAGGCACCCACTCCAGCTCCAATAAAGGCACCGACTATTGGGATCAGGGCTGTCACGCCAACCAAGGCACCTACCATTGGTGCATATGGCATCCTGAAGATCAGCATCCCAGCTGCACAGAGGCTGCCAAGGATCAGAGCCTCAGTGCACTGGCCTGCGATGAAACGCGCATATGTCCGGTAGCCAAGAGAGCAGATATCCAGGAACTTTCCGTTGGTAGCAGGCTTGAGATATGCGCCTGACAGACGCTTGAGCTGGGCTTTGAGCTTCTCCTTGGTGAAGAGGATGTACAGCGAGAATACGAATGCCATGAAGAGGTCCAGGACAATGGTGACTGCACTGGATGCAATGTTGAGGACCACCGATACTATCTTGGGTGTAAATGCCTGTACTTTGGCACTGAGGCTATTTCGCAAGTCATTTGCATCCAATCCCAAGTCGTCCAGGAACTCCGATATCTCTGGATAGCTATGGTTGTTGTCTACCCACCAAGTCTCGAACTTGTCGATTGCTGTGGAGGATGAAGTCACCAAGACGTCGACGGTGTTCAGCAGTTCGGGTACTACCATGAAGAACACCAAGGCAAGAATGGCAAGGATGAGAATCAAGGAGAGGAGGAGGCTGATAGGTCTCTTGATCTTCCTCACCCAACGTGCCTTGCACTTGTCGAACAGCCGCTCGAAGAAGCTCATGGGAATGTTCAGGACGAATGCCATGCAGGCTCCGACGGCAAGCGGGGTGAATACGGAGAGCATGTTGCCAATATATGTGAAGACTGGGGTATAGTGCTTGAGGAGCATCAGGAGCACGACAACGATGGAACCTATCCCGATATATTTCCACCTGCGTTTGTTTGTATCTGTCATTGCAATCCTATTCTTGCCATCCGAAGAAAGGCATCTTGTTTGGAATGTATATATTGCATGTATATGCAAAAAAACCGTTACCTTGCGGTAACGGCCTTATAGCATGTTTTGTTGACGGCAATCAAGCCTTGCCAGCGGAACCAAGGACTTCCTTGTTCTTGTGCATGTACATCTGCTTGAGGGCATCGCGGGCTGGTCCGAGGTACTTTCTCGGGTCAAACTCACCGGGCTTCTCGTCGAAGATGCGTCTGATCGTGCCAGTCATTGCAAGGCGACCATCGCTGTCGATGTTGATCTTGCATACTGCACTCTTTGCTGCCTGGCGAAGCTGTTCCTCGGGGATACCGACGCTGTCCTTGAGGTGACCACCATGCTCGTTGATCATCTTCACATATTCCTGGGGAACGGAAGAAGAACCATGCAGGACGATGGGGAAACCAGGGAGCTGCTTCTCAATCTCTGCGAGGATGTCGAAGCGGAGCGGAGGCGGGATCAGGATGCCGTCTGCGTTGCGGGTGCACTGGTCGGGAGTGAACTTGTTTGCGCCATGGCTGGTGCCGATGGAGATTGCAAGTGAGTCAACGCCAGTCTTGGAGACGAAGTCGATGACTTCGGAAGGCTGGGTGTAGTGGGAATGGGTTGCGACTACGTCGTCCTCGATACCAGCGAGGATACCGAGCTCACCTTCGACGGTCACGTCGAACTGGTGTGCATAGTCCACGACCTTCTTGGTCAGGGCAACGTTCTCGTCATAGGAGAAATGGGAACCGTCGATCATGACGGAGGAGAATCCGTTGTCGATGCATTCCTTGCAGGTCTCGAAGCTGTCGCCGTGGTCGAGGTGCAGGACGATGGGGATATCGTAACCGAGTTCCCGAGCATATTCCGTTGCACCGCGTGCCATGTTGCGAAGCAGGTTGATGTTCGCATAGTCACGGGCACCCTTGGATACCTGGAGAATTACGGGAGACTTGGTTTCTACGCAAGCCTGCACGATAGCCTGAAGCTGTTCCATGTTATTGAAGTTGTAGGCTGGGATGGCATAGCCGCCCTTGACAGCCTTTGCAAACATGTCCCTGGTGTTGACCAGGCCGAGTTCTTTGTAAGAAGTCATGAGTTGCTCCTTGGGGTTGATGTATCGTATCGGTATAAAAATACCGAGTTCGGGCATGCAGGTCAACACATCACCCGACATTGACCAACGAATTCAACGTTGGTAGAGTAGGGCAATGAAGAAACGTAGCCTCGGCACCGGTTGGATCATCCTCATTGTTGCATGCTCGCTCATCTGCGTAAGCATCATCGGTGCTTGGGCGTATGTTGCAACTCGTCCTGTGATCCTGATCCTGATGGACCCTACCTACCAGGCGGTCTCTTGGCCTGATGCCAGCCGTGGCGTATCATGGAAAGCCCTATCTTCGGGCTACCGGATAGTCGACCATATCATTGATACTCCTAAATTGGTCCAAGGCCCAGGCCTGGAGCAAGCCGTATCCGACCAAGTGGCAGCTTCACATCCCAAGATGGTGGTGTGTTCCCCGCTGGTCGCTGGCTTGCTGGATGTGTATGGGGTATCTGAAAATGTCTTTGTCATGCCTGATGAGACTGTCCCATTTTTGCTGGCACTTGGTCCAACGGTGGATGGGAGTCTTTTCGATGTTGTCTGCGTGCCAGCTGCAGATGCTGGTTGGGATGAGGCGGCAACTGCGTTGGCAACCTCCCAAGCCAAGACACCCTTGATGACAGGATTCCTCTACCAGCAGGGAGATGTGCAGGGAGAAGCTGCACTGAAGTCCTTTGTGGCAGCGTTTCCCCCAGACAGGTTGTATGAGGCAATGCAATCGGAGACAACCACATCCAGGTGGGCAGAGGGTGTCCTCTCTGACATGCAGCGCTATGGTGTGATGGTAGTAGCCTGCCCGTGGGTGGAAGGAATGGGGAACTTGTTCCGCGAGACTACCGGGCTTTCTTGGGTGGTGGATGCATCCTTCTCTGACTTGGTTCCCAAGAAATACCTCAGTGGGGTTGTCGCCGACGACATCTGGGGGACCATCGAAGGCTTGGTCACCAGTGGTGCGATCGACAACGGGCATCAGGGGAGGACGCTGACCTTGCCGTTGGTCAGGCAGTATCTCGACCGCTGACAGCCAAGAGGTTCTTTTGTAGCTGCATGGCCAATTCCTCGCTGGTCGTATTGCGTACGGCTGCAGCCTCGGCATAGATGTTCTCCATGCGTAGTGGCGTATTGACGGTTCCTCTATATGGCTCTGGGGAGAGATAGGGGCTGTCCGTCTCCAACAGCAACCGGTCTGCCGGGATGCGTGCAAGGATTTCACGCAGGTGGATGTTGCGCTTGTAGGTGATCGGTCCGGCAAATGAGATATACAACCCAAGTTCCAATGCAATGTCAGCAAGTTCATCGCTTCCACTGAAGCAATGGAGGATCCCTCCATTGGTAGGTGCATGCTCTTTGAGGATCCTGGTTGTTTGTGCATCCGCCTCCCGGTTGTGGATGATGATCGGAAGCTTCAGCTGGTCTGCCAATTCAATCTGCTGGATGAAGAGACGTTCCTGCAGCTCCACCGTACCGTACTTCCAATAGTTGTCCAGCCCGATCTCCCCGATATAGTCTGCACCATAGGTCTCGTTCTGCGATACAAGGGTCTCCAATTGCACGGTCATGGGATCTGAACCATCTTCAACACCCCACGGGCCTATGCCCGCCGAACGCATGATCGTGGGATATCCTGCAAGGATGCTCGTCCTGATTCCCAGGTCGTCGCAGCTGACTCCCACGTCAATTCCTCCGGCAAAGCCGGAGGTTGTCAGTTGTTGGAGCAGCGATGTAATCTCGATGCCTTTGCTCTGCATTGCCAAAATATGGAAATGGCTGTCTACCAAGCCACTTGGTGCGTTGTATGTCATGAGCACATCATACGCATGGTGGAAGATATGGACAAGTTGTTGATGCATGTGGTAGTACGGGTAGGGGGAGAACTCACATGTCTATTGAAACAGTACGAACATATCTGCAACCGTTTGGCAAAGCCGATTCGGTTTTGGAGTTCCCATCTTCCAGTGCCACCGTTGAACTCGCTGCACAGGTGCTGGGCGTTGAGGGTGCACGGATTGCAAAAACACTGAGCTTTGCGTATGGCGAGGGGTGCATCCTTCTTGTTACTGCTGGGGATGCCCGGGTAAATTCAGGTGCTTTCAAGCGGGAGTTCGGCTGCAAGGCCAACATGCTCAGTGCAGAGCAGGTCCTCCAGCTCACTGGCAATGCAGTGGGTGGTGTGTGCCCGTTTGTGCAGGACCGGACACATGTCCTGGTCGTATTGGATGTTTCTCTGAAACGGTTTGAGACAGTGTTTCCTGCATGTGGGTCGAGCAACAGCGCCATTGAGCTGACATGCGCGGAACTGATGCATATCAGCAACGCCGACCGTTGGGTCGATGTCTGCAATGGGTGGAATGAAGATGGGAAATGAGAGTCAAAGCATGTCAGATCGTGAAATTGCACTTGCAATGCATTCGCTAGCCAAGGAGTTCCTGGACCACCGGTACCCTACGGGGTGGGGTGGCGTTGCCGTCCTGCGTCTAGCAGATGGGACGTTCCTGACAAGCGTGGCCATTGAGACGGCGAACGGGGGAGCGTCACTGTGCATTGAGACGGGTGCAATATGCGAAGCCCACAAGCTAGCCAAGCGGGTGACCCATAGTGCCTGCTTTGTCCGTGAGGATGAAACCAAGCCTCTATGCATCCTCACTGCCTGTGGTATTTGCCAGGAACGTCTCCGTTTCTGGGGAGATGATGTGAAGATTGCAGTCACAGGATCTACTGATCCGTTCATGTTTCTACCCTTGTCGGGGCTCCAACCGTTTCATTGGTCTGCTGCCTATGACCCTTCTGAATTGGAACATTTTGAATAAGACACAAACAAGGCCGCACCCGATTGGATGCGGCCTTGGAGTTTCCAGGGATTGCTCAGTTATTCTACATCGTAGGTGTAGTCGATGAGCAATGCGTAGGCCTGTGCAGGATAACTGCGGGTCTTTGCACCGGAATGGTAGATGCTGATGGCACTTCCGATCGG
>CAYXIH010000005.1:60839-66947 GCA_964465155.1 uncultured Sphaerochaeta sp.
GGAAGATCAAACAGGTCGAAGTTGATCAGGGAGTTGCCGTCGAACACATAGATCTCTTCCTGTGCGATGGACGGGTTGTAGATCAGCAATGATCCAGTTGAGAAGTCCGGGGTATCGATGATCTTGCCCAGGTATGTAACGTTCTCATTGGTGAGCGCCGGGTTCTTCAGGACCTGGATGCTCAATGCACTGGTCTGTGGGGGAAGGCTCATCGTCATCATCGGACCATAGGTTACCTCGACATAGTCGTTGACCTTGAGGTCGGCAGCCTTGGCACCTGTGGTGTCCTTGCTGACGATGAAACGGATCTCGTTCTGTCCATAGCTGATGCCGGGAAGAAGAGCCTTTACAGTTACAGCGACATTGCCATTTTTGTCGGCGCTGTCGATGGAGACAATGTTGCCACGATACAACAGAGTGTTTGCATCAATCTCGACGGGCTTGCTGGCAACTGCAGTTGTTGATGCGGCCATGGCTCCAACGGATGGTGCCTGGGTCTCAACTGGTTTTGCAACGGTTGTAGCTGGTTTCGTAGCAGCAACAGGCTGCTTGGTTGTATCAGTAGTCATTACAGGTGCCTTCGTGGAGTCTGCTGGTGCCTTCACCGGGGTTGCAGTTGTGGTGGTGGCATCGGTCTTCTTGGACTTGGATGCTGAGGATGTCGCATCTACTGCACTGTCTTTTGCCATAACGGGTGTTGCCTTTGCAGTATCAGTGGTTACTGGAGCAACGGTGGCTGCCTTTGTAGCAGTAACGGTGGCAGTGGTGGCTGCAGGAGCAGTGGTATCAGCCTTCTTGGTCTTCGAGGCAGAAGAGGTAGCATCAACTGCGGGAGTAGTTGCTACGGATGCCTTGGTGTCTGTTGCTGGAGCTTTTGTTGCTGCAGGAGCAGTTGCTACGGCTGCTTTGGCGTCAGTTGCTGGAGCTTTTGTTGCTGCGGGAGCAGTGGTGGCTGCAGGCGCAGTAGCATCAGCCTTCTTTGTTGTAGATGCTGAAGAGGTCGCATCTGTTGCAGGAGTAGTTGCTACGGCTGCCTTGGTGTCAGTTGCTGGAGCCTTTGTTGCTGCAGGAGCAGTGGAAGTGATTGCGACTGCTACTTTCTCAGTGGGGACTACTGTCTTTGCAGGGGTAGTTGTCGTGGCTGCAGGAGCTGCTGCCTGCTTTTCTGGTGCTGGTGTTGCTGCTACAACTGGTTTTGCTGTTTCTACTGCTGGTGCTACTTTGGGAGCTTTGACGTCAATGATGCCAAGCTTGACGAGGGGAGTTACCCAGCGGACTGAGTCTGCGGTGGCCTGTGCAGGAATGCTGCGTGTCATAACACCGTTGTAATCTACTTCTACCCAGTCATTGACCCTGAGAGACTCGACAGGCAACGTATACAACGTTTTGTTGGTTGTATGGAATATCACAGGGACTCCTGTGGCTCCCTGTACCTCGATGTCATATGTGGCACCATCTGCTGCCTTCTCGATGCTTGTGATCTGTCCCAAGTAGGAGATGTTGGCCAGTGTGTCTTTTGCACCGCGTGCAAATGCCGTGCCGGTACCAAGTGTCATTGCCAATGCAATGGCAAGAACTACGATGATTCCCTTGTTCTTCATATTGTGCTGCTCCTTCGCGTAATGGACGTTGCCATGTGAAGTCAATCTTCTATAGAAATCTTTGATGGCATACACCACCAACACACCAAAATTACGTTTGGTGCTATCAATCGTCAACAATCGAACGCGTGCAACGATACAACAATTCGATGCATATGTTTAGATTCATGAGGGTTGCAGGGATTCAATGGCCATTGTAGGAATCCTTTTCTCCTTTCCATTCTCATGGTTTCCTGATATACTCGCTTCCATGCCCTAGTAGCCCAATGGCAGAGGCAGAGGACTTAAAAAAAATTGAGTGCACCAGTGGAAACACTGGATGTAGAAGCTATCAAATTCGGCGAACCCTGCAATGGCAACGCCGAGCCAAGCCGGGAGACCGGAAGGTGTAGAGACTTGACGGTAGCGGCCTACAAGCCAACGTGGCTCACGGCCAAGGCAAAGTCCAGACTGCAAACAGATCTGATCTGGTGGCGAAAGCCATAGCGGTACGAAAATCCTTCCAGTATGGGTTCAAATCCCATCTGGGGCACAAAAAAATGGCCCATTCTGGTTTGCAGGATGGGCCGTTGTTTTGTGTGGTATGGACTAGGTATTGTCGTCGTCCTTCTCAATGACACCGACAACTGTTGCATCGGTCTTCAGCGGAATGATCTTACGGATGAAGGGCTGGACACCAAAGAACGTCTTCTCGAAATCTGCCTCGCTCTCCTTGAGGGCTGCTTGCCAGGCGGCTCCGAACCCCGGGGAGTTGATTGTCAGCCGATCTGCAGCCTGTTGGTAGACATGCAGGCGCGTTACTTCCTTGCGTCCTGGTTTCTGGGCATAGGTGCGTAGGCTGATGCGGAGGTTCTCGTTCTGCTCCTTGAGCGTTGCAATTTCCGTCTTGAGCTTGCTCAGTCCTTCGCTCTCCAAGTCCATGCGGTCTGCAATCATAGCTTTCAGCCGTGCGATTTCCTTTTGGTTGTTCTTTGATTCTTTCTGTCGCTTCGCCGTAAGCCATATCGCGACAATCATCGCCACGACTAGACCGATGGTAAGTCCTATCAGCAGTTGCTGCATGGTATGTCCCTCCTTGGATAAGACCATACCACTATAGCACAACACAAGCAGAAGGTACAACAGAGGAAGAAACGGGCCGTTGCAGTGCTGCAACGACCCGTCGGATTGCTGGTTATGAGAAGCGTTTGACCATTGCTGGGATGCTGTTGTCGATGGCAGGGGGAATGCTGACCCGGCCATTGAACACCGCCATGTCCTTGAACCCTGTGCCAGTGAGCAGTACGCATACAGACACATCCGGACCGAATGTCTCCTTCAGCTTGTCACTGTCCTTGCGACATCCTGCCCATGCACAAGCGGCAGCGGGTTCTACGAATATGCCAGCATCGGAGGTCAATTCTAGCTGTGCGCTGAGAATCTCCTCGTCGGTGACTTCCGTAGCCCATCCGTCGCTGTCCTTGATGTACTGCACGGACATGCGCCCGTTTGCAGGGGAAGAGACAGAGATGCTGTCAGCGCGGGTGGTAGCGTCCACCGGTGCATACACCCCAGTCTTCCAGGCCTGGCTGATCGCATTGCTCTTGGTGCTCTGCACGCAGACGATGTGGGGGAGGTGGTCGATCAGGCCTGCATCCAGCAGGTCCTTGAACCCCTTGAATACACCGGCATAGATACATCCATCCCCAACTGGCACATACACCACATCGGGAATCTTCCTGCCCAATTGCTCGAACAGCTCGATTGAGACGCTCTTCTTCCCCTCGATGGTCATGGGGTTGTACGCCGTGTTGCGGTTGATCCCACCAAAATGCTTGGTATACTCGATGGAAAGTGCAAAGGCATCGTCATACGTTCCCTTGACCGGTACCACCGTTGCTCCGTAGAGGACACTCTGCATCAGTTTGTTCACAGGCGCAGTCTCGGGCACGAACAGGACGATCTCCAGCCCATAGGCTGCTCCGGCGCAAGACATGGCTGCCCCTGCATTCCCCGTTGAAGCCAATGCCACCTTGTGCTCGCCATGGGCCATTGCCTGTGCGGCTATGAGCTGGCTGGCACGGTCCTTGAACGAGCCGGAGGGGAGGAGGTTGTCCAGCTTGCAGAAGAGGTTTGGCAAGCCATACTTCTTCTGGAGCCTCAATGGGGTTTCAATGGGGGTGTTGCCCACTGGATATGCCGCTTTGTCAGGAACCTCGTATGGGAAGAAATCATAGATCGTCACATGCTCCTTCTTGGCAAGGGCATGCAGGTCCTCGTCGTTGAGCTTGACGATCAGGTTTCCCTTCTGGAAGGTCCCCGGTTCATTCGTTGCACTGCAGGATGGGCACTGGTACATGACCTGGTCAGTGTCGAACTCTCTTCCACAGGTGGAACACACATAGGTAAATCTCATGGTTGACTCCTTGAAAAAAGAGGGCTGCTCGACGACAGCCCTCCAGAATTCGGTACAGGTTATTTCTCCAGCCCGACATCCTTGTTGAACGATTCGATCAAGGCATCGATTTGTGTGACCATAGCCGGCAACTGCTTCCAGTAGTTCTTGTCATACCACTGTGCGTTCAGTTCCTCGTACGTCTTGCCCTGCTGTTCAACCCAAGTATAGTACTTGAGGTTGTGCACGCGCAGGCGGTCGTAGTAGGTGAGCTCAAGGGCATTGTCGATCCCCTGGTGCATCAATGCCGAAGCATGGACCTTCGCAGCCTCAATTGGGGTGAACGGACCCTGCTGTTCATCAAGCTCCTTCAGGCGGGACTTGTACATCACGGAGCTGTCGGTGAGGATCGTGAAGACCACGTCGTCCTCGTCCATCTCATAGTACTTGGCCATCTTGATGGAGCTGAGCATGTTGCCGATGCCGCTGATGCCAAAGAGCTGGAGGTTTTCGATGTCTGCATCGGAAACGCCCAACTGCTTGAGGTATGCAATGCCATCTGGTTCATTGAACAAGCGGTAGATGTCCATGCAGTCCTGGTCATCGATGGAACAGATCATGTCGGTGTTCTTCACGTTGTGGATCCAAGGAACATGCTTGTCGCCGATGCCTTCGATGCGGTGTCCGCCAAAGCCGTTGCGCAGCAGTGTCGGGCACTGCAGTGCCTCGCAAGCTGCAATCTTCAGGCCTGGGTATACATCCTTGAGGTGGTCTCCGGCTGCCAAGGTTCCGCCACTTCCGGTGGAGGAGGCATAGCCACGGACGTTCTCAGGCTTCACGCCCAATTTCTCCAGTACTTCGATCATGGCTGCACCGGTGACGGTGTAGTGCCACAGGTAGTTCTCGAACTGCTCGAACTGGTTGAAGATGACAATGTGGGAGCCACGTGTCTCATCCAGTTCATGGCACTTGTCGAAGATCTCCTTGACGTTGGATTCACAGCCGGGGGTGGCGATGATTTCACCAGCGACAGTCTTCAGCCAGTTGAAGCGTTCCTGGCTCATGTCCTCGGGGAGGATTGCAATGGACTTGCAGCCCAGCAATGCACTGTTGTATGCACCGCCACGGCAATAGTTGCCGGTGGAGGGCCATACAGCCTGCTGCTCGACGGCATCGAAGTTGCCGGTGACCAATGCCGGGGCAAGGCAAGCATAGGTTGCGCCTACCTTATGTACGCCGCAGGGGAACCACTTGCCTACGAGGGCAAGGATGCGGGCCTTTGTGCCGGTGATCTGCTTGGGAATCTCAATGTAGTTGACGCCATTGAACTCGCCACCCTTCTCAACGGGCTGGTTGTGCCAGGTGATACGGAACAGGTTGACGGGGTTGACGTCCCAAAGTCCTGTTGTTGCAAGCTTTGCCTCGACTTGTGCCGGGACATTGTCCACGGGATCGACCATCTGCTTGAAGGTTGGCAGGATGATACCGCGCTCCCTGCAGAGCTTCACATTCTTTTCCCGAACTTCGGGGTGCATGGTGAGATTGATCAACATCTAAATTCCTCCGTTGCGATCCCTTTGGCGAGTCGCTGTGCTGTAGTGCCGACAGTGTTTTGCAACAAACTGCGACAACTAAGCATATAATGGCAAATGCGGAATTGTAAAGATGAATCTGCACAAGAATGCTATTTCGCTTTTGTGGATTGAGAAAAATATCAATAACTCGCAGGATTCTTTCAGTATGCCACTGTTTTTAGATGAAATAAGAGATTTAATAGAAAGAAATGATTTCATTTTAGCTCAAAGAGCACGGAAACGGTGTGAGTCCATGTGTTGACAAGGAAAGAAAGAATGATACAATTACGTCCAAATGTCGGTTCAGGGATGGACTTATTTCTTTGTTTACTTGATATAAGGGGAAGCATCATCAAGTATCAGAATATCGACCCAAATAGAAGATACTCGTGGTTCATTTTTGGATGCTGTGTAGTTACAGTAGCTATACTTGTGTTGTGTCTTGTCTTCTTTTTCCACTACAACAGCCGCCTCGAATCCGAGATGAAGGACGAGCGGATTGTCTATGAGCCTCTTGCAAAATGAGCGGTCACCATGAATCGACATCCATGCAAAGATG
>CAYXIH010000006.1:0-37716 GCA_964465155.1 uncultured Sphaerochaeta sp.
AACTGAACCCAAGGTTCAGGACACTGGCAAGCGGCACCCTAGCGGTGCCGTTTGTCGTATTTGGACACCGTGAGTATGATTCAATTCGGTACCTACTGGTTCTTTCAGAAAAGAAATTGTGCAAAACGATCACAAACAGAAAAAGTTGTCTGGCAAGAAATGGATTCAGCGCGGAGGTTGGGGTACCATTGAGGGACAGAGTGTACGACGAGATGATCTTCGACGCAAGGTTCGCGATACGCACTCCCTTTCAGGATCCGACCATGTAACCATGTTCAGGGGACAAGGTGGAGCAGGGCCGTCCCAGGACGGATGACCTTCGCATACCCTTCGGTTAATCTCATGATTTGGGGATAAAAAAAGTCAACCATTTCTGATTGACTTTTAGAGCGAAAGACGGGACTTGAACCCGCGACATCCACCTTGGCAAGGTGGAGCTCTACCACTGAGCTACTTTCGCAATTCTCATTGGTTTCCATGCTGATGTAGGTCTTGCGAGAGAGGGGACTTGAACCCCTACACCATGAGGTACTAGAACCTAAATCTAGCGTGTCTGCCAATTTCACCACTCTCGCGGTGCATGCCGTTACCGAAGTATCGTCATGTTTATGAGCCGCAAAGGGATCGAACCTTTGACCCGCAGATTAAGAGTCTGCTGCTCTACCAGCTGAGCTAGCGGCCCATGACATAAAAACATAATCAATGCAAAAAACCAAATCGCCTTGCGCCCGGAAGGATTCGAACCTTCGACCTACGGATTCGAAGTCCGGCGCTCTATCCAGCTGAGCTACGAACGCATTTTCATCCATTCTACCACAGCCTTGTAGGCTAGGGTGGAAGAAGGGACTCGAACCCTCAACAGCCTGGACCACAACCAGGTGCTCTACCATTGAACTACTTCCACCAAGAAGTTGATGCTTGGTTGCTCACCAGTGCGTTTCAACGTGCCTTAATATGCCGTAATCCCACTGTTTTGTCAACTCTCGTTTCAAAAATTTGTTCAAAAAAAATGAACAAGCCAGCATCTGTTTTTCAAGGAAGAAGATAGTAATCCTACATTGAATCGTCAAGTCTTCGTCTTTTGTTCGACTTCACTCCAAGCCACTTCGCCAGATTCCTTCTTTTTCCTCTTTGCACGTCTTGACGGTACGGGTGATATGGCCGTTTCAGCCCTCCATGCCTTGACGATGGCGATGCAGTGCTTCCAAGAGATGCTCTTGTTGGCAAGCAACGAGCACAGTTCATCAATGGCATGTTGCTCATCCATGCTCTCCCCGCGCTGTTGCAATGCAGGTGCATACGACTTGCGGATCCACCGTCCAATGTCCTCTTCTGTGATGAACCGCTGCTCCTGCTCATCGGTTACCTCCATGGCAACCGTGTAGCCACGCTCTTGCAGCGCTTGCCTGAGGTCATCTGCGCGCCATGACGTGAGGGTGTTGGAAGCATCCGAATAGATGACATCCTCAGCGATGCTCAGCCGGGCAAAGAGCTCCTGTTTCGAAGGAGGTACGAACTGGGAGAGCCTTGAGCCTGCAGAGGGAACGGTTTCCGCAAAGGAGAAGATGCCGTCTGGAGACAGTCTCTCCCCCAATGCATCCAGCAGGGGCAGGTCATCCCGAAGATGGGAGAACATGTTTCTCCCGATGATTGCCTCGAACTGAAGGCCCTCCTCCAGCTGACCCAGCAGTTGTGCCGGGTTGCCTTGGAGGATGAGGGGACGGAGCACCGAGTCCAATCCCTGGGCATAGTGGCTGAGGTGGTCAAATTGCTCCCGGGTCTTGGTAAATCCCACGACCAGTCCTTCTGGGGTGCGCCTGAAGGCTTCCCAGACCAACAGTCCATGGCCTGCGTTCGCTACGAGGATCCTGCTGTGGCGGGTGAGGGGCAGCCCCTCGAACAGGCGGTCGCGCAGTTTCTGCAGCAACTGCCCCCGTTCGCTGGTGGTGCGCTGAATCCACTGCAGGCGTTGCTTGTCCTCCGGGGAGTATGTGAGGTTCTCGGGAAAGGCATCCACTGTGGCCGACTCAAGCTGTGCCTCGCGGCGGCGCAGCACATCGTCATGCACCTGCTCTTCATAGCCGAGCTTGCCAGGTTGGTAGAAGACCTTGCCCTGCAATCCTGTGGGAAGGTATTGCTGGGCAACCCAGTGGTCCTTGTATGCATGTGGATAGAGATATCCTTCTCCATGGCCAAAGCCCTTGGCGTCCCTGTTTCCATCCTTAAGGTGGGTGGGTACATCGGCCTTGGCTTCGTCCTGGACTGCCTTGAGTGCATCGAAGAACCCCATGGCGCTGTTTGATTTCGGTGCAGTGGCAAGGTAGAGCGCCGCATGGGTCAGGTGGAACCTCCCCTCGGGAAGTCCAATGCGCTCATACGCCGAGGCATCCGCCTCCACGACCGCTATCGCCATGGGGTCTGCCAGCCCGACATCTTCACAGGCACTGATCATCATGCGGCGGAAGATGAACTTGGGGTCTTCGCCTGCATGGACCATGCGTGCAAGCCAATAGAGGGAGGCATCAGGGTCCGACCCCCGCAGGCTTTTGATGAATGCGCTGATCACATCGAAATGGTAGTCGCCTTCCTTATCGTAGAGCACTACCTTGCGCTGGATGCTCTCCTCCGCTGCATTCTTGCTGATGTAAATGCGGGTACCATCTGGTGGGGGGAACTTGCCTTCCCCGGAAGTCTCCACTGCAAGCTGCAGTGCATTGAGCAGGGACCGGGCATCACCGTTTGCGATGTCCACCAAATGTTCCAGTGCACCATCTTCGAAGGCTATCTCATATTTGCCATACCCTCTCTCAGGGTCTGCGATGGCTTGCCTTGCAATCCCTGCCAGATCGGTGTCGGTCAGCGGAAGCAGCTGGAATATCCTGGAGCGGCTGACAAGGGCGGCATTGACTTCGAAATAGGGGTTCTCGGTGGTTGCGCCGATGAGGATGCAGGTCCCGTTCTCAACCCATGGAAGGAGGGCGTCCTGCTGGCTCTTGTTCCAGCGGTGCACCTCATCGACGAACAAGATGGTCCGTTGGTTGTAGTGGTCCAGCCTGCTCTTTGCCTGGTCGATCTCATAGCGCAGTTCCTTGACACCTGACAATACCGCGTTGAGCGTTGCAAAGTGGCTCTTTGTCGTGTTGGCTATGACGCGGGCCAACGTGGTCTTTCCCGTTCCTGGGGGACCATAGAAAATGACGGACGAAAGTTGGTCGGCCTGGATGGCCCTGCGCAGCAACCGTCCCTTGCCGATGATATGTTCCTGTCCGATATATTCGTCCAGCACACGCGGACGCATGCGATAGGCCAATGGCTGACTATCGGTCGATTGCTCTACAGTTGCTTGTTCAAAGAGGTCCATGTGCAAAGTATACCTGAACCAAGGGGTGCGTGCAACCTGACTACGGGCGGAATACCTGCGACACCAACGACTTGTCATTGGGTATCCGCGTGGTCCTCACAGCCAGCTCGTCATTGCCCATCTGGGTGAAGAAGGCATCGCAGATGAACACTGCCAGATGCTGTGCAAGATCACCAGCAATGGCTGGGGGGACATGCACCGAAGAGATGGGGGCAATGTTCTCCTGTGCCGTCCGCCAGATGCCGTAGAGGGTAGTCATCAGTTTCCACAGGGCGTCGATATTGCCGGCCATGTAGCTTTTCAGCCGTTCTTGGACCGCCGTCTCCAAGCTTGCCGAGCAATAGTTGTCCAACAAGGTCGTAGCTGCGGTCTTGCTGCCCAAGACGACAGCCTGGGCATTGGGTATCGGTACATTCGCTATGTCTTGTGCCAGCATGGTGGGGATCTCCGCCGCTACTGTCGAGCATGCGTTGTACACCTCGTCCAGCCACTGGCTGGCATATCCTTGGAGCCCTGGGATGACATAGAGGTAGGAGACCAGGCTCTCTGAATTTTTTGGGATATAGGTCTCTATGTCAGACAAGGCCGGACGGATCGCAAACAGGGTCGCCGGGGCAGTGGCGGCTGTCTGCGCCATGAGCTCCCGAATGGCAGCCCGTGCGGCCTCGTCCTGCGCCGCCGTATAGGGCTGCACGCTTTTCTGGGTAGTGCACGAGATGCAGGAGGCAACGGCCAAGATGCTGATGAGCATGGCCAGTGGTATATGGTTCCGCTTGCACGATGTTGACATACTTCAGAATATATCCAAGGTGCGGATGCGTGTCCATTGTGTCAATTCCTTTTGTGTTTGTTGACAGTCTGATTGTCCATGGGTAGGATGGTGGAATGTCCCGGAACAATCACACTTCCGTCCTCGAAGGACCCATCAACAAGCAAATCCTCAGGTTGTCGATGCCGACCATGTTCGGCCTGATGTGCCAGGGGTTCTATGATATCGTGGACATGGTCTGGATTGGCTTCATCTCCCCCGCGGCAGTTGCAAGCACCACCATCTTCATCACGCTGTTTTGGATCATAGAGGTGTTCAACGAGGTTGTCGGGACCTCCAGCGTCTCCATGATCAGCCAATACCACGGGGCAGGGAATACGGAGCATACCCAATTGGCCTGCGAGCAGACGATCATCTTCAAAGTGCTGCTGGCTGTCATTGGTGCTTCAATCATGGCGTTGTTGCTCAAGCCGGCGTACCTGATGTATACCGACGACCCGCAAGTGGTGCAGTACGGACTGGAATATGGGTATCTTCGCATTGCCTTCATCCCAATCTTTTTCTCCTCCTATAGCGTCAATACTATTTTCAGGTGCACCGGGGATGCCAAGACCCCCATGTATCTCCTGATCGCAGCCGCTGTGATCAACATCGTCCTCGACCCGCTGCTGATGTTTGATGTTGTCCCGTTCACCAATATCCCCGGCATGGGCCTTGGGATGTTCGGTGCTGCATTGGCCACCGTCATCGCCATGACGTTCTCCTTCGTAGTAGGCTTTGCCCTGTTGCTGGCAGGAAAGGCCCCGATCAGGATCAGGGTCCGTGGCCTGTTCCGGTTGGACCGGCATATCGATTTCAAGCTGCTGACCATCGGCCTTCCGTCGGGAATGAATCTCTTCTTCAGGAATATCGTCACGTTCATCATGCTCAAGCTCGTCTCCCGCTATGGTACCGATGCAATTGCCGTGCTGGGGATTGCCACCCGCGTATACATGTTCGGGATCATGCCGTCCAACGGCATCCAGATGGGAAGTGGCATTGTCATTGGCCATGCATTGGGCCGGGATGACATCCACATGGCACGCAAGGCGGTGCATGTCACCACCCGCGACTGCATGTTCTTTACCGGGATCTTTGCCATTGTCATCATGCTGTTCCCAGGGAAAATCATGAGCCTCTTCCTTGGTGGGGCTACTGCAAGTTCAGATGGGGTACGTATACTCTTCCTCATGGGACCGTCTCTCCTTGTTTGTGCTGCCATGAGTGGCATGGGCGCTGCCTTTTATGGTTCTGGGGAGAACAAGCCTATCTTGTATTCCTCCATCTTGGGACAATGGACGTTCATGGTTCCCTATGCGCTGATAGTCACGCTGGCGTTGCACCTTCCGGTTACTTGGTTGTGGTTTGCATATCTCATTGGGGACTTCGGGGAAGCGGTCAGCCGGTATTTCTTTTATCGGACAAACAGGTGGACTTCCAAGCGGGTGTGAATTTTTATCACAGGCCGTGCAAAATCATCATATTGACAACTTCGAACAATGCGTACACATTGCAATGTATGGGAGTTGCTGAAACTGCATGCTTCCACATTGGAGGAACCGGTACATGACGAACAACAAAGCGAGTGTGCTGTCCACGCCGCAAGTGCGTGAGCGGAGCATTCTCAAGAACGTATATCTGTGGATGACGGCGGGATTGGCCCTGACGGGCGTCACTTCCTGGCTGGTTGCCCAAGTCCCCGCACTGATGAATGCATTGGTGTTCAATCCCATTGGGATG
Organism: uncultured Sphaerochaeta sp.; assembly: GCA_964465155.1. Classification (GTDB taxonomy): domain Bacteria; phylum Spirochaetota; class Spirochaetia; order Sphaerochaetales; family Sphaerochaetaceae; genus Spiro-02. Next base: position 5,910 of record CAYXIH010000006.1, read on the forward strand.
ATCGCAGTAGTCATCGGAGAATTTGCATTGGTGATTTTCCTCACTGCCCGGCTGGACAAGATGAGCACCGGGGCGGCCATTGGGTCGTTCCTTGGCTACTCTGCCCTCAACGGGATCATGCTCTCCACGATCTTCTATGCCTTCGACATGGGAATGATCTACAAGGCATTCTTCACGACAGCCATCGGGTTTGCCGGGATGAGCATCTATGGAATGACCACCAAGCGCAACTTGAACGGTTGGGGATACTACATGACCATGGCCCTGTGGGGTGTCATCGTGGCGTCGCTGCTCAACTTCTTCTTCCGCAGCAGCGGGCTGGACTACGTGATCTCCATCGTGGCTGTCATCATCTTCATGGGACTCACCGCATGGGATACCCAGAAGATCCAGGCGATCAACAACCAATATGGATCGAAGATGACTGAGGTCGAGTACTCCAAAGTCTCCATCATGGGGGCCTTGATGCTCTACCTGGACTTCCTGAACATCTTCCTGTATGTGCTGCGCATCTTCGGCCGCAGGAGCGAGTAGTTTCAGATCTTCTTTTCCCTATCATGTGTGAAGGCAGTCATTTGGCTGCCTTCATTCGTTTGATGGGCCATACAGCACATGTCCTGCCCTCAGTCCCTCCTGCAGGCCTGCAAAGTCAACCGAGGGGACTTCCAGACGGCAGCTTCTCCGTCCGACTTGCTCCAGGCTATGGGCATCTGACCCCTGTATGACGGTCAGGCCATGCACATCATGGGGCGTGGGTACCTTCACCGCCTCAATGGCGGAATAGGGGAGGTCGGGAAGAAATCCGAGGTTTGCTATGGCGCTGTTGGATGGCCTGTCGATATGGGCTGGGATGACCAGCCCGTTGCGGGACAGCACCTCCTCCACCAAATCGGAGAATGATATCCCCGAGGTACCCAGCAGCGACTTGTCGAATGTATCAATGACATCGCCCCCTTCGTCAACGACCAGCTGGTTTCCAAAGAGGTCGGGCCTGTTCATGATGGGGGGCAGGAGGAACTCGATGAACGTGGAGAATTCCATGGCATCGTCAAGGTGCTCGAAGAGGGAGAGGACGTGCACGTCCTCCACCGTGTTCACCTCGATGCCATAGATTCCTGTGATGGAGCACAGTTCGCATGCCTGTGCGAACGCGGGGAGGTTTCGCCCGCTGTTGTGGTCTGTCAGTGCCAGGATGTCGATTCCCTGCTCCATGGCCTCCACGGCGAGCAGGGCAGGGATCAAGTCGTCATTGCAGCATGGACTGAGGCACGAATGGTTGTGCAGGTCTATGCGTGCGAGCATGGGGTATCAGCTTTGGTGTACAAGCGCCAGCAACGTGGCGATCTTGTAGGAGACGGTGAACTGGTTGTCCGCCGTCGTGATGATGGCCACCGATTCTTCCCGAGCTGCCTCTGTCATGTCATCGGGGACGCTGCGCCCGTTGCAGATGACCAGTGCATGTGCACCGACCAACGATGCCACGGCAACGGTATTCTTGTGGGCCTGGATGGTGACCAGCACGCTGTCCGATGGTGCGTTGCCCATCACATCGGAGAGCAGGTCCCCTGTATATGCCGTTTTGATGGTGGCCAGGGCTTCCCCTGGGGTCACGAGCTTGTAGCCTGGTAGCTGAGCGATTGCCTCGACGGTAGTACCCATGTCATATTCCTTTTTCTGTTTCGGACTGCTGCTCGTCCGGTGTCTCCAGCTTGATCGTGCTGATGACGATCGTGCCGTTCATGTCGCTTTCAATCGAGAAGTCATCCGAGACCGACTGGACGTTGGGCAAGCCCATTCCAGCTCCGAATCCCAGGGACCGTATCCATTCGTTTGCTGTGCTCCATCCCTTGGTCAGCGCCTTGTCCAGGTCGGGGATGCCCGGTCCGCTGTCCCTGCTGGTGATCACGACGGAGTCGGGGGTGTATTCTGCGATGATCTCCCCTCCGTCGGAATGGACGACCAGGTTCATCTCAAGTTCATAGGCTGCGATTGCAGCCCTGCGGATCGTATGGGGTGTGGAACCGCTCTTCTTGAGCCGTTTCTTGATCTGTGTGGATGCATATCCTGCATTCTCGAAGTCATGCTTGAGTATGGAGTAGTTCTGCACTTCCCCGCTGAGGTCCTCGGAGAGCTTGACGTTGTTGGTCCGCTTCTCCAGTTCCTCTATCTCACGGTTGATCTCCACCAGCAGTGTGCTGGTGATGTCCCTGCTGGTGATCATTCCCACCAGCTCCTTCTGCTTGTTGAGCACCGGGAACCGATGGAAGCGGAAACGGTCGAAGTAGCTGATCGCAAACGAGATGGGCATGTCGTCTTCCAGCACGATCAGGTTGCGGGTCATGTGCTTTCCCGCCGGGTCGCTGATATACCCGAAGTCCAGTGCCTTGATGATGTCGTCCATGCTGACGATCCCCAGCAGCCGTTTGCCACGGACCACGGGGACCCCCGTGATCGACTGCTCGCGCATCATGACCTGGATTTCACGCAGTGTGGTGTCGGGCCCGGCAGTGTTGAGGTTCTGGGTCATCACATCCTTGACCTTGAGCCGATAGATCAGCTCAAGGATAACCGTTGGCGATGTATAGGTGTTGATCGGGATTTCCTGCATAGGGTAAGTATACATGGATTTGGATTGCCGTGGGGAAAAAATACGTGTCACATGCACGCTTTTCTGCTATCATGTCGCCATGCAGATGAATGATCCGGACCTGGGGTTCCCAGGTCTTTCCCTTGTCATGGCCGATCCAATGTTCCTGGTTGTGGACAAGCCCGCTGGCTTGCCCAGCGTACCGTTGAAGCAGCAGGGCGCAGATATCCCCACATTGTTGGGATGCGTAGGACGCTTGTACCCTGAGGTCCTTTCCGTCCAGGATATCCGTCCGTGGGAGGGGGGAGTAGTCCACCGCCTGGATACGGCGACCAGCGGACTGGTGGTGGTTGCCCGCACCAGCATCGCCTGGGCTCTGCTGATTGCCTCCCAGAAGGCTGGGTTGTTCCAAAAGGAATATGAAGCTTTCTCTGCCGGAATCGGCATGGCTGTCCCGGGATTTCCCCCCTATACGGGCAAGGAGCTGGGACACGGGGATGTGGTGACCATCGGATGCCAGTTCAGGCCATGGGGTGTCGGACGTACCGCCGTGAGGCCTCTTGCACGGGATGCAGGGCCTGATGTGCAGCGCAAGGCAGCCCCTGCGTGGTATCTGACGACGGTTGTCCAAAGCCAACTTGCACAGCGCGATGGCGTATCGGGTATGCTCTGCAGGTGCAGGATTACCGAAGGCTTCCGCCACCAGATTCGGTGCCATCTTGCCTGGGCTGGCTGGCCTTTGTATGGCGATGTGCTGTATGGTGGCAAGGAGGCGGAGCACCTGTACCTGCGTGCGCAGTCAATACGGTTCCCCCATCCCGCCGATGCAAGCATCGTCGAAGTGACAATAGACACAATATGATCGAGGAGATACAGAGATGAGTGATATGCGTGAAAGAAAACTGGCACAGATGCTGGTCAAGGATTCTGTGAGGCTTGCCAAAGGCGAAAACTGCCTGGTGAGTGCTACCGATGTGCCCACTTCCATGGTGGAGGAGCTGGTCAAGGCAATCTACGAGGCGGGTGGGAACCCGCAGGTGCGCATATGGAGCGCACGCTTGGACCGTGCCATGATCGAGAATGCCACCGATGAAAGCCTGGCTGCATGGGCCGACAGCGATGCATACCGGATGAGCAAGATGGATGCCTACATTGGTATCACGGGGGTGGCGAATGTACGTGAGCTGGCAACGATTCCCACGCAGGTGAACAAATACTCCACGCTGTACATGACCCCCGTCCACTTCAAGAACCGGATTCCCAATACGAAATGGGTGGTCCTCCGCTACCCCACGGAAGTCATGGCCATGCAGGCCAACATGTCCACCAAGGAGTTCGAGGACTACTACTATGGGGTGACCACTGAGGTCGACTATGCCAAGATGGCACAAGCCATGGCTACTGCGAAGGAGTACCTGGACACGGTGGACCGCGTCCACATCAAGAGCCCGGGGACGGACCTGACCTTCTCGGTCAAGGGCCTTCCCTGGATCCCCTGTGCCGGCCAGATGAACATCCCAGACGGTGAGATCTACTCCTGCCCGGTCAAGGAGAGCGTCAATGGGACGATCACCTACAACTGCCCCAGCACCTACCATGGCCATAAGTTCACCGACATCACCTTCACGTTCAAGGATGGGAAGATCGTGGAGGCACATAGCGACGACGATGCGTTGATCAACGAGATCCTTGACCTCGATGCCGGTGCACGGTACATCGGTGAATTTGCCTTGGGATGCAACCCCAAGATCACATTCCCCATGGACAATACCCTCTTTGACGAGAAGATCGCCGGTTCGTTCCACTTCACCCCAGGCAACTCCTACGATGACTGCGACAATGGCAACAAGAGCTGCGTCCACTGGGACCTGGTGCAGATGCAGGGACCGGACGCAGGGGGCGGAGAGATCTGGATGGATGGCCAGCTGGTGCGCAAGGACGGCGTGTTCCTCCATCCTGCATTGGTGGGACTGAATTTCTAGTGCAACAAGTTTGTTGCGTTGATGCTTGACATCATACCCCCCATTGGGGTACAAACACCCAACGACATCAACGGCGATGCGGGTAACCCCGTGTCGCCGTTGCTATTTTCAACACCTTCTTGTGGGGGAGGTGTCCCGTACAAAGGCGTGCGGTCGTTCCAATAAATCGGAACGGTCGGACGCCTTTTCTGTTTGTATCTGGTATGACGGCCTGGGGCAACGACAATCTTTGGTGCCGTCGAGGGAGGATCTGTATGTATTCATCTGTGGATACCATCTGGGTATTGCTCGGTGCGGCGCTCGTCTTCTTCATGCAGGCGGGCTTTGCAATGGTAGAGACCGGGTTTACCCGCGCCAAGAACGCGGGAAACATCATCATGAAGAACCTGATGGACTTTGCATTGGGAACGGTTGTGTTCTGGGTCATCGGCTTTGGCCTGATGTTCGGATACACAGCCGAAGGCACTGCATTGTCACTGATCGGGGTGCCCGACTTGTTTGTGCTGGGCGACTATAGCGCATCATACCCAACGTATGCGTTCCTGATCTTCCAGACCGTCTTCTGCGCAACGGCAGCCACCATTGTATCAGGTGCAATGGCGGAGCGAACCAAGTTCGTCTCGTACTGCATCTACAGCGTCATCATCAGCGCATTGGTCTATCCGATCAGCGGCCATTGGATATGGGGTGGCGGTTGGCTCTCCCAGCTGGGCTTCCATGACTTTGCCGGATCGACTGCGGTACATATGGTCGGTGGCGTCGCCGCATGCATCGGTGCCGCGATCCTGGGACCACGCATCGGCAAGTATGGAGTTGACGGCAAGCCACGTGCCATCCTGGGCCACAGCCTGACCCTCGGTGCCCTTGGTGTGTTCATCCTCTGGTTCTGCTGGTTCGGGTTCAATGGTTGCTCCACCGTCTCCATGAGCGGTGACGACACCATCCTCAGTGCGAGCCTGATCTTCGTGACCACCAATATTGCTGCTGCCGTAGCCGCATGTACCACCATGTTTGCCTCATGGATTCGGTACAAGAAGCCCGATGTATCGATGACACTCAATGGAGCCCTTGCCGGCTTGGTTGGCATCACAGCCGGATGTGACTTGGTCTCTCCTGTTGGTGCGACCATCATCGGGTGCGTATGTGGCCTTGCAGTGATGTTCAGCATCGAGTTCTTTGACAAGGTCGTGAAGATCGACGACCCAGTGGGGGCAATCTCGGTGCACGGAGTCTGTGGTGCATTGGGAACAATCATGACGGGATTGTTCGCAGCAGACATCGGGCTCTTCAACGGTGGTGGCTGGTCTTTCTTGGGTGTCCAGTGCCTGGGCGTCCTCTCGGTGGCCACATGGGTGGCACTGACCATGACCGTGGTGTTCTTCGTCATCAAGAAGACGGTGGGGCTGCGGGTCTCTCCCAGCGAGGAGATCGCCGGCCTCGATTATGAGGAGCACGGCCTGGTCTCCTCCTATGCTGACTTCATGCCGGCTGTGGTATCGGCCAACGGTTTCGAGGCCGTGGGCAAAGGGGAGGCGGTAGTTGTTCCGTCAACCGCAACGATGGCAGAGGCTATTCCCGTGCACCATACGGTGGAGCATGTCGATGGGGAAGCGGTGGTGAAGATGACCAATGTCGTCATCATCACCCGCCAGAGCAAGTTCGAGGAGCTGAAGAAGGCCCTCAACGATGTGGGCATCACCGGCATCACGGTGAGCAATGTGATGGGATGTGGCATGCAGAAGGGGCGCAGCGAGTACTACCGCGGCGTACCTGTGGACATCACGTTGTTGCCAAAGATCAAGGTCGAGGTGGTGGTGAGCAAGGTACCGGTCCGCACGGTCATCGACACGGCAAAGGCCGTCCTCTATACCGGTCACTTTGGCGATGGAAAAATCTTCATACACGATGTGGAGAATGTAGTAAAGGTTCGTACTGGAGAGGAAGGATATGACGCTCTGCAGGATGAGGCGTAACCTTTTCTGATTGGTTCTGTTTGTAAATGCAATTGCATTTGGCGATTATCGACTTGGCAGGGGCCCGCGGAAGTTTTCCGTGGGCCCCGCTTCTTGGAGTGCTATCGCTCGACGTTGAACACGATCGTTCTGTTCTTCCAGATGATGATCCTGTGCTCCAGGTGGGCCTGGACCGCACGGGCTAGGACACGCCGCTCGACATCCTTGCCGACCTCCTTGAGCCCATCGGGAGTCAGCTCATGGTTGACCCGCACCACGTCCTGCTCGATGATCGGTCCCTGGTCAAGGTCCTCGCTGGCGTAGTGGGCTGTTGCCCCAATCATCTTTACCCCACGCTCATATGCCCTGAGGTAGGGATTTGCACCTTGGAACGCGGGAAGGAAGCCATGGTGGATGTTGATGATCCTGCCACTGTAGTCATGGGTGAACTGCGGGGTGAGGATCTGCATGTAGCGGGCAAGGACCACCAGGTCGATGTCAAACCGCTTGAGCAGGCCACGTACCCGCTCCTCCTGCGCCAGCTTGGTATCTGCCGTGACAGGGAGGTAGTAGAAGGGGATGCGGAACTGGTTTGCAATGATCTCCAGGTCCGGATGGTTGCTGATGATCAGGGGGAACTCACAGGTGAGGTCTCCTTCGTTCTTGCGTGCAATGAGGTCATATAGGCAATGGCTGGTCTTGCTCACCATGATGGCCACTCGTGGGACATAGTCGGAGAAATGGACTTCCCAAGTCAGGTCCAAGGTCTTTGCAAACTCGCCGAATTCCTCGGTGAACTGGGAGCGCGATGTCTGAAGGTCGGACATCGAGAGCTCGATGCGCATGTAGTAGCGGTTCTCCCGGGTGTCGGTGTGCTGCTGGCAGTGGATGATGTTGAAGTTGCGGTCGGAACACCAGTTGACGATGGCTGCGAGCAACCCCTTGCGGTCGGTACATTGGATGAGGCAGATGATTTTCTGTTGCATGGTCAGTCGTTTCCATCCGTGGCGCCATCAAAGTCGGCTGTCTCGACCTGGGTATGGTCATCTGCACCGGACAGGAGAATTTCTACCTTCCGCTCCACTTTCGAAAGCCCCTCATCCAAGGTCTTGGTCAGGTTGACCCCCTCCTCGAACAACGAAACCGACTCATCCAAGGGTGTGTCGTTCGAACGCAGCTTCTCTGCAATAGCCTGCAGCCGCTTCATGTCGTCTTCAAAGCTCATGATTCGCTCCTTGAGTTGATGGTGGCAGCGGCACTTCCTGCCGCGAACCTGATGTTGACGGGTTGACCGTCCTGAATGCCTTGGACATCGGTGACGACAGTTCCCTGTTGGGTCGTCACTATCGAGTATCCACGTGCCAATACGGACAGCGGCGACAGGGCATGGATCTGCCCTTGTGCCAGCTGGAGGGCATGGCGCCGTGAAATGATGTTCTTCTGCATGGATTCTGTTATCTGGGACGCCGAGTCGTCCAGTGCATACCGGGCGTTCTCGATCTTGCGCATCAGCGATATCGAAAGATTCCTCGGGCTGTAGGACTCGAAGGTGGCCCGGGCGTTGGAAACCTTGGCCAGCAGCGTATCGGCCAGCTGCCGCTTCATTGCAGTCAGGCGCTGCACCGAGGACTGTCGGTCGACGCTGACCAACTCAGCCGCGGCCGAAGGGGTGGGGGCGCGCATGTCGGCGACAAAGTCGGAGAGGGCCCAGTCTATCTCATGTCCAACTGCGCTCACCACGGGAATCGTACTGGAATGGATAGCCTCCAGCACAAGTGGATCGGAGAAGGGGAGCAGGTCCTCCAGGGACCCTCCGCCCCTTCCTACGATGAGGACATCGGCCAAGCCAAACAGATTGGCCTGCTCGATCCGTTGGGCGATGACCTGCGCTGCATCAGAACCCTGGACCGGGGCTGGGAGGATGAGGACGTCCAACGATGGATCTCGGCGGTAGAGAATCTGCAGGATGTCGCGCAACGCTGCCCCGGTAGGGCTGGTGACCACGCCAACGCGCGTTGGAGATGCAGGCAGGGGTTTCTTGGCAAACTGATCGAAGTATCCCCGCTGCTCGTACTCACGCTTGCGTTCCTCCAGGAGTGCCAGGATGTCACCGGTTCCTGTCTTGCGCATGCTGTCGCAGATGATCTGGTAGGTGCCCCTTGCTTCATAGATGTCCAGGCGCCCGGTGACGGTGACGCGATCGCCGTCTGCAGGGCGGAAGGGGACTCTCCAGCTCTGGCCTTTGAACATCACTGCGCTGATGGAGGCCTGGGGATCCTTGAGGGTGAAATACCAATGGCCTGTGGAGGAGGGGCGGAAGTTGGAGATCTCTCCTTCGACACGCAAGCCGAAGAACGACTGGCTCACCAGCTCCTTGAGCATATGCGTCAGCTCACCTACTGTCAGTGCAATGTCGTTGGGGAGGATCTGGTCACTGTCCATCGACTTCCTCCTGCTTCTTGTTCCGCTTTTTTCGTTTCTCATGCTTGGGGACTGGAGGTTCCTCCATCATCTGGACAACCGTCTTCTTGGCAGCAAGGCGCTGCCTGCTGCGCACTGCCATGTATTCTTGTGAGTAGATGCCACAGAATGCAAATACCAATGCGATCAGCCAGAAGACCCACAATGGAAGGAAATAGAACTGTGCGAACATGTAGGCTATTGCCAAGGCCCCGAACAAGCCTGTCTCAGCAGCATAGTAGTAATCGAACCATTGCAGGCATACCGGGATGAGGATGAGGGTCAGCACCCCCGTGATGACTCCCTGCATCTGCAGCGTCACTACTGCGAACTCCGAGACTGCGATGAGTATCGTTGCGATGAAGGCTGTCGTAAACGCAGTCAACAGCTTGGTGCAGATGACTGCCCCCTTCTTCTTGGCCATGCCCAGGAGGAAGAATCCGGTCCCCCCTGCCAAGGCAAGGACTATCTTCAGCACGATGTGCCACCAGACACGACTGCCTGTGAGCAATGTATAGAACCCCCTGAGCGAACCCTTCATTGCAAAGAAGGCCTCGGTCAGCTTCGGCTCGAGGAGCAGCTGCATGAGGCACAGCATGAACAGGGCGCCCATGACGAAGCAGCGCAGCGGAAACCAGAATTTGCGAAGCGGGTTTCCGGAAAAACAGAGGGTCGCCCCGACGACAACCCCCGCGATCATGATGGGTGCAGGTATCATTGTTCAGCTCCTAGGCCAGATTTCCAACAATCATAGCATGTTAGGCTCCCTTTTGGAAATGGAGCCTCATGCAGCAGCCTGCATCTTCTTCTTGAGAACCTTCAGCGAAGTAAGGAGCATGATGAAGCCGACGATGGCAATGGCGGCCACCATCATCCAGCCTGTCGCAAACCCCGCCTTGTCGGCTACTGCTGCAAAGAGGAAGCTTCCCCCTGCATATCCACCATAGGTGAACAGATGGACCGATCCCAATTTCTTTGCATATTCATCGTCCCCCATTGCGGCCTTGGTGACATAGGCGGGTCCTGTGAGGAGGCAGAATGAGCTGAGGCCGTAGGCAACGGCGAATACAAACGCAAGGCCGTGGATGTGCTTTGCCAACAGCAATGCGGCAATGGCCACCAACATCCCGACGCCTGAGATGACCATGGTCTTGAACGAGCCCATCTTGTCAAAGAGTGCGCCACCACCGATGTTGCCGATGAACGAGCATGCTGCATAGGTCGAGCCGATGACGCCGATCAGGCGTGCCTCGATTCCCAGCCCATTGCGGAAATACTCGGCGTATTGGGTGGTCAGCGCTGCCGCGGCGATCATGATGATTCCAAAGGAAACTCGGTATACCCATGAAGCTGCGATTGCGTTGACTTGCTTCAGGCCCATTCCCGATGTGGCCGTGGCAGTCTTCTGCTGGGCTTTCTCCATGTCCTTGGGCAACCTGATGAACAATACCGACAGCATGACACCTGTGATCAGGGCAATGACGCCAAAGATGAAGTATGAGAAGGAGGTGCCCTTGCGTACGATGGTGTCCATGGTGATCGTCTGCAGGAATATGTTGCCGAACGAGCTTCCCGCGAATGCTATTCCCAGCGCCTTCCCGCTGTCTTGGGGTGGGTACCACTTGGCGATGACGAAGGGGATTCCCAAGTTGGAGAATACGCAGCAGCCGAGGTGGACCACTATCGCCATGGCGTAGAACATGGGCAGGGTATGGGCCAGAGAATATCCCATGTAGCCCAAGCCCGTGAGGGCCGTTCCTGCTATGAACAGCACCTTGGTGTTGATCTTGTCGTACAGGCGTCCGATCAGGGGGGATACCAAGGCCGAGGAAACCGATCCCACCGTGAACACCAAGGAGAATGCCGCCAATGAGAAACCATACTGCTTGGTGACGAACGGCATGAACAATGCCTGTAGGTATGCTGCAATGGAGAATGGGATAGCTTGCAGCAGTACGCATGTTATCAGAATCCCCAGTGCCTTGTGCTCACTTTTCTTGTCGGTGAAATGAAGCAGTTTTTCCATGTCTCTTCCTTGGGGGCAAGTCGTTGCAAGTAAACAACCAATCGCCAAGTCCCACTTTGTTTGGTCGTGTCGCTTTGATGCATAGGGAAAAGACTCCAATAGGGTACTTGCAATGGTCCACCCAATCCTGTCGCGCTATTCAAGCTCTCCCCGTACCTTGCAATAATACTGTTGCCAAGGATCATCGGGCATGGATTCATACAAATATTTTTGTATTTCGGAACGCTCGGAAGATGGTCCGTGATATCTCATTGTATGCTGTGCATGGGCTGCCTGGCACCCAACGGGGAAAGTACAGTGAAATGGCATGGCCGACAATTGCATAAACCCTAGGATTTGTATAACGTTCAAATGTCCTGAAATCAAAACAAGTTGCACATAAAATGATTGATTGACTGTCTCAGCTCGAGAGAAACAATCGATGTTGCAGGCATCACAACCATCTTCTGCCAGGAGAGTTTGTGAGGAACAAAGTACGGTATTCTACACGTTTGGTTGAGGTCCATCAGCCCTTGGGGGTGATGTGCCCATCAAACCTTCCGATATGTATTTTCACGTACTCCATGCGAGCCACTTTAGGACAAAATCACAGGATTCGATGTGGCACATGCCCGTTGATGTATTTCTCAGCTATGCAAAGGAAGCTGAATCTTCCGACCATTGCTTCTTCAAGCAACGCGTAGCCCAACGAAAGTGTACGGCCAAATGGGATGTGCATCCCATGAAGCGACACTGTGGATGGGAAGGTCCAGCCTCATGGTACATGCAACTGAATGCATCGGCTGTAGGTATGTTGCTTGATTTTTTCTCTGCAAGGACGGATGTACTGGGGTGAAAACAATGAAGAATAAGCTTGCTGTAGTTGTACTATCCATTGTGTTCTGTTGCTGTATTGATGCAGTGGTTTTTGCTGATTCCAATTCAGAACAGAGAGTGATACGGTTCGCATATCCCGAACAAAAGTATTTGACGGAAATTGATGAAAACGGGAATTTCTCAGGATACTCCTCCGAATTCCTGAAGAAAGTAGCCGAATTTGCCAACTGGAAACTCGAGTACATCACATATTCCGACAGCGATCTGAACAATCAGATTCTCGAGAGCATGGATGACATACTGACAGGCAAGGCGGACTTGGTGGGGGCAATGCTGCGCAACCCCGATTTGGAAGAGCTCTACCAATATCCCTCCAACAACTACGGAATTGTCTATACGACCCTCGAAGTATTGGATACGAACTACCTTGTGATCGAAAGCAATTTCACCCAACTACATCCATTGAGGGTCGCCGTAATGGAAAAGGCTACGACACGCAACGCGGAATTGGAAAATTTCGTACTGCTTTCTCAATTGGATTGTGAGTATATCTATTGCAAGTCTGTTGATGAACAGATGCAGGCATTGAGAAATGGCACGGCGGATGCCATGCTCAAGGTGTCACTGACGTTTCTACCAGGTCTCAAGCAAATCGCGGCGTTTGCCCCACGGCCATTCTATTTTGTGACACAAAAAGGCAATGATGCCCTTATTGAGGAACTGGATCAGGCAATTCTGAAGATTCATGCAACTGACCCGCATTTCGAAAGCAGGCTTCGCTCCAAATATTTCATCAATACCATGGCCGACTTTTCCTTGGGAGAGAATGAAGTAGCCTATGTGCAAGACAATCCTCAGCTCGACGTGCTGTTGATTCCCGGCTATGCTCCTTTTGCATTTGTCAATGATGCGGGACAATTGTGTGGCATGTCAGTCACGATCCTCGACAGCATTGCTCAGAAGGTAGGATTGCACTGCAACTACCATGTATTGGCCGATTCAGAGGACTCTTCAGAGGAAATTGCATCAGGCAAATATGACATCGTCATCGGTCCCCCACACAGCGATGCTTTTGCAGAAACCAACCCGTTGGTCTCTTCGGAACCCTATTTGGAGACTACCCTGACCATGTTCATCAACGAAGCATCCATTGACAAGCCCAAGTCGGAATGTGTCATGGCCCTTCTGAAGGACGTTCCCCAGAAATTTGGCTACGAGTATCAGGAAATCAAGTATTATGAGAATCTCCAGCAGAGCATGGATGCGGTCAGCCGGGGCGAAGCGGACTTTGGATATGGCAATATGTATATCGTTGAGTACTACATGTCCAATAGCCGCCATAGGAATCTCCAGTTTCTCAATCTGTCGGGGTACAACAGGAAGATCGGCTTCTATTTCCTCAATACATCCAACTGCGAGTTGATATCCATAGTCAACAAATATATCCAGGCGATGCCCGAGAAGGATATACATAGCCACCTGGCCTTGGCCCTGTCGCAGAGAGAAACCGGGGGCTTGCGACAGTTTGTGGATGAGAATCCCATCGCAGCCATTTTCATTGCCGTAGCATTCCTGCTGCTTGTCATGCTGACTGTCATGTTGGCGCTCTATGGCCATGGGAGCAAAAAGAAGAACAAGAAGATCCAACAGGCCTACACCGCCAAGAGCGAGTTCCTGGCACGGATGAGCCACGACATGCGTACTCCCATGAATGGGATCATCGGGTTGACCAGGCTGACGCTGGACCTGGACAGCCTGTCGCCAGAAGCAGTGGACAATCTGAACAAGATAGATGAGTCGGCCAAATTCCTGCTGAGCCTCATCAACGATACACTGGATATGAACAAGATCGAGAGCAATGCGGTCACGCTCAATCCAGAGCCTACGGACTTGAGCTCATTCTTCGACCAGATGGTGAGTGTCGTAAAGATCAATGCCGCCCAAAAGCAAGTGAACCTTGTATCGAAGTTGATCCAGAAAGAGTTGCCGCCCGTGAGCTTGGATAGGGTGCGCATGCAGCAGATTTTCTTCAACTTGGTGTCCAATGCCATCAAATTCACTTTGCCAGGGGGCACCGTGGAGATACTTGCGGAGGCCTTTGCCATCGGTGGCTCGCAAGTGCAGTTGACGCTGAAGGTCAGTGATACGGGAATTGGAATCAGCAAGGAGTTCCTTCCGAAGATATTCATTCCGTTCGAGCAGGAGAACAAGACGATCAGCACCAGCTACACCGGAACGGGACTGGGGTTGGCCATCGTGAAGAAACTCGTGGAAATGATGGGCGGGAGTATTGCCATAGCAAGCGAGCAGGGTGTTGGCAGCGAATTCACCGTTGTCTTGATCTTTGAGATCGCGTCGGATCAGAAAGCGTCGGTTGTGAAAACTCCCGCTTTCCTGGACTGCTTGGATGGGAAACGGGTGTTGCTCTGCGAAGACCACCCGCTGAATGTACAGATAGCGACCAAGCTGCTGGAAAAGCAGGGGATGCTGGTAGACCATGCCGAGAATGGGCAAGTTGCGTTGGATATGTTTGCCCAGTCGGAAATAGGGTATTACGATGCCATACTCATGGATATCCGCATGCCTGTCATGGATGGCCTGTCGGCGACACGGGCAATCCGACAGCTCGGTCGCCCAGATGCCTTGACCATCCCGATCATTGCCATGACGGCCAATGCCTTTGACGAAGATGTCAAGGCGAGCCTCAGTTCGGGCATGAACGAGCATCTTGCCAAGCCCATCGATCCACAACTCATGTACCAGGCTTTGGCCATGCATATCATGAGCCGCAATGAATGATATTGGTGATGGACTACAGGTTGGTTGCGTCCACTGCCATTCTCATGGGGTTGGTGGTGGTATGGCTCGGATGTTCCAGCTTGCGTTTCTGCAGGACGATTGAGGTCAGGAGCAACCCATAGCCCAAGATGGTGAAGGCAAGGACGGCAGTCCATGCCCACTTGAAGGGGAGCTTGTTCTCAAGTATTCCAAAGATGGCATTGCCCGAGGCAAAGCCCACGAACGAGAAGCGCTTGATCCCTCCCAATTTCTCACTGTAGTCGGCCTCTCCGAAGACATCCCCGGAGAGGAACGCAGGTCCGGATGTGAATGCATAGGCACTCAGGCCATAGGATATGGCAAACAAGAAGGTCATCCATTGCGCTGTTGGTGCCACCAGCAGGGAAATGACTGAGACCATGATGAGGATGCCGGATATGAACATCGCCTTGAACGAGCCGAGGAAGTCGAGGATCATCCCACCTGCAAAGGTTCCCAGCATGGAGAAGATGGCAAACACTGCCCCGATGGTCCCGATCAGGGACGAGCCCAGGTGCATCCCGTCCCTGAAGAACTCGGCGTATTGGCGGCTGAGGGCTGCGCAAGCCATGGTGCAGAACGTCACCCCAATGCCGAAGGTCCAGAACAAGGGGAGGTGGCGTGTCTGCTTGAAGCTTTGCCCGAGATTTCCTGTTGTTGCTGCCAAGTCCTCGCTTTGCGGGTGCTCCTGGTCAGTCTTTGGCAGGCGGATGACGGCCAGTACGACGGGTACTCCCACCAAGAGTGCAAAGAGACCATAGGCTATGTAGGTGTGACTGATCCCCTTGGTATCCAGCAGGTGCATCGTCAGCGGCTGCATCACGATGTTGCCCAAGGCACTTCCTGCAAAGGCAATTCCCAGTGCTTTTCCTGCATCCTGTGCAGGGAACCAGTGGTTGATGACAAACGCGACGCCGATGCTGGAGAAGATGCAGGTGCCAAGCTCGGCGAGCATGGCCATTGCATAGAAGACCCAGATGTTCTTGGTGAATCCATAGCCGAGGAATCCGAGGGAGGCACACAGCACACCTACGAGGAACATCAGCTTGACATGGACCCGTTCATAGAGTTTGCCGACTGTGCTGGACACCACAGCCCCGGTGGCTGACCCAATGGCAAAGACCAGTGAGAACTGGACGAGGCTGAAATGGTATTGCCGTGTGACGTAGGGCATGAACAGTGGCTGGAGATAGAGGGCCACGCAGTACACCACAGCCTGTAGTACGACCAGGGCACAGAGTATTACCATGGCGTGGGCCTGCTGGTGCGCGTCGGTGAAATGCCAGTAGCGTGATTGCTTCATACCTCTCTCCCCATATGTACAGAGATACTGATGATTTCTGCCAACGGTCAAGGAATGAGTGGAAACCTGTCATGGAGGAGGGATTTGAACCCCCATCCGACGGGGGCACAAAAAAAGGACAACCGAGCTGGTTGTCCCCGCATTGCCCCAGAAGGGCTGCTGTGTTACTCCTGAACGACGGCGCCGGTGGGGCAAACGTCTGCACAGGTACCGCAGTCGACGCAAGCATCCTGGTCGATCACGTAGATGTCACCTTCAGAAATAGCGCCTGCTGGGCACTCGGACTGGCAGGTTCCACAAGCAACGCATGCATCGGTAATCTTGTAAGCCATGTTAGACTCCTTGTCTTGATGTTTTAGTGAACGTCAGCCTTGACTATACAGCGTGAGGAACAACAACGTCAAGGTTCCAGTTTTGATTTTCTCCCGCCGGCATCTTGTATCCAAGTTATGCTTGATGTTCACCCTCTGAACGAGTATTGTATAGGAAAACCTGGCACAGGGTGGGGCTGGGAAAAAAGTGAGGGTTGGGATGGAAGAGATACCGAGGCAAGTCAGGGACATTATTGGAAAATTCGCAATCTATGGGGACTTGGTCCGGTGCAAGGGCTTTGGCAACGGGCATATCAACACCACGTTGGTCTCCACGTTCAACCAAGCAGGTACGCTTGTACGGTATACCCACCAGAAGATCAACAAGCAGATATTTGTCCATCCTGACCAGGTCATGGAGAACATCAGCCTCGTTACTTCCCACATCAGGGGGAAATTGGATGAACGCCACGTCCCCTGTGCATCCAGCCATGTCCTGACGGTAGTCCCGGCACGTGACGGCCTGCCGTATGCTATTGATGAGGAAGGCGAGTATTGGCGGACCTATTTGTTCGTCGACCATGTATTCAGCTATGAGAAACTGGATGATCCGTTGGTGGCCGACCGGTTTGGGGCAATGATTGGCTCATTCCAGGCCGACTTGGCCGATTTGGATGGCAAACGGCTGCATGAGACGATCAGTCGTTTCCACGACATGCGCTGGCGGTATGAGCAGTTCCGCCAAGCCCTGGCTGCTGACCATGCAGGGCGTGCTGCCTCCATTGCAAAGGAGATAGCCTTCATCCTTGACAATGAGGAGCGCGGTTGCCGCATCACCGACTTGTACCGCAGTGGTGAGCTGCGCACTGGTATCACCCACAACGACACGAAGCTCAACAATGTCTTGTTCGACGAACAAAGCCATGAGGCGGCATGCGTCATCGACTTGGATACTGTCATGCCCGGGACCATCCTCTTCGATACCGGCGACATGATCCGCACCGCTACGATCACAGGGGAGGAGGACGAGACTGACTTGTCTACGATCTCCTGCAACGTGCAGATGTACAGCAAGCTGATGGGTGGCTACCTGCGTACTGCCCAGGCGTTCCTTACTCCGCTGGAACGGTCGCTGCTTGCCGAGAGCGGGAGGACGATCACCCTCATCATGGCGGTCCGTTTCCTGACCGACTACCTCAATGGGGATGTGTATTACAAGATTTCCCGTCCTCAGCACAACCTTGACCGCATGCGCACCCAGATGTGCCTGATCCAGTCGATGGACAGCCAATGGGACGCGCTGATGGAGGCCGTGAGATAAGGGGGAACCCTGTTGCACTTTTTTCCCCGTTGCTGTAAAAATGAGCGCGCGTGCGATTTGATTGTTTCCGCCCGCAAAGGAACGTTCAAATGAGCATTGCGCGCGACAGCGACAAGATTCCCTCCCTCGTGGCCCTTGCGTGGCCGCTGTTCCTGGACCTGCTGCTCCAGCTGCTGGTGGGCAACATCGACCAAATGATGATCAGCCACTATTCGCAGGTCTCGGTCGCGGCCGTAGGCAACGCCAACCAGATCATCAACATCCTCATCATCTCCATCTCCGTCATATCCACAGCATCGACGATCCTCATCTCCGTGCAGTTGGGAGCCCGCAATGAACAGCAGGTGTCTGTCATCTGCACCATGGCCATTTTGGTCAACACCGTCATCTGCATCGTCTCTTCATTGGTGGTGCTGTTTGTCAGCGAGCCCGTGTTCCGGGCGCTGAATGTCCCTGCCGATGTGCTGGCGGAGGCGCTCCAATATACATATATAGTAGGAGCGGGGCTATTGTTCCAAGGAATCTACTTGGCCTTCGTCTCCTTCTTCCGTGCCTATTCGCTGGTGCGTGAGGCGTTGCTGGTCTCGGTCCTGATGAACGTGCTGAACATCGTGGGAAACGCAGTGCTGATCTATGGCCTGGGACCCATCCCAGCCCTTGGTGTCGTCGGTGTGGCAATTTCCACTACGGTGAGCAAGGCATTGGCGTTGCTGGTGATGGTCATCTTGTTCTACAAGCGAATTGGGCTGAAACTGTCGGTACGGCAGCTCCGGCCATTCCCATGGGTCGTGCTGCGGAGGATTCTCCACCTGGGGCTTCCCTCCGGTGGTGAGGAGTTCTCCTATAGTGCCAGCCAGCTGTGCATCATGGCGTTCGTCAACCTCATGGGAACATGGGTCGTCGCGACAAAGGTCTATGCCTCCATGATCGCAATGATGTGCTACATATTCTCACGCGCCATGGCGATGGCGCTGCAGATCGTCATCGGGCGGTTGGTGGGCGCTGGCAAGAGCGACAAGATCGACCGGCAGGTACGTCTGACGACCTTGGCGTCGGTGCTCATATCGGTTGGGGTGACATTCTTGCTGTACCTCTTCTCCAACCAAGTATATGGTTTGTTCACCACCGATGCGCAGGTGCTTGCTTTGGGCAAGCAGATCCTGCTGGTGGAAGTGGTCCTGGAGTTGGGACGTGCGGTGAATATCGTGCTGGTTCTTGCCCTGCAGGCCGTGGGGGATGTCATGTACCCAGTAGGGGTGGGGATCGTCAGCATGTGGGTGGTCGCCGTGCTCCTTTCATGGGTATTTGGCGTCTTGCTTGGCTGGGGACTGGTTGGCATCTGGATTGCCATGGCCATCGATGAGTTGTTGCGGGCGGTGCTGTTCATCATCCGCTGGAAGCGGGGCAAGTGGAAGCAGAAGATGCTCAGCCTGGAGCACACCGTGGTTACCCCTGCCTGAAATGGTACTGCTCGTGGAAGGCGGTTACCTGTGCCTCCAAGTCGGCACGTGATTGCTCACTGATGGTTTCTGATCCCGCGTTGCGTGATATGAGGAAGAACAGGGGGCTGTAGAACCGGATCGCCAGCATCCTGGGGTCTTGTGGGACCAGGACTTTGTTGCGGACCATCAGGGAGAACAAATCGGTGAGGTAGGAGATGCTCTTCTCCAGGAAGAACGTTCGGAATATCGTATCTATCTCCTGGTCATGGTACCGCTCGGTTTGCCCCAGCTTCCAGAACCTGCGCATCGTCCAGTCGGTTGCATAGAACGTGAGCATCCGTTGGGAAAGATCGACCAGCTGCTCACGCGAAACGGCCATGAAGAATTCCAAGGAGGCCTGGTGCTGCTCTTTCTCATCTGGGATTCCCAGGAACTGGGCTTGTGACGCTATCGCCTGGTCCACCAATGCGAGCGCACCCTGTAGGATTTCCCGCTTTGACGCATAGTGCTTGTAGAGCGAACTATCCTTGATCTGCACTGCGGCGGCAATCTGCCTGACGCTCGTCCCTGCATACCCTTGCTCCGAGAAGAGCGTCAGTGCCTCATCTGCAATTCGTTGCTTGGTGTCCATCCATCGCCTCCTTGAGCTCCTGGTCATGCCCGAACAGGACACATCCGCCACCATGGGCCTGGGAGAGTATGCCACTGCTTTGCAAGGATGTGAACAACGGTGACCTCAATGCTCCCTCGATCCCCACGTCCAACACGTTGGTGTCGCTCACCGGTGAGAATGGACATGGCTCAGCACCTCCATGTGCATTGATGTGGAAGAACCCTCTTCCCGCTGCAAGGCACCCTCCGCCTTGTAGTTCGTCTCCAGGAAAGGAGAGGAACATCATCGCAGGCACAGCGCTGCGGAGGTTTGCTAGCAGCTCCAAGGATTCATTGCGCTTGTCTTGGTCAAGGGCCAGGGAGTCGTCTCCACCCGCGGCGGGGACATATTCTACGTATATGATGGCCGAGCAGCCATGCTCCTGCAGTTCTTGTGCGAATGCCGGTGAAAGGACTTGGTGCATGTTCGCCGTGGTGAGGGTCACCGATGCTCCGAAAAGCACCTGCTTGTCAGAGAGAGCCTTCATTGCCGACATCACCTGGTTGTGGACCCCCACGCCACGGCGAGCATCAGTCTGGCGTGCATCTCCTTCGATGCTCAGCATGGGTATGATGTTGTGGGCCGAGGCAAGCAACCCGATCCTCTGTTCATCCAGCAACGTGCCGTTGGTGAAGACGGGAAAGATACAGGTTGTATGGGTGGCGGCTGCCATGATGACATCCATTTTGGTAAATGGCTCTCCTCCTGCAAGGAGGATGAATCCGATGCCAAGTTCCTCGCACTGTCCAAAGAGGGAATCCCATTGCTGGGCTCCCAGTTCACTGGATGCGCTGTCGTGGCACGATCCATTGGCACGGGCGTAGCATCCAGTGCAGCGGAGGTTGCACCCAGTTGCGATGGATGCAATGAGAAACGGAGGGACATGTAAGCCCTGTCTTGCGGCATGGTTCCGTTTTCCGATTGCTTGTTTCTGGGTTGCCAGGACCGAAAGCATGCGGGCGGGTCCCATGAGCGAGACCAGTTGGGTTGCAATGCGCAATGTTCCTTTCGAAAGGTACGAATCAAGGTCCATAATGTGTTCTCCTGATATCTGAAACGTTAGCTAGCAATTGCTAGCCTGTCAATCATTCGTACCGATAAATGTTGAAGAAACCCCCTGTTTCGCTCTATAGTGAGCTTCATTGAAGAGGAGCACCATCTTGAAGAAAATTGTTCTTGCTGAAAAACCGAGTGTCGGTCGTGAGCTTGCACGCGTATTGGGCTGCACCAAACGGGACACTGGATATATAGAGGGACCAGACTACGTGGTCACATGGGCATTGGGCCACTTGGTGGAGCTGGCACAGCCAGCTGCATATAGTGAGCGGTACAAGCGCTGGTCGCTGAGGGACCTGCCCATGCTCCCTGCAGAGCTCAAGCAGGAGGTGATCGAGCAGAGCCGAAGCCAATATGAGGTGGTGAAGTCCCTGCTGCAGCGCCCCGATGCCTCGGAGCTGATCATTGCAACTGACGCAGGCCGTGAGGGTGAGCTCGTTGCCCGTTGGATCATGAAGCTCTCCGATTGGACAGGCCCGGTCAAGCGCCTGTGGATCAGCAGCCAGACCGATGCTGCGATCAGGGAGGGGTTTGCCAACCTCAAGGATGGCGACCTCTACCTCAACCTCTACGCCGCCGCCCAGTGCCGTGCAGCCGCCGACTGGTATGTCGGGATGAACGTGACGCGTGCGTTGACCTGCCACCATGACGCAAAGCTTTCCGCCGGACGGGTACAGACGCCAACCCTGGCCTTGATGACCCAGCGCGAGGATGAGATCGAGCAGTTCTCCGGCCGGTTCTACTGGACCCTCAAAGGGGACTTTGGCATGTTCACAGCCTCGTGGTATGGAGCTGACGACTCAATCCGCATCCCCACCGAGGCACAGGCCAACGACCTCGTGGCATTGCTGGACGGCAAGAGTGGTACCGTCACATCCCTCAAGACTGTGGAGAAGAACGAACAACCACCCCTTGCCTATGACCTGACGGCTTTGCAGCAGGATGCGAACATCTACCTCTCGTTCTCCGCAAAGGAGACATTGGACACCCTGCAGAAGCTCTATGAAGTCCATAAGATCGTCACCTATCCGCGTACCGACAGCCGGTACATCACCCATGACATCGTAGCAACGTTGCCCCAGCGGTTGCGGGCACTTTCGGGCACTCCGTTTGGGCCCGTTGCAAGTGGCTATGCCCTCAACGGCTTCCGAGTCGACGAACAGCGGTTCGTCCAGGACCTGCAGGTCACCGACCACCATGCCATCATCCCCACCGAGCAGCGTGTTGACCTAGGGCGCCTGAGTGCAGACGAGAAGGCGCTGTGGGAACTGATTGTCATGCGCTTTTTGGAAGTCCTCTCGCCAGACTATACATACCGTACCACCACGTTGGAGGCACAGGTCGAGGGACAGCGGTTCATCACGCGGCTGACCATACCCGTCTCGCAGGGGTGGCGTGACGTAGCCCGGGCGATCGGACGGCGTAGCGCCTCGCCTGTGGCAACAGATGGGGAAGATACGGACGACGTGAAAGGACTTGCCTCGTTGCAGGAAGGAGATTCCCTGCGCCTCTATGGGACAAAGCTGCGAAAGATGAGCACGGCAGCCCCAGAACGGTATACCGAGGCTACGTTGCTCTCCGCCATGGAGCATGCAGGCCGGTTCGTCGACGATGCCTCGTTGAAGAAACGGCTGGGCAATGGCCTGGGAACACCCGCCACCCGTGCCGACATCATCGAGAAGCTTATCCAGAACCTCTACGTGGAGCGCAAGGGCAAGGAGCTGGTCCCGACCCCCAAGGGGAGGGAAGTTGTGCGTCTTGCACCCCAGCAACTGCGTTCCCCCGAGCTGACTGGCCGGTGGGAGGAGCGTCTTGCCAATATAGCGGAGGGGAAGGAAGATCCTGCTCCGTTCATCAGCGACATCAAGGGCAATGCATCCGACTTGGTCTCACAGGTTATCACAAGCGGCCTGGTCTTCGATCCCAAGTTCCCCGCAGGCAAGACCTGTCCGTGGTGCAAGGGCCCGATGATGAAGGTCGTGGACGAGTTCGAGCAACCCCACTATATCTGCCAGCGCCTGTCATGTTCCTATGAGGAGATGGAGATACGCAAGCGTGTCGTGGTCCCCAAGGAGCCGGCGGCTCCCGTTGCTGCAAGCGAGCCAGTACCAGCCAAGCCGGTGAAGGTAGCCGTTGCCCGTCCCGCCGTGGTCGTTGCTCCAAAGGCAGCAGATGCTCCGGTGCGCAAGAAGGTTGTATTGGTCAAGAAGGCGACAGGTGCCGTCCCTGTCCGTCCCGCTGTCTTGGTGCCCCCTGTCAAGAAGGGGCTTTCCTCCTATTCGTTGCCCGATGATGACGAACTTCAGGTCGAAGTAAAGTGGGAGACTGTCACCGAAGTAGTGCGACCCAGCAAGATGGAGGGGAGAAGGTACCAAAGCGAGGAGCGTTCCCCGCGCAAGGGCGAGGATCGTCCGTGGGGCCATACGGGACAGACAGACCCATACAAGGCCGACACGGCAGGTACCTCCGGAGGTGGAACGTTTGCAGATTTCCTTGCTGCAAGCAAACAGCGCAAGGAGCGTGACGAACGTAAGAAGAGAAAATAAGATAATGTTAAAATAATAACATTATGTTAGGATGTAGACATGTTTGATGTTATTTGGTATATTCGCTCCATCGGAGGGAACGAATGAACATCGGCATAGTTGGATATGGACGGATGGGGCGCATGGTGCGCCAGGTTGCGCAGGACGCCGGTATCACCATTGGGGCGGTCATCGACCCCTGTGCGGCTGGTGCTGAAGTCACCTCGTCCGTCTTGTCGCTTCCCGCACTGCAAGGATGCGATGCAGTCATCGATTTCAGCATCCCTTCATGTGCGGTCGAGCATATTGCGTTCTATGCCCGCAATGGGATCCCTGCGGTGATTGGAACGACTGGCTGGTATGACCAGCTGCCGGCTGTCACGCAGATCGTCTCCGGTTGTCCCGACTGCGCGATCATCTGGTCGGGGAATTTCTCCTTGGGAGTCCATCTCTTCTTTGAAATCGTCCGCAACGCCGCAGCGATGGTCAACGCCTTTGATGACTACGACGTGTTGGTGCACGAGCTGCACCATGGTGCCAAGGCGGATAGTCCTTCGGGCACTGCCCAGATGCTGGGAGAGATACTTCTTTCCCAACTGGACCGGAAGGACAGCATCGTCACCCAACGGCTGGACCGGAAGATCCAAGCCAATGAGATGCATGTCAGCTCTACCCGTGGTGGCTTTTTCCCAGGTACGCATACCGTCTATTTCGACAGTCCCGTCGATACGATAGAAATTACACACACAGCACGTAGCCGCGAGGGGTTTGCCCGTGGTGCGGTGAAGGCTGCTTCTTGGATTGCCTCTGGACGACGTGGGTTCTTCACCCTCGACGACATGATGGCGTCGATGCTGCAGTCGGAACAAGCGATGAGGAGCAAAATATGAAGAACAAGTTGTTTCGGGGCGTCTACACAGCAATGATTACTCCGTTTACCGAGAACGGTTTCGTCGATGAGCATGCACTGAAGTCGTTGGTGGAGTATCAGATTCACAATGGCATCGATGGGCTGGTCCCGTGCGGGACCACCGGGGAGAGCCCGACCCTCAGCCACGCCGAGCACGACCGTGTCATCGAGCTGACCGTCAAGTATGCAGCTGGGCGCGTCCCGGTCATCGCAGGGACGGGAAGCAATGCCACAAGCGAGGCAGTGCGTCTGTCCAAGCATGCCGAGGACCATGGGGCGAATGCCATCCTGTTGGTCAACCCGTATTACAACAAGCCGACCCAGAAGGGGTTGTACCTCCATTTCAAGACGATTGCCAACGCTGTTGGAATTCCGTGCATCCTGTACAATATCAAGGGAAGGACCGGTGTCAACCTCGAGACCGATACCTTGGTGCAGTTGGCCAATGAGTGCAGGAACATTGTTGCCGTCAAGGAGGCCTCTGGTTCCCTTGAGCAGATGCGGGGTGTCATTGCTCGGCACCTGGATGGTTTCTCGGTCCTCAGCGGTGACGACAACCTGTGCCTTGAGCTGATAGAGGCTGGGGGTGACGGCGTGATTTCCGTGGCATCGAACCTCCTTCCCGGCATGATGGTCGACATGGTCCACAAAGCTCTTTCCGGGGATGTTGCCCATGCCCGCGAGATCAACACACACCTGCATGATTTCTTCCGTGCGTGTTTCGTCGAGACCAACCCGATCCCCATCAAGACGGCCATGGCCAGGTATGGGTGGTGCTTGGAGAACTTCCGCCTGCCGTTGTGCACGTTGGAGTCCGATGAACACCGAAACACCCTCTATGCTGCACTGGACAACCTCGATCTCCCGTCAGACATCAACGCGTAGGAGCTGAACATGGCAACGATCAATACGAATTTCCGCAAAATGGCAGGGGGGTATCTCTTCCCTGAGATCAACAGGCGCGTCCGGGCATGGCTTGCGGCAAATGAAGGTGCCCAGGTCCTGCGCCTGGGAATTGGCAATACCACCGAAGCCCTCTGTCCGGCTGTCATCCAAGCCATGGCGAACGAGGTATCGCGCCTGTCTGATGTCGCAACGTACAGCGGGTATGGTGACGAGCAGGGGAACCTCCCGCTCCGCCAGGCCCTGCAGTCCTATTATGAGGGATTTGGGGTCAAGCTCCAGGCAGATGAGTTCTTTGTCAGCGACGGCGCCAAGTCAGATGCTGCGAACATACAGGAGCTCTTTGGCACCGACAACGTCGTTGCGGTACAGGATCCTGCATATCCCGTCTATGTCGACAGCAACGTCGTGGCGGGCAGGACTGGATCGTACGATGCCCAGAAGGGCTGCTATGAGGGGTTTGTCTTTCTCCCTTCCACTGCAGAGAACGGGTTTGTCCCCGAACCTCCCAAGGAGCATGTGGATATCATCTACCTCTGTAGCCCCAACAACCCCACGGGTGCGGTCGCAACCCATGCGCAGCTTGCAAAGTTCGTGGAATATGCCCAAGCCAATGGGGCTGTGATCATCTTCGATGCTGCGTATGCGGAATACATCAGCGACCCGACGCTCCCCCGTTCCATCTATGAGGTGCCAGGTGCAACCCAGTGTGCGATAGAGATCAACAGCTTCTCAAAGTTCGCTGGCTTCACCGGTGTACGCCTGGGGTGGACGATAGTTCCCCATGACCTGCGTTGCACCGACAGCAATCCCGATGAACTGCATAGGATGTGGTACCGCCGGCAATGTACCTTCTTCAACGGTGCCTCGAATGTGGCCCAGGCAGGGGGCGTGGCAGTCCTGTCCCCCGAAGGACTTTCGCAGTGCCGCCAGACAATTGCCTACTACATGGGAAATGCCAAGATCATCCGCACCGGCATGCAGCAGGTTGGCCTGACATGCTTTGGTGGGGACAACAGCCCCTATGTATGGGTACGTACCCCCAAGGGGATTGGCAGCTGGGAGTTCTTCGACATGTTGTTGCAGCAATGCCATGTAGTGGTTACCCCTGGAGCGGGGTTTGGAGCGGCAGGCGAGGGGTATGTGCGTATCTCTTCCTATGGACACCGAGAAGACGTCCAGCGGGCTGTCGACTCGATCATCAAGAATTTGCAATTTGAGGAGAGAGCATGACCGACAAGCAACTTCCCTGCAGCAGCCAACGGCTGCAGCAGATAGTCTCGAATCTTCCGACACCCTGCTATATCTACAGCGAGCAGCAGATCATCGACAATGCCCGTGCACTGAACGATGCATTCGCCTGGGCACCAGGATTTCGCAACTACTATGCGGTGAAGGCGTGTCCCAACCCATCCATTCTCGCCGTCCTGCGCGACCAGGGGTTCGGGGGCGACTGCTCGTCCCTTCCTGAGATCAGGCTCTGCGAGGCGGTCGGTATTGATGGTGAGAAGATCATGTTCACCAGCAATGATACACCGGACGAGGAGTTTGTTGCGGCATATGAGTCCGGGGCTATCATCAACTTGGACGACATTACCCATATCCAGGCGTTGGAGCGGACTTTGGGGACTGTCCCCAAGACCATTTGCTTCAGATATAATCCCGGACCAGACCGCACTGGCAATGCCATCATCGGCAATCCAGTCGAGGCCAAGTACGGGGTGACGAAGGACCAGGTCATCCAATGCTACCGGATGATGAAGGAACGTGGGTGCACCCGCTTTGGACTGCATACCATGGTAGCCTCCAATGAGCTGGATGGTTCCTATATCGTAGAGACGGCGAGGATGCTTTTCGAGCTCTGTGTCAGGATCCAGGCAGAGGCAGGGGTACGCATCGACTTCATCGACCTGGGTGGGGGGATTGGGATCCCCTATCGTCCCAGCCAGCAGAAGATGGACCTGCAGGCGGTGTCCGATGGGATCCGCAAGTTGTATGACGAGATGGTCAGGCCTGCCGGGCTCTTGCCGTCGCTCTATTTTGAATGTGGGCGAGTGATCACCGGTGACGCTGGGTATCTCGTCAGCCGCGTACGCCATGTGACTGAGAAATACAAGCACTATGTCGGCATGGATGCTTGCATGGCGGACTTGATGCGCCCAGCCTTGTATGGGGCGTACCATCATATCACGGTGCTGGGCAAGGAACATGAACCGGCTACCTGCGTATATGACGTGACTGGCTCTTTGTGCGAGAACAACGACAAGTTTGCCATCGACAGGCAGTTGCCCGAGATCGAGGCTGGCGACGTGCTGGTCTTCCATGATGCGGGTGCGCATGGGCATGCGATGGGCTTCAACTACAATGCCAAGCTACGGCCAGCAGAATACATGATCAGGCTCGACGGCCAGGTGGAAATGATCAGGAGGGCACAGACGTATGACGACTATGTCTCCACGCTTCGGTTCCCAGGCGCTACGGTGGTCGTATGACGCAGCCGTTTCTCTTTCCTGTGCGGGTATATTTCAGCGACACTGATGCTGGTGGAATCGTGTATCACGGCAAGTATCTCTACTTTGCCGAACATGCCCGCACTGAGATGTTCCGGGCAATCTGTGCGGAGCTACCCGTCCAGGACGGGCAAGAACCGCTGAGCCAGAACATCCTGCTCACCCAAGGAATCGCGTTCGTAGTCAAGTCGATCTCCATCAGCTATGAAATGCCAGCGCATGTGGATGAACTGCTGTGCGTACAGACATCCGTCACGTCGCTGAAGCGGTTCTCGATGACATTCAGCCAGCGCGTGCTTCGCGATGGTGACTTGTTGGCCTCCTTGGAGGTGCGCATCGCATCGCTGAGTACGCAGACTGGGCGCCCACTTCCAATTCCCCAGTATATCGCCCAGTCGCTCATGTAGCGACTGGGAGGGCCCCCCAGCGGGTCGTGTATCTCGGTGAGAGGTGGGCCTGTGTGCACAAGTCGATCTTCATCTTGTTGCCGGTACTCGCGCACAACAGGGAATCGCGTCCATATGCCGTGCTGATCTCACAGACAGCCTGGTTCAATGCGTCCTCCTTGAGGTCCCGTTCCATTTCGCTGGGGGAGTCGAAGAGCCGGTACTGCCGGTTGCCGCATGGGATGTAGTCAGTGACCCAGACACGGCTGCCATTGAACTTGCGCCCGGGCGACCATGCCGATCGTAAGGCCGAGGATACGCATTCGCAGAGATATGGTGGATAGGCGGTGGGACTCCCTGGCCGCACCTGCACGTATATTGAGTACGGATCAGATCCAAAACGGCTTGTGCTGACATGGATTGCAAGCTCGGTGGCGAGGATCTTGCGTGCCCACATCTTCGAGGCAAGGGTCGTGCAGTGGCAGCAGAGGGTTTGGAACACATCGTCGAATTCTGTCTTTGGCTCGGAAAAGGAGATGCCGCTGCACAGCGTGCGCAGGCGTAGGTTCTCAGGTCCGATGATGCATTTCCCCTGCAGTTCCCATGCAGTCTGCAACCCAGTGACCGTGCAGTGGCGTTCTATCCACCGGTCGTCGCGCAGCGTCAGGTCGTAGGCAGTACGCAGCCCCAGGCGCTGCAGCTGTGCACAGCGACGCCAACCAATGCCCCAGACATCCCCAAGCGGAGTCCTGCGCAGCAGTTCTTCCTCCATCTCCGGCCTTAGCACATGGTACCCGGTACGGAGTTCCTTTGCCTCATGGTTGGCCAACTTCGCAAGGGTGCGGTTGCGAGCCACCCCCACGGAGACGGGGACGCCGGAGAACCGGCTTACCCCTTTTGCAGTGCGCCGCATGCGCCGTTCCAGTTGTTGCCAGCCCTCGTCATCCTTGGGCTCGCCCCCGGCGTCGAAGAATGCCTCGTCGATGGAGTATGCCTCTACCGAGGGGACCATGCTTGCCAAGATATCCATCACGCGGTCGGAGATGTCCTGGTAGAGCGGGTAGTTTGATGAGAATACGCTTACTCCATTGGCCATGATTGCATCACGTACCTTGAAGTATGGCTCTCCACGGCGGATTCCCAGGGCCTTCGCCTCGCGGGTGAGGGCGACGATGCATCCGTCGTTGTTGGAGAGCACCACCAGTGGCTTGTTCCTCAGGTCGGGCCTGAAGAGCCGCTCGCACGATGCAAAGAATGTGTTGCAGTCGCAGAGGCCGGTCATGTCTTGTTCCTGCTGATCTTCCGTACTACCGCAGTGACCACGCCGAAAATGACCAGCTCCGTGGTATTGCCGATGGGAAGGTCGGGATATTGGGGATTCTCCGGGTGGAGGACTGCCTGCATGGTTGCATCTGTAGGCTTGCCCAGGCGCTTGACGGTGAATCCCCCATCGTATTCGGCGACGACGATGTCCCCGAACATGGGGCGTACCGCACGGTTGACGACCAGGATGTCGTCATGCATGATGCCTGCTCCGCTCATGGAGTCGCCTCCTGCCCGGATGCAATACGTCGAGGCGCGGTTGGGAACCAGCAGCTCGTTGAAGTCCAGCGGTTGCTCATGGTAGTCTGCGGCAGGGGAGGGAAACCCGCAGGCCGCCTTTTCCACGAAGAAAGTGATGGGTTGGGCAAGTTGCCCAGGTGTCTCGTTCATATACTTAACAGATGTATAGTACTTTTGGAGAGCTGTCAAGTTGGAAGTGGGGGATGCAGCAGCTGCATCCCCCCATGATGTTCAAGAAAAAGGCATTTCTACCATGATCTTCGTGCTACCTACGCTTCCTAGCTTTGAGTGTGATATGACGATGTCGTAGCGGTGTGTTCCCGGCCGTGGCGTGCACTGGTAGGAGAGCTGTGTCTCACCTTCGAGCAGAGCCCCTTCGCAGTACCATTGGGCCTGCAGGTCCGCCTCCTTGATTCCCTCCGGCAACCCTTGGGGGACGAACGTCAGTATGACAGACCCATGTGCTGTAGGATTCTTCGGGCTGCAGGTGATCGTGCCCTGCAACGGCTTGGACGTATCGTTGACAACCGTCACTACGAACCCGTTGCCCCGGTCGCCGATTACCAGCTCCACCGTACCCGCGGATGTGGTGGCGTCGATGATGCGCACCGATTCCACGGCTCCGCTGACGGCCACGTCCTGTGTCATCAAGCGTGCATGCAGTGTGTATGACCCGGCGGGAAGTTCCTTGGACAGGGTCGCAGTGCCCTGGGTGCGGTCAATCGTAGCTGCGGGGAGTGTGACCTGCGCGCCATGCTGGTCCACCAGCACCAGCTGCAGCTGGACATCATCTGTGACTTGCTGGACGTTCCAGGAGAATGTGGCCTTGAGCGTTCCTGTTCCCGGGAGGGTGTCCAGCACGATTGATGCCTCATGGGTTGCGGATGAGAGGAATACCGTGTTCCTTCCCGATGCCAGAACAAGATTCTCTGTGTTCAGTGCTTCAGCTGTGATGGTCCATCGCCCCTGCAGCAATCCTTCGAGTTCGAAGATCCCCGTGTCGCTGGTCATGGCGCTGAAGCTCTCCCCTGCGGGGCCTGTGCCGCTGATGCGGTAGCGTGCTACCTGCATCTGGGCATCGGATGGGTTGATCGCCCTGGATTGTTGGAAATCCGGGCAGTCCACCACCAGCCGTAGGGACGCGGTGCGTTGTGCACCATCTTGTGAACAGCCAATGCAGACGGCAAGCATTGCAACAAGGAGCAGGGTTCCGAGCATGCGGAACCGTGCAAGTGGGTTGTGTGTCATTTTGTACCTCCTGACGCGGATGCAGGGGGGAAAGCACTGTGGTGATTCAGGGGGGCTCGAACAGCATGGGGAAGATAGGCTATACTCTGCCCCAGATCAGGGAGGAGCAAGCATGCAGCAGATTCGGATACCACGTACAGATGGAACAACGGGAGTTCTTGTCCCGATAGCCTGCGCACCATGGGCGGCCTTCGAGCCGGAACCGATGCGCCCGGTCACCGCGGATGTCCGTATGGCCCACGATGGGCACCACCTGCTGCTCCACTACCATGTCGTGGAGCCCGAGCTGCGCCGGATGTGCACGCACCACAACGATGAGGTGTGGACCGACTCCTGCGTGGAGTTGTTCCTCATGAATCCCGCCATGGATGCACAGCACTATGTGAACTTCGAGTTCAGTGCCTCTTCGTATGTCCTCGTTGGTCGTGGGACTGGCCGGGTCGGCCGCGTCCTGTATGATCCGCAGATGATCGACAGCGCAGTGGATGTGCAGGTGCAGGTATTGCGCAACACCGCTTCTTTTGATGGGATAGGGAGCGGCAGTGAATGGACGCTGGATGCCTCCATCGACCTCGCTGCCTTCTCCTTGGCATTGCCGGGAACTGACATAGGGGGGCTTGCCCTGCGTGGCAACTTGTACAAGTGTGGTGACAAGCAGGCTGTTCCCCACTACTTGTCGTGGAACGACATGGATACTGCGACACCGGAGTTCCACAACCCACGGTGCTTTGGACTTATGGAGCTACAGGCGTAGCGTTTGGATTCCATGCCTCCTTGCCGTGCAGTGCATCTCCTCCGATGAGTTTGTCCAGGGCAAGGTGGGCTAGGTTGAGTCCGAATATTCCCGTCACGGTGGGGAGGCTGCCCAATACATTTCTCCTCCGCCCTTGGTCCCTGACCTGCTCGTTGAAGTCGGCATGTTCCTCATCTTCGGGGCTTCGGTATTCAAACCGTACCAGCTCAGGGGAGAACACGACGTCGATTCCCCGTCCGACCCCCCGCTTGCGGAGGTTCGAGCGCACTTGCTTTGCAAGCGG
>CAYXIH010000006.1:37816-60683 GCA_964465155.1 uncultured Sphaerochaeta sp.
CCTGTGGATTGATATCCAGCACACGTTGGCGTGCTACCTCAACCTTTTTCATGCCAATCGTTGACTCGAGTGCAAGTATCTGCCGGTTGAGGTTTGTAATCCCTACCGTGTCAAAATCCACGAGCCTGAGGTTCCCAACTCCACTTCGGACCAATGCCTCCAGCGCGTAGCCCCCAACTGCACCCATACCCAGCACCACCACGAACTTGTTGTGCAATGCCTCAACCGTCTCATCTCCCAGCAGTCTGCTGATGCGCAAGAATCTTTCCGATGGCATCCGTCTTCTCCTGTAGTCTCTCTTCGTCAATGCCCATTGCTTGGGCCAACCGCCTGATATGTGCCATGTACAACGCCTCATGGTCAAGCTGTCCCCACTGCTGTGGAACCCACCCGCCGGGCTTGTCCGTCTCTATGGTGAAAGGAAGTTCCCACAATGCATGCAGGTGTTCCTGCAGTCGGCATCCCTGCCGCCAAATGGCAGGGCCGAGGGAAATCGTTCCTCCGAGGGAATGGAAGCTCCTGGCTGTCTCGGCGCTGGATGTGAAGCCGTGCCACAGCATCTGTGGAAGATTGTCCGTTCCCATTTCCCGTAGCAGGTCCAGCAACATCCCGTCGGATTGCACGACATGCAGCGTCACGCTCCGGTCCATCAGCTTGCCCAGCTGCAGCAGTTGCTGCAGCTCCTGTGCCTGTCGCTTGAGTGGAACCAATTGTTCATAGCGCTTGTCCAGGCCAACCTCACCGATCTGCAGGGTCGGGAATTTCCTGAGGTACAGCTGGAGGTCCTGCTCCTCTGTCCTTCCATAGAGAGGGGAGGCCAGGTGTTGCGGCAGGTATCCCAGGCAATATGTTGCCCCTTCCATGCCGTGGCGTGCCAACTTGATGGCAGTGCTCCACTGCAGGGTCTCCGAGGTGCAGTACATCGAGGGCATGTCGCTCTTCTGGTGTTTCTCAAGGTGCCTGTGTGCATCAAACATATAGGAAAGTGTAGTGAAGCGGCGTCCTGTTGTCCATTAGAAACAGGTGAGCATGAGCCACGTGCCCAGCACGCTTGCCACGATTGGGAGTATCATTCCCCCACGCCAAGCAGCAATTGCCGCCGCCAGGGCTATCCCCACGAGGCCTGCATACCATTGTGGCAGGTAGTCCAGTACGACAGCTGGGAAGATGAGTGCACCAAGCGCGGCCACGGGCATGACCAGCATGCACTTGCGCAGGAACCGGGGAAGCTTGTCCAGGAAATGGACGTAGTAGGGGATGACGCGGGGAAGGAATGTCGCCGCCGCTGACACGAGGATGAGGAGTATTGCGGGGAGTGTTGTCATGGCTGTGCCTCGTCGTCGATTTCCTGCAGTGGTTCATCTGGCATGATCATGGCCCCTACCACTGTTGCGCAAAGCATGGAGATCACGAATGCCCATCCGGTAGGGATGTGCAATGTCATCCCCAGCAGGGTATTGATCCCTGCGGAGACGGCGGCGACGATGATCGCCTGCCAGTGGTGGCGTGACTCTGAAGCCAGCAATGAGGC
Source organism: uncultured Sphaerochaeta sp. (assembly GCA_964465155.1). Lineage (GTDB taxonomy): Bacteria > Spirochaetota > Spirochaetia > Sphaerochaetales > Sphaerochaetaceae > Spiro-02. The sequence goes on from CAYXIH010000006.1 coordinate 39,348, forward strand.
AAACATGGCATAGATGGTTACCCCAGCGGCAAGCTGGAGGGCAGGGGGGAGTACCATCCCCATGAGAAACCCTACGAGGGTTCCTCCCACCCAGCCGACATAGGCTATGGATTCGAGCCCGATCATATAGGGAATGGTCAGTTCTCCCTTTCGGAGGGTGGCGATGGAAAATACTTCATCGGTGGTCCCAAAGGCGACGAGGAGGCGGCCAACACCATGGGACTGTGCACCCAAGCGGTTGGCGATGGAGGCACCCATGAACAGGTACCTGAGGTTGATCATCAGTACTCCGATGAAGATGGCGGCAACTGTTGCGTGGGACTCGATGAGGTTGGCCGCAAGGAATTGTCCCGAACCTGCGAAGTTTGTCGCGGAGAAGGCGGTAGCCTCTACCGCTCCCAGTCCGATATCCCTGCAGACGAGGCCGAATGCTATGGCCGTGGGGAAGTAGCCTACCCCGATGGGGAAGCCTTCCCTGACGCCTTGTAAGAATGTACCTGTATCCCCCCGTCCTTCCATGGAGGCTATATTAGTACGTTGTAGACTCCCATGGCAACGTGTCCGGGTCTGTGATATAGTCAGCACAGGAGTGATCATGCCAATATTTTTGAGAAATGTCGGGCTCCAGTCCCTCGTTGGGGCTGATGGCCAGCTGGATGACGAACTGCTGGTCCAGATGATGCAGCACGGTCGTGCACGAAAGAGCGTCAACTCCCCGCTGATGTATATCGTGGCACCCGGTGAGTCGGGTGTGGAGTTTGTATATACGGTCATCCCGCAGGGAGGAGAACTCCAGGTGCTTGGCCTGGACTTGCATGTAGGCGGTCCCTGCATCTGGAAAGGGTATCCGTTCATGAAGGTCATCGATGAGCCGTCCAGGCTCTGCATCGCCTTCTCCAATGCTGACCAGAGCGCCGTGTTCACTGCAGATGTGCTCAATGCTGGGGTGCTTCCATCCATCGAGGCCGAGGTTCCCATTGAGATGCAGGTGTGTGCGTTCCCCATCAGGATGCAGGTGTATTCCAGCCGTGGGGACTATGAGGCAGCATGCAAGGACTCGGTCGTCCTGCAGGATGGCCAGCCGTTCCCGTTCAATTTCATCCGCGATTATGCACCCGATGCCCAAGCGAAGGAGCCTGCAGGTCCTCCTGACTTGCTCATGCTCTGTGCTCCGGTCCTCCACGTAGATTGTAGGGAAGGGGGAATGAACGTTGCGACGGTCAAGACTGTATTCGGGCACCTTGATGTCGTATACAACACCGACATGCTGGAAGGCATGACGCTGGCAAAGGGGCAGTACTTGTCGTGCACCTGTGTCGTCAGTGGTGATGTTGCGCTTCCCGGTCATGAAAATTGGATGGATTGAGCTCCCTGTTTTGACTTGCAGTTTGTTGACATGATGTGGCAAGTGTGGTATGTTCCTTTCTTGTCAGCCCAAACGGGTTGTCAACATCCGGGCAGTAGCGCAGGGGTTTAGCGTACAAGTCTGGGGGACTTGGGGTCGCCGGTTCAAATCCGGCCTGCCCGAATCGGATGGCGGTCTTGCAGTTTTTCTGTGAGACCGTTTTTTTATGCCCATCTCTGGAGCACGCATTCCATTTCCAAGGGTTGTTGCTGCTCTTTCATGCATCTTGCTCCAGATGCCCACTACACACATCCATGCGTCTGTCCATTTCCCGAATTAATTTATTTCTCAACGTTTGACGACATTTGAATAGCCGATGTTTGCAAATATGAATAGTTTGTAGATAGATATAGGCGTCTAGGCCTTTCAAGGCTTGATGCCATGGTAGGAGTATACGCATGTCGCAGATGACAAAGAGGGCATTGGCAGATTCACTCAAGAGGTTGCTGGAGACACGGACCCTTGAGAAGATAACGATCAAGGAGATTGTCGAGGACTGTGGTGTCAACCGGCAGACCTTCTACTATCATTTCCGTGATGTCTATGATCTCCTTGACTGGATCTTTACAACAGAGGGCAAGGCAGTTGCGAACGATGATGTCACCGAGGACTGGGAGACGAAGACGCAAAATATCTTCACCTATCTGGAAAACAACCACCAGTTCATCATCAACACCTATCATAGCATTGCCAGGGAACAACTGGAACGGTATGTCTACCGTGAGATGTACAAACTGATCTACACACGCATCCAGATGGCTTCCGATGAGTTCGATGTGACTGAAGCCGACAAGCAGTTTATCGCAAACTTCTTCAAGTTCGCATTCACTGGACTGATCCTGGAATGGATCCGCTGTGGTATGCAGGAGAAGTCTCAGAAAATCGTGGAGCGGATCGTCACGCTGATGCGGGGTGAGATCCGGAGCGTCCTGGAGAAGTTTGACCAGCACAATAGCTTCCGGCAGGTCGGAAGATAGGGGGTTGCTTCTGTCATGAGTTGTTCTGCTTGCAGGAACCCTGGGCGCATTGCCAAATCATGAAACGAATGGATGAGTTGGCATAGATTCTTATGTCGGTGAATCTTGGATGCGCTGCAAGCGCCATCTGCAAGATGTTTGGGGTGAAAGAATTTTGCAATATGTCGGGGTGATCCAAGTAATATACATGCATTGGCGGTGCCCATTCCCGACATATTGGTGTATCTATCTGGTTTATGCTTGCATGATTGCATGAGTTCTCCTACAATTGGGCATAAGATTGGATAAAAAGTGTGGTTTCACACTCCTTAAGACTATGCATCCAGAAGAAGTTGGTGTTATGATGTGTCATATGAATAGGTCGAAAAGATTAGTGCTCTTGTTGATTGTTGGATTAGTGTGTGCGTCCCAAGTGTTCGCATATCAATTCTCACCCCTTGAACAAGTCTTCGCGCCTACGGGTGCCGACAGTACGAAAACGTACACCATTGTCAACGATTCGGACGACAGCATTGCGATTGAGGTAAGTGCCTTGACTCGCGATCAGGATGCCGATGGCAACGAGGTGAATGCTACTGCTGCAGCCTACTTCTCGATTGTTCCTGCAAAGGTAATCGTCAAGCCCCAGAGCACCCAGCTTGTCCGTGTCCAGTATCGCGGCCCCAAGACGGTGACCAATGAACTCTCCTTCCGCTTGCGTGCAGAGCAGATTCCCTATTCACAAGGCAAGAACGCCGAAGAAAAGAGCATGTTCAATTTCCTCTATGTGTATACGACAAGCTTGTATGTCCAACCCACCAAGACGATCGAACGTGTCCAGGTCCAGAAGATAGAGGCGGTCAAGGGTGAGGATGGAGCCGACATGATGGCAGTTACGCTGGTCAACTCCGGCAATATCCACCAGATCCTTGTCGATGCTTCGTTGGAAGTCGTGGCTAGCGATGGCAAGAGTGTCACTTTGACGGGCAATGAGCAACTGACTGGTTTGTCCGGTATGAATATCCTTGCCAAGAAAACAGTGACGAAACTCATCCCCTGGCCCCAGGACCTTCCGCTAGGCACCAATGCAACCTACAAGGGAAATATATCATATACGAAGTAGGTGGGAGCCTTTTGGGCGGGGAGATGAGTCCGATGACAATGTATGTTGATTGCGCAAGCTGCTGTATATGCAATTCATGTGGTAATTGTACATATCTTGGTCATCTTGGCAGATTGAGGAAGGTCTTCGAATGAAATTACGTTTGCATGTTGCCTTTCTTACAGTATTGCTGTCATGCCTTGTTATTTCCCTGCCTGTACTCTTTGTCACCTGTTCCAAGGAAGAGGTGGCAACTCCTGTCCAGCAGACTCTGCCAATGGAGCCTCAATCCGGAAATGTGGAAGAATCCATCACTCCGCCAGTAGTTGAGGCACCCAAGGAGTCCCAACCCCAGGCAACACCATCCGAAGTCCCATTGGTACGTACAATTTCCCATGGTGACTTCTCTGCTGCCATTAGCAGCCGAGATGGTTCTGCAACAGTGCAATATCCTGCATCGGTTCCTGATGCCGAGATCAATTCCTTCTTCCAGCATGTCGCTGCTGCCTATCCCCTTGAAACAACAGGGGTCGGGTATTCATTTGGCGCCCCTGGAGAACTGGCGATCACATATCCCAACGGGATCAGTGTAGCTGATAGGAACACTGCCATCGATTTGCTTCAGAAGCAATTGGATGGCTATCTGCAAGTCCAGGAAGCTCCTCGACCGGCTGAACAACCCGTTGAACAGCCTGTTGTACAGCCAGTTGCACAGCCTGCTGAACAAACAGCTGAACAAACAGCTGAACAAACAGTAGCAATCCCTCAGAGCATCCATAGAAGTTATTCAGTGGGTGACATGGTTGTAGATGTCGTGAGCGACGATGGAACTGCAATGGTGACAGAGTCCCATGATGTTGCACCACAGCTTGTTGAAGGGTTTTTCCAATACCTTGCGTCGAAATATCCGGTACAGGCCCGCTCGGTCAGTTACCGTCTTGGTGCACCAAGGAGCATAGAGCTGACGTATCCAAAGGGAATCAGTGCAAGCGATCGCGAACGTGCACTTGATGCCATTGGGACAGCATTGGACTCCTATGTGCTGTCGTTGCAACAAAAGCCGCAAGCTGAAGTTCCGACTCCTGGTGAGCAACAAGAAGTTCCTGTTGTCGGCACCATCAAGCAACAATCGATCACTGCAACTGTAACCAGCTATGACGGCCATGCAACAGTCGACTATCCTTCCTGGATCCCTCAGTCGGACCTCAGTGGTTTCTTGGCGTTTGTTGCAGATTCCTATCCTGCTGATACCTTGGATATCAAGTATACCGTACCGGATGCCGGCACGTTGGACTTGACGTATCCGACTTCCATCCCCAAGGATGTCCGTGCACAGGCCATCGTCATTGCACAACAACTGTTGGGTGACTACCTTGCCTCCCTGTCAGCCGTTGTAGAACCGGTTTCAGAAGAGCCAATTGTCCGTACGATTGGTGAAGGTAGCATTACCGCCGATGTGACAAGCATCGATGGTTCTGCCACTGTGCTATATTCCCCAGCCCTATCGGAAGCCCAAGTTGTGGATTTCATGCATGCTGTCGTGCAAGCGTATCCCCAGCAGACCAAATCTGTCACCTATGACTTCCCATCCAGTGGTGTGGTCCATGTTTCCTATCCATTGGGAATGTCCCGTGACGAGCGCAATGGGGCAATCGATGCAGTGGATGCCCTGCTGCGTTCCTATATCACTCCTGAACCCGAAGTCGTAGAGGTCGAGGAGACGGTGCTTCCCCCAGAACCGTTCATGTTTGAACCTGCTGTCTACACACAGGAAGACTATGATATGTTCTTCAAAGGGGTAGAACCGGCACCTCAGGATGCGAACGATCCATTTGCCGACTTCTTTGTCTCGGGTGAGAGCGACATGGCGTATGATGATGGCTGGTATTACATGAGCCTCTACATCAATGAAGAATACTCTGGGGACATAGAGGTCCAGCTCAGTGGCGACGAGCAGGCTTTGAATGCAGTGGAGCTGCAGCTCATCCTCAATCCGATGGTGACGGACGTGATGTATCAATCGTAGTTCGGAAGTGGCGAGAAGTACATTACATTTACCAAGCTCGAGCAACTTGGAGTCTTGGTCAACTATGACCCATCGCAGTTCATAGTCAGGCTGACCTTCAGCATCGATGCCATGCCGGTGCGCAATATCTCCGTCAGTTCCACTTCGTATATGTCACGCCGCGACAGCTACTCCCTCAATGGAGCTGAACCCCTGACTGCCGCAAAGTTCTCCTGGGTCTCCCAGTTCTCCCTCTATTCACTGCTGAACATCAACTCTGGTGCAATAGACACATCACAGTTGTTCTCCCTTGCTTCTGCAAACTATCTCTCGATATTTGGTGTTGGGCTGGACTTCTCATATTCGCTCTCCCAGAATTCACCGTATTTCACCTTTGGTTCCTGGCGTGGTTTCTACGATTTCCCCGAAGACAATATCCGTCTCTCGTTCGGAAACATCGGCAACAGCATCGGAAACTATGGTGGGACGAACGTTGGTGTCGGGCTTGAGAAGAACTACTCCTATGGAAGTGGCTCGGCAAAGGGCCATCAGTTCGAGCAAACGGTAACGCTCAAGTATCGGTCGACTGTCAAGGTGATCATGAATGACCGTGTGCTGTATGAACGGGAGCTTGCCGCAGGCACCTACAAGCTCAAGGACTTCCTGTTCAACCAGGGATCAAACGGCATCGATATCGTCATCACGCCGGTCAACCCGACAGACGGTGAGCCCGAGACCATTCATATTGAGATGGGCTATGACTCACGGTTGCTGGCTAAAGGGGAGTCGGTATGGGGAATGAACTTCTCCATCCCACGGCTGAAGGTCTCCTCTGACCAAGGCGTTGGCATCTCCATTCCTTGGTTTGACGGAAACGTCCTCGACTATCGATACAAGCAGTTCTCCGCCCAGTATTGGCAGCAGACCGGTTTGACCAACATCTTTACCCTTACCAATACGTTCAACATTACTCCTGGCCTGTTCATGGGTACCCTCAACGGAGTATTGGCTACCCAGATTGGAACAATCCAAGGCTATTTCTCACTGAGCCTTGGTTCCTTGGGACCCGGCTATACCGTGCGCCTGACCCACCGCTACGCTCCGACCGATTCTTGGTTTGGAGGTGTTGACTCATCCATTGGCTATACCAACGGAACCTATTCCTTGTCCACAAGCAATGTCGCCGCTACCGTAGGGAACCTCAATGCAAGCCTCTCTACGTCAGGCAGGATTGGCTCTATCGCACGCTTCAGCCTCAATGGGAGCGTCGCCCTCCCAGTGGACACGTTCTCTCCCGATTGGAGTGCCACGGCAACTCTGGGCATGAACCCCCTGAAGGGGCTGTCGATCTCTGGGTCCATTACGGCAAATGCTTCCTCTGCAGCGCCGGACAAACCGACGATCCGTGGATCGGTCAGCATCAGCTATTCCATTGGTACCTCAGCGACACTCTCCGCAAGCAGCGACTTCAAGAACAGCAACAACTTCAACGTCTCTTGGAGACCCGGAAATGCACGGCGTGACACGTTGCAGCTGAATCTCAGTGGATTGTCTTTCACTGATCCGTTGAACCATACGTTGGGAATGTCCTGGTCTCATATCGGTGACCTCTTCTCACTCTCGATGCGCCAGCAGTTCAGCAACTCCTACACTCGGTCGACCACAAGCTTGTCGCTGAATACCAGCTTTGTCTTTGCCGATGGCGTGTTCGGAATGTCACGGAGTGTCTCTGAGAACTTCCTGCTGGTGAAACCGGTGGGAATGCTCAAGGGTGCCACTGTATCCGTGGGCCGGTCACTCGACTCTTCCCCGACGGTACTCAAGAGTGTGTTCGGTACCTCTGTGTACAACAATCTCTCTGCCTACAACCGCAACCATATCGTTGTATATGGAAACACCTCGTCCCTGTTCGGAAACAGTGGGTCATTCGTATTTGAAATTGTTCCCCAGTCGCGCCAAGGGTTTGTGGCGAAGATCACGATGAGTCCCTCGTATACCGTCAGCGGCAACCTGTTCCATCAGGACGGGACACCCTATATCCAATATTCTTCCCCAGTATATAAGATGGAATTGGATGAACAGGGAATGCCGATGCTGACACCTGTCGATGATTATTATCTCTTCACCGACCAGGAAGGACGGTATATCATCAGCGACATGATCCCCGGCAACTATCTGTTCGACCTGTCTGTTGGGGAGTCCTGGTATGCCATGCTCTTTACGATCCCTGAGTTCGAAGGGGCTGAGAAAGAGACGACATCCACGGTGGTGATCCTGGACGATTACCAAGTGGGTGAGGTAACCCATCGTGAGGATTTCCAGATATTCGACGAGTTCGGAAGCCCCATCGAAGGGGAAGAGCGGGATGTATTTGGCACCCTGCTTGCAGACGAGTATGCAGGTGTCGTGAACTTGGGTGTCTCCGAGAAGATGGATGAGCAGAAATTCTGGGATACCATCTTCCCGTCTTTCGATGAATCGTTTGACTCCTCGCCATCCGATGCACAGGCAGCCCCCGCCGCAGGGTCGGAGGTACCGACCCAATCGACGGTAGCTCCAGCGGCAGGCACCGTGGTGACCCCTCCTGCCCAGCCTGACCAGGCACCGGAGTACATCACCAACATATCCATGAGCGCATGAAGCTGCAAGTTGTAGGTTGACATCCCAAACATAAAAGTTCAGTATGTGTGTTGGATCGCACCATGAAGATATCTTCGGATATCCCATCCTGCGTTGGGGAAAAATGACACGACGAACCTTTGGTTCGCCCTGAGGTACAATCATGCAGAGTGAAGTGATCAGCAACATTCTTGAGGTGGAGGACCGAGCGGACGGCATTGTTACGCAGGCCCGCGCACAAGCACGTGATATCTTGGCAGATGCTGACCGCAAAAGTGCAGAGATCATCCGCGAGGCTGTGCTCCAAGAACGCGAGGCAGGGAAGCAGGCTATCGAGGATGAAGAAGCCCACGTAGCTGAACAGGTGCAATCCTATGAGGAACAACTCAATAGCGATGGAACCACCGCAAGCACTATTTCCCCAAAGAAAGTGGATGCCATCGCAGATGCCATCATCAAACGTATCTGCCGGACCGTCTTCCAGGCAGATGGGAATCCCACTACATGAAGAGCCCTGCTGCACGGTACGGTTTCATCAATGCAAAGCTGAGGGCCCGAATCGGTGGGCTGCTCTCAGAACACGTCATCTCAGACATGATTCGCGCTGGCTCGTTCGTCGAGGCAGTGGCAGTTTTGCGCGATACACAATTTGCACCGGTTGCTCAGGCGTTTGACAAGACTGGGGACCTGCAGCAGATGGAGATGGTGCTGTTCCAGAGCGAAATTGCAATGTATGAGGAAGTTGCTTCCTATATGAAGGGTGCCCCTGGTGAATTCGTGAGGGTCCTGACCGAGAAACCGGAGATTGAGAACCTCAAGAATACCCTTCGCCTTTGGTACAGCAATGCAGTCCGGCATCATCCCATTGGCTATCTAGGATCGTACATCGTGAGGTCCAAGATCATCAACAACGTTGATTGGACTGCGTTGGTGAATGCTCCCGACTGGGATTCTGTCGTGTTGGCAGTGAAGGGGACACCCTATGAACAAGTTCTCTCCCAATACACGATGGACACCATACAGAAGAATGGCCTGTTCTCCGTGGAGATGGCTTTGGACAAGCTGTGGTACAACCAGCTTGCACAGGGGGCTAGGAATCTTTCAAAGAAGGACCGCGAGACAGTCAAGGATATCTATAGTGTCGACATAGACCTCAAGAACGTGCTGCTGCTTGTCCGCTTCGGATGGTACCATGCAATGAATGAGCAGCAGCTCCGTGACCTGCTGATTCCAGGTGGAACCATCTATGGAAGCAAGGACTTGGACAAGTATCTTTCAGAATCACCTGCTGCAAGAAACCCCTCCATGCTGTTGTCCCGCAGGTTCCCAGAGCTTGCAGAGCAGACAGATGAGATTGCAAGAGGGCAGTCAACCCTTGCAGACAGCACCGATGCAAAGGTACTTGAGCGTAAAAATGAGATCATCGCGCAACAGACGTTGCGTATCGAGCAATATCTGGGAGTCGTCAGGCGCAAGGAGTTCGTGAGGATTCTTTCGGGCGACCCATTTACCATCGGTATTGCCTTGGCATATTTCTTCTTGTACAAGCAGGAGGACCAGATGATACGAGCCGCCATCGGAGGTAAATACTATGGTTGGTCAGAGCAACAGATCCGGGAGGTCATGAAATGAGCCTGTTTACGAAACCCATGCGTCTCCTCACGGCAGTCGTCCTCAGTACCGAATGCGACGAGGTTGTGAAATCGCTGCTCCAGTTGGGAGCCCTCGACTTCGTCAAAGTCGACCAGCTTCCTCCAGAACAGCTTGCAAAGCTCAAGGGACACTCTTCAGCTATCTCCCGCAGTGCAATGGTGGACATGCGCCGGAGAGTAGAGGCGCTGCTGCGCACCGGTGACCTGATGGTGCCGGCATCGGAGTCTCTGAATGTCTCACAGCTGAAGCCACTGGAGATGGACCGCTACCGCAAGTTCCTGGATGCCCTCACGGCATCGCTGCAGGATATCAAGGACAAGCAGCGTGACTGCAGCCAGAAGGTGCTGGCCATCGAAGAGCTCGAGCGGTACGTACAGGAAGGGAAGATGCAATACATCGACCTTCGTGTAGGTAGCGTTGACCATGGCAGCGAAGAGGATGTCGCATCCCGCCTCGCCCCATTGGGTGCAATTCTCGTAGCCGCTTCTGATGGACAGCCTACGGTCGTGGTAGGGCTCCGGCGTGATGCTGGCAAGCTCAATCCCCTGTTGGATAAGTTTGGTTGGACGGAGACCCCCGATCCAGAGAAACAGCGGACAGGACTGCACAGGGCTGCCCAACGCTTGGAGAATGACAAGCGCGATGCTATCCAGAAGCGCGATGATATCCAGAAGCAAGTGTTGGAGATCATCGGAGAACATAAGCAGGAGCTCTTTTCCATCTGGGCGAATGTCCGCCTGCATGAGTTGTCAGACCAGATGCGGTCATACTTCTCGTATACCCGCAATACTGCATTGTTCTCGGGATGGGTCCCGACTGACTTGTCACAGTCTGTCGAGGATGCGATCCGCAACGCCACAAACGGACAGTGCGTCATCGAGTGGACCGAGGCCCAGACTGTTCCCCGCGAGCAGATTCCAGTTGCGATCACCTCACCCAAGGTGTTCAAGCCCTTCCAGAAGATGGTCGACAACTATAGTACCCCCGAATATGGGACGATCAACCCAACGCCGTTTGTCATGGTTGCATATCTGGCAATGTTTGCCTTGATGTTTGCCGACGCTGGCCAGGGGTTTGTGATTCTCCTCATCGGCCTCATCGGTTCGTTGATGTACAAGAAAGACCCGATGCGAAAGGAGGGGATGCTCACTGCGAACCTCTGCCACCTGCTGATCTACCTCGGTGGAGCATCAATCGTTGGCGGTGTTCTCTTTGGTTCCTATTTCGGAAAGCCGTGGTTCCCGCCATTGTGGTTCAACTACCATGGGGTCGTAGAAGGACATCCATCTGGTGCATACCGAGACATCTATGACATCCTGGGCCTGACGATCAAGTTTGGTATTGCCGTCATCTCGCTTGGCCTGATTCTCAACTGGATCAACCTTGCACGCAAGAAACAATGGTTCAAGCTCTTGCTGGACAAGAACGGGATCGTAGGTGGCTGGCTGTTCGCCATGGGCATCTGGGCTGGATTTGCATTTGTGGCCAGCGGGTACAAGAGTATCCCCGACAGTACGTTCCTCAAGTACGGTGTCGGCATTCCTGTTGTCATCCTGCTGTTCAAGGGGTTCATTGGCTACGCAATCGAGCGTCGGGAAGGCCATCCCAAGCAGGCTATCGGGCAGGTCATCATCAACGACGTCATGGAGTGGATCGTCGACTTGCTTGAGATCTTCAGCGGATTCCTTGCAAACACCCTCTCGTTCATGCGTGTCGCTGGACTGGGCATTGCCCACGTCTCGTTGATGGTGGCATTCTCCGACATGGCGAAGATGGCAGGCCCCGTCGGTGGTATATTGGTAATGATCGTGGGCAATGCCTTGGTCATAGCGCTGGAAGGTTTGTCTGCGGGGATCCAGTCCCTGCGTCTGAACTATTATGAGTTCTTCACAAAGTATTTCACTGGCAAGGGAATTGCCTACGAGCCCGTAGGACTCCGTTCCCAAACCAAGGAAGATAATTAAGGAAAAAAAATATCCAGATAGGATATGGGGAGTTGCAAGATGACAACGTTAGTATTCAAGAGAAGGGTGGTCATGTCCCTCATCGCCACCGCGCTGCTGCTGGTCGTGACCGGCTTCATGTGTACCCCGAGCCTGTTCGCCGCAGATGCAGCGGAAGGTGCCACCGTTGTGGTTCAGAAGAGCGATCTGATGTGGGTATGTCTTTCCGCTGCACTGGCCTTCAGCGTTGGTGCCATCGCTGCCGGCATCGCCATCAGCAACGTTGGTTCCGCAGCCATGGGTGCCATCAGCGAGAAGCCTGAGATTGCTTCACAGGCATTGATCTTCATCGCACTTGCCGAAGGCCTCGTAGTCTTTGGATTCATCATTGCGCTGATGATTCTCGGAAAGGCCTAATGGATTATTTCGTCATTGGCGATGCTGACACCGTCCTGGGTTTCTCACTGGTCGGTGTTTCAGGCATGAGCGCAACGAACGAGGCAGAAGCCCGAGATGCCTGGGAAAAGGCATTGGAAGGGCATCATACCGGCATCATCGTCATCACAAGCGATGTCGCTGGCATGATACGTTCGACGGTGGACAAGTATCTTTTCACCGAGTCGTTCCCGCTTGTCGTGGAGATTCCTGCCCCGCATGGGGGGAAGACACGCGATATCCGCGCGCTGGTCAATGAAGCGATAGGAGTATCATTATGACGACGAAAGAGGACGGCCGCCTGTTCGACGGCATTATTGCCGAGTCCGAGACCACGGCTGCATCAATCATAGCCGAGGCTCAGGCCACGGCGGAGAAAAAGCTGGCTGACGCCCAGGCCAAGGCAGACCATGACCGTGAGGTCGAACGCCATGCATGTGCGCTTCGGCTGGAACAGGTCCGGCTGCGTGGTGAGTCCACAAAACGGAATGCTGCCCGCAAGGCAATGCTGCACCGGATGGACAGTTGCTATGACGTCGTCATGGACGCAGTACACCGCAAGCTGGCAGCCGTTTCTCAGACGCCAGCCTTCTCCAGCGTACTTGTCGATTGGATTGTCGAGGCCGCCATTGGCCTTGACTTGACCCAGGCCAAGGTCAGCTCATCGCTTCAGGCACCTGTCACGCAGCAGATGCTCGAAGAGGCCGCACGGAAGATCAAGAAGGTTACTGGTGCAACGATCGTGCTGACGCTCGATCCGCGTCCCATCCAGGAGACCGGAGTCATCGTCTCATCGCTTGATGGGAACGTTTCATACAACAACCAGACCGACGTGCGCTTGCGCAGGTTCGATCGAGACATCAAGCAGTTGGTGGAAGAGGGGACATGCAAGGCAGAATAATTGGCCAGGTTCGCCGGGTCAACGGGCCGGTCATCACCGTCAAGGGGATAACCGATGCCATGATGATGGAACTGGTACGCATCGGAGAGCAACAACTGATCGGGGAACTGGTCAAGCTCAATGGTGACGAGGCTGTGGTCCAGGTCTATGAAGACGCAACGGGCATTGCACCTGGTGACAATGTATACGGAAGCGGCATGCCATTGTCCGTGGAGCTGGGACCAGGAATGGTCGGCACCATCTATGATGGCATCCAGCGTCCCCTTGAGGCGCTGATGGTCGCCGGGGGCGTGTTCATCAACAAGGGCATCAGCAGCCCATCGCTCTCCCGCTCTTCGAAATGGCATTTTGTCCCTTCGTTGCAGGAAGGGGACAGCGTACATGCAGGAATGTCGTTGGGAACCGTCCAGGAAACCGAGCGCGTCAACCATAAGATCATGGTTCCTCCTCAGTCGTCCGGGACCTCCAAGGGCGAGGCTGTCATTGTCTCAATCGCCAAGGAAGGCGAATATACTGTCGACGACACCATTGCCGTAGTCACCTATGCTGATGGAACGACAAAGAACTTGACGATGATGCAGCGTTGGCCGATTCGTGTACCCAGGCCGGTTGCGGAACGCAAGCCGTTGGACCAACCGTTGGTGACTGGCCAGCGTGTCATCGACATGCTGTTCCCCCTGGCAAAGGGTGGTACTGTTGCCATCCCCGGCGGGTTCGGCACTGGCAAGACGATGACCCAGCACTCTATCGCCCGTTGGTGTGATGCAGATATCATCGTATACATTGGGTGTGGGGAACGCGGCAACGAGATGACCGACGTTCTTCGTGAGTTTCCAAACCTGGTTGACCCCCGTACCGGCCGTTCGCTGATGGAACGGACGATATTGATTGCCAATACCTCCAACATGCCCGTTTCGGCACGTGAGGCAAGCATCTACACTGGCATCACGATGGCGGAGTACTACCGTGACATGGGCTATCATGTCGCTATCATGGCAGACTCCACATCCCGTTGGGCCGAGGCTCTGCGTGAGCTGTCGGGCCGCATGGAGGAGATGCCGGCGGAAGAGGGCTTCCCCGCCTATCTGCCGACTCGAATCGCCGAGTTCTATGAACGGGCAGGGTACATGCGTACCCTGGGTGGCGATGATGGTTCTGTCTCCGTCATTGGAGCCGTTTCTCCTCCGGGAGGCGACTTCTCGGAACCGGTCACACAGCATACAAAGCGCTTTGTCCGTTGCTTCTGGGGCTTGGACCGTTCCCTGGCCAGTGCACGCCATTATCCTGCGATCAGTTGGTTGGACTCCTATAGCGAATACCTCGGTGAGGTCTCCACTTGGTGGAATGACCACAGTGGCGGGGCATGGAAGGATTCACGCCAGGAAATCATGGAACTGCTGCGCAAGGAAGTGCGCCTGCAGCAGATTGTCAAGCTTGTTGGTCCCGATGCGCTTCCTGATAGCCAGAACTTCATCCTGGAGGTTTGTACGTTGTTCAAGACAGCTTTCCTCCAGCAGAATGCGTTCGATGAGATCGACAGATATTGCTCGATCGAGAAACAGATCCGGATGCTGCAGGTGATTCTCCGGTATTGGGAGCTGGGATCCGAGGCAATCGCCAAGGGTGTTCCCATGGGCAAGGTCAGGCGCCTGAAAGTCGTGCAGGACATTGCGCGTATGCGCTTTACCGTCAGCAATGACGATGTGCAGGCTATCGACAAGCTGGAGCTGAAGCTCGAGCGTTCAATGGGCCAGTTGGGGGGATTGTATGATGGACAATGATGCGTTGCTCGCACGTTCCGACAGACGGTTGCTTGCAGGGCGAGAATACAAGGGTGTATCCCGTATTGACGGACCGTTGGTATATGTACGCAATACCCACCCAGTCGGCTTTGGAGAATTGGTAGAGATTTCTGGCCCTGATGGTTCACGCCGCTCGGGCCAGGTATTGGACACCAGCGATGATGTCGTGGTTGTCCAGGTGTTCGAGGGAACCAGCTCGCTGACCCTTCCAGGGACTGCAATGCATTTCATGGGCGAGCCATTGACGCTGGGTGTCAGCGAACAGATGCTGGGACGTGTCATGGATGGACTTGGCAATGCCAGGGACGGGGCAAAGCTGCCACGGGTGGAGGCACATCGTGATGTCAACGGCGTCCCCATCAACCCGACGGCACGTGAGTACCCACGCGATTATATCCAGACTGGCGTCTCTGTCATCGACTGCATGACGACACTCATCCAGGGGCAGAAGCTTCCCATCTTCAGTGGCAACGGCCTTCCCCACAACCAGCTTGCCTCACAGATCGTGCGCCAGGCCAAGGTCCGTGGCGGTAGCGGTGACTTTGCAATCGTATTCGCGGCAATGGGCGTCAAATACGACGTGGCACGCTACTTCATCGATGGATTCGAGGAGACGGGGGTCCTGGACAACGTAGCGTTGTTCCTCTCCCTTGCCGATGACCCGTCGATCGAACGGACGATTACTCCCCGCACGGCATTGACCCTCGCCGAGCATCTTGCTTTCGACAAGGGCAAGCAGGTGCTGGTTGTGATGACCGACATGACCAACTATTGTGAGTCCTTGCGTGAGATCTCCACCCTTCGTGGTGAGATCCCCTCGAGGAAAGGATATCCTGGATACCTCTATTCGAACCTGGCGGAGCTGTATGAGCGTTCTGGGAAAATCAGTGGACGGGCGGGCTCCATCACGCAGTTGCCGATCCTCACGATGCCAAACGACGATATCTCCCATCCAATCCCCGACCTCACTGGGTATATCACCGAAGGGCAGGTTGTCTTTGACCGCGACATGAACGGGCGGGGAATCTATCCCCCCATCGGTGTTCTTCCCTCCCTTTCCCGCTTGATGAAGGACGGCATTGGAGAAGGGATGACCCGTGCGGATCATCCGCACCTCTCCAACCAGCTGTTTGCCTCCTACAGCCACGTCAAGGACGTGCGCAACTTGGCATCGGTCATCGGTGAAGAGGAACTCACGACGTTGGACCATCAGTATCTGGAGTTCGGAGACTTCTTCGAGAAGAAATTCGTCAATCAGGCATTTGACGAGGACCGCTCCATCGAGCAGACCCTCGACCTGGGCTGGCAAGCGCTGTCCAAGCTCCCATCTGAGGAGCTGCAGCGGCTCACCGACGAAGAGATCGAACAGTACTACGGCAAGGAGTAGGGTAGCACATGAATGCCAACATTGCCCCAACAAGAAGCAACCTGATCAAGCTGACGGAGGATTTGTCCTTCGCACGGCTCGGTCATGAGCTGTTGGACCAGAAGCGTTCGATTCTGGTAGTAGAACTGCTGACCCTCGTCGACCAGACGGTTGACTACCAAAGCCGTGTCGATGAGGCACTGGCCGAGGCATCCTCCACGTTGGAGGATGCGGTGATGCACATGGGGCGTCTGAAGGTTGCCAACTTGGCTGGTGCAATCAACATCGAGACTTCCATTGATGTCGGTGAACGCCGCGTCATGGGGGTGCGTCTGCCTCGGGTCGACACGACGTTCAATGAGCATAGCCCGTACTTCTCTCCCGAGGGTACCAGCCTGCTGGCCGAGATGGCCATCGACCGGTACCGGGATGCATTGAAGCTGATGGGCCGCCTTGCGGAGATGAAAGTCTCCATCATGCGCCTGGCTCGTGAGGTCAAGAAGACAATCCGCAAGGTCAATGCCTTGGAGAAGATCGTCATTCCAGACACCGAGCAAACACTTGCGTATACCCGCAGCCGCATCGAGGAGGCGGAGCGGGAGAGCTTCATCCTGATGAAGACAGTCAAGGACCGCCTCCAGCGTGCCCGGGAAGAAGCCGATGCCTTGGCGGAGAAACGGAAGAAATCCGTGACTGCTGCCAATCAATCTGATATACTGCAGCGGTAGCGTGAGTCGCTACCGTACCAAACAAGGAGTTGCGTAGATGACATTGCCGTTTCATGACGTCCTGGTATACCTCGATGGCTCTGAAAGTTCTTTGACTGCCGCCATGTATGCAATCATGCTCGCCAAGTCGACCGGTTCTACCCTGACTGCGATGTATGTGGTGAATACACGGGCGATCAGCGAGTTGGTGAAGGCACGGGTCTTCGTCGATGTAGAACGTGAACAGTATCTGCAGGACCTTGAGTCCGATGCCGAACGGTATTTGAGGCATGTCCTGCACCTTGGCGGGACGAAGAACGTAGAAGTCAAGACCGTCAAAGGATCGGGAACAGTCCATACTGAGGTACGGAACTATATCCAAGAAAACCATATTGACTTGTTGGTCCTCGGGGGCGTGACGGAAGTCCGTAGCCGGAGGGATGAGATGATGAGCGAAGGTGACCGGATGCTGCGCACCGCAACATGCCCGGTGCTCGTCGTTCGTGATGACGAGTCCATCTGGGACTTGTTCGAAGAGGTCTGACGGCCTCGCTGAGGGAGGATGGAATGAATCTGACGGATATTCTCGACAAGGACCTGATCAAGGTGCCCCTTGCCTCCACCGACAAACAGTCGGTGATATCGGAACTCGTTGATGTGCTCATCGACACAAAGCAGCTCTCTGCCAGCCAGAGGGAAGAGATCATCACTGCCATCTGGAACCGCGAGAGCTTGGGTACCACTGGTATCGGGCATGGAATAGCTATTCCCCATGCAAAGACAGCCGCAGTGAAGAAACTTCGCCTGGTAGTTGGTATTTCACGCCTGCCGATCGACTTTGCAGCGGTGGATGATGCACCGGTGAGGATCTTCTTCCTGGTGCTGGCCCCGCTGGATGGGTCCGGGCCCCATGTCGAGACTCTCGCTGCCATTGCCCGAAGCTGCAGTTCGCAGATATTCAGGCGGATGCTCGAACAAGCCAAGAGCCCCGAGGAAGTCTACCAGCTCTTCATGGAGTAATGGGTCGAACAAGCAACGAAGCCTCCTGTGTCTGCAGGAGGCTTCGTCGTATCAATACCCCAGCTCTTCGCCGACGATCAGGACGGTGATCCTTCCCGGTCTCCGCTGCCGTCCGAAGATGACACTGTTGCAACAGATGGTATTCTGACACGCTCCTGGAGCAACTTGCATCAGGTTGCGCGGATCGCATGTGGGATTGAGGCACTTGCCTGTCTTCTCACAGTTGGTGTCACAGTCGAGGCGGATGCAGTTGGCGGGCGTTGCCACCTGTTTGACCCTGACCACAGCAGCAGCGAGGTCGGCTACAATTTTGTTCCATCCTGCAATGACTATGACCTGCCTGGGGCCGTAGAGCATGGCGGCGACGCGGTTGCTGTTCCCATCGACACAGTACAACTCTCCATGTTCGGTGATGGCATTCGCCGAGCAAAGGAAACTATCGGCATCAAAGCACTGGTGGTAGACTGCGTCTATCTGCTGTGGAGAAAGGTCCTTTGCATACCTGTCCAGGAAGGTATAGCTGCCACTGCGAAGCAAATCGATTACACCCGACTCGAACAAGGTCATGGAACCACCGACGCCAACGGTGGAATGCTCGGCCAAGAGACTCTTGACCATGGGGACGATGTCCGCCTTGGAGGGGAGGAACGCTGCCTCCATGTTGTTTTTCCTCAAGGCCTCGATTGTCCTGCCCACCGACATCTCCATGATTCTCTTTCTATTTGCATCCATTGCTCGTACTCCTGTTTCTGGCAGGATACCACCACTATGGTTCGAATACCACTGGCTTTCCCCCTTTTTCCTTGATGAAATGACTTGCATGGACATATTCTGTAAATAGGAGGCTCAGAATGGATATTACCTTCTTTGGAGCGGCTAGGCATGTGACTGGAAGTTGCACGATGGTTACATGCAATGGAAAGAACTTTCTGGTGGATTGTGGGCTACCTCAGGGCAATGATGAGGTAGCGGATGGCCTTGGACTGCCGTTCCGCGCGTCTGACATTGATGCTGTGTTGCTGACCCACGCCCATATTGACCACAGCGGACGGATCCCATTGCTGGTCAAGGATGGATTTGCTGGACCCATCTACTGTACGACAGCGACAATGGACTTGTGTTCGATCATGCTTCCCGACAGTGCAAAGATCCAGGAATCCGATGCCCAGTGGAAGAACCGCAAGCGTGAACGTTCGGGAGAAGGGCAGGTCGAGCCTCTCTATACATCCGAGGATGCCCAGAAGGCCCTGACTTTGTTTCATGGGCTTGCCTATGATGAGATGATAGAGGTGCTGCCAGGTGTCAAGGCACGGTTCATTGATGCAGGACACCTGTTGGGGTCTTCCTCCATAGAAGTATGGCTCACCGAGGACGGCCAAACACGCGAAGTCGTGTTCAGCGGCGACATCGGGAACTTTGACCAGCCGATCATCAAGAATCCAGAATACATCAACACCGCTGACTATGTCGTGATGGAATCGACTTACGGCGACAGGATGCATGAGCATCCCGAGGGTACTCCCACTGGGAGCCACAACGTCCCCACGGCGGTCCGCGCAAAGGAGCTTGCCGATATCATAGGAAGTACGTTCAAGAAAGGAGGCAATGTCATCATCCCCTCATTTGCAGTCGGAAGGGCGCAGGAGATCCTCTATCTCATCAGGACAATCCTTGCCCACAAGATGCTGCCGGAGCTTGGCGATATCCCAGTATTCCTCGATAGCCCCCTCTCCATCAAGGCAACCCAGATCTTCTCGGAGAATATCCAAGGGTACTATGACGCAGAGGCGATGGCGTTGGTGAAGCAAGGGATCAATCCCATCATTTTCCCCTCCTTGGTTCCTGTATCAACGGCAGATGAATCAAAGGAGCTGAACTCCCGTCGCCAGCCATGTGTGATCATATCATCCAGCGGAATGTGTGAAGCTGGTAGGATCAGGCACCATCTGAAGCACAACCTCTGGAGGAGGGAATGCACCATCTTGTTCACAGGGTATCAGGCAGAGGGTACGTTGGGACGCTCCATTTTGGAAGGGGCACGGCATGTGACCATCTTTGGTGAACAGATCGAGGTCCGTGCACGGATCTGCAAGCTCGAAGGAATCAGCGGACATGCTGACCAAGATGGTCTGATGAAGTGGTTGAAAGCCTTCAAGAAGCGTCCGCGCGAGGTGTTCGTGGTTCATGGTGAGGATCGGATCGCAACATGGTTTGCAGGGTACATCACCCAGCAGCTTGGACTCAGTGCCTATGCACCCCAGTCGATGGAGAGCTACAACCTCTTGTCGGATAAGATGCCTTCCACGGTTCCAACTGCATATGTCGAGCCAAATGGGTCAGTGCTGTCCCGCTCGATCAACAGGCTGGATGCTGGCAAGAAGAATTTGGAGAACTTGATACAGCAGCTTGAGGAGTTTGCCCAACAGCTTGATTCCAAGGCAGATGTACAGGAGATCAAGCGGATGAACAACGCCATCACGCGATTGGCATCTGACATTGAGTTCCTGCAGGTCAAATGGAAGAAGGACCATGAGCAACGTGAATAATGGATGATTGAATTGCCTATATACAAAGCGAGGGCCCTGATTGAGGGCCCTCGTTGTCGTCATGCGTGAAGTTCTGTAATGGTTCTTCCGAAGATTGCACCCCAAGGGGTTTTCTCAAGCTCTTGGAATCCCATGCGTTCGTAGAAACCGAACGCGTTGGTGTTTCTTCCGTCGACCCCAAGGTGGACTCCCGGAATCTGCAGTTTGGCAGCTGCTTGCAACCATGTGTTCATCAGTGCCTTGCCCATTCCCCGACCTTGCAGGGAGGGGAGGATGTCGATGTGCAAGTGGGCCGGATAGCCCACATGTTCCCAAGCCCCGATACCGGGACCCTTGCGGATGGTATCGACCAGGGACTGCTCCTGGTCGGATTTGCTGATGTAGGATGGACCATACTCCTTGCGGAGGGGAGGAAGCCAATATGATGTCAGCCATTCGTTGAATGCTGCGGTGTTGTCCGTTCCTACGATATACCCTGCCGGGAATCCCTGGTCATTCAACGCCACGAAGCACAGGCTGGGTTGTTTCCAGAGATATGGTGCCGCATAATATTGTCCAAGCATCAGAGGATCATGGAACATCTCCGTGGCATCAAGGCCTGCTAGGCCAGTCTTGAGGCATATATCATAGAGATACGGCATGTCGGGACCAGTTGCCTGACGAATATTAGTAGAAAACATGAATACCTCCATACATATGAATTGCAATGCTAAGATACCA
Organism: uncultured Sphaerochaeta sp.; assembly: GCA_964465155.1. Taxonomy (GTDB): domain Bacteria; phylum Spirochaetota; class Spirochaetia; order Sphaerochaetales; family Sphaerochaetaceae; genus Spiro-02. Next base: position 60,528 of record CAYXIH010000006.1, read on the forward strand.
CCAACACTGTGTAAGGGCAACCAACAAGCACTATCGAATAATATGAGTATTTGCTTTTAGCTATAATTCCTGCACATTTAAAGAGTTCACTAATTGGCATGCAAACTGTTTAAAAAAAGTGAAAAAAATGCTGGACAAAACATGCTAATGGGTATA
>CAYXIH010000007.1:0-12075 GCA_964465155.1 uncultured Sphaerochaeta sp.
AATATGGTATTGGGAAAATGACAATTTCACAACTCTTGCTACCGGACCGAATACTATGATACGTGAGATTGCTACCGAGGGAAACGATGTCTATGTCCTGGCTGCAATCAATGATGTCCCGTATTACTGGAAGAACGATATTGCCAACAAGCAAGAAATCAAGATAGATACAGACCCTACAACAACCATCACCCCTACTGGAATCTGGGTTGAAGATGGGCATGTCTATGTCAGTGGACAGAGTGTACAAGGGCAAAATGCCAGGGCTGTCTATATAAAGGACGGCGTCCAAACCTTGCTTGAGAATGCTAACGGCTCAAGTGCCTATGATGTGCGCATCCTGTGAGTAGCCCAATACCAGTACCATCTGCTGCACGGGCCTCCGTACAGCAGACTCTGGTATGCTTCATCAAGCATGAGCAAATTTGATATGCAGGTTCGCCATCTCTTGTCCAAATGAGACCTGCACCTTCAGCAGGGGGCCATCCTGCTCATACGGGTGTGAAACCTGTGTGACGAGCAATCCATCAGGAACATAGAAAGAGTATTGCTCGGTGGTACCCACCACCCCGGCGATAGTCATGCTCAGGCTGTCGTCTTCCTCGGTGATACCACGGATGCTCACCGCATCCATGCTGACGTGCCGTGAGGAGGCAACGAACTGCACCCTTCCCGTACGCTCTCGCAAGCTCACTATCTGGCAATCTCCCAGTTCCAGCGCCGGAACATCGAATGTCCCGCTCACTACCCCTAGGAATTCCTGCTTCCAGAAATCGAAGGCCAAGTACTGTGCAGCTGCATTGAGGTTCAGCTCCTCCAACGTGAGGGTACTTGCAGCAAGTGGGACCGTGGCGACACGTGCCATGACATTCCACTTCAGGCCACCATGGCTGATGAAGAAGTTCCACAATGAAGAGAAGGGGTGCCTGCTCTCCATCCCAGGATAATTTCCAGCCATGTCCAGTGCGTCATCCAAGTCCACACCCTCCATGGTGACGGGTGTCTCATGCGACTGCACAGCAAATCCATGGAGTTTCGTCCACGTATAGGCTGGGTAGTCCAACGAAAGCGGGCCGGTCTCACCCGTTACCGAGGCAATGGGTGGAATTGTCTTCCGTATGATCTCCAGCTTCTCTGGGGTATAGGCATCAGGGACATCGCTGAGCAGGCAGACCTGGCCGTTGAGGGAGATCAGGGAGAGGATGCTCCGTGCCCATTGGGGTTGGGTCCTGACGCATACATGGTCAGGGTCATTGGTGAACAGGATATTGTTGGCATGCTGCCACCTTGCCATCTCAAACAGCTGCATCCGCACCCCAGGCCATGTAGGATTCGCATCCATGGAGATTCGGCAGGAATCGGCTATCGACACCACCTCATGCATCTCACCCCAGCTGGCTGAGAAATAGACATTGTCACCCATACCCTTGCGGCATGCCTCCATGTAGCAGCGGAAACGGTGTTGTGCCTCCTCATTGGAGAGCAGTCCTTGGCGGACAGCCTCATGCAGACCGTCGAACAGCAAGTGCCGGATCGCATCTATCTTGATATAGTCATACCCCTGCTGTTGGTACGCCTCGAAGATGGGGACCACTTCCTCCCTGAGGCACTGGGGAGTACAGGAATAGAGGTAGTCAATCCACTCCCCCTTCATGGGCTGTGTGCCCGAATGCATCACGGCATCAGGATGATAAGTAGGATACTGGGCATTGGTGATGTTGGCATTTGTCCATATCGCAGCCTTGAACCCATGCTTCTTGATGTTTGATACGATACCAGCATGCCCATTGGGGAACTTGGTTGGTTCGCAGGTCATCCAGCCATCCTTCATGCTGCCTTGGGGGTTTGCAGGAAGTGGCATCTGCTGATAGCCGTCATCCACAAGGATATACTCCATTCCATAGGGCTTGAGGGTTTCGGAGAAGAATGTGGTGATCTCATCAAGCTTTGCCTGGGAGATATCCCTCCGGTAGGCCTCCCAGGAACACCACCCCGTGATGATCTTCCGAGATGGACGCTTCTCCCATGGATGGTAATAGCAATAGCCCAGATGATGCTGATAGTAGTGCATCAGCAAGTTGACGAACAACGGCTTGCGCCCAACTTCGACTGTCAGCGTAGCCTTGCGCCATTGCCCATCCTCGACAAACGATGCATCCTTCCAATGGGCATTGCGCCCTTTGAAGGAGACCAACAAGTCCCATCTGGGGTCATACAGTGACGTGACCCCGTCGATCAGGACATTCCCGCTCTGGGCCAATATCGGCTGGTCCGCCTGAGCCCGGCGGTCGCGCATCGAAACGGCCTCCTTGGTCAGCGTCAGCTGGACATCGATGACCATCTCTGTCTTTGCCATGATATACAGCTGCTGGGCATAGGCGACGCTCTGCATCGAGCCGTCCGACCCGTGGCGGAACCCCAATTCCTCGCACTCGGGGAATGTCATACTGATGATATCCACCCCATTGTACTCATAGGTCAGGGTACGGGTAGCTTCATCGAACCGGTGCAAGGCATGGGCACACGGGGCCTCGTTCAATATGGGGTGGAAGTGTTCGTTGTTCATGGATGTCTCCTCTCTATTTGATGGCGCTGTCGACCATCCCCTTGATGAAATACTTCTGTAGGAACAGGAAGCAGACGATCATGGGGACCGTCGCCACCAGGGCTGCCGAAGAGGCAGCGTACAAGTTGCTCGTGGTCTGGGAAAAGAACGAGGAGATGGCCAATGTCACCGTCCGCATCTTGGTGGACTGCAGGACATACAGGGAGAACTGGTAGTCGTTCCAAGAGTGCATCCCCACCAAGATGACCACCGATGCCGTCACGCTCTTGAGCTGTGGAAGGATAATCAGGAAGAAGGTCTGGATGGGATTGCACCCATCGATCTGCGCAGCCTCGTCCAATGCCCGCGGGATGCTGGCTATGAAGTTGGAGTAGAGGAATATCGCAAGGGGCAGCTCGAAGGTCACGATCACCAGGACGATTCCCCAGTATTGGTTGATGCCACCGATATCGACGAGCACCGAATAGAGCGGGACCAAGATGCTCAGTGGTGGCACCATCATGACGCCAAGGATGAAGTTGCGTATACCCCGGTTGAACCGGGACCTGTTGCGTGCAAGGGGATAGGATGCCAACGATCCAATCGCCACGATCAGGAAGATCACGCAGAATGTGATGAACAGCGTATTCATCAGCGCTGGGAAGATACCACCTTCATGGATTGCTGCCGAGAAGTTCTCAAGCGTCGGGGTCTTTGAGAAGAGCAGGCGCGAAGAGACGTCGGTTATCGGCTTGAAGGAGATATTGATCAGCACGATGAAGGGACTGAGGAAGATGGCGCATACCACGATGATCAGTGGCAGGCGCCACACCCATGCTTTCTTTGACTTCATACGTCAATCTCCTTCTTGTCCAAGAAATGGACCACGATGTTGCTGATGACCATGATGAGGACGAACGACATCAGGCCAATGGCGGATGCATATCCTGCCGCCTCGCTCCTGAAATAGGTTCGGTGGACCAATGTCGAGAGGGAGTGAGAGGAGTATCCGGGCCCACCGGCTGTGAGTGCCTGGATGATGTCAAAGAGCTTGAGACCACCGATGAGGTTGATGACGATGCTCGAGTTGATCGCAGGGAACAGCATGGGAATGGTGATCGCCTTGAGCTTCCACCAGTTGCTTGCCCCGTCCAGCGAGGCCGCCTCATAGTACATGTCCGGTATGTTCTGCAACCCAGCGAGGTAGATGACCATCGAAATTCCCACGAACTGCAGCGAGTTGACGGCGGTGATGATATACACGCTGCGCCTGCCGTTGGCAAGGAAGTCGACGGGGGCCTTCCCAAAGAGGGCAAGGACGTCGTTGAGCGCTCCGTTGTCGTAGGTGAAGAAGAAGTACATGATGTACCCCATGATCAGGGGTGCGACCATGACGGGGAGATAGACGATGGTCCTGACGACCGACCGTCCGCGGAACGCATCGTTGAGGAACAGCGCAAGTGCGAGTCCGATGATGTTCTGCAGCAGGGTACTCCCGATACCATACTTGAGGGTATTGCCAAGGGCAATCCAGATGTTCTTGTCACCGAAGAACCTGGCGTAGTTGTCCAACCCTGTGAAACGGTATTTCTGTGAGTAGCCGTTCCAGTTGGTGAACGACAACCCTACTCCCTTGATCAGGGGATAGATCACCAGCAGGCAGAACAAGATGAGGGCTGGGACATAGAATATATTCATCATCCAGCTTTTCTTATGCATACGATTTTCCTTTTTTTCTTGACAAGAGCATAGCAGGGGTGGCCCCGGTGAACCCGGTACCACGAAAGAGTGAAATGATGCTCGTTCTGGAGATGGCAGCACCCCCCTCGATGGGATGCTGCCGGGAAACAGGAGGGAACTGGGGGAGCTGATGCTCCCCCGTCAGTCATCAATACTTGTCGGCGAAGCTGGTAGCCATGATCTCGGCTGCATTGGAGATGGCATTCTTGTTCTGGGCAAGGATGTCGGCTCCGGTGGTGCACATCACGTCCCACATGCCGCTGGGCAGGTATTCACGGTCGAAGTACGGGAACGTCTGCACGTCCTTGTTCTTCTCCAGGTACTTGGAGATCTCACCGACCTCAGCCTGCACGTCGGTCAAGCCAGCGGCTGCACCAGCAGACTCTGCCAGGGCCTTGCAGACTTCCGGGCGGGCAAGGTAGTTCAGCAGCTCAAGTGCCTGTGCCTTGACCTTGGTGTCCTTCCAGATGCCCACTGCGATATCCTCACCTGCAATGAGGCTCGGCTCATCGGAAGCGGATGCGGAGGGAATCGGCATGACACCCAGCTGTGCATTGGGGTTTGCCTTCTTGGCGTCGACGAAGGAGGAGTTGCCATAGAAGACAAATGCAGTCTTGTCGTTTGCGATGGCTGCAATGTCAGAATTGTAGTTGGAGGTGAGGCAGTCGACGTTGAGGTAGCCTTTCTGCACCCAGGAGTCGAGCAGGCCAGCGACCTGTGCCCATACGGCCTTGTCGAACGTACCGGCCTTCAATTCCGCTGCGTGGCTGTTGGCCTCGTCGGTTACGAAGAAGGAGGGAGCAGCCCAGTCAAAGAACTGTCCGATAGTCCATCCGTCCTTTCCTCCGATGTGCACCGGGTTCTTTCCGGAAGCGAGCACTGCATCGCAAGCCTTGGCAAAGTCATCCCAGGTCTTGATGGAGTCCACATCCACACCAGCTTGTGCCAATACGGTCTCGTTGTAGACAATACCTGCGACATCGATGTCCACGGGAAGGACATACATGTTCCCGTCCGCATCGGTGATGACGCCCTTGATCTGGTTGCTGATGCGGGATGCAAACGGCTGGTCGTTGATCGGCATCAAGTACGGGCTATATCTGGCGACGGACCAACCATGGGTGGTGAATACGTCGGGCAGCTCGTTGGCGCTCATCTTGGTCTTCATCAGCTCTTCATAGCTGGAACCGGGAGCCTGGAAGTCGACGACATACCCTGTCTCGGCCTCGAAAGCTTCGCATGCGGCCTTCAAAGCCTCAGCCTTGGCACCGACTACGTTTGTCGAGAATGTGATCACGACCTCTTTCGGAGAAGCCTGAGTCTCTTTGCCACCTTGGGCGAACAGGGATGATACTGCAAGCATGCAGACGAGCAACAATGCAAAAGATTTTTTCATCTTTTCACTCCTTTGTGTTTTGTATCCCCAGTATCGCACCGGTTTGTTTTTCACCGAAAGTACGGAAAAACTCACATGGACGTACTATTTTCTACTATGCTCCTGACGGTATTGGCTCGGAGTGAGGTGCTCTAGCCGCTGGAACAACTCGGAGAAATGGCGTGGGGAAGTATAGCCGACCATCAGCGCTATATCCTTGACGCTGGTATTCTTGTTCTTCAGCAGGAGCACCTTTGCCTTGTCCAGCCGCAGGGCCGTGATGTAGTCGATGAACTTGGTCTGCATCTTCTGATGGAACAGCGTACTCAGGTAATTGGGGGTGATCTTGAAGTACTGGGCAATGTCGCTGATGCCTATTGCAGAGGCATAGTGGGCATCGACATACTCCTTGATCACATCTATCAGCTCATTGCGGTCATTCCCCTGGTGGGAGAGCTGGAAGTTGGAAAACCGCTGCAGCTCATCGCACAGCTGGGGGTAGCTGACAGCTGCAAAGGAGTGTCCAAGCAGCGACGAGACATTGCGCACCAGATACTCCATATGGATGCCCGTCTTTTGGATAGGGATCTCACACACATTGCGCAGGGCTTCGCGCAATGAGATGATATTATCGGTACCCAATGCATCACGGATACTCAGGAAAGCACCCAGGTCAGGACATGCTTCTTGGGCAAACTGGCCATAGGGGACCACCACATTCGGCTTCTGGGCAAGGAATGCAGGTTGGGAGCCATCCAAGGCATCAAGCATGGCGAACACGCCACCCAAGCTGTCTGCCTGGCACTGGACATACAGCACATCCTCCCCTGCCGCGTCCCGTAAGCCAGCCATGCGGTAGAAAGAGGACACCAGATCGGGTACTGAGGAAGGGAGGGTCTTGAACAGGAACACCCGGTTGCCCTCGGAGGCATAGAACGAGCAGTAGTACCCATTGGAGCGCAGTACGCCTGCATTGGTCGACTCAAGCTCTGATTCAATGCAGGTGGCATCCAAGCCTGCCCATGAATGCTCGTAGAAGGCGGTGTATACCATGTTGTCCAGCGTATCCGGCTCATGGACTGTCTGGGTGTTGACGAATGTCGAGTAGGCGTTGAGGACCTCCAGCTGGAAGTGGGAGTTCAGGTCCCTCCGTGCCTTGCCGAGCTTGGCATGCAGGCGGCTGAGGATATGCTCCAGCTCGCTGGGGGAGACAGGCTTTACCAAGTACTCGTTGATGCCCAACCCGATTGCCTTCTGTGCATAGGAGAAATCCATATAACCCGAGATGATGACGAACTCACCCCCCAAGCCCAACTCACGTGCCTCCTGTATCGCCTGCAGTCCGTTGAGGTATGGCATCTCGATGTCGGCGAACACAATGTCGGGGTTGCTGGACTTGCACAAGGCCAGCAGCTCCTTTCCATTGCGTGCCTCCAGGAGCACCGATGATTCATCGATGAACTCCAGCAGCATGCTCTTCATGGTGAAGCGTATCAACGCATCATCATCTGCGATCAAGTAGATCATCCCTGCTCCTTCCATGAGAATCTCATGGTGATCGTTGTTCCCACCCCAATGGTGCTGTCCACTTGGACCGTGGCACCCTGAGAAAAGAGGCTTACCCGCTTCTCCACATTGGAGAGTCCCACGTTGCGGGAGGTAGCATCAAATCCACGCCCATTGTCGGACACCTCGATCCTCACCTGCCCCTCTTCCATCCATGCATGTACGACAATCTCAATGGGTTCGTCGGAGTTCTTCATCCCATGGATGATGCTGTTCTCCACCAGTGGCTGGAGCAAGAGCTTGGGAATGATGAACGTGGCTACGGCATCATCCAACTCGATGGTGTATTGCAGGCGCTGGGCATACTTCATCTTCTGCAGGTCCAAGTATTCTTTGACGAACGTAAACTCCCCACCCACGGTGGTGAGGTCATCCTTGGAGCAGATGTACCGGAACATGTAGGTCAGGTTGATGATGCTCTGCTCCAAGACCTCCGTCTCACCCATCCGGTTGAGCGCAATGAACCCATTGAGGGTATTGTAGAGGAAATGGGGGTTGATCTGGCTCTGCAGTGCCTTGTACTCAGCCTTCTGGTTCTGGATGACCATCAGGTATTCGCGGGCAATGTACTCCTTCAGCTCGCTGGCCATGTTGTTCACCGCATCGGAGATCTCCCGGATCTCGTCATCGCTTCGGACAGTCGAGCACACATCCAGGTTCCCCTTCTCGATCTCATCCAGGGCATGCTTGATGTTGTCCACGTCCTTGACCGTATTGTCGGAGGTATGGCGGAACAGCGTGAAGGCCAGCAGGTAGGAGAGCAGCAGGACTACGACTGCAATGCAGAGGGCCAGGAACGTGGAAAACCGTAGGTCGGAGAGTGAATAGAGATAGGACAACGTCCAAGGTGAGAAAGGGATATCGACGGACATGGCGATATACTCCCTGCCATTGGCCTTCACCGTCTTGCCATCCTGCCAGTCCAGCGAAGAGACCAAGCGGGAGGAGGCAACGACATCGTTGCCGTCGGTGATCAGGAGGATATCCTGCGAGTCGTCGTTGAGCACGCCAATGGCATTTGCCAGGTTCGATACCGAGGCATCGATCTTCAGCACCCCCACCACCGACTGGTTGTCCATGTCCTTGATCAGTCGGATTCCAGAGTAGACCTCCTTGACCCTGTCGTCCTGGCGGTAGGGAGGAGCATGCAGGGAGCGGAGGAACAGCTTTCCGTCATACGTGACCGCCTGTTCATACCAAGCCTCATGCTCATACCCCTCATATGCATAGGGAATGATCGAGGAGCTGTTGATCCCCACCACATAGGCAGTGGCGTTCTCGGTGTTGGCAGGAAAGAATGCGATGTCCAGGATATCGATGTTGGACAGGTGCATCTCCTTGGTCAGCGTGATGGAGTAGTTGTTCTCCAACTGGCTCTTGCGCAGGTCCTCGTAATAGAGGTACCGCTGGGGGTTGTTGAGGGCCTCGATCTCGGTGAACACCTGCTTCTGCATGTAGTACACGTTGGTGATGCTCTCCATCTCCCGGTATTGCATCCCAAGGGTACTTCCTACGGACGTCAGGATCTGCTCCATGCTCGCCGTCTCCTGGCGCAGCAGGAATGAATGGAAGAACAGCGCAAACCCGATCATGCAGATGCTGAACGGAATAAGCATGCTGAAAAAGAATATGGTATACATTCGTCGGGAAAGGCGCATCTTCATGCCTAGCAGTATAGGCTATCGGCACTGATTGTTCAAAGTGAATTTCCCACTCCCACAATATACCATTGTAATACCTACAGTACCTTCTCCGCTCCACCAGCCGGTTGCCTCATTGCGTGTGTATATTATCATTGAGATATCGTCCATACAAAGGAAGTAATGGCCATGAACACACAACAGCTCAATGGAAACAAGAAGACACGGGGATCGGTGGATGTCACGTACCTCGGCCAATCGGTCGACGAGATGATCCTGACTTTCATGCAGCAGCATGAGATCCCGGGGCTCACCCTGGCAATCGTGCAGGCTCCCTATATCCCCCGGGTAGTCGGGTATGGTTTCTCGGATGTCGGAGGCCAGTTGCTGGCATCGACGAACACCCTCTGGCCAGTAGGACCGATCAGCCAAGGATATGCGGCCGTTGCCGTCATGCAGCTGTATGAAGCGGGCAAGCTGGACATCCGCAAGGGTATTGGCGAATACCTTTCGGACATCCCCCAAGCTTGGAAGCCAATCAGCATCCTGGCGCTGATGCGCCATGCCTCCGGCATTGCAGATTTCCGCCAGGGCTCATGGGATGCAGCAAAGCAGTACACGCCCCAGCAGCTCATAGCAATGGTCAAGGACATCCCCCTCGCCTTCAAGGAGATGGACCATGTGCAGCTCAGCGCGACCAACTTCGTGCTCCTCTCCATGGTCATCGCCAAGGCCAGTGGCATGGAGTACCATGCATACGTCAAGCAGAACCAATTCCAGCTCCTCAATCTCCAGCACACCGCGTTTGCAGAAGACCTGGGGACATTCGCGACTGAGGACGTATCCAAGAGCGGCAACCTCCATCAGGCATTCAAGTCCGACCCACGGTTCATCAACCCATCGGAGCCAGCCAAGAGCTATGACGCCGATGGCAATGCCATCGCGGCAGCCCCCATCCCGGGTTTCTCCGACGTCTGGGCATCGGCAGAAGATGTGTCGTTCTGGGACATTGGCCTTGCAGGTTCCATCCTCATCCATGACCCTGACAACCGCAAGCTTGTCTATGGCCCATGGAAGGCTCCCGACGGCACCATGGTCCCGTTCGTCGCTGGATGGCGGTTCTTCCACCACACAGGCCTGATGGATATCCAAGGGACCATCCCTGGCTTCAGCTCGTTCCTCAGCAGGTTCACCGACAGCAAGGAGCTGGTATGTGTCACGCTGCTTGCAAACAAGCAGGGGATCGACTTCACGAACTTGGGCAGGAGCATTGCCGCGGCGTTCGGCGACCTGATGTCCACCAACTATGACGACAACCTGCTGTTCCTCCTCGAAGGACAGTTCTCCGCCCAAGAGACGGTCAACCGGTTGCTGGCCGACCTCAAGGCACGGTCAATTCCCGTGTTCGCGACATTCGACCATGCACAGAATGCAATCCAGGTGGGTCTCAACCTCAGACCCACGACAGTCATCGTCTTTGGATCGCCAAAGGTCGGTACTGCATTGATGGAGCTGGACCAGAGCATCAGCCTGATGCTCCCGCTGCGCATTGCCGTATGGGAGGATGCACAGGGCAGCACGTGGCTCGCCTTCCCCAAGATGAAGGTCATCGCACAAGCCTTTGGCATGGAGGACAACCCCGTGCTGCAGAAGATGGAGTTGCTGTTGGAAGAGCTCGTGGATAAAGCATCAAGCATCATCTAGGAAGAAACGATTTACACCACCCCGGCAATGGGGTGGTGTCCAGACGCAACAAAGCTCCCCCATGGCAGGCATGGGGGAACATGCGTTCAGTCCCCGAGGCGATTCAGCCCTGTTCGAGCCGCTGTGCCCAGACGCCCAGCAGGGCTTCTGACAACTCCAGCCGGTCTTGGTCAGGGACAAAGAGCTTTGCGATTACCGAGTCGTTGTGCGTGATCAATATGTCCTCTGTCTGCGACAGCAAGAGATATTTTCCGAGGTTGGTATTCAATTCTGTTGTGGTGATTGTCATTCCAACTCCCCCTTTTTCCAGGTTTGTCTCACCTGTAGTATAGGTGCTATCTGCAATAAAGCAATAGCAACTTGACCACTTGTGCAAATACACACTTTCTTTTGTATATACAATGATTTACGACTGGATTGGTTTCCTTTGGAATTGTGGATGGACATCCCTGTCCCATGAGAATGGGAAAGCCCCAGCAACTCAATTCCGAGAGCCGCTTCTTTGCACTGCGTGCCCAGTTCCCAATACTGCGTTTCACCCTATCTGCCAATACAGGTGCAGATTGATGATTTGATTGAAATAGCTATTTGTCTGGCTTTAATCTGAGCAGAGTCTATTATGACCATAGAGACACAAGAGAGTATCTCCATCACAGCAGTAAACCAGAACTTCTCCACAGCCACCAAGTTGGCCGATTCTCACGGCAGGGCAATCATATTCAAAAAACAACAAGCCCAAGTATCTGCTTGTCTACCGAGATGAATCACCACTCATTGAAATGACGTATGATGAGAAAATAAAATTCGTAGCCGAACGTGTGATGAAAAGATACAAGCCTGCATTCCTGGAGCTTGCGAGATGATCAAGTTCACGGATGGCCGTGTACAGTTGCTCTATACGTACAGGATTGAGGAGACAGGTGCGTGCCTTGGGTACTCACTGATATCCAACCATGCCTTTCTTGATGGGAACAAACGGATCGGCGTCCAGGTCATGGTCACCTTTCTGGGGGTACATTGGAGTGCAGCAATGAGGAACTACTGGCTTGGATTTTGGAATATAGTGTATAGGTCCATTGCAGAAATGATATTGCTGAAGGGGTGTTGCTCCGCGCATTGACTTATATTCTCTTGTACATACAATGATATATACAGCCTTTTGGTAGGGAGGGAGTACCATGGAGTATATTCGTGTGACTGCAGAAAATATTGGCAGGGAGCATATATGTTGCGCCATATCCAACAACAACGATGTCCAGGTAGCGTCAAAGAAAGCGTGGCTTGAAGAGCGCTTTGCAGATGGCCTGGTATTCCTCAAGAGCGTGGAGCGGGGAAAATGCTTCATAGAATACATTCCCGCTGAATATGCATGGGTACCGATCGTAGCAAAGAACTACATGTATATCGACTGCCTGTGGGTTTCGGGGTCCCTCAAGGGGCATGGCTATGCCAATGACTTGCTCCTGGCATGCATTGCCGACAGCAAGGAGCAAGGGAAATCTGGC
>CAYXIH010000007.1:12175-18292 GCA_964465155.1 uncultured Sphaerochaeta sp.
AGCTCCCTACCCCCTGCACCACCTATGCCTTGTTCCACGATGGAGCGTTCATTACCAACGAGGTCCTGTCGGAGGGCAAGTTCCTCAAGCTTGCGCAGGAGGCATCAAGATGACCAGGCGCATTGGGATGGTAGGATCAGCATTGACGGGGGCATGTGTCCTCTGCTTTGCAATATGCATGCTAGTGGGTTGTGACTTTGGGAGCTACAGCGTCTGCATGCTCCTCTCCTTGGGATATGTAATGATGGCCTGTGCATTCTCACACGCAAGCAACAGTACTGCGGGTACGGTAGGAACCATATTCGCAGGAGTCTACTGCACGATCATACTGCTCGTCTATTTTGCCCAGACCACGGCCGTCAGGCTCGACGGCCTGAATGCGCAGGCACTGCAGATATTGGACTACTCACAGTCGGGGCTCTTCTTCGACTACGACCTGCTTGGCTATGGGATGATGGCATTGTCCACATTCTTCATCGGCCTGACCGTCCGTTCGGACACGTGGCTGAAATGGCTCTTGATGATCCATGGAGTCTTCTTCTTCACCTGCCTGATCTTCCCAATGCTGGGTCTCTTCTCCAGTGGCGATGCCCTGATGGGAACCATTGCACTGGAATGCTGGTGTCTCTATTTCCTGCCGATCTGTATCCTCTCGTTCCTCTATTTCAAAAGGATGGACACAGCAGGTGCCTGAAGCTGGAGAGCCGCTTGCGCAGGCTCTCCGAGTTGTCGATGCTACCGGACTTTCTGCAGGTACAGGTATTCATGGCTTCCCATGTCAAACCCGAGCCCTGGCTCAAATTCCCGATTGGTGAACAGATCACGGTACACCCCGGTGAAGTATGCGAATTCCACATGCTCCGTTGCATCGGAGAAGTTCGAAACGCACAGCAGGACATCTTCACCCACTGTCCTACGCAGGGCAAAGACCCTGTTGTTGTGGGAATCCCAGGTAACAACCTGGGCATCACACCCAAAGCACGGGTTCTCCGTTCGGATACGGTGCAGCTGATGGAGCAACTGGAACACACGATGCTGGATAGTCCCCTCCGTATTGCGCAGTTGTGCCTGCTCCCAGTTGAATCTGCTGCGGTGGACATTGCGGCTATCATCCCGACGCGCCGGGTCTTCATGGTATGAGTAGTCGTTGAGCTGTGCTATCTCATCACCGCTGGAGAGCATGGGAAAGCCTTGGAGGGCATACATCACCGAATTGAGGAGCGCATACCTGCCAAAGGCAGTATCTATCTCCCCGGGAGTGCGGGCACTCTCAAGGCCTACCAGGCTGGAGAGGGTGCCACAGCTCCTGGCATCCAAGGAAACTGGGTCATAGTTGTACAATTCACCCCGGGCATAAGAGTTGGGAAAGGAGCCTTGGTAGAAGCGGTAGAGGAACTGCTTGTGGGCAATGGGATCGATCCCGAGTTGGTACTCCTGCTGTTCATCCAGCCCCCACCCGATGTCATCATGACAGCGCAGGTAGTTGAGGAACCGGCAGTTGGCGGGCAATGACAAGAGGGACTGGGCCTGGGCTGTGAGCAGCCTGGTATCCTGGCTGGCAAGGGCAGACCACAGGTTGACCATCATGGAGACGCTGTACAGCAGATGGCATTCTGGTTTCTGTGATGTCCCGAAATATGCAGAGAGCTCACTGGGGGCCATGACCACTTCCCCCTTGAGGATCACTGCAGGGGCCACGCATTCCAAGACGATCCTGATGATCCTGACAATGCTGTGCACCTGCTTGAGGTTCCTGCAGGTTGTACCCAGTTGTTTCCAGATATATGGTACGGCGTCAATGCGGAATATCTCAACACCCTCATTGGCCAGGCGGAGCATCGAGTAGATCATTTCGTTGAGGACCACAGGATTTGCATAGTTGAGGTCCCACTGCCAGGGATAGAAGGAGGTGAACACCCACCGCTGCATGGAATCGTTCCAGGTGAAGTTTCCCGGGGCAGTGGCGGGGAATACTTGGGGTACTGTCCGTTCGAACTGGTCGGGGATACATCTGTCGGGATACGTCAGGTACCGCTGGCGGTACTCGTCGTTCCCCTGCTGTGCAAGCTTGGCCCATGTATGTGTACTGGCGGTATGGTTCATCACGAAGTCCAGGCACAGGCTGATATTGGCTTTGCGCAATACCTGCGTCAGTTTCTCCAAGTCCGCATTGTTGCCGAACCTTGGGTCCACCATGTCAAAATCCTCGACGGCATAGCCACCGTCATTGTCGGTGGCCGGCATCCTGAGGATCGGCATGAGGTGCAGGTAGGTGATTCCCAGTTCCTGCAGGTATGGTACCCGCTCCATCAGTCCACGCAGGTCCCCGGCGAAGAGGTCCACATAGAGTGTCAGGCCGAGCATGTTCCCCTGCAGGTACCATGTTGGATCTTGGATACGCTGCTGGTCCAGGCACACGAGGTCGGGGCAACGTTGCCTGGCAAAGGCTGCCATCTCCGACTCAAGCTGGTCCAGGTACCACCGGTCCGTATAGAGTTCTCGATAGAGATACTCAAGCTCATCTTTGTGACTTGCAAAACGTGATTCATACGTCTCCATATATTCCCTCTACCAAAGAGCCTATACCATAAACCGATATATGACAACCGCTAAATATAGTATTTGCGATACATTTTTCATATTACCATGTACATAGAATTAGTTTATTCTTTTAATATCAATAATTTATTAATTATTTAAGCAATACTATAACCAAAACCATACATTTTTCATGCGTAATTGTATGTTTATCGGTTGACATATGGAATTTTCGGGTGTAGGCTACATATACAAAGCAAAAAGGAGCTTTCCATGAACAAGAAGATACGTATTGCAGTGCTCTGCCTGGCGTTGGTCGCCATATTGGCTACTGGATGCAGCAAGGCTTCCAGCAAGACAACTACTACTGTTGCCAATGTACCGGAGAAGGTTTCGATCACCTTCCTCAATTCAAAGGGAGAAATCCAGACGGCTCTCGAGAAGATAGCCGTGGACTATGAGAAACGCACAGGGGTCCATGTTGAGATCGTAGCGTGTGGTGCCGGCGACGTCCCCTATACGAAGATCACCACCATGTACAACAGCGGCAATGCGCCGACAATGGCAATGCTCGACACCTTGGACATCGTGTCGCTCGCCAAGGAGTATGCGCTTGACCTCTCCAACGAGAAGTGGACCGCCGAATGCGCAGACCAACTGAAGTATATCGATGGGACGGTCTACTCGTTCCCCTTCTGCGTGGAAGGGCGCGGTATCATCTACAACAAGGCTGCCATCGAGAAGACACTGGGAAGGACCTGGGACCCCGCCTCGGTGAAGTCATTGGATGATTTCAAGGCATTGCTTGCCGAGCTCCGCTCCAAGGGAATGGAGAACCCCGTCAACCTCTCCAAGGAAGACTGGTCGCTGGGCGCCCACCAGCTTGGATTCATCTATGATGCTTACGACGGTACCACCGATGGCGCACAGACGATCATTGCAGAGCTGGAAGGAGGGCTTGACCCCGCCTCCTACGAACGGTTCAACCAGTTCGTGGATACGCTGGACGTCCTGATGGAATACAACATCAACAAGGCCGACCCACTTGGGGCCGACTATGATATCGGGGCGATGGACCTTGCAAGCGGCGAAGTAGCCTTCTGGCCCAACGGCTGCTGGGCATGGCCCACGATCGCCGAAGGCGGAGCCACCATCGACGAGGCATTTGGATTCCTCCCCTTCTTCCTGGGCAACGACGAGACGGACTTTGCCAACTACAGCATCCAGGCTTCCCCATCCAAGCAGGTGATGATCGACAAGAAGCAGGCATCTGCCCAGCAGGTTCAGGCAGCAAAGGACTTCCTCGACTGGCTGGTGTATGACGCGGCAGGACAGCAGGCATTGGTCGAGGAGTGCGCACTGATCCCAGCCTGCACCAACAACCCATATGCTCCCCTTGATCCCCTTGGACAGGACATCGTGGCCAAGATGGCTGCAGGGCATGCATATTCATCCAGCTTCATCGCACCTTCCGACCACTGGTCAAAAGCAGGGGCTGCAGTACAGAAGTACCTCAGTGGCACTTCAGACCGCGCCGAGCTGGCGGCTACCTTGGGCAACTACTGGAAAAGCCAGAAATAACCTATACGCCATGGTGAGGATGCAGTATCCTCACCATGGACATACCCCACACAAACAAGGATAGATCATGAAAACTACCAGAACATCTGATTTGAAAGCTGGTTTCATGTTTGCGACGCCGGGAATCATCATCTTCATCCTGGTCGTGATAGTCCCCTTCCTCTATGGGTTCTACCTGACGTTCACCGACTGGAACGGTGTCTCCGTACAGAAAGCCCTGATCGGGTTCTCCAACTACATCAGCACGTTCAAGGACATCGAGTTCTGGAAGTCGATGCTGCTGACGATCAGATATGTCGGCTTCTCCGTCATCTTGGTCAATGTCGTCGCATTCCTGCTGGCCTACCTGCTGACCAGCAAGTTCCGCGGCCAGAACTTCTTCCGGGCAGGCTTCTTCACCCCCAACCTCATCGGTGGCGTCGTACTTGGCTTCATCTGGAAGTTCCTCTTCGAACGGGTGCTCCCTGTGCTGGGAAAGGCCTGGGGCTGGGAGATGTTCGCCAAGTCCTGGCTCTCTACCCCCAACAGCGCCTTCTGGGCACTGGTGACGGTATCCGTATGGCAGCTTGCAGGATACATGATGCTCATCTACATCGCAGGGTTCATGGGAATGAGCCATGATGTGCTGGAGGCAGCCTCGATAGATGGCGCAACGGGATTCAGAAGGATGCGCTCGATCATCATGCCACTGATGGTGCCCTCCATCGTCATCTGCGTCTTCATGACCTTGTCCCGTACGTTCATGGTCTACGACATCAACCTGACGCTGACAAAGGGTGGCCCGTACGGCTCTACACGGCTGGTTGCAATGTATGTGTATGAGCAGGCGTTCACGGCACGCAACTATGGCGTTGGACAGAGCGAGGCCCTGATGCTCTTCCTGATCGTAGCCATCATCAGCGGCATCCAGGTCTATATCGGAAAGAAACAGGAGGTAGCAGCATGAACGCAGCCATGGCCCAACCCAAGCAGGCAGTGTCAATGAAGGTCGGCGGAACACGCAAACGGATCGTCGATGCAGTTTTGTTCACGCTGGTCATCGTCCTCTTCCTCCTGTTCATGTTCCCCTTCCTGATGGTCCTCCTCAACTCGTTCAAGGCAAAGGTGGACATTGTGAAGACCCCCTTCAGCCTCTCCACGACCAAGGGATATACCCTGGAAAACTATATCTCGGCGTTCGTGAACATGAACTACCCCGTGGTGTTCTTCAATAGCCTGATGGTCACCAGCCTCTCCACGATATTCGTGATCCTCTGCTCATCAATGCTTGCCTACTACTTCGTACGCCACAACAACAAGTTCTCCAAATTCTTCTCCACGTTCATGATCGCTTCGATGATCATCCCCTTCCAGTCCCTGATGATCCCCTTGGTATATATCTACGGGGCAAAGCTTGGGATGCTGGACCACCGGATGACATTGGTCTTCATGCATACGGGATTCGCCATGAGCATGTCCACGTTCATCTACATGGGCTTCATCAAGTCCAACATCCCCGTTGCATTGGAAGAGGCCGCCACCATCGACGGTGCAGGAAAGTACCGCACGTTCTTCCAAATCGTGCTGCCACTGCTGGGACCCACCACGGCCACGTTGGTGATCCTCAATGTGCTGGCGTTCTGGAACGACTATCTCCTGCCGTCGCTGGTCCTCTCCTCCAGCAAGCTCCTCACGCTGCCGTTGGCAACCTACACGTTCTACGGAACCTACTCCGCCAACTATGGCGTGATC
The DNA here is from genome assembly GCA_964465155.1 of uncultured Sphaerochaeta sp. Lineage (GTDB taxonomy): Bacteria > Spirochaetota > Spirochaetia > Sphaerochaetales > Sphaerochaetaceae > Spiro-02. Next base: position 18,026 of record CAYXIH010000007.1, read on the forward strand.
ATGGCAGCCTTGGCCTTGACGGTCCTCCCGATCCTCATCCTCTACCTGCTGCTGCAGAAGAAGATCATCGGTGGTGTCGTAGCAGGAGCAGTGAAATAGCATGGAAACCAGGACTTTCTCCCCCAGCCTCCCGTACCTGAGCATCCCAGTATACTTGGATGGCGAACCATCTCTGATTACAATCTGGGTAGACGGTGGACTGTTCACCGAGATGGACTATACCACCAACACGGGTGTTCCCGATTCCTACCAATTGCTCTGTGTCCC
>CAYXIH010000007.1:18392-21070 GCA_964465155.1 uncultured Sphaerochaeta sp.
TCCCACTCCCCAGTTTACCCAGCACCATGCCTACAGCACTGACGGAGGGAAGACCCTGGTCCGTGATGGAGAGGCAATTGGTGTCGTACAGCCTGATTCACGGGACCCCAAGGTCTTCCACTACAACGGCCAGCGGTATATGGTCCTCTGGACGGAAGGCAATACATTCAGCCTGTTCCGTTCCCAAGGATGGAAGCACTGGCAGGAGATCCAACAGATTACCCTGGAGGGTTTCTGGGAATGCCCGGACATGATCCGCATCGCCGATGGCCTGTGGATCTTCACCGAAGCAGGTGGCCGGTTCATGCTGGCTACCTTCGATGGGAGGGAGATCCATACGTTCGGCAACGAGGGTCGTTTGTTCCTGACCGACCTTGCATATGCGTCACAGACATTCTGCGACAGCCCGGTGATGGTCACATGGCTGCGCACCCAGAACCTTGGGCTTCCCTCATGTGGCTCGATGGGTATCCCCCGCATCCTTGGCTGGGATGGTAAACACGTCACCAAGACTTTGGTGCCACAGTTCATGGAAGCGTTCACCCAGAGGCAGACCCTGGAGGGGAGACATGTGGAACTGGATGTTTCCACGGGGTGCCTTCTCCTCCTGGCGTGCACCGCTCCCGTCACTGGCAGCCAGCTCTCATATGACCCACAGGAGGGAACGTTGTTGGTAGGAAGCACACAGGTGCAACTCCCTTCCCGACCTACCAGGCTCAGCATTGTCATCGATTCCTTCATCATGGAGGTCTCCGATGAGGCAGGAACCGACCTTGCCTATTTCGAAATCATCCCTTCCAAGGTATTTGCCCTTTGCTCAGAGGAGTGTATGATCGTAGAATACAGCGCAAGGGGGAATTAGCATGGCAACGCTCAAGGATGTATCGAAGGAGACCGGACTCTCCATGGGAACAGTCAGCCGGGTATTGAACAACCGTGGCTATATCTCACAGGAAACCCGGGACAAGGTGGATGCGGCGATGAAGAAGCTCAACTACCAACCCAACGAGCTTGCCCGCTCACTCTCCCTCTCTACCTCCACCATCCTTGGAATCATCATTCCATCGCTTGCCAACCCCTATTTCGCCAACTTGGTGCAATATCTTGAGGAGGCGGCAGCCCAAGAAGGATACCAGAGCATGGTATATGTCTCAAACGGCAAGCTGGAACGGGAAAAGCTGTTGCTCAACCAATGCCAGAAGAACCGTGTGGCTGGGATTATCCTGGCCTCGAGCATGTTCTCCACGCTTCCGCTGAAGCATATCGGTGTTCCGGTGGTCACCATCGAGCGGCCGCAGGAATTTGCATCGGCGTCGATAGAATGTGACAACCGGGCCGGAGGCAAACTGGCGGCTTCCCATCTTGTCGGGAGGGGATGCTCCCACCTGCTGGCCATCACCAACGTGCAGGGCAATACCATGCCGGCGGACGACAGGACACTTGGTTTTGTGGAAGAGGCGCAGAGGAGCGGCATCGAGCACCATGAGGTGCAGTACTCCGAGGCAATCTATGAGTCGATGGACTACCATGAGTTCCTCACGGGAATCCTATCGACGTTCCCACATACGGACGGACTGTTCTGCTCCAACGACATCATGGCTGCACAGGCCCTGCAGGTCTTGCAAGCCATGGGGCGGAAGGTCCCACAGGACATCAAGGTCATTGGGTTTGACGACATTCCCTTGGCCTCGATGCTCACACCACCGCTGACAACCATCCGCCAGCCCCTGAAGGCCATGGCGCAGATGGCGGTCAGCACGTTCCTTGGGGCCAAGAACGGTACCGAAGGATTGATGTCCGTCAAACTTTCGGTCCAGCTGGTACAACGGCAGACCACCTGATGCATCCACAAGGAGGGACAGCATGCACATGATTTCATTTGGAGAGATCCTGTTCGACGTATTCCCAGACACTGCGGTCATTGGAGGAGCTCCATTGAACGTGAGCGCACACTTCCATGCATTGGGTGGGGACAGCACCATTGTCTCGGCTGTAGGCAATGACGAACTGGGCAAGAGAGCCCTTGCATGCGTCGATAGCCTGGGGTTGACCACGCACTGGATCGGCGACAGCGAGTATCCCACGGGACGGGCAGACATCGTGCTCACGGGCAAGAGCGCCGACTACACGTTCAACGAGCCATGCGCATGGGACCATATCCAGCTGGTCCATCCCCTGCCCCCAAGCTGTGATGTCATATACTTCGGCACCCTCGCACAACGAAGCTGCGAAAGCAGGCAGACGCTGCAAGCAATCCTGGACAGCGTCAAGGCAACGCATGTCTTCTATGACGTGAACATCCGCAAGGATTTCTATACCCAGGAAATCATCTTGCAGGGGATGCAGCATGCAACGATCCTCAAGGTCAACGACGAGGAATTTCCCCTGATCAAGGAGATTGTACGGATTAAGGAACAGGACGAGGCCAAGGCGGCACAAGCGTTGGCGAAGAAGTTCAACCTGCAGACCATCCTCATCACCAAGGGCAAAGCGGGAACCACCCTCTATCATGGGGACCAGGTCTTCCACCAACAGCCACAGCCAGTGCCAGTGGTCGATACCGTGGGGGCTGGGGACAGCCTCAGCGCTGGTTTCCTGGCGACCTACCTCAAAAGTGGAAATCTCAAGCAAGCACTGTATGTCGGTTCAGCCTTGGCGGACTATGTGGTTGGCCACCA
>CAYXIH010000007.1:21170-58567 GCA_964465155.1 uncultured Sphaerochaeta sp.
TCAAGCAAGCACTGTATGTCGGTTCAGCCTTGGCGGACTATGTGGTTGGCCACCAGGGTGCCATTCCTGAGTATGATGACACGCTGAGGGAATTCCTTGGGACCTGACAATACCCGTATCAGCATAGGATACCAACAGCATGTCTGATTTCTTGACAATCGGTCGATTGTGCATGGTTGGAATATTGCTTTTTATCATCCGTCAGTAGAGAATCCTCCCCATGAGGTACAACCCACTCCATCATCAAGACCAGTCCAAGATCAGGGAGAAGATCCAAAGACTCTCCCAATACCTGGAAGAAACTCACGGCGTAAAGCTCTACCGAGCCATTTCAATCAGTGAGGCCAAGCTTGACAAGTGCCTCAGCGGGGATGAGGTAATTCCCAGATATGTCCTCAACCGCATATCCGACTATTTCTGCATCCCACTGGAGTTCCTCATCGACGACTCCAAGGAGTTGCCGGACCTGTCGACGCTGACCCTTGACGAGGACCTGCTGTCCATCCAGCGCCATGATACACAGCTGGACATGAACAAGATCCTGATCAAGAAGTACTTCAGCAGGAACTGGCGGGTGCTGGGGCACAAGACCCGCATCAAGCTCATCATCTCAATCCTTGCGATATGTATCCCACTGATCACCTACATCGTCATCTGCTGTGCATCCGTGCTCAAGGAGAAGGAGGATGTGGTCAACGAATATCGCCATGGGAGCGATGAAAGTACCATCTTCAACCAGTATGACCCCCAGCAGGTGGAGTACCATGGCCTGCTGCAGACAACTGACAAGCAGAACAATCCCGATTCCATCTACTGCAATGTCGTCGTTGGCGCCGTATTGGAGAAGATCAAGAACATCAACTCCGCCGGTTCCAGCTTTGAGACACGGATGCAGCTCTACTTTGCCTTCGACAAGGACGAGTTCAAGCGGATGTTCACCGTATATGCCAAGAATGTCCTGCTTGACCAGATCATCGACCAATACTATGTGGAGTATCCGGACCAGCTGCGCCCCTATGACATTGACTTTGACCAATGGCTTGCCGAACATGAAGAATATTTCACCCGCTGGGTGGCAAACAACGACGCTCGCTTCTACCCCGGGGAAACGCCATCGAACGTCCTCGTTGAGAAGGAGACCATGTTCGGCATCGGCAATGGTGAATTCGTGGCCGACTCCTATGGGACGGTCAAGGGGCTGGAGGAGTTCCAGTACAGGGATGAAGCGGGCAACCTGCGGACACTCTGCTACCAGAAGGTGATGTTCAACGGGCTCTATGAGAAGGCATTCGACAGCATCCGCTACCCGCTGGACAGCGTGCGGTTCGTCATGTACATCCTCCCCACGATGGACGCACAATACCTGCGCTATATCCCCGACAGGAGCGAGAACTCGCTTGGGGAACGGATTAGCGGCTTCACCCCGTTCTTCGGCATCACAAACGGATATCGGCTGATCAATGAGGATGAGCAGATCAAGAACCTGACGCTGCGCATCCACTACCTCAAGACGATCAACAACGACCCGGCAATCAAATACGAGCATAGCTACAGGACCCAGTTGGAGATCATCGTGCGGGCAACGCGCCATGGGCTCTCGTTGTTCCTCCAGGCTTTCATGAACCTCTTCAGCGTCGTGATATGGATCCTCATCGCCTTCTACTACCAATCCTACGCAGGTGAGGACAGCATCGGGATGCTGGGCACAGGGTTGTTTGGTGTCATCTCGTCCATACTCGTAGGATTGTCCTTGGTCAGCGATGCAGGGTTGTTCAGCATCATCACCATGATCAACATCTACACCCTGGCCGTGATCATGACGATGACCTACCAGTCCATCTCGGCAAAGCGGGCATCCATCAAGAAAGACTATGTACAGATAGCCTACAACGGCATCAAGCTGAGGATCCTCTTCGTCATCCTGACCTTCTGCACGATAGCCATGTTCGGGGTACTCCCACTCCTGTCGTACATCTGGACCTTCTAAGACATGACCGCCCCCTGTGCTACTTGCAGGGGGCCATGGTCTAGACCATTGCTGACTGTCTTTGTGAATCATCAAATGTACAATTTCTTAGCATATAAGCAATAATTATTACAACAATTTTGTTGTCAACATTTTTGTTGTAATAATGTTTTCTCCAACAATTTTGTTGTATTAGTTGACTTCGCGGTTCAACCGAAGTACCATATTGAATATGGGAACGTTTATACAAAGAACCAAGGAACTCAAGAAGCTGAGGGGATTCCTCACAAACCCCAATGCAAGGGCAGCACTCGTATACGGAGTCAGGCGTATTGGAAAAACTGCACTCATCCAAGAATGCATCAAGACGTACCCAGGCACCGTTATCAATTTCTTTTCATTGTTGGCACCCCTTGCAGACAATATTGAAGCACTCTCCCGCCAAGTGTTTGAAACACTACATTTCGAAGGATTGAAGACAGATTCGTTGGAATTTATCTTTGATTTCCTAGGAAAACAGGCTGGCACAGACTTTCTGTTCGTCATCGATGAATATCAATATATGAAATTGGGTGAAAAAAGCATCTCGGTGGATTCCCTCATGCAAAAGATCATCGACACCAAATTGTCAGGGAATATCAAACTCATCGTCACAGGCTCGTATATTTCCATCATGAAGGAACTGTTGTCAGAAAACAATCCACTCTTTGGGCGATTCGATGTACATCTGCATTTGAAGGAAATGGACTATTACGACAGCTCATTGTTCTATGCGCATGCAACCCCAAGGGAAAAAATTGAATTCTATGCAGTGTTTGGTGGCAGCCCCAATGCATCACGGCTCATCAATCCAGGCCACAGCCTCAAACAAAACATCATCACATTGCTATTGGATAGCGATGCCATCTTGCGCAGCCATGTAGAACATGATCTGCTTCAAGACTTTGGAAAGGTAGAAGACCTTGTACGAATCCTCAGTGCACTGGGAAATGGCAAGAAACGGTATTCCGAGATAGCTGACAGGTTGGGCTACGCAAAACCATCATATATTGATAGGCCCCTCAGGCTCTTGCTCGATATCGGCGTTGTCAGGAAAGTGTATCCCATCAATAAAAAGCATGATGCCAAAAAGGTCTTCTATGAGATTTCAAACAACCTGGTGAGGTTCTATTATGCATACATCTATGGAAACTTCGAAGGTGAACTCAGTTTCATGGGCCCCGAATTGTTCTATGAGAAACGCATTGCTCCGTCCATCACTACCTATATCAGCTTCCGTTTTGAGGCGATTGCACAAGAATTCTTCTCTCGGGCGATACAGCATGGATGGCTACATTCTGATGTCGTTGAAATTGGAACCTATTGGTATGATGACAAGCAAGCAAAGACAAACGGTGAATTCGATGTCGCCATGCGCAGCAGCAACGGGCAATATGCAATCGCTGAAGTCAAATTCTTGAAATCCAAGATGAGCCCCCACCTCATGCAGCAGGAGCGAGAGAAAATACACAGGATACCCGAGCTGAATTGTCCGCAAGTATTTTTTGTCTCTGCAAGTGGGTTTGAGACATCTTCCGTTGATGAGCAATGTATCTCGGGGGACGACCTCTATTGCCAAGCGCTGGACTCCCCTGGTGATGATCAACCATCCCACCAATAGCACACCGTGCCTGTGGCTGTGTGAATGCCCACAGGCAGGAGCCTGTCCAATCAGTTCAGTCCCAGCACCACGGGTACTGACTTGTACCCCACTCCCATGCGGTCGATGCCCATGTCTATCAGGGCAAGGAAGTGTTCTCGGGTGCGGATTCCACCGCTTCCCTTGATCTTGCATGCGTCACCTACTTCTTCCATCATGGTCTTGATCACCTGCAACGTTGCCCCGTGGCATTCCATTCCAGTAAGGAAGCCCGTGCTGGTCTTTACAAAATCCACCTTGGCAGCAACGGCACAACGGCAAGCCTGCCGGACCTGCTCTTCCGAAAGGGCATCCGTCTCAAAGATTACCTTGAGCTCCTTGCCCCCTGCGTGGGCCGCAGATGCACATGCCGCAATATCCTCCTGTACCGCTTCATACAGGCCGCCCCTGAGCATCCCAAAGTTGGCCACAACATCTATCTCCTGGACCTGGGCATCCCGTGCGGCAATCTCAATCTGCCGGACCTTAGACTCGGTGCTGCTCGTTCCAAACGGGAAATCCACCACAGGGCACAACTTGGTGGACGAGCCCTGGACCAGTGGACTACACAGGCCAATATAACCAGGATTGATACAAACGGTAGCACACCCCAGGCGGACTGCATCCTTGGTCAATGCAATTATCTCCGAGAGGGTGAACTCTGGCTTCAAGACTGAATAGTCAATATAGGAAGCAAGTTGCCGCACATCCATCTGCTCTGCTGAAATCTTATGGTCTCTCATGGAGCCTCCCATTGTTTCATGAACTTAGTTTAGTAAACTTGCAAACATATTAGAACTTTATCAAACAAATGTAAACATTCACACCAAGATGAAGTTCTCGGGAAGCTGTTGTTGGGATCCAATCCCAGCGGCATCACAGACTACCGCATCAAAGCGGATAGACGGGGTGAAGCTATAGAAGCCACGTACTGACAGTTTGGATGAATCTACAAGGAGGTAGTTGTGCACCGATTGCCCGAGGACCTGCTCCTTGACCATCATGGTGTCCAACTCGGCGGTATAGACCATCTGCCGGGCGATATCAATTCCGGCACAACCTATGAACGTATGGTCAAAATTAAAATGGGAGAGATCTGCCAAGGTCATTGGTCCGACCGACATGCCATAGCGTGGCAAGTATTTACCTCCCAACAGGAAGAGTTCACTGTCAGGATCTTGGAATACCTGTGCTATCAAATGGCTGTGGGTGACGATGCGCACATGCTTGCCCTGCAGATATTTGACCATGGGAACCAAGCTGGTTCCTCCATCGAGGAACACACAATCCCCGTCATGGACAAATGAAGCCGCTTTCTCGCACACCATTTCTTTCTGGGTTGAGCACCCAACACGGTCGCACATTGCTGTCTCAGTGGTGCTGCTGAGAATTCTCCGCTGGTCCACCCGCTTGATCCCACCATGGACCCGAAGAACCTTCCCCTGGCGTTCAAGCTCCTCACTGTCACGCCGAATGGTCGTCTCGGTGACATCCATCAGTTGTGCCAGCTCCTTGGTACCAACGATCCCCCGCTCAGCAACCAGTCCCATGATTCGTTCAAACCGTTCACTTGCAATCATACATGCCTCACATGCTCCAACATTACATCTTTTTGTCCAAAGATGCAGTGAAAATGTTCACAAATGTTCGTAATTTGTCTGTCTATGGTATTGAAAGAACAAATGGATACACCCCTGGACTCCATGGGGCTTCCGTATTCGCCTTGCAGGACAATCAGCACCTGCAAACTTTGCACCCGCTCATGGACCGATGACTATTTTTTGCAACATTGGTAACCAAGTCACATACCATTTGCCAATTTGAGCAGTACATTCCATATAGGCATGCAGTGCCTATCGGAGTGGAGCATGAAAGCAACTATCGGAGTCATTGGTCTTGCAGTCATGGGTGAAAACCTTGTCCTCAACATGGAAAGCCATGGGTATACCGTCGCCGTGTTCAATAGAACCACATCCAGAGTGGATGACTTCAAGCATGGCAGGGGCAAAGGAAAGCATATCATCTTCACCTACAGCCTCAAGGAGCTCGTCGAAAGCGTTGCGTCGCCACGGATCATCATGATGATGGTCAAGGCAGGCAGTGCAGTGGATGCAAACATCGATGCACTGCTGCCCCTGCTCGATGACGGGGATATCATCATAGACGGTGGCAACTCCAACTACCTGGACACCGACCGGCGCCTCAAGCGTGTGGAGGATGACCACAAGCTCTATATCGGCTGTGGCATCTCCGGTGGAGAGGAAGGGGCCCTCCATGGCCCGTCCATGATGGCAGGCGGAAGCCATGCCGCATGGAAGGTAGTGCGTCCAATATTCGATGCTATCTCTGCAAAGGTCGGGGACAACTTCCCCTGCTGCGCATGGATTGGAGGCGGAGGTTCGGGCCATTTTGTGAAGATGGTGCACAATGGAATCGAGTATGCCGACATGCAGCTGATCGCCGAGACCTACGACATCATGAAGAAGATCCTCAGGCTCCGTCCTGACCAGATGGCGGAGATCTTCGATGCCTGGAACACCGTCGAGCTCAACTCATACCTGATCGGGATCACAGCGGACATACTCCGGTACAAACTGCCAGACGGCACCTACCTGCTGGACAAGATATTGGATGTCGCGGGACAAAAGGGAACTGGCAAGCTCTCTGCGATCACAGCACTGGAAAATGATGTCCCCTTGTCATTGGTTGCCACATCCGTGTTCGAACGATATATCAGCGGTGAAAAAACAGAGCGGGAACAGGCAAGCATGTTGTTCCCCCAGAAACCAACGGCCCACACCCCGGAGGTTGAGGAGACTATCAGGTTGCTCCGCAGCGCACTGTACTGCGCGAAGATCATCTCCTACGCCCAAGGCTTTGAGCTGATGCAGAAGATGGGGGACAGCAACGGGTGGGACCTCAACCTCGGACAGATAGCCCTGATCTGGAGAGGTGGCTGCATCATCCGCTCAGCCTTCCTCAACAAGATAGATGAGGCATATCAAGACAACCACGCCCTTGCAAACTTGGTGTTCGACCCATTCTTTGCCTCGATACTCCAAGAAGGGACACCTGCGTTGCGCAAGATAGTCTCCCGTACCGTGCTCAGTGGCGTCCCCTGCCCTGCCCTCTCGGCTGCTGTCAGTTGGTTCGACTCCTATCGGGACAACCAGCTCCCTACATCCCTGATCCAAGCCCAGCGGGACTATTTCGGGGCACATACGTACGAACTCATAGATTCAGAGCGGGGAACGTTCCACCATACGAACTGGACGGGTACTGGTGGTGAGACGACATCCAACGCATACAACGTGTAAGGAAGGATCCATATGGTACAGAGCCTGCAGTTTGTCATCTTTGGTTTTGGAGGCGACTTGTCCAAGAGGAAGCTGGTACCAGCACTGGCCCAGCTATACGCAACTGGAAAGCTTCCAACGGCGACATACATCACCGCCATTGGACGCCGGGAGTATTCCCTTCAGGAGCTCAACGCCATCATCACCGACTCGGTCAACAACAGCAAAGATCCGCTGGATCCCACGAGCCTGGTGGCATTCTGTTCCTTGTTCTCATACCTGCAGATGGATATTGCCCGGCAAGACGACTATGCTGCCCTGCAGCAATCCATTTCCAGCATCCATGCCCAGAAAGTAATCTACTACTATGCGATAACACCATCATTGTATGGGCCAGTATCCAAGAATCTCCACTCGGCACACCTGACGTCTCAAACGGACGGAGAGAAGATCGTCATAGTGGAGAAGCCGTTTGGTTCCGACGTCACAAGCAGCGAGGTCCTGAACGCAGAGCTCCATGCCTGCTTCTCCGAGGACCAGATATACCGGATAGACCACTACCTGGGCAAGGAGACGGTACAGAACATCCTGGTGACCCGTTTTGCAAACAGCATCTTCGAACCATTGTGGAACCGCAACTACATCGACTACATCGAGATCTCGGCATTGGAATCAGTTCCCGTAGGAACCCGGGCAGGCTACTATGAAGGAGCAGGTGCCCTGCGGGACATGGTGCAGAACCATCTGCTGCAGGTACTTGCCTTGATCGCAATGGAGCCCCCGGTCTGCGCCTCCGCCAACTGCCTGAGAAACGAGATGGTCAAGGTATTCCAGTCGCTGCATCCGCTGAGCGAATCCGACGTACGGGACAACGTGGTACGTGGCCAATACGTCCATTCGGAGGTACAGGGCAAGGAAGAGATCGGGTACCATGAGGAGCACGGGGTGGCGCCCGACTCCAAGACGGAGACGTATGTCGCATTGAAATGCTTCATTGATAACTGGAGGTGGTCCGGCATCCCGTTCTATATCAGGACAGGAAAGGCACTGCGTGCCACCAATAGCGAGGTGGTGGTCCATTTCAAGGACAACCCGCATAGGATCTTCTCCAAAAACGAGAACCTCCAAACGGAGCCCAACATGCTGATTATCAGGATCCAGCCAGATGAAGGGGTGGTGCTGAGCATCGACATGAAGGTTCCCGGCTATGGCTTTGAGATCGAGCAAGTGGACTTGGGCTACCACTATTCAAAGATGGAGGACCACAAGATTGCCGACTCCTATGTCCGCTTGCTGTATGATGCGATAAACTCGGACCCTACCCTGTACCAACGCAGCGATGCCATCGAGCTCACCTGGAAATATGTCGACCCGATACTCAAGGCATGGGAGAAAGATGACACCATCCCAGTACATGAGTACAACCGGGGCACGTGGGGCCCGGAGGGAGTTGAGCAACAGCTGACGGGAAACGGAGCTGCATGGAGAACTCCCTGCAAGAACACAGATGCCAATGGGATGTGTGAGCTATGAGGCATGTCGAGGTATTTGCTTCTGACCTGGCCATGGCACAGGCAGTAGTTGCACATATCCAAGAATCGCTGAAAGCCCCCTATTATCTCGCTATCTCCGGAGGCAACAGCCCCATGGTCCTGTTTGCCCAGATGCAACGCATCCTGACCGAGCAGCAGATGGACAAGATACGGTTCTATTGGGTGGATGAGCGGATGGTCAATGCAGGGAGTCCCCAGAGCAACTATGGGAACTTCATGCGCCTGATGGGCAAGAGCGTCAAATCACAGAACGTGTTTCCCATCATGTTCCTTGAAGATGCACACACCAGCAGAGTTGCCTATGGGCAAGTGCTCCAAGACACGGTCCCCCATGAAAAGGGATATCCCCAATTCGATGCCGTCATCCTGGGGCTAGGAACGGACGGCCACACCGCCTCCCTGTTCCCCACGGACCTTCAGGCCCTGGCCAGTACCGATGCAGTCATTCAGACCTACAATACCACCACACAGCAAGAGAGAATCTCATTGTCGCTCAATACGATCAACAACGCACACCAGCGGATATTCTGGGTCACAGGCACCGACAAGCAGGAAATCGTCAAACAGGTCCTGGTCGACTCCAACCCCAACTATCCTGCTTCCCATGTACAGGCACACAACACGACATGGTACCTCGATCAGGATGCTGCAATGCAGTTGGATACATATATACTCAAATAAACAACTCTCACATCAATCATGATTTTAGAACAATATATCTCATTTATGACATACATTTACCCAATAGAGACTTAATTGGTGTCTTATTCAAGATAAAATATGTCTCCACTGATTCTCATGAATCCAACAAATTCATAGGTCCTATCGGCAACCTAGAATTTGTAAGATACACTGCATATAAAAACCAACATGGGGTTTCTCCAAGGGATAAAAGAGAGAATTACAGGTTGCCCATCCATAACGAATGGCTATACCTCATCTTTATATATATCTATTGTACCATCTGCAACCATCTCTTCGGGTCCAGAAGTAAGATACCACTGGATATAATCCTTCTCTGAGAGAAAATAATGAGGATTTACAACTTCCTTAATAGGGACAGATTGATGATATTCCCAGAACTTGAGACAGGTTTCCTGATCAAAGAAAACAATATCATGCAAAAGGCTTGGAGATATCGAATCCTGGATTTGTATAGAAGATCCTTGACCTTTTGGTTCAACTTGTAAATCAATATCTTTGGTTAAAATCCGGATTACTGCCCATTGCTTTTCCGAGGTCTTCCCCAACTCACGGAGTTTAGCGAATTGATCAAAGTTAGGATGACCTAGATACAGGTTTACTACATGTTGATTTTCACTCTGTAAAGCGGGTTGAAGAAATTGAATTTTTCTGTCTATCAAGATTGAACGAGGAAGAATCCCAAATTCAAGAATTGATTCCAAATTCTCACATTGAGTAATATGACTGACATATTTCATTATTTCATCTCCTTGTTCAAATATTCCATTCATATGAGAAGATACTAAAAGACAGCAACAAAAGTGAATAAAAGAATCTACATTAGTGGGTTTCGAGCTTATCTTAATAAAATCAACTGAAAGTCAACCCAAGCTTGATAACCAATTATCACATATGATATACTATATCCATCAACACAACCTTCCAACCGTATTAATTATCTTTTGTTGTGAATGGTTGAGCTAAACAATAGATAAGCGGGGAGAACGTTATGGATAACTCAGAAAGTTCTTCATCCTGTGTACCAGCAGTAGAACGAACACTCAATATACTTGAATATCTTCTTGTCCATAAAGAAGCGACAATCAAGGAAATAGCAGCATTTTGCCAAATCCCAACTGCTTCTACAGCTAGATTGGTGAAAACTTTAACGCTCAGAGGCTACCTTTCAGAAAAGAAAGGCCAAGCATCTCAATTCACACTTGGTTTGAAACTCCTTCAGTATTCTCAAGTTGTATTACAAGATCTTGATCTCGAAGCAATCGCAAAGCCCGAAATGCAACTATTATCAAAAAGAACTCAACAGACAAGTCAGCTTGCAGTACTTGATACGAATTCAGTCATGTATACCCAAGTAGTATTTCCTAATGTTCCTGTGAGTATTATTGCTCCACTAAGAACACCTATAGCTGTTAATACAAGTGCAGCAGGTAAAATATTATGTGCGCTCCTTGAAGAACCTGAGAAATCCAATTTTCTTTCAAAGATTTATTTACCCAAAGCTACCGAAAAAAGCATCACAGACAAACAGGAGTTCATGCGACATCTAGAATTAGTCAGAAAACTTGGTTATGGAAGTGATTTGGAAGAGTTCTCACAAGGAATTGGGTGTATAGCATTTCCTATATTCAATGACCAAGGGAAAGCAATTGCAGCGCTTGGGATAACTGGCCAATTCAAACAATATGACGATCCTGCATCCTTTGAAAAACTTCGTTTTCAAGTTCAGAAAGGAGCAGAAAATATTTCCAGGAAATTGGGAGCTCAAGTATAATAGACAGTCTCCCATCATTTTTCAAAACGTGGGGAAAGTATTATGGATTTGAGGTATGTAATAGGAATTGACTTTGGTAGTGATTCGGTTCGAGCTGTATTGTTAAATTGTCATGACGGCTCATTGCTTGCAGAAGGTGAATCATTTTACAAAAGATGGTCACAGAAACTATACTGCAATCCAAATGCCTCCATATTTCGGCAACATCCTCAGGACTATCTAGAATCCCTTGAGGAGTGTATACGACAAATCTCCGACAACATTGAAGAAGATGTGAAAAAACATATTGTTGGGATTGGAGTTGATGCAACCGCATCCACCCCCTCCCCCGTTGACTCTTGTGGCATTCCCCTTGCCCTTAAAGATTCTTTCTCTGATACCCCAGACGCAATGTTTTATCTCTGGAAAGATCATTCAGCTACCAAAGAAGCAGAAGAAATAACAAAAGTATTTTCTTCCGGTACAGAAGTGAACTATTGTAGATATGAAGGACCATACCAATCAGAGTGGTACTGGGCAAAGATCTTGCACTGCAAACGTACCAATCCTGACATTTGCAAGGAGGCTCCCACTTGGGTCGAACTCGCAGATTGGATTCCATCACTTCTTTGCGGAAAGACACAACCTGGTTCAATCTATCGAGATTCAGGCAATGCAAGTCATAAAGCTTACTATAATAGTAATTTCGGAGGTTTGCCTGCTAGAAAATGTTTTTCACTGCTCGACCCATACCTTGCACAAATTTCAACTACATTTGAATCACCACGCCCATCCACAGAAGCAATAGGAAAATTAACAGAAGAATGGGCATTGAAGCTTGGGCTGCCCCCCGGTATAACGATTTCAGGAAGCATGATTGATGCTCATTGTGGAGCCGTTGGTGCTGGCGTGAGACCTGGCACTCTTATCAAAATCATAGGGACCTCAGCTGTAGATATTCTGGTGGTTGAACCAGATGTAATACAAAAAAATCAAATCAAACCAACAATTTGTGGGATGGGTGAGAATTCGGTAATTCCAGGCTTTATTGGACTCGAAACTGGACAAGCCGCTTTTGGAGATATCTTTGCATGGTATAAGAACCAGAGTTTATCTTTGCTCAAATCCATTTTTGATAGGTTAGATTATGACATTGAGCTGAAAAATGAATTATTACAAAGGATCTCAAAAGAAATCCTCCCAACCTTGGAATCTCTTAATCTAGAAGACTCGTACAAAATGGAAGTCACAGCAATAGATTGGTTCAATGGCCGAAGATACCCCTCGCTCAATGAACATCTTTCTGGAGCTCTATTTGGGTTATCTATAGGAACAAGCCCATTTGAAATTTATAAGGCTCTTGTGTTAGCAGTAATATTTGGGGCCTATACTATTTTCAAAGGATATAAACAGTCAGGAATTCAAATCGATAGAATTATCGCCGTGGGAGGTATCCCTAAAAAGAGTCCGTTTGTAATGCAGATAATGAGTGATGTCTTCGCGATGCCCATAGACGTCTCTGATATTACCCAGTCAGGTGCAAGAGGTGCTGCCATGTCAGCTTCAGTAGCGGCTGGTATCTTTGGCAATTTGCTGGAGGCCCAAACTCAAATGTGTTCTTCTTCGTATATCCGTTATTTGCCAAATTCAGAAATGCATGAAAGATATCAAACGGCATATAACAACTACCTGAAATATGGCGAAACATTAGAAAAACTACTCATGGAGACTAGATTATGACGTATTCAATCTTGGGCGATTCAATCTCGACATTCGCAGGGGAAATACCACCAGATTTTGATTGCTTCTATCCTCGAGAAGGTTATAGTGTTACACGGATAGACCAAACTTGGTGGTACAAAGTTGGAGAAAAGCTTGGTGCAAAACTACTAATCAACAATTCATATTCGGGGAGCAGAATCAGCAAAACAGGTATTGAACATGAACATACATCTGCTTTCATTGATCCCCGTAGATTATCACTTATTCCTGCATCTGATATCCTCTTCGTATTCGGCGGAACTAACGATTTTGGACAAGAAAAGAATCAAGCAAGTCTAAAACGTTTCCAACATGCATATCGAATTCTCGTACAAACTTTAGCCAAACGGAATGATATTTCAAAAATATACTTCATGACGCCCCTTATCCGGACAGACATTCCAATACATGCAAAAAATACAAGAGGATGGACGCAAAACACCCTATCACAAACAATCATAGATGAGGTGAGAAGGGTAAATTGCAATAAAATCCATGTGATAAACCTATTTGAAATCCCCATATCACAAGGAGATGGGATGTTGGAAGATAATCTGCATCCCTCTATTCATGGGATGCAGATTTTATCAGATTTTATTTTAACACACATGAGTTGTTAATTCTTAAACAGAGCTTTCACCCGACTTCGATAGGATGGAAGATATTTTAAGCAAAGAGACAATTTCTCGCCAGGAAAGGATTGGGGGTACACACCCCCAATGACACATGAAGTAAGGCCTCCTGATATATTTCCAAACATGATCGCTTCTAGCAGATCGAATCGTTCAAAACTTCCTGCCATTTTTTGAAATACGAGAGATGCAATTACACCACTATCAAAATTATCTCCACATCCAACACCGTCGCCAGAAGGTAATAGCCCGGTTTTCTTATCTGCATCAATTTCGTCAGCGACTGGGACAAATCCATCAAACGAGCAAAACAATTCACATTCTCGACTCCATGCATAAGTGGGATTTCTACCATCTGTGATGATAAAAGCTTTCACTCCCTTTTGTATAAAGTATTCTTTCATACCCTCTATTGTATCTGTACCTGCATAACCAGCAGCTTCAGTTCTGTTCATCATCAGAATATCAATATAGGGGTATGCAGAATCATCCACACCCATAATCCATTTCATTTTTCCTCGATAACGAGGGTCAGATGCCGTTCCTACCAATGTAACAGCTTTATTTTCTTTTGCTCTTTTGAGTATATCTGTAAGGTCTTTCTCCAACTCAGGTTCCCAAAGCATTGCATTGAAAAGCAAAAAATCACTCTGGAAAAAGTTATTGTCCAAGGCAGACGTTGCCATTGCTATTTCGGGTCTTTCGCATAACACATTAATGAAAGAGCGTGTACCATTCTCTGATTGATTATCACAAAGTACATAGGTAGGTGCTGATTTACCATCCTTACGACACAAATGAGAAGTCTTCAATGGTGTTGAGGAAATCGACTCCATTAAAAAATCACCAATATTGTCAGAAGGTATATTTTTATAATATTCGACAGGTATTCCAGCTTCTTCCAGTAACTGAGCTACACCAATGAGAGAGACAACACATACGCCTCCAATTTTTTTTAACGGCACCCCTCCTTTAGTTATCTCTTGAATTGCAATTTCAATAGGAATGCCGGATTCCTTTTCAAACTCATCAGGATCAGTCAATTCACCATAGTGAATATATTGAAGATATGGAGTTGCATTCATATCAACATTAGTGTAAATCAAATCTTGAACACAACATCCTACTCCTGCTACACGCATTGTAATCAACTCCTTTTTTCTACAGGAATTTATATCTCCATCAATTCTTTGTTTCAGACAAAACTGAAAAGTATGTTAGTATTTTGCAGATATTTTATTTCTAGCGACGTCGAGCAATACTGCCCCAATAATGACGAATCCTCTCGCAACTTGTTGCCAATAATACGACACTCCAAGTATAGTTAGCCCATTATTCAGGATTGCAATAAACAAAGCTCCTAGAAGAGTTCCAATTATTGTTCCTTTTCCTCCCGTAAAACTCGTACCACCAACAATAGCCGCTGCGATTGCATCGTTCTCATAGCCCTGGCCAACCAAAGCATTCGCAAAATAATTCCTACTAGAAATCATGATGCCTGCCAATGCAGCGAGACATCCACTGATGATATAGACCAGCACAATGATCCGTGCTGAGTTGATCCCTGTAAATTTTGCTGCTTGAGGATTCCCTCCAATTGCATATACTCGCATTCCAAATACAGTTTTTCGAGTAATAAAATGAAACAATGCAATGATGCCCAAGGCAATAATAACCATCCAGGGAATAAACCACAATGATTTATTTCCAATCCATGCATAATTCAAATTATTATTAATAACAGCATTAGTCGCCAATACATAAGCTAGGCCACGAAGATATGTCATCGAACCTAATGTAGCAATGAATGGAGGTATCTTCACATATGCAATGAGAAGTCCATTCAGCAAACCAATAAAACAACCGAATAAAAGAGCAGCTGGAATATCCAACCAAGCAAATTGCGTCAATGATATTTTTACAGCAAAGATTGACGATACTGCTAGGACAGATCCAACAGAGAGGTCAATACCACCAGTCAAAAGAACCATCGTCATTCCAACGGCAATACAGATATTATAGGAACTTGTCCTCATTATTGTAACCAAGTTATTTGGCTTGAAAAATTTATTTGAAGACAATGAAAAGATTATAAAAAGAAGCAAGAGGATTGGAAGGATACCGAATTTTAACAAGAATTGAGCGATATTCTTCGAGTCTCTACCCTTTGTATCGATGCTATTTTCTTTTACAGTCATTCTGTTTGCCCTCCTCTCTTGTCTTGAAACTTATAGTCAGGCTCTTTAACTCCAGTTGCATAAGACATAATCAATTCCTGGTTGAAATCTTTCTTGTCTACCAGTTCAGTCACAATGCGCCCTTCATGCATAACCAATATTCGTTGTGCCACACCAATAACCTCAGGCAAATCGCTTGAACTCATGATGCAGGTGACTCCCTTCATTGCAAGTTCTCCCATCATTTCGTATATCTCACTTTTTGCACCTACATCGATACCTTTTGTTGGTTCATCAAGGACCAAAATCCTTGGATTACTCTCCAGCCATCGTGCTAGAAGTACCTTCTGTTGGTTTCCTCCTGAAAGATTAACAACAGCACGGTCCACATCAGGCGTCTTAATCTGTCTAGCTTCGACAGCCTCCAAAGCAGTTTTTTTCAATGCATGAAGTTTCAAGAAGCCACCACTAGAATGCCTATTTTCCTTCATGACATTCATCACTATGTTCTTCTCAATGGCTAGATCCAAAAACAAACCTTGTACTTTACGATCTTCAGGTACATAGCTCATACCTGCCTCCAAAGCATCAAGGGGACCTCCAATCTTTACTTCCTTGCCATCCAACCAGACAGTACCACCTTGTTTTGGCTTCAATCCAAAAAACAAATTGAAAAGCTCAGTTCTTCCAGCTCCAACCAATCCTGCAAAAACTACAATTTCCCCTGCCTTTGTACCAAACGAAACATCATGTACTCGTGAGCCATCATCCATTCCGTACACAATCAGATTGTAATTTTCCGAAAGGTTATTATTCTCCTCATGGCGATAGTAATCTGTCAGTTCCCGTCCAACCATCATCGACACCATGCGTTCTTCGCAAATTTCTTCCTTGGGCAACGTACCTACATATTGGCCGTCCCGTAGAATTGTGACTACATCCGCGATCTCTACAACCTCTGGCAGTCTATGGCTTATGAACAAGATTGTTATTCCGCGTTCCTTGAGTGACTGCATCACATGAAACATATTTGCGGTTTCCTTCTCGCTCAATGAAGCAGTCGGTTCATCCATAATCAGGATCTGGGGATCAAACCTCAAAGCCCGGGAGATCTCCACGAGCTGCATTTGTGCCACACTTAGACGCCTTCCAAGCGTTTCAACATCCAAGTCTGACCCAAGGCTTGCAAGAAGTTCCTTAGCCCGCTTGCGCATCGCCCCTCGGTCAACAATCCCATGATGGTTCAACTCTCCACCGATGAAAATATTTTCATATACAGTAAGATCCATTGCTATATTCAGTTCTTGCGCTATCAATACAATTCCATGTTCTATTGCATCGTGAACGCTGGAGAATACAACTGGTTCTCCACGGAGTTTAAAGGAACCACTTGTAGGAAGGTATAGTCCACCAAGAATCTTCATCAAAGTACTCTTGCCAGCACCATTCTCCCCAACTACCGCATGAATATCACCAGACTGAATATCAAACGTCACCTTGTTGAGTGCCGTCACGCCTGGAAATGTTTTGGTCATCTCTTGGATTTCAAGTATCTTTGCCATCACTTTCTCCTATGCATCATCAGATACGGAATTTGGCGATCCACTTATTACGATATATGTCTAGAGTAACCGCAGCGATGATGACCAAGCCCCTCGCTACTTGTTGCCAATAATAGCCAATTCCCATGAGTGTTAAACCATTTGTTAACATTCCAATAACCAAAGCTCCTAGCAAAGCATTGGAAATTGAACCTTTGCCACCAGTGAAACTTGTACCGCCAATAATGGCCGAAGCAATTGCATCAAGCTCATATTGGGTACCCATCAAGCCATTAGCACTAAACAAACGACTGGAAACCATGACACCACCCATAGCGGCAGTCAGTCCACTAATGACATATACAGAAAGCAAAATACTCTTAACTTTAATACCCGTAAATTTTGCTGCCTCTTGGTTTCCTCCAACTGCATATACTCGTCGACCATAGATTGTATGAGTCATAATATAGTTCATGATGAAAATCGACATCAAAGCAATAATAACAATCCAAGGAATCGGCCCAAGATAGCCATTGCCTATCCATGCGAATCCTAATTTATTATTTATAATAGAGTTACCATTGGAAAAAATAAAAGAGAACCCACGAAGATAGGTCATCGCACCAAGAGTTGCTATAAATGGGGGCAACTTGCAATATGCAATAAAGAATCCATTCAGCAAGCCACAAAGCGCCCCTACCAACAACATTGCAGGAATAGATAAGAATGAAACTTTTGTGAGAGATATCTGGAGACCAATTACTCCTGTCAACGCAACGATTGATCCAACTGACAAGTCGATACCGCCAGTAAGGAGAGCCATCGTCATGCCAATTGCTATCACCATATTAATTGAACCCGTTCGGAATATATTGATGATATTTCCACTGGTAAAAAATTCTGGT
Source organism: uncultured Sphaerochaeta sp. (assembly GCA_964465155.1). GTDB lineage: Bacteria > Spirochaetota > Spirochaetia > Sphaerochaetales > Sphaerochaetaceae > Spiro-02. The sequence goes on from CAYXIH010000007.1 coordinate 39,135, forward strand.
GCAATAATTGCGAAAATCAAAATTTCAAGCAAAAGAATCGGAAGAATACCAAACTTGACCATAAATCTAGCGACATTCTTCGATCCATCGTTTTTGTGATCGATGCTTTTTATTTCTTCCTTCATGCCATTTGCCCTCCTTTTTGTCCCCAAACTTATTGCCAGGCTCTTACATCCAACTTGTATAAGACATCTTCAAACTTCTATGCGAAGTCTTCCGTTAACATTCGTTCTTCTTTGTTACCGTTTCCCCGGTATCAGGCTAACCCTTTCAAGATGTAACCGGAGGATTTCAAAATATGCTCACTCCCGCCAAATCTTACCACCCTCAGAACTAAACGCCTTTCGTATGTTGCATTCCCCTTTATCTAAACCCGTTCTGTAAACAAAAGGGTTGGGAAAAATATAAATAGAAGGAAATCGACAACACTTAGACTTTCTAAGAGAACGAAATAAGCGAAGCAAAACTCATTATCGAATGCAATTCCAACCTAAAAATCTTCCTATATGAATCTTTTCAGCCCCTTACCAAACAGTCGCATGGGAAACTCCCATGCGACTATTTCTCACAAACTAGTAGTTCCTTTATTTAGGAATTGCCCAACCAGTGTATCCGTTCTTTACGTCTTCTTGTGTGATAATGCTAACAGGAATCAATTCAATTTCATTTGCAGGTTTCTTCCCATTCATTACATCCCAACCAACTTCGACAGCATGGTAAGCCATGTAATATGGGTCCTGTGCAGAAGTTGCTTCAAAAATACTATCAGGAAGAATCATTGAAGCTGCAGCATCAGGAGAACCGTCAACACCTACTACAAACATTTCGTTCTGGCGACCTGCTTGGCGAATGGCCAATTCACAACCGAGTGCCGTTGGATCATTACAACCCCAGACTGCATCAACAGAAGGATATTTTGTGAGAAGGTCAGTCAAAAGGTTCATGGAGAGCTCGCGGCGTCCCTTTCCATTCTGGTCTTCCGAAAGGACCTTAATCTGTGGGTTCTTAGCGAAGACTTCCTTCATTCCAGTATAACGATCGAGTGTTGCAGATACGGGGTCACCGACGATTGCAATAACATTACCACCAGCGCTTCCAAGCTTGTCAACAATGTATTGAGCCACTAAGCGGCCTGCAGCAACGTTATCGGAAGTCATGGTCGCATCAACACCGCCAGCTGCAGTAACATCAGATGCTATAACAACAATTCCAGCTTCCTTTGCTCTACGCACAGCAGGTGCTATTCCTTCTGAGTCACAAGCATTGAGGACAATAATATCAGCCTGAGCTGAGATAAAGTCATCAATCTGTGCCGATTGCTTTGCGAGGTCATTATCTCCAGATTGAATAATTACCTTACAATTTGGATTAATTTTCTTCGCCGCTGTGGTTACAGCATCACCCATCAACTTAAAAAATGGGTTTCCCAGATCCTGACAAGTAAAAGCTACAACTTTAAGTTCTGGGGTTGCAGATTTCTCACCCTGTCCCTGTGCGAAAACAGAAGTAACCAGGAGAGCCAGTACCAATACAATCACGAATGTTTTTTTCATGATAAAGAACCTCCTTTAAGTCCTATATCTAGACATTAAAATCACCTATCCCACTTGTCAAGCTTTTTCTTTTCTTTTGATTGTATTTATTTTGTGTGCATAAAATTATACAGCTATCTTTCACATAAAATGCGAAAGATAGCTGAGATTGTACTGCATATTACAAAACTAACTACTTAGCCCCACCCATTGCTGCATATGCAGCCTCTACAATGCCCCCTGCAGTCAGCCTATACTCTTCAAGGAGTTCATCTGCTTCCCCGGAATGTCCAAACTTATCCTGGACTCCAACCATTCTCAAAGGAATGGGATATTTCTGTGATAACAATTCACACACTGCTGAACCAAAACCTCCAATGACAGAGTGTTCTTCAACAGTTACCATTGCACCGGTTTCCTTTGCAGCGGATATTATCAGATCAGAATCAAGAGGTTTGATGGTATGGATATGGATTACTTTTGCTTGGATACCATCTTTTTGAAGTAATGCAGCTGCTTGCATAGCAGCATGTGCCATGATACCAGTTACTGCTATTGTGACGTCAGTTCCTTCACGGAGAATAATTCCTTTTCCAATTTGCAACTGTGAATGAGATGCCATATCAATAGTATTAGGAACTGCAATCCGGCTTGTTCGAAGATATATCGGTCCTTGATAGTCGACCATAGCTTCAACAATGAGGCGTGTCTCTACGGCATCACATGGAGCAATGACTGTCATGTTTGGTATACATCTCATTATGGCAACATCTTCCAAGCACTGGTGGGTTGCTCCGTCTCTCCCCACAGTAAGGCCAGCGTGACTTCCTATTACCCGAACTGATAGGTTCGGATATGCAATAGAATTTCTTATCATCTCAAAACAGCGACCAGCAGAAAACATTGCAAAAGAATGACAAAATGGAATCTTTCCTGTCAGAGCAAATCCAGCTGCCATGTCAACCATATTGGCTTCTGCAATACCACAATTGAAAAAACGATCAGGATACTTCTTTCCAAAATAGGTACTCATAGTACACGTAGAAAGATCAGAGTCCAAAGCTACAATTCTACTATCAGAACCAACCTCCGCCAACGCCTGGCCATACGCTTCTCTAATAGAAATCTCACTCATTTCTCGCCTCCAAAGCTTCAATTTCGGTTCTCAATTCTTCAAATGCGAGGGAGAAGCCTTCTTCCGATGGCATTCCACCATGATATTTTACTTTGTCTTCAAATTCTTTGACTCCCTTACCCTTAATCGTATGGGCGACTATACAAGTAGGTTTGCTATTCTGCAGGTGTTTAAATATCTCGACAGCTCCGTCAATTGAAGGAATGTCATGACCATTTATCACGATGACATTCCATCCAAACGCTCTAAACTTGTCTTCGATTGGTTCCAAGCTCGGAGAAATCTCGGAAGTGCGGCCATCCAACTGAATCCCATTGTCATCAATGATAACGCAAAAATTATCCAGCTTAAAATTGGCAGCCGCCATTGCGGCTTCCCAAACTTGACCCTCTTCGATTTCTCCATCACCGCAAATGCAAAACACATGACGGTGAGAATGATCTTGTTTACAGGATAATGCCATTCCGGTTGCTACAGATATTCCCTGCCCCAACGAACCAGTGGAAGCCTCTACACCAGGAACACCCGCATACATATGCCCTGAAAGGTTGCTGTCGATATGTCTGAAAGTCATCAATTGGTCATGTGTCAAAAACCCTTTGAGGTACAGAACAGAATATCCAACGGGACTACAATGCCCTTTGGACATGACAAATAAGTCCCTATTGGGATTCTTGGGATCCTTACTATCAATATTCATCTGAGAGAAATACAGAACTGAAAGGATATCAGCAATAGAGAAGGATCCTCCAATATGACCTTTGTTGATCTGATGGATAGCTTCTAATGCATAATATCGAATTTCCGCTGCCTTTCTTTTCAAAAACCGTTCTTGTTCCTGATTCACTTGCGTCTCCTTCTATTCTTTTCAGAGATTTTCTATCTTGCCTTCAAAACCAAACTCGAACATAAAATCAGAAAGGTGTTCATAAGCAATTACAGTGTCAGTCCCATTAGTACCAGCAAGGGAACTTGAAGCAGTACCAATAGCACAAATCAAGGCTTTCTCTAGAGGTTGCCCCAACCATGCTGAATATAGAATGCCGGCGAGGAATGCATCTCCAGCACCAGTCTTCCCCTTGATAAAGCCTGAAGGTAAATCCATTGTATGAATCTGCATATATTTATGAGATGCAACATCAAGCCCATAGCAAATTCTTGGAGTATGGATGATTACCCATTTTGAAACGCCCATATTTTCAATAGCATCAAGGATCTTCCTTACCTCTGATGGATTCCCATCGGTAGGGAAAGAAATGCCTGTTGATGCCTGAGCCTCAATTTCATTGACTGCACAAATATCGACAAATTTGAAAACATCCAAACATATTCGCCGAGCATCAGGGCAAGGATTTGAAACAAGATCAACACTCGTTATCATTCCCCGTTCTTTTGCATGTTTGAGAATTCGAGCACTATGTGTACCATACTCCTTATCCAATGAATCAAGAGAATATCCCATCAAAAGATATTCAAGAAGAAATAACGAACCGTCAAATTTTTGCCATTGAAGATTGGAATCATTGAGATTGCTGCAATCTCCTAGATTAGAAAAAAAAGTTCTTTCTTTACTATCTTTTGAATCAATAATAATCGTATAAGCAGTTTTTCCTGCCACAGTAGTGGCTTCAAGATTGATAGACGGAAAGTTTCTTTTGATTAATTCCTGAATTTTCTGTCCATCTTCATCCAAGCCTATGTTGCCGGCTGCAAACAAATCAACATGAGAATCAAGTCTTGCAATTGAGCCTAGCACATTGCCAGTACCTCCCATCTCATCATAATGAGTCAGTACGGTTGCAAGTTCTCCCTCTTGAGGAAAACATTCTATTTCAAAATGATGATCAAGGATAATTGGGCCTGCAACAACAATACCACCTTTCACTTACAGCACCCCCTAACCAACTTTACATCTACTTTCTGTTCATATCGCTCAAGCAAAGTATCTGCAGGCATTACTGTCTCAAACCCATTAACGCCTTCTAGTGACGAACGGGCAGTAGCTACAGCCAATAGCATTCTTGTTGGCATACTGTAATCAAGGTACGACCCCAATAGTAGTCCCGCAAGAAAAGCATCTCCTGCTCCCGTCTTGGTTTTAATAAGTTTTGGATCAATTTCGATAGCGTGGGATTTCCAGATATTTTCAGTTTTACAATCCAAGAGATAACACCATTTAGGTGTATGGATAGCAATAAGCTCAGAAATGCCCATTCCTTTTATTGCATCAAGTTGATAGAAAATTGACTCATCATTATCTTCTTGCTTTATTCCGGATGCAATAGAAGCTTCAATTTCATTACAACTTAGAATATCTACATGCGGAAACACAATCTTACAAATTTCATGTGCTTCAGGAAACCGATGGCTACAAAGATCCAGTACCGTCTGAATTCCTGCCTGATGAGCCTTCTGGCATATGGAAGCTGCAACACAACCAGTTACCAAATCGGTATCATCAAGCCATCCCCCTTCCAATAAATATTCAAGCACTAAATATTTACTTTGAATTTTGGCAATATCAATATTAGATGCATCCAAAGGCAATTTCTTGCCTGCAGAAGAAAAAAAGGTGCGTTCCTTACTCTGCAACGAATCCATTATGACAGTAAATGAATTCGCAGAGACATACAAAGCATTGCTGAAAGAGATATTTGGAAACATGGCTGTCAAACTTTTTTCAAGCCATTGACCTCTTCTATCCATTCCTACAACACCATAGAATTCCAAAGGGAGTGTCGAGTCCAACTTCGCCAATTGCCCCATCAGATTTCCTAATCCTCCAGGTTGGACAGAAGATGCCCGTATGGATGTCAGCATCCCTTCCATGGGATACTGATCAATGAGATAACACATATCGTAATTCAAGGGTCCGATACAACAAATACCTCTTCGTTCCCCACCCATACGGCTTTTTCCCTCGTATTAGTTTTTCAAAGCAAAAGTCAAAATTGCTTCACGAACACAGGAACGCATCGCTTCCATACCAATTTCAGGAATATCAAAAAATAGGACAGGTTCATCTTTCTTTACATTGTCCATAGCGTTCTTCACAGCTTCGCCACCAGCTACATTCATATAGGTACAGAAGTTAATTTTTCTGATACCATTTCGAACAGCTGTTTGGAACTCCTCTTTAGAAAGTCCCGAACCACCATGCATCACATACGGCATATCCTTAGCCTGGACACATAACTTTATTCGCCCAAGATCCAGAACAGGTTTTTCGAGATATAACCCATGAGCGGTTCCAAATGAAATCGCCAAAGCATCGATACCTGTTTGATCTGCAAACTTCTTTGCTTCTTCAGGATGAGTATACGTTTTTTCCTTGTCTACTGTTTCAGCAGTCAAACCTTTCTCATGAGACAAAATATGCCCAATTTCGCCTTCAACACCAATACCAAGGGCGTGTGCCTCACGCACGACTTCTTTCGTCAACTCAACATTTTCTTCATAAGGTTTTGACGAAGCATCAATCATTATACCGGTGTATCCGAGATTCATTGCTTGTGTGCATTCTTCAAAAGTCAAACCATGGTCAAGATTCATGCAAACTGGTACATTTGCTTTCTTGGCATAGTATTTCATAAGATAAACGGCTTCTTCCATGGAAATATACTTCGCATGACCATCACCCCAGTTGATGATGACAGGCATTTGCGTATCCTCAGCTGCGGCGACAATAGCACGAACAGATTCCAGATTTGTAATGTTAAAAGCTCCAATGGCAATTTTCTGCTTTTGTGCATACCCAAGAACATCTTTCAATGACACAATCATCTCAAACCTCCTCAATATTTCTCACCACTATGGGTGCAAGAAACAACTTTAGTTCTCAATTTTTGGTGCACACTCGTTGTTGATTTCTGGCCCAAAAATTAAATACAGTACTAGATTCTCCTTGCCTGTATTAATGATGTCGTATCCACGTACTGCTCTATCATGGCAAATAAGCAATTCATCACTACATGATTCCCTGTTGAGTTTCCCCGCTTTGATACAATGGCCTGAAATGTCCCCTTCCCCTTTCCAACAGAAAAGGTTGTGGACACCTTTCTGAACACTTCTAAACTTCCGCCCTGGGGGCAAAATCAAACGTTTACCTGAGAATTTAGGAGTACCATAGAAAATCCATGTTTCGTAAAGATCATCTTGCCTTGTTTCTTCACATATCCGTGGAAACAGATGAAATTGTTCATAGAAATTCGGGTTGATATTTGCTTCCCAATCCACTTGTCTCAGTGCAGCTTCTTCAGGCCCCCATGCAAGCTGATCCTCTATCGCAACATCTTTCAGCAATATCCTCTTGTCCATGACAAACCCATCAACAACAGGCTGAAAGAAACCTGCGACATCAGATGACTCTTGTATTTCAAATGTTAAAACAGAGCCAGGAGCATGCAGTAATCCACTGTTCAAGAGAAAGCCTTCACCAGGCGTACAATAATATGCAGTGCTATGTTTCAAAACCTCTGCATCATTGGCTTTCCATTCTTTTAATATCGGCAGAAAAATTTCATTTTGAAGATGTTCTTTTACAATATATGGATGAACTCCAATAAACGTTTCTGGATGAGGGCCCGGGTCTGCATCTAAAAAATGATAAGCTTCGTCCTTGCTCTTCTTTCCTTGAGAATCCAAGTCGCATTGGCGTTGGTGAATATGAAATGGAAGCCTTACTCCGTAATCAAATAGTTTTATGAGACGATCCAATCCATGATGAACTTGGTAGTATTCAATACCAACAATCTCAGGCAGTACATCAATTGCATTTCGGAGTGAAATGTCACAGTCGTCAATCGCAAGTAAAGATTCACCTTCATATTCTTGTGCTAGAGGAGAATCATGCGAAGTTACAGAACAGAGCCAGCGCTCCATAATTTGGCCACGTTCACCACAATCATAATCCTCGACAGCCAAGCCAAGGCGCTTGCCGGGACATAGGAATTTTTTTGGCACCCAAGCTGGCCGTACCGGAAGCACACCATCATTAGTGGTAACGAACTCCGCAACACGTTTGCACAACGCGTTTCCCATATCTCCTCCCTTTTCCACACACACAGGATACGATGCTGAAGTCACAAATGCAAGAAATTAATAATCAATTTTGATTACCGATAATCACCAATGATTTTCTGAGTCAGATAGTCACATAAAAGACAATATGATTTTTATTTATGACGTAGTATGATATACTTGTTAAATTAAATATAAGTGTAAGAGTTAAAACAAACTTATTCTTTAGACTATCAATAGGTTACCATCAACAAGATCTTGATAGTCTTGTCTGATCTTTGGATTTATTGTTGCGAATATTCTGTCTTAGTTCAAAGCTGTTGTATTATTTATTAAATATGCAACAAAAATCATTGCCAATTAGTTTCTACCATCATGACATAGCAAAGGAGGCGCTCATGGACATCTTGTTGGGTATTGATATTGGAACATCCAGCACGAGGGTAATAGCAATCAATTCAATGGGACAAATCATCGCTATTGGTCAAAAGGAATATGTCTTTGATATTCCTTCCCCTGGATGGGCTCAACAAAATCCAGAAGTTTGGTGGCAGGCGGTTATTTCTTGCATCAAAGACATCAAAGACAAAGTCGATTTGACTACTCATAATATCTTGGCCATTGGACTTTCGGGACAAATGCATGGCATAGTTCCCCTGGCAGAAGACAATACAGTATGCTATCCAGCGATTCTTTGGTGTGATCAACGATCGGCAAGACAAGTTAAAAAAATTGAAGATATCATTGGGCGGGAGCGTATTGGAAACATAACACATAGTCCGATTGCAGTTGGTTTCTTTCTACCTTCACTCCTTTGGATTCGTGAACATGAACATGAAATCTATAATAGAATCAGAACTTGCATCCTTCCCAAGGATTACATTCGATATAAACTCACAGATATAATAGCAAGTGAAATCACAGACGCAGCTGCTACTGGAGCCTTCGATGCTCAATCACAGACTTGGTCACAGGAAATACTAAATCAATTGGATATCCCACTTACCCTTATGCCACAACTTGGGAAACCAGAGGCTATAGCAGGATATCTCACAGAAAAAGCCGCCAAGGAACTTGGTATAAAACAAGGGATTCCTATCGCTTATGGCGGGGGCGACCAAGTTATGCAAGCAATAGGAAATGGCATCAACAAAGAAGGTACAGCGTTAGTAACAATTGGAACAGCAGGCCAAATCCTAATGCCAATGGAAGTTAATAAATATGATCAAAGTATGCGAACGCATGGTTTTGCATTCGTAGGAGGTAAATCATATTATATGGGTGCTGTTCTTGCTTCAGGATTGTCTTTGAGATGGGCTCGAAACTTGATTAACCCACATTTATCATACAAGGAAATTGATGAAGGGGTAAGAAAGATACCTCCAGGGGCCGAAGGGTTAATTTTTCTTCCATATCTCTGTGGAGAGAGAACTCCCCATATGGATCCTTATGCAAGAGGTGTTTTTCTGGGCCTCACTCTTTCGCATACCCCGATGCATTTATTTAGAGCAGTAATGGAAGGAGTAGTTTTTTCTTTAAAGGATTGCCTTGGAATATTGGTTAATGATTTGCATGAAACAGTCACTACACTTATTGCATCAGGTGGGGCATCCCAAAGTAACGTTTGGATGCAGATGCAAGCAGATATTCTGGGCAAAGAAATTATAACTTCCAATATGAAAGAGCAGTCAGGTGTTGGGGCTGCCATCACAGCAGGTGTTGCAGTGGGCGCATATGCCTCTTTTGACCAAGCTTTTGATGAAATTATCAGATGGAATAAAACTCCCATAACTCCCAATCCAAAAAATGAAATTATTTATTCCAAAATATATCAAATCTATAAAAAAGCATATTCTGCAAATAGAATATTGATGCATCGTCTTGGACAGGCAACAGAAGACTGTCAGGAGGAGTGAAGATAGTAATCAAACCAGGTTCTGACCCCTAAACATATGGGCTTATAAAGTTCCTCAGCTCAATTCTCTTTCAATGCATATTTGGAAGTTAAAATTGTCTGGAACAGACAAGGACCTGGCTTGATGTGGGTGTAGCTTGTTGCCTGCATCCATATTCATTCGATGCACCCTTGATGCATGTTCCGTATACTATTATAATGACCAAATCAAAGAGTTTGGTCAAAAAGAGGTGATTCCATTGCCAAAGTGCTATTCACAGCAAGAACGTGACTGTATCCGCAGGAGACTGCAGGAAGAAGCTGGGAAATGTCTTTCCCAGTATGGCGTTCGCCGTACTACGGTCGATGAGCTGGTCCATCGTGTCAGGATCCCCAAGGGAACGTTCTACCTCTTCTACCCCTCAAAGGAAATGTTATTGTTCGAGGTGATACTCAAACAACACGACATGATCGAACAACAGCTATGTACTGCAATCGGGGATATCGATCCAAACTTGTCCTTGGAAACGCAGTTGACCGACATCTTGTTTGATTTGTACCAACAGGCAAGCATCTCCCCCATTCTCAGGATGCTCAGCTCTGGAGAGGTGGAACTATTGGCTCGGAAGCTTCCACCGGAAGTTTTGGCAGACCACCTGGGCCACGATACCGATATGATCGAGATGATGATGAACAAGCTTCCCATCAAGTCAGATGTCGACATGCAAGCGATAGGTTCCGCTTTCCGAGCCATTTATTTTGCTTCCTTGCATTCCGATGAGCTTCCCGATGATAGCTATCTGCAGGGACTGAGGGTATTGATTTACGGCGTAGTGCTCCAGATGGTTTAGGCAACAACTGATTGTTTTTTCAGTTTGTAATTTGACTATTACTATTATATTGGTCAGATAGTCTTTAGGAGGATTGGATGATCCAAGTCGAGGATGTTTCATTTAGCTATTCGGGCAAACCATTCATAGAGCACATGAGCTTTCGGGTACAACGGGGGGAAATCTTTGGATTCCTGGGCCCGTCTGGCGCTGGGAAAAGTACGTTGCAGAAGATCTTGATCGGAATGTTGCCCACCTATGAAGGCTCAGCCAAGGTTGATGGGGTTGAGTGCAAGCACCACCCAAAGGATTTCTATGAACGGGTCGGCATCGACTTTGAGTTCTCCACCCTCTACGAAAAGCTTACGGCTCGGGAAAATCTCCGCTTCTTTGCATCCTTGTACAAACGTCCATGCCGCCCCATTGATGAACTTCTTGCCGCCGTGGGACTGGAGCATGATGGTGACAAACGGATCCGTGACTTTTCAAAGGGAATGAAGTCCAGGCTCAATTTCATCAAGGCATTGATACATGACCCAATGTTGCTCTTTCTTGACGAACCAACCAGCGGCCTCGACCCCAACAACAGCAAACTGATGAAAGACCTGATCAAGGCAGAACAAGCAAAAGGCAAGACAATTTTGCTCACTACACACAACATGGTAGATGCTACTGAGCTGTGTGACACGGTGGCATGCATAGTCAATGGCAACATTTGTGCGTTGGATAGCCCCCACAATCTGATTATGTCCAGGGGAGCAACCAAGGTAACATATACTTGGCATGACCAAGGGGAACAGCAAGCCAGTACCAAAATGGATAATCTTTCACAGGACCTGCAGCTGAAGAAGCTGATTGAAGAGAACCGGCTCCATTCGATACATAGCAGCGAACCGACCCTCAACGATATCTTCATAGATATCACGGGGAGGGCCCTGCAATGAGATTTCCAACCCTCATAGCTTGGGACATGCGGTTTCAGGCCCGATATGGATTCTATTGGTTGTATGGAATCCTCACCATGTTGTACCTGCTGCTCCTGTCCCTCCTCCCTGACTCATGGAAGGGAATGGCAGCTACCATCTGCATCTTCTCCGACCCTGCCGCAATGGGATTGTTCTTCATGGGAGCAGTCATCCTCTTGGAACAGAGCCAGAAGGTCGTATGTGCCATAGCAATCTCCCCTATCAGCTCAATGCAGTATATCTGGTCAAAGGTAATCTCCATGGGGATCATATCAGTGTTGGTCGCATTGGTACTGGCCATCACAGCCCTTGTCAGCAATATACATTGGGTACTGCTGGGAACAGCTGCCTCATCTGTGATATTCACCCTTGCCGGCATCATCGTTGCAACGAACATCTCAAGCTTGAATCAGTATATCCTGTGGACAGTTCCCGTTGAGATCATTGGTTTCGTTCCCGCAGTCCTATATCAGCTGGGTATCCCCATGGAGTTCATGCAATGGTATCCTCCGATCGCCTGCATCAGGCTAGTGGCGGGGAACGCCCCCTCAACATGGAACCTGCTGATCATCATTGCCACGGTCATCTTACTGTTCTTCATTGCAAATCGGAATGTGGTACGGATGTTCAACCGGCTGGGAGGAGCACGCATATGAAAGCGATACAACGCAGTTTCCTGCTGATGACCCGCTACATCAGGCATGACATGATGCTTGTCATGGCATGCATAGCCCCTATCATGGCGGGACTATTCTTCAAGTTCGGCATTCCTGCCTTGGATGCTATACTCCCGATCTCATCAATCTTTGTACCGTACTATGGCCTATTCGACATATTCTATGCATTGCTCACCCCTACGATGTATTGCTTCATCGCCGCCATGGTCATATTGGAGGAATCGGATGACCATGTAGCAAGCTACCTCTATGCTACGCCATTGGGCAAGAATGGCTATCTTCTAGCACGACTGGGCATCCCCACATGCATTGCTTGCATTGCAACCGTATCCCTGCTGCCGTTGTTCTCCCTCTCCAAATTCCCGTTCGTCCTCATCCTGCTCCTTTCCATCCTAGGTTCATTCCAAGGACTCATCATTGCATTGCTGGTCATTGCATGTTCATCCAACAAGCTGGAAGGATTGGCAATCACCAAGTTGGCAACATTGATGCTGTTGGGTGCTGTGGTCCCATTCTTCCTGCACAACAAGACACAATATCTCTTCTCACCTCTGCCGACATTTTGGATGGGCAAAGCAATCCAAGGCAACATCACAGGCCTCTTGGCAATTGCCTTTGCAACTTCTTGCATTTGGCTTTCAGTAATGTGGAGTCGATTCAAGAAAAGAATGGTATAGCCCATCCAAGAGGTCTCAACATCTGCAGTTTGTTGCCTCTCTCTTTATTATCCCCTCTAGCCGTTAGATGTCCTGATTGACGAATGTATAGTGAAGATTTTGTATGAATCATCCATTTCCCACCAATCATCAACCACGAATCCTACATGAGATTGAAAGAGTAAAACTTATATCCAACACAAATGGTTTTATGTTACCAAAATCACATTTATTACAATAATCATTTAAATTTCCTCAATTTTTCGACGAAAATGTTGTTTATCTTTTGCGAATTTTAGATTATATTAGGCTAGCTAATTTAGAAAGAATAAATTAGGAGGAACTACAATGAGATTTACACTTCCTAGAGATCTATATCATGGAAAAGATGCAATTGAAGCCTTGAAGACTTTCAAGGGCAAGAAGGCAATGGTCTGCACCGGCGGCGGAAGCATGAAGAAATTCGGTTTCCTTGACAAAGTAGTCAGCTATCTTCAGGAAGCTGGCATGGAAGTCCAGCTGTTTGAAGGTATTGAACCAGACCCATCTGTAGAGACTGTCATGAGAGGCGCCCAGGCCATGATCGATTTCGGTCCTGACTGGATCGTAGCTATTGGTGGTGGTTCTCCGATCGACGCTGCAAAAGCAATGTGGATCAAATATGAACATCCAGAATGCACCTTCGAAGACATGTGCAAAGTCTTCGGCATCCCCGAGCTGAGAAGGAAGGCACACTTCTGCGCCATCTCCTCTACTTCCGGTACTGCCACCGAAGTGACTGCATTCTCCATCATCACCGATTACTCCAAGGGCATCAAATACCCGATCGCTGACTTCGAGATTACTCCGGACGTTGCAATCGTTGACCCAGCACTTGCTGAGACAATGCCCAAGAAGCTCGTTGCCCATACCGGTATGGATGCCCTTACCCATGCAATCGAGGCATACGTGTCAACCGCACATTGCGAGTACACCGACCCACTTGCATTGCATGCCATCAAGCTGGTCAAGGCCAACCTGATCCCATCCTACAATGGCGACATGGCTGCCCGTGACAAGATGCATGATGCCCAGTGCCTTGCAGGCATGGCATTCTCCAATGCATTGCTTGGCATCGTCCACTCCATGGCCCACAAGACCGGTGCTGTCTTCGCCGACTATGATGCACACATCATCCACGGCGCAGCAAACGCAATGTACCTGCCCAAGGTCATCGCCTTCAACGCAAAGAACCCAGAGGCTCTCAAGCGTTATGGTGAAATCGCCGACTTCATCCACCTCGAGGGGAAGAATGACCAGGAGAAGACCGCAGCCTTGATCAAGATGCTCAGGGACATGAACGATGCGTTGAACATCCCCCACAGCATCCAGCATTACGGCAAGGACAGCTATCCTTGTGAACAGGGCTTCGTTCCTGAAAGCGTATTCCTTGAAAGGCTCCCTGAGATTTCAAAGAACGCAATCCTTGATGCTTGCACGGGTTCAAACCCACGCCAGCCAAGCCAGAAGGAAATGGAAGACTTGCTCAAGTGTTGCTACTACGACACGGACGTCAATTTCTAATCAACCAACTGAAACAAGCCGCGTACCATCGCGGCTTGTTTCATGTTATATTCCTACTATGAACGAACTGGACAACAAGGGCCTCAACGAACAAGAGTTTCTCGCCCTATACAAAACCAAGAATTACACAAAGCCGTCCCTGACTGCGGATATCGTCATCTTCAAGCAATCCAATGGCAAGCTATCGGTGCTGCTCATCAAGAGAAAGGCCCATCCATATATCAACAGATGGGCATTGCCCGGAGGCTTTGCAAACCCACAAGAGCCACTACAGCAGACTGCGACCAGGGAACTCAAGGAAGAAACCAACCTGGAAGTTCCTGCCATGCAGTTGATAGGTGTCTATTCCCAACCCAATAGGGACCCACGGGGCTGGGTGGTTTCCATTGCCTATGGCATACTCCTCAAGCAAGACCTGCAGGCCACCGCAGGAGACGATGCCAAGCAAGCCCAATGGTTTGTCTTGGACAACAACAACCTGACGCTACACGGTGCCGACGCTACCTTTGACCTCGAGGACCCAAACTGTGGCTTGGCATTCGACCATGCACAGATTATCAAGGATGCTGTGAAGGCGTTGCTCTGACCCAAGCACAACAAGAGCCAAGGAATACCCCCTGAGAGGTATCTCTTGGCTTATGCAGTTCATCCCCACTTGATTCTCTACTGCAGCAAGGCTACTTGGCCAACATGGTGGATGCAAGGGTTTGGAGATGAGGACTTTTCTCCAGGTAGTAGTCATAGTTTCCTTCATAGACGTTGAGCTTGCCCTCATCAATCTCAAACACGCGGGTGGCGAGATGCTTGAGGAAGAACCTGTCATGGCTCACGATCAGGATAGTGCCATCAAATGCTTTCAGAGCTTCCAACAAGACTTCACGGGTTTGGATGTCCAAGTGGTTTGTCGGTTCGTCGAGCACCAAGAAATTGATGGGGTTGGACAAGATGGCAGCCAATACGACCCTACTCTTCTCGCCACCGGACAGCACCGAGATCTTCTTCTTCACATCATCCCCGGAGAACTGGAACGCTCCCAAGATAGCCATTACTTCACCAATCGTTGCATTGGGCCTGGCTGCCATGAGTTCATCAAAGATGGTATTGTCAGCATGCAATACGTCGGAAGAGTACTGGGAGAAATAACCAAGCTTGACGCTTGCTCCCACTGTCACTACTCCTGCTGTTGATTCCAATGCCCCGGTGATCAATTTCAACAACGTTGACTTACCGGCACCATTGATACCTGTCAAAGCAATCTTTTCAAGTCTTCTGACCGTCCCGGTAATCCCAGAGAAGATATTCCGCTTCCCATCATAGGAGAACGCGACATCTTCAAAGGTCACCACCTGGTCGCCACTTCTTTGACATGGTGCGAATTCAATGCTCACCACCTTGTCTTCTGGGGGCAACTCCACCCGTTCAATCTTCTCAAGGGTTTTGATGCGTGACTGTACGAGATTGGCATGACTTGCCCGTGCCGCAAACTTTGATATGAAGTCTTCCTCTTTCTTGATCATGGCCTGCTGGCGGGTGTAGGTTGCAATCATTTGGTCACGTCGGATCTTGCACTCCTTCAGATAGAAGTCATAGTCTCCGGAATAGGTAGTCAGCTTGCCATATGCCAACTCGACAGTCGTATTGCAAATGCGTGTCATGAATTCCCTATCATGGCAAGTCATGACCAACGAGCCCTTGTAATTCTGAAGCCAGGATTCCAAGAAGATGATCGACTCGAGGTCCAGGTGGTTCGTTGGCTCATCCAACAACAGCAAGTCGGGATTCTGCAGCAGGATCTTGGCCATTGCGATTCTCATTTTCCAGCCACCGGAGAAGTGTTCCACTGGTTCCTGCTGCCGTTCATCGCTGAAGCCCAATCCTGTCAGGATGGTAGTAGCGTTTGTCTCTAGATTATATCCATCATGGTGCATGAACTCGGTCTGCAAGTTGCCGTACTCTTCCATCTCCGCATCTGTGATGGGATTGTCCATATCGCACATGCGTTCTTCCAGAACGAACAGGCGTTCTGAGATGGAAGCCAAGAATCCTGCACCCTTGACCACTTCTTCAATGACGGTACCACCTTTCATCTCCCCAACATCTTGGGAAAAATAACCGATGGACGCATTCTTCTTATCGCAATTTATGGAACCTGCAGCTAAGCTTTCATGCCCAGTAATGACTTTGAACAAAGTAGATTTTCCGGCACCGTTGGGCCCTACCAATCCAATTTTATCTTGATCCCTAATCAAAAGATCTGCATTTCGTAATATATCTCGACCGCCAAAATAACATGTTACCTGTGAAAGCTTAAGCATAAGACCCCCAACAGGAAACTGACATATTCTCAAATTACTGTCAATGCAAGTTGCACTATTCTATGCAATCAACAAGCAGTTTGGATGTAAATGACGTGCGTTGGATACACAAAATAGGACTGGTTGAGAGAGTCCAATGTGTAATTTGGAAGGCAATTCCAATGTCACTGCACTCAAAGAATATCGCACGATAAACAGGATTTTTGTTTATGTTGACTTTATTGGTTACAATTATGTATACTATTGTATACCCCTCCCCCAAGGAGTTTCATTATGTTGTTATCCTTCCAACTCAAAAATTATAGATCAATACTAGATGTCACCATACCTATGGGGTATGCAGAAAAGAAAGCCCCCAATGGGTATAAGCAAATGGAATTGATGCCCTTCCTGGAGAAACAGGGGGTGCGTACTGTTCCTTGTCTTGCAATATACGGTGCGAATGCTTCTGGAAAATCAAACATATTACAAGCGCTCGCTTCGCTTGTCACGATCATCAGAAGCAAATACGACCCCAATTCCATATTGCCCAACATGTTGCATCCCAACAACGACATCACTTCATTCATGCTGGACTTCATGGCAGGAGACAGGATCTTCCAATATCTTATGGAAGTTGACAGAAAGGAAATCATCCGAGAAGAACTGATTGAAAATGGAGAACTACTTTATTCTATTAACAACAGAACCCCAAAGTTAGAGAATCTCTCTACAGAGGTATATCCAAGTGAAAAATTGAATACTATTTTCTCAGTAGAATGTTTAGATCGAGAAGGTCTATTTAGGGCTCCATTCATTTCGGTAATAGGCAAGAATTATTCAGGGCTGCATGAATCCATGTCCAAAGCATTCGATTTCTTGAGCACAAAACTCGAAGTACATTCAAGCAATGCAATACCGTTCAACCAAGGATTGAGCAACCTGGCAAATTCATATGATGAACCAGGAATACAAAAAGCTTTTGAAGAAATAGTTGAGAACCTCAGGAAATTGGATATCGATATCACTCGCATGGAATACAAGCGAGATACAATTCAGAAAACAGATAATTTATTTGACCCCGAAACGTATGAGTTAGAATTAGCCAAAAACAGAATCACTTCAATAAAGATCAATTCTTACCATGATGACGCATTAGGTAATGAAGTGCAGTTCAATTTCAGTGATGAATCTGCAGGCACCCAGCGTATTGCATGTCTTCTTGGCGTAGTCATGGCAGCATTACGAACAGGCGTTGTGTTGGTGGTTGATGAGTTGGGAAATTCTCTCCATCCCCTGCTATCGGCTGAAATTGTAAGGATGTTCAAAGATAAACGGTACAATACCTCAAATGCTCAATTGATTTTCACCACCCACAATACCGATATAATGGAACAGGATATGATGAGGGTTTCTGAGATTGGTTTTGTAAGCAGGACCATGAAGAAAGGTACGATATTTACACGTGTATCAGATTTTCAGGGAATCCGGAATGTGACCAATTTCAGGAAACAGTATCTGCAGGGAAGCTTCTCGGGCATCCCGTATCCCTATATTTGACTTGGATAGGTGATTGATGAATGTACAAAACAAAAATGTAATTGTGATTTGTGAGGGCCCATCAGAGAGAGCTTATCTACAAAAGTTGAACCGATATTTCGAGGAAGAAGATATTGAAATCCGTTTCATCCCCAGACCTTCAGAAGGTGGCGACTACGAGAATGTCGTGAGAAAGTACAGGGAAATAAGGAAAGGCAATCGCAAATCAGAAATTCTCATTTGGGTCGATTGGGACATCTACCAGCGCAACAATCATTCAAATATGGATCATTACCAGAACAAGCCTCACGATATCCCAGAGTTTCTCTTTTCATACAACAATTTTGAAGATTTTCTCTCGATGCATTATGATCGAGCTGAATTGGATACATGGGTTGCATCCTGTGTCGGAAGGAATCACTTTGTCACACCTTCATTTAGCAGGGAGTATATGCCAGGTTTCATTGTTTTCATTGGGTGTTCCTACAAAAAAGGAAGCATCCCCATTGAAATCACAGAATACTCACTCAGCAACTTACAAACGCACCAAGAAGATCCATCCATCCCAATCAAATGTGATTTTGCGCGGGTGTTGTTTGAATTGATAGATGCTACAAGGTCAAAATAGGTTGAAACAGTTGCACACATTCAGAAGATACCGACAACAACACTCCCAGAACCTTGGATCATCTATTCACAACAACTCTTTCTTGGACGCGGCATCTGCAACTTCTATTCATTCCTGAAGCATCTTGAGATATGCATCCAGTCGGGCATTGATATACCTTGCAAGCAACTCTTCCATGGCAGAAAGATGATGATTCCCATAATACTCATCAAACGCTTTGTAATATGCAATTCTATCTGCAAACTGTATATCAATCGGGGGATATCCTGCCTGCATTAGTGCGAAACTCGCAAGGACCCTGTCTGTTCTCCCACTGCCATCAACAAATGGATGTATTCCTTCAATCTCGAGGTGAAATTCTGCAAGCTCTGTTACAATATGCTCTTCGCTCTCTAAATAACCCTGCAGCAGCTATCCCCTCTTCGGCTGACACACGTATCAAAGTTAAAATCTTTTGCAACCTAAATTTACTGCCACTTAGGAAAGATTTTTGCAACTTTGCACACTTTTCTGTCCTACAACAGGCAAACAGCTCAACTTTAAAACCATGATGTAGGCTGGCATCATTTATCAGATTTATTATCTCTTATATACCGTAGTCGGCATAAATCATCTCCCTTTGCAATAGTGGAAGGTAGCTCAAGGAGTGCTCCGTATTCGCGCCCGATATTATGATCACCGCACATGGCAATGTCACACAG